>UQTV01000001.1 GCA_900544095.1 uncultured Collinsella sp.
GCCATGTTCTTTTTGAAGATGATGACCAAGTCTTCGGCGTTCATGATACTCCAATGCCGTAGTGCTTACGGCTATTATACCACCGTGGCATCACCTATATGTCAATGTTGGTCTAACAGAGCCTTTTTCTATCCCTCCCATAAGTTGCGGTGAAATAGGGACTGTTTAAACGATTCAACCCCAAATTCAGTCCCTATTTCACCGCAACTTACAAAAGGGCATAGAGGGGGCTACCTATCGAGTCTTTGTCGCGAACAAGTCATCAGCCAGAATTCCGTTCGCACGATATTACTTTGGACCGACCGAGTTTCCGCAGTTTGCTCGCCCCGGACCCCGCGCGCGGGGGCCATGAGATTTATCGCGAGTTCCGCACGAGCCGAAGAGCACTTAATGTGCTCTTCGTGCGAGCAGGACTGTAGAGCAGGAAATCTCATGGCCCCCGCGCGCGGGGTCCGGGGCGAGCAAGCGGACAGAACAGACAACTGTCCAACAATTCGTGCGAAACACAATGAAAAACCGTTTGATGTGAGTTAATATAAACAACGTCGTGAATCTGACTCCTGCCACATGCATGACAGGGGTTAAACACAAAAAGGAGTCAATTATGGTTTCTGAGAAGGCTACTCTCGTCAATCCGCAGGGTCTGCACATGCGTCCGGCTGGTCTGTTCGCCTCCACCATGGGCAAGTACGCCTGTGACGTGACGGTCGTCACCCCCGAGAAGGAGGTCAACGGCAAGTCCCCGATGGCCCTCATGGCTGCTGGTATCCCCTGCGGCACCGAGGTCGAGGTCAAGTGCGACGGCGCCGACGAGGCCGAGGCTCTGGCTGCTGCCATCGAGCTCATCAAGAGCGGTCTTGGCGAGTAGAACTCAAACGGGTCGCATGTTGAACAACTAAGTTCATATTTGGGGGCGCAGTGACCTGTCTTAAGGTAGCTGCGCTCTTTTGTCATGGATATGGCAAAACGCTTTATCACATGACACGGAGAGAGGAATGGGAATGTATCAGGGAGTCAACGCTTCCGAGGGCATCGGTATCGGCACCGTCATGGTCGCCGTCGATCCCGACTTGACGTTTGAGCCGCACGAGGTTGCTGATTCGGCAGCAGAGAAGGAGCGCTATCAGACCGCTCTTTCGGTCTTCTGCGAGAAGACCCAGGCTCAGGCCGACCACATGAAGGAGACGGTGGGCGAGGCCGAGGCCGAGATCATGAGCGGACACATTGTCCTGGCTCAGGATCCGGGCATGACCGACGCCATCAACGCCGCCATTGACGGCGGCACCTGCGCCGAGCAGGCGCTCATGGACACCTCGACCATGTTCGAGAACATGTTCCTGTCCATGGACGATGAGATGTTCCGTCTGCGCGCGGCCGACATCGCCGACATCCGCACCGGTATTCTGGCCGAGCTGCTGGGCAAGGAGGTCGTCGACCTTTCCGTCCTGCCCGAGAACACCGTCGTTGTCGTGCACGACCTCACGCCGTCCATGACCGCCACGATCGATAAGGCCCACGTTGCCGGTATCGTCACCGAGACTGGTGGCCGCACGTCGCACTCCGCAATCATTGCGCGCGCCCTCGAGATCCCGGCTGTCCTTTCGGTTTCCAACAGCTGCACCGCACTGCGCAACGGCATGACCGTTGTCGTCGACGGTGGCAAGGGTATCGTCGAGGCCGATCCCGATGAGGAGACGCTCGCTGCCTACACTGCCAAGGCCGAGGCTTTCGCTGCCGAGAAGGCGGCTCTCGAGGCCTTCCGCGGCAAGCCGTCCGTGACTGCCGACGGCATCAAGAAGATTATTGCCTGCAACATCGGCAACCCCGATGACGTGCCCAACGCGCTCGATCACGATGCCGAGGCTATCGGCCTGTTCCGTTCCGAGTTCCTGTTCATGGACTCTGCTGAGCTTCCTTCCGAGGAGGAGCAGTTCAACGCCTACCGTAAGGTCGCCAGCGCGCTCAAGGGCGCTCCGGTCATCATCCGCACGCTCGATGTGGGTGGCGACAAGGAGATTCCGTACCTGCACATGGTCAAGGAAGAGAACCCCTTCATGGGCTTCCGCGCCGTGCGTTACTGCCTGGCCAACCCCGACCAGTACAAGGTCCAGCTCCGCGCCCTGCTGCGCGCCAGCGCCTTCGGTGACGTCAAGATTATGATCCCGCTCGTCACCTGCGTCGAGGAAGTCTTGGCTGTCAAGGAGCTCGTCGAGCAGTGCAAGACCGAGCTGACCGAAGAGGGTCGCAAGTTCAACGAGAACATCGAGGTCGGCATCATGGTCGAGACGCCTGCAGCCTCGCTGCTCGCTGACCGCCTGGCCGAGGTCGCCGACTTCTTCTCCATCGGCACCAACGACCTGATCGGCTACACCATGTGCGCCGACCGTGGCAACGACACCATCTCCAACCTGTACCAGGTTTACTATCCCGCCGTGCTCCGCTCGCTCAAGAACATCATCGAGAGCGGCGTGAAGGCCGGCATCATGGTCGGTATGTGCGGCGAGGCCGCTGCCGATCCGTTGCTCGAGCCGCTGCTGATCAGCTGGGGCCTGGAGGAGTTCTCGATGAGCGCTCCGTCCATCCTGCGCGCCCGCAAGACCATCAGCCAGTGGACCAAGGCCGAGTGCGACGAGCTCGCCGAGAAGGCGCTCGCCTGCAACACCGCTGCCGAGGTCAAGGCACTGCTCGAGTCCGCAGCTCGCTAATTTGGTATCAGAGGTAACCGCGTGGTTGGAATGGGCCGGCCACGCGGCCCTCACATATACAGGGGGTACTGTAAATGTTCTACACGCTAACCGCTAACCCGGCTGTCGACATGACGGTTTCGAGCTCTCCGCTCGAGCCCGACGAGAACGTCCGCACCGGCTCGGCCAGCTACACGGCTAACGGCAAGGGCCTCGACGTGTCCTTCGCCTTTAAGAAGATGGGCGTCGACACCGTCGCGCTCGGTTTCTTCGCCGGCTTCACGGGCAAGTTCATCGTCGAGGAGGTCATGAACCTGGGTTGCCTCTGCCGCCCGGTCTGGACCGACGGTATCACGCGCATCAACACCTACGTCAACGATGGCCAGCACGAGTACGGCATCCTGAACCCCGGTGCTCCGATTACGCCGCAGCATCAGGAGGAGCTCTACAACATCCTGGACACCGCGGGCGACCTTGAGTGCCTGATCGTCTCCGGCTCCGTGCCTCCCAAAGCTACGCCCGACTTCCTGGCTCAGGTCATGGAGCACGCTCAGGCCCGTGGCGCCGACGTCGTCCTGGACCTGTCCTCCGACAAGCTCAAGGAGCTCGCTCACAAGAAGCCGCTGCTCATTAAGCCGAACCATCACGAGATGAAGGCTATCTTCGGCGTGCCGGTCGACACCGACGACGAGGTCCGCGTTGCCATGAAGCTGGCTCACGAGGCCGGCGTCCAGAACGTGCTGCTCACCCGTGGTAGCCGCGGTGACGCTTACTTCTCCAACGGCGAGGACATCTGGTATGCCAAGCGTGAGTTCAACATCAAGCTTGTCTCTTCCGTCTGCGCCGGCGACTGCACCCTCGCTGCGTTCCTGCACAAGTGGTACAGGGATCGCGACAACGTCGAGGAGGCCATGAAGCTCGCTATGGCCACCGGCGCCAACGTTGCTGAGTCCGTCGGCATCGGCGACTTTGGTCACGTCGACGAGTACAGCAAGCGCGTTGCCGTTCGCAAGCTCGATCGCAAGTAAGCGAAACACGACAAACTCGTGCGCATACGGCGTCCCGGTTTCGACCGGGGCGCCGTTTTTTGTCCCACTCGAACCTCGGAGCCGCGCTTCACGCGTTCCACACCGTTCACCGAGTTGTTGTGGCCTTTTGCCGAAGCGTGGAATATACTTTCATTAACACGTTGCTTCGTGAAAGGAACATTCATGATTTACACGCTTACTGCAAATCCCGCTATTGACTACAACATCTCCTGCGATGGCTTGTCCGCCAACACCGTTACCCGCACCCGTAACGCTGTCTACACCCCCAACGGCAAGGGTCTCAACGTTTCGTTTACGCTCGACCACTACGGCGTCGACACCACGATCTTGGGCTTCTTCGCCGGCTTCTCGGGTGAGTATATCGTTAAGGGCGCCGAGGCCCTGGGCGTGCCCGTCAAGCCCGTGTGGACTGACGGCATCACGCGTGTTAACGTGTTCCTCAACGCCGGTCCCGACACCGAGTACAACATGGTCAACGCCGGTGCCGCCATCAACGAAGCCAACGAGCAGGAGATGTTTGAGCTTATCGGTTCGCTCGATGACATGACCTGCCTGGTTATCAGCGGCTCGCTGCCCCCCAACACCTCCGAGAGCTTCCTGGCAGAGGTCCTGCGTCGCGTGAAGGCGAAGGGCGCCGAGTTCGTGCTCGATATCTCGAGCCATCAGCTGGCCGACCTCATTGCTATGGAGCCGTTGCTCATTAAGCCTAACGACGACGAGCTGCTCGACATCTTTGGCATTAAGGTGAGCGGTGGCGACGACGAGTCCGTCAAGGGCGCCATGGCCGAGCTGCACGCCAAGGGCGCTAAGAATGTACTGCTGACGCTCGGCGGCGACGGCGCGTACTTCTCCAACGGCGAGCACATCTGGTTTGCCAACCGCACCTTCGACGTCAAGCTGCTGTCGACCGTCTGCGCGGGCGACTCCTCGCTGGCCGCCTTCCTGTCCGTGTGGCACGACGCCCCCGAGCGCGTCGAGGATGCCCTGCGCCTCTCGATGGCCACCGGCGCCAACGTGGTCGAGTGCCCGGGTCTGGGCAATTTTGCCAAGGTCGATGAGTATCAGAAGGGTATTGCAATCCGTCAGGTTTGCTAGTTCCGGCACCTTGCCTGAATAGTTCAATTATTTCGCATCCGTCTTAGACCAGGACGGATGCGTTTTTGTTTATCGGACTTGCGTGTGCAGTGGAGGCTGTTTCTTGCTAGACTTCTTGCAGACGCAATCGATAGCCAATTTGATAGTCGCAGGAGGCCATAGGCATGTGCAATGTTTCGCTCAACGGTACGCAGCCGACCGATGCTTCTATCCGTGTCCTGCGTGCGCTTGAGGCAGCAGGTCTTGAGGCTTGGTACGTGGGCGGTTGGGTACGTGATGCCCTGATGGGACGCCCCAGCCACGATGTTGACATGTGCTGCAGCGGCCTGTGGCAGGAGTCCAAAGAGGCGCTCGAAGCGGCTGATATTGCCGTGGTTGAGTCGGGCATAAAATTTGGCGGCATCACGGCTATTTGCGATGATGAGCGCATTGAGGTCACCACCTACCGCCTAGACGGCTTTTACACCGACGGCCGCCATCCCCAGAGTGTGGAGCGTGCGGCGTCGCTTGAGGACGATCTGGCGCGTCGTGACTTTACCGTTAACGCTATGGCCTGGCATCCCGAGCGTGGTCTTGTCGACCGCTACGATGGTCAGGGCGACCTAGACCGCAAGCTCATCCGCGCCGTTGGAGATCCCAAGCGTCGTTTTAACGAGGATGCCCTGCGCATGCTGCGCGCGGTGCGTTTTGCCTGCCGTCTGGATTTTATGATCGAGCCTAAGACTAAACAGGCGCTTGCCGAGTGCGCGCCGCTGCTCGATGCTGTGGCGCGCGAGCGCGTGGGCATTGAGCTCGAGGGTATCCTTTCGACCGGCCACGGGGGAGACGCCATGCTGCGCTACCCTGAGCTCATCTGCGCCGCCGTGCCCGAGTTGGCAGCGGGTCGCGGGTTTGATCAGCGCAGCGTCTATCATGCGTTTAACGTTTACGAGCATATCGCCCGTGTGCTGACGGTGGCGGGGGAGTTGGCGCTGTGCGACGGCTTTACACCCTCAATGAGCCTAATGTGGGCGGCGTTTTTGCACGACGTTTCCAAGCCCGATTGCTTTACGGTCGACCATGCGGGCAGCGGCCACTTTTACGGTCACCCCGAGCTCGGGGCCAAGAAGGCGCGCGCCATCATGGATCGCTTGGCGCTTTCGCACGATTTGGTGCGCGACGTGTGCCTGCTCATTAAGTACCACGACAAGCCGCTGCGCCCCGAGCGCTCCTGCTTGCTCAATATGATGCGCTTGCTTTCGGGCGAGGGCGTCGATACGCCGCGCCTGATGGACGAGCTTATGGACCTTAAGCGTGCCGACACGCTGGGCAAGGCGCCGTCGTGCTTCTATTACGTCGAGACGATCGAAGAGATGCGCTCACTCGCCCATGATTTGTTGGAGGCGGGGGAGCCCTATTCGCTCAAGATGCTTGCTATCAACGGCGGCGACTTGATTCGTGCCGGTGTGAAGCCGGGGCCCGAGCTAGGCCAGCTACTCAACGCCGCCCTCGAAGCCGTTATCGAGGACAACATCCCCAACGATCGCGAAACCCTTTTGGTTCATCTCAACTTGAATTAGCTAATTAGTTGACCTGCGCGTTCCATAACCTGTCGACAATTTTTCGGCAATTTGGAATTTCTTCTTGCGCTGATGTTTTTTGTCCCGTAATATATTTCCTCGCAGCACGGCAGTGCAGATGTCATGTGGCCCGTTCGTCTAGCGGTTTAGGACGCCGCCCTCTCAAGGCGGAGATCACCAGTTCGAATCTGGTACGGGCTACCACTTCTTTTCTGCCGAGGCCTATGGCCCGTTCGTCTAGCGGTTTAGGACGCCGCCCTCTCAAGGCGGAGATCACCAGTTCGAATCTGGTACGGGCTACCACGCATCTGATACCCGGTCTTTCCACGGAAGGCCGGGTTTTTTATTATCAAACAACTGTCTGTCATTCCCGTTTGAACAAGAGCTTTGCGTTCTGCTTATGGCCCTTACGGGTACAATAACCAAGATATTTTGACTGTTAGAAGGAGTCTCATGACGGAGTCCTCTCAACATACGTCCAAGCCCCAGGTCGAGGTTGAGGCCTCGGGCGGCGATGACAATAAGAGCGCACGCCGCGGCGCAATCTTTATCGGCGTTGTGCTGGTGGGTTATATCGTCTATCTGGTGGTAACCGGGCAGATGGGGCAGTTCTGGGCTGCTATGTCGAGCGTCCAGGCGCCCTGGCTCGTTGTCGCGTGTCTTTGCATGTTTATGTATCTGTTCTTTGGCATTGTGGCCTATGCGATCGCCGTCTGGCTCGACCCCAATTCACCCGTCGGCATTCGCGACCTGATCTCGGTCGAGGCGAGTGGCATCTTCTTTGGCAACCTGACGCCCATGATGATGGGCTCTACGCCTGCCCAGATCTACCGCCTGACCAAAGCGGGCCAAAACGTGGGCGAAGCGGGTGCCACGCAGTTCACCCGATTTATTGTGTATCAGTTTGGCCTCGTTGCCTGGGGCGCTATCCTATTGCTTGCTCGCATGCCGTTTTTTGCCGAGCGCTATGGCGACATGACGCTGCTGTGCGTCTTTAGTTTTGGCGGTCACTGCTGCATCCTGCTCGGCATCTTCGCCGTCGCGCTCATGCCTAAGACCGTCACGCGCGTCGCCCATTGCATCATCAATTGGCTCGAGCGCATAGGTGTCTCGGCCACTAAGATCGATGGATGGCGCTCGTTTGTCGATGGCGAGATCTACTCCTTCTCCGAGAAGTTCAAGCTTTCGGCCGGACATTTTTCTTCCATGCTGCTCACCGTGTTTATCACCATGCTGCAGCTCGCGTTTTTCTATCTGGTGCCGTATTTTCTGATGCTCGCCTTTGGCCACCACGAGGTCGACTTTTTCTCGGTCATGGCCGCGAGCGCCTTTGTCCAGCTGCTGAGCTCTGCGGTTCCCTTGCCCGGTGGAACTGGTGGCGCTGAGGGCGGCTTTGCTTTGTTCTTGGGTCATTTCTTTGGGTCGGCTTCGACCGCCGGCTATCTGCTGTGGCGTCTCATTACGTTTATCGCGCCGACCATTTTGGCTGCGCCCCTGCTGGGCCTTAAGAGCGCCCACAACGAGAGCATCCATGCGCGCTGGGATCGCGTGATGCGCAAGCTCGGCCGCGAGCCTCAGACGCCCTCTGCGCCCACTAAGTCGCACCCCACGAATGCTGTTACCGTTGATCCCAGGAAGCACGCTCAGAAGGCTTCTGGGACCGCTAAGCCGGCTCATAAAGCCTATGTGCGCCAGACGGGCGACGGTATCCGCGTATCTCCGTCGGCGCTCAATAAGAAGAAGCACCCTAAGTCGCGGTAGGGCAGTCGTGCGTTCTTCATGATGCGGGGCATATTTGAGCTGTATGGGGGATAATCCTCTTACGTAGATTATCTCTCATCTGTTGATGAATGCCCGCATATCGAAGGGACACACCCATGGCCACCAGTAAACCGCGTATTGATCGCCGTATCGTTCGCAGCCGCAATGCCATCCTTTCCGCTTTTGAGCGCTTGCTCATGGAAAAGCCGCTGGCAGACATTACGGTGAGTGCCATCGCGCGCGAGGCCAATGTCGACCGTAAAACCTTCTACGTGCACTTTGGTACGGTTGATGGCTTGCTCGATGCCATTGCCGTCGATGTGGTGGAGATGATTGTCGACTCGGTCGAGAAAACGCTTGCTTCCATGGACGGTGACACCAACGAGCGCGCCCTGGGCGCGGCGGCGACCTTCTTTAAAACCGTTAACGAGGCGCTGTGCAACAACCTGGTGCTCAATCGTCAGCTGATCGAGAACATTCCGCTCGATGATTTTATGGCTCGTCTTCGTGCGCCGCTCGAGCACGAGATTGCCGAGCGCGATCTGCTGCCCCACGGTCTCAAGGACGAGATGTTCGACTACTATCTGGCGTTTTTGCTGTCGGGTATTATCGGAATCTATCGCACATGGGCGCTGTCTGACGGATCGGTTCCTATCGAGCGCGTCTCGGAGGTCGCCAACGACCTGACTCTCAATGGCCTGTCGAGTCTGGAATCTCGCTTGGATTAGGCGCAGGCTCGAGTTCGCGAGGCGCTTGTCGGGGTGCAGCCCGATCGACCAGGCGACGAGCATCCCGCCGAAGCAGTCGATGACCGGGCTCAGGTAGACCTTCTCGCCGCCCGGGAGCCTGAACTCGGTGATGTCGGTGAGCCACAGCATGTTGGGCTCGTCGGCGTGGAAATTCCTGTTCACGAGGTTCTCCGGCGCCTTGTAGACCTCGCCGGCGTAGGAGCTGTAGCCTGAGGATCCTTAAAAGAAAGTCCAGTTTATCCTTTCCACCCCAATTGGGAATCCTCCGATGCGCCTTCGCACGCTCGCATGACCTCGATACCGTGCGAGCGTGCGAACTCGACGAGCTCTGCGTTGCGGGCGTTTATGGTGCCGAAGGCGGCGGGACACACGATAAGGCGCGCGCAGTGGACGAGGAACTCTTTGGCGCGGGCTATGGTTCTATCCCCGATCGGCTCGAAGGCGCGCTCGGCCACGCATTCCGCCGCCAGGTCGCGCGCGAGCTCGCAGTCGATGTCCCCTTCGTGCAGAACGCCCGTGTAGAACGCCTTGCCCTGCCGGATGAGCTGGCGAAACACAGCCGACCCCGTACCTGCGCCGGCGATGACGAATGTGTGCGCATCGCCGTGCGGGCGTCCAATTTCCACGCTGCCGAAGCGCTCGTTGAAGGTGCCATGTTGAAGGCCGTAGAGCTCGCCAATCGTCTCGCGCGTGAATATGTCCTCGGGTGCGCCGGCGCGGAAGACCCGGCCGTCCTTCACGCAAATCACCTTGTCGGCGCTTTTCTGCGCGAGCTCGAGTTCGTGGATGGACATGATGACAGCCACATTCCGCGATTTCGCAAGGTGGCGAAGTATTCGCAGCAGGTCGATCTGGTAGCGGATATCGAGATACGACGTGGGCTCGTCGAGCACGAGCACACGCGGATCCTGCGCGATGGCGCGTGCGAGCATGACGCGCTGGCGTTGCCCGTCGCTTATCTGCATAAAGTCGCGCTCGGCGAGCTCTTCCACATGTGCGGTTTTCATGGCCTCGTCGACCCGACTATGGTCGTCGGGCGAGAGTGTGCCCATTCGCCCGGTGTAGGGGTGCCTTCCCGACTCTACGACATCGCGGCAGGTGAGGAGCTCGGTCCGGGGGCGATCTGTCAGCATAACCGCAAGGTTCCTTGCAAACTCCGCCGTCTTCCATCGGGAAATCTCCCGCCCGTCGAGCTCGACCGCGCCGGCAAGCGGTGCCAGATGGCGTGTGATGGTTTTCAAGATGGTCGACTTGCCCGAGCCGTTCGGCCCGATGAGCGCCACGACGTCGCCCGCGCGAACCTCCAGATCGACGCCTTCGACTACGACCTTCTTGTCGTAGCCCGCCGACAGGTCGCTTATGTGGAAAAGCGGCGCTCCGTCAGCCTGCGTTTCGACCGTAGTTTCGAGGTTCGGCTCCGCTCGGAGGAGGCGTTCCGCGCGCAGTTCCGCACGAGCCGAAAGTGCCTTCTGGCGCTTTCGTGCGAGCTCAGGACTGTCTAAGCATGGAATGTCCCCTCCGAGCGTTTTGGGCCGCGGCACGAATTCCCCCATCTACCTCACCCGCTTCTTCAACATGAGCGCGATAACCACCGGAGCGCCGAAGATGGCGGTGACGGCGCTGATGGAAAGCTCGACGGGAGAGAACAGCGTGCGCGCGATCAAATCGCAGCCCGCGCAGAAGATGGCGCCTCCCAAGAAGCACGCAGGAATCACGCGGATGGGCTTCGACGACTTTAGCGCCGACTTCACGAGATGCGGAACCGCGATGCCTACGAACGACACCGGACCAGCGAACGCGGTCACGCAGGCGGAGAGCATGCTCGCTAGAAGGACGAGCACCACGCGGAGGCGTTCGACGTTCACGCCGACGCTTTTCGCGTAGGCTTCTCCCAGCTGGAAGGCGGAAAGGGGCTTCGATATCGCGAATACGCATGCGCTCACGGTGATCACCACGACCGCGATGATCGCGATGTCGTCCCAGCTCGAACCCGAGAAGCTACCCAAAGACCAGTTGTGCAGGTTCACGATGGACTGGTCGTCGGCGAAGGCGATGAGGAAGTTCGTCGCCGCCGAGCAGATGTATCCCACCATGACGCCCGCCACGATGAGCATGGCCATGGAACTTATGCGCCGTGCGATGAGGAGCACGAAGCCGATAGTGATAAGCGAGCCCAGAAACGCTGCGGCCACCATGGCCGGCGAGGACATGGCCTGGTTCGCGCCTAGAAGTACGATCATCGTAAGCGCGACGACGAACTTTGCGCCCGAGGAGACGCCCAAGATGAACGGGTCGGCGATGGGGTTGTTGAAAAACGTCTGCAGCAGGAACCCGGAAAGCGAAAGTGCCCCGCCGAGAAGCACGGCTGAAAGCACGCGCGGCAGGCGAATCTCCCAGATGACCTGGCTTTCCATGGAATTGGCCGCGCCGCCCGAAAGGATGCCGGGGATGTGGTCTGCGGGCACGAGCACGCTCCCGATGCACAGGTTGGCCCCGACGAGCACGATGAGGGCAACAGCGAGCAGCGCCGTCACGACGCGACACCGCGCGGCGCGCCCCGATTCGTCGTATGCCATGGAAAGCCGGCTTCTCATGGCGCTAACCGAGCTTCCTCAGATAATGGAAGTCGCTCGCGTCATCGCCGGTGAACGCCCCGTGCAGCTCGTCGATAATGTCGGCGGTAGAAGTCATCTGCTGGTACATGTCGGCGCTTGTGACCCAGACGTTGCCGTTCTTCACGGCTTTGAACTGCGACAATAGCGCGTTTTTGCCTACGAAGTCGTTCAAGGTGGCAACCGATTCGTCGATGGTGCCGTTGTAGACGATGATGTCGGCATCCTTCGCCGTCGCGTAGAAGCGCTCCATTTCGAGCGTTACTGACGAACCTGACGTCGACGCCGTCTGCGCGTCATCGAGCGCATAGCTGCCGCCTGCAAGCTCGATCATCTGCGCCACGTAGTCGCCCGCCCGCCGCGTGACGGCGGCCCCGTTCGAGTTAATGTAGAAATACGCCACGGTTTTACCTGACGACGCGAGCCCCGATGTTTGCTCGACGCGGGCCTTCTGCTCGTTGAACAGGTGCGCGGCCTCGTCTTCCTTGTCGAACAGGACGCCGAAAAGCTTAATCCACTCGACGCGCCCGAGTGCTTCGGGCTCGCTCGACGACTGTTCGGTGAGCACGACGAGCCCGAGCTTCTGCAGCTTTTCCTTCACATCGGGCGTGTGGTTGATCATGGTGTTCTCGATGGCGAGCGTGCAGCCCGAGGCCGATATTCGCTCGTAGTCGGGCGCGCTGTACTTGCCGCCGTAGGCGATCGCCCCACTTTCGAGCGCGCTTTTGAAGCCCGCGACCGAGCAATCGTCGGCCTTCGTGCCCGACATGATGATATTGTCGTTCGCATCGAGCGCGTCGACCAGGCACATTGTCGCCGACGACACGAGGTACACCTTGTCGGCGGGGCGCCTTATGACCGCGATGTCGGAGCTCAACCCATCAGGTACCTTCGCATCTTGCGGCACCACGAGGAAACGCTCCCCATTCGAAACGCAGATAAGCCGCAGACCGCCTTCGAACTCGTCGACAGTGAAGTGCTCGGCGTATTCAAGCTGAAGCGCCCCCGTCGGCTCCCAGCCGCAGCCCAAATCGGCGTTGTGGAAGTCGGCCGCGGCGCTTGAAGCCGTTCCTGCAGGGGAGCTGCCGCTTGCATCGTCGCCCGATTTCTCCTTCATGGTGGATGAGTCTAAGTGGATCGTGTAGTCGATGGTGTGCGGCGTCGACATGGCGACGGTCTCGGCCGACACGGCGATGTCCTCGTCGAGCGTGACGGGTATCTCGAACGTGGAGTTGCCGCCGTCGTTTACGGGCGCGTAGTCCACGCCGTCGACGGTCATCTTGTCGTAGTTCGAACTCGACCAGGTGATGGTCGCGGTGTAGGTGTCGCCATCCTTCACAATTGTGGTGGGTGAGGCGATGCTTGCGCGCCCTGACCCGCCGGAAAGCGAGACACTCACAGTGTATTCCTGAGAGCCCGCCGTGCCACCGGTCGCGTTCGGGCTCGCACTGCACCCCGCGAAGGAAAGCGCGAGCAGGGCGACGAGAACGCAGGCGATCGCGCGCGCCGCGATGCTGTGGAGCTTCCTGTTTTCCCCCTTGGGAAGAATCGACCGCATGGCGTTACTTCAGTGCGTCGGCGCGCAGATCGACGCCGGCGGATTCGAACACAAGCGTGCGGTCGTACCACTGCTCTTTTCTAATACTCCACGCGGCACAGGCGGTGTCCTCGTCGAGCGCATCAACGGGCACGTCGTAGGTGTACTTGCCTTCCGCGTTTTCCACATAGGGGATGAAGTCGGCCTCGCTCGCGGCGGCAGCCTCGTCGCCCGTGCCCATGAAGAGCTTGCCGTAGCCCGTGCCGGAAAGCGTCATCACGCAGTGCATGGAGCCGTTTTCCACGATGAGCTGGGCGTCCACAATCCTGAACATGTTCGAGCTGGAATCTACAGTGATCGGATAGGTGCCGTCGGCCACCTTGTCGGCGGTGATGGGGGCAGCGCTTGCGCCCTCGGTCGCATCGGCCGCCTGCTCGGTCTTTTCCTGGGAATCGGTATTGCTTGCCTTTGCGCTGTCGCTTGAATTTCCGGCGCAGCCGGCGAGCGAGAACGCGAGAAGCGCCGCCGACAGGGCGAAGACGAGGGTTTTCTTCAACATGGAGGGGTTCCTTTCAATCGCTTCTACCGCCCGCGCCGTGCGGTGGGCGGGCGGGATGCGAATGCAACGGGCATGCGCCGTCGGTCGGGGAAGGCGCATGCCCGTTGCACGGGGACGCGACCGGCGCCCCCGTGCGCGGCGAGTTTACAGCTTGGCGATGGCATCGTCCACGTGCGAGACGTAGATGTCGTCGACCGCGGCGTTCTGTCCCAGACCCTGGAGCAGGCACGTCACTTCGAAGCCGGCGGCCACGAACTTCGCAGCCCAGCTGTCGGGGTCGGTCTCGTCTGCCATGTCGTTGTTCGCGTGGTCGCCCGCGACCACCATGAACGGCGCGAGCACGGCCTTCTTGTACCCTGCGGCGCTCGCGGCGGCGATAACATCCTCGCAGGTCGGTTCAGCCTCGACGGTGCCGACGAAGAACTGCGTCAAGCCCTCGTTCTTGAACACTTCCTGCATCTTGGCATAGTCGGCGTTGGAATCGGCTTCGGTGCCGTGGCCCATGAGGCACAGCGCCGTCTTGCCGTCGTCGAAGGACGCCATGTTCTCCTTAATGGCTGCGGCCACCTTCTTGTAGTCGTCGTCGGAGGTGAGCAGCGGGTCGCCGAGCGAGATCTTGTCGAACTTGTCGGCGTACTTGTCGAGCTCGTCTTTCACGTCGGCGTATTCCAGGCCAGCCATGAGATGCGTCGGCTGCACGACGATTTCCTTCACGCCGTCTTCCACGCAGCGGTCGAGCGCCTCGGTCATGTTGTCGATCGTGATGCCGTCGCGCTTCTTCAGCTTGTCGATGATGATCTGCGCGGTGAAGGCGCGGCGGATGTCGTAGTCCTGCCAGTACTTCTCGCGGATAGCGTCTTCGATGGCGCCGATGGTGATGTGGCGCGAGTCGTTGTAGCTCGTGCCGAAGCTCGTGACGAGAATGACCGGCTTCACGGCCATCTCCTTTTCGCTCGATTTCTCGGAACTCGCGGAGGTGCTGGAGCAGCCCGCGAGCGCGAATCCGGCGAGCGCGACGGCTCCGGTTGCTGCGGCGCCCATGAAGCCGCGGCGTGACATCTGGTCGGACATGGTTTTCCCTTTCCTCGGTTTGCCGGTCCCCCGGCGACAGTTGCTTATCGGCACAAGCGAAAGAAAAGCGCGCTCGTCCGCAAAGGGATAGCGCGCCTGTTTCTTGCCGGCTGCGGCCGGCTCATTCGAAAGGGAAGCGCACTCCTCGGGGTTCACAAGGAGCTAACGCCACGGCGATGCCGTGAGGAAAAGGCGAAGCAGTCTGGCTTGGGGCGCGAGGCGGTTCGCCCGCGCGTCCTACACAGTAATGTCCCTTGCCCAGGATTCCCACCTGGTTCCCTCCGCAAGCCAGCGCGGACTGTGTGGGCGCCGCGCCGGTCGTTTCCTTTTATTCGATTGTCATATGCTCGTTGCCGAAACTACCACTATGATAGTGGGCGTTTGTGGGCGTGTCAAAGCCAGGGCGGGCGGCATTGCGCCTCCTGCCTACGTATTTGCGCCGATTGCCGCTGCGGGCGCCGTGTCTTGCCCGCTGTGCGAAGGGCGGCGTAAACGGTTGCGATGAGAAACGGGAAGGGAAGGCTCGGATGATTCATATCGTTGGCGCAGGTTCGGGCGCCGCCGACCTTATCACGCTGCGCGGGGCGCGTCTTCTGCGCGCGGCCGACGTGGTCGTTTGGGCGGGGAGCCTTGTGAACCCCGAGCTGCTCGCCGAGTGCAAGGAATCCTGCGTCGTCTACGACAGCGCGCACATGACCTTGGAGGAAGTGCTCGACGTGATGTGCGCGGCGGATGCGCGGGGCGAGGAAGTGGTGCGCCTGCACACGGGCGACCCGTGCCTGTACGGCGCCATCCAGGAGCAGATGGACGCGCTCGACGCGCGCGGCGTGGACTACGAGGTGGTGCCCGGCGTGTCGAGCTTTTGCGGTGCCGCGGCGGCGCTTCGCCAGGAATACACGCTGCCGGGAATCAGCCAGTCGGTCGTGATCACGCGGCTTTCCGGGCGCACCCCCATGCCCGCGGGCGAGGGCATGCGCACCATGGCGGAAAGCGGCTCGACTATGGTCATCTTCCTGAGCTCGGGTATGCTCGCCGAGCTTTCCGCCGAGCTTTTGGCCGCGGGCCGCAGCTCCGACGAGCCGGTGGCGCTCGTGTACAAGGCGACCTGGCCTGAGGAGCGCGTGGTGCGATGCACAGTGGGCACGCTCGCCGATGCGGGCGCGCGAGAGGGCATCGACCGCACGGCGCTCGTGGTGGTGGGCCGCGTGCTCGGAGCTCGCGGCGGGCTTGCGCACAACGGCGCGCAAGCGGAGTCGTACGAGCGCAGCAAGCTTTACGACCCTTCGTTTGCCACGGGGTATCGGAAGGCGAGCAGCTAGCGTGGCCTTCGATCATTACATATATACCGGGACGACCCGCCTGCGCTGCGGCTACACCACGGGGAGCTGCGCCGCGCTCGCGGCGAAGGCGGCCTGCGAGATGCTCTTGTCACGAAAGCCCGTCGGCCGCGTGTCGATCGTCACCCCCGGCGGGCTGCCCGTCGAGGCGAACGTGGTCGACGCATGCATCGGCGAGGGGTGCGCCCAGTGCGCCGTGCGAAAGGACGCAGGCGACGATGCCGATGTGACCGACGGCGTGCTCGTGTACGCGCGCGTGGAACATGCGGGGTCGGGCACGGGCGCTGCGGGCAGCAAGGGCGTGCCCGCGCGCGAATCGGAAGTTTCCGTCGATGGCGGCGTGGGCGTGGGGCGCGTGACGTTGCCCGGGCTCGAGCAGCCGGTGGGGGCGGCCGCCATCAACGCGACGCCGCGCGCGATGATCACTTCGGCGGTGCGCGAGGTGTGCGCCGCGCACGGCTTTTCTGGAAATATCGCTGTGACGATTTCGGTACCCGAGGGTGTTGCCCTTGCCGAAAAGACCTTCAACCCGCACCTGGGGATAGAGGACGGCATTTCCATCCTGGGCACGACGGGCATCGTCGAGCCGCGCAGCCTTGCTGCCTTGCGCGACAGCATCGAGCTCGAGATCCGGCAGCATGCGGCTATGGGGCGGCGCGGAGTCGTGCTCACGCCCGGCAACTACGGCGGGCAGTTCATCTCGGGGCATTTCCACCTAAACGGTGCACCGGTGGTCTTCATCTCCAACTTCGTGGGCGATGCGATTGATTGCTGCGTTCGCGAGGGATTTACCAATGTTCTTCTTGTGGGACACATCGGCAAGCTGGTGAAGGTTGCGGGCGGCATCATGGACACCCATTCGCGTACCGCCGACTGCCGCGCGGAGATTCTGGCCGCCCACGCGGCCTTGGCCGGCGCTGGCGCGAAGACCGTGCGCGAGATCATGTCGTCGGTCACGACCATGGCGGCGCTCGAGGTAATTGAGGCCGCCGGCGTGGGGGACGCTGCGCGCGCCTCGCTCGCTGCGGCAATCGATGACAGGTTGCGCCGCCGCGCGGCGGGCGCATGCGACATCGCCGCGGTCGTGTTCGACGCCGAGCGCCGAGAGCTTTTCCGCACGTCGGGCGCCGATGCAGTTATCGGGGAATTGGGGGCTACGTATGAGTAAAGGCGTGCTGTACGGGGTGGGCACGGGGCCTGGCGACCCCGAGCTGCTCACGATCAAGGCCGTCCGCACAATCGAATCGTGTCCGGTCATCGCCACACCGCAGACGGCGGACGGGGCCATGGTCGCGCTCGACATCGTGCGCGGCGCCGTCGACCTTACAGGCAAGACGGTGATCCCCGTGCGATTCTCGATGACGCGCGACGTCGAGCGCCGCGCGGCCGAGCATGCCTCGCTTGTTCGCGAGCTTGTCGCGCACCTGGATGCGGTCCGCGACGTCGCGCTGCTGAACCTGGGGGACCCGAGCATCTACGCCACCTTCCAGCGCATAGCGCCCGACGTGCGCGCCCGCGGGTTCGAGGCGCGCGCCATTCCCGGCGTGCCGAGCTTCTGCGCGGTCGCCGCGGCGCTCGAGCGCGACCTCACGCCCGAGATGTCGTCGCCTCTGCACATCGTGCCCGGCGGCTACGACGACGTGCGCCGCGCAATCAGCTGGCCGGGGACGAAGGTGGTCATGAAGGCGCGCCGCTCGCTTGCGGACACGAAGTGCATCCTTCGCGAGGAGGGCGCCTTCGACGGTGCCGAGCTCGTAGAGGACTGTGGGCTTCCGGGCGAGCGCGTGTACCGCTCGGTCGACGATGTGCCCGATCGGGGCAGCTACTTCTCGACGATGGTGGTGCGCTAGATGAGGGTTTCCTGCATAGCGTTCACTGAGAGGGGATATGCGTTGGCGGAGCGCACCGCACGCGCGCTTTCCGATTGCGCGCAGACAGGTGAAGATGACCCTGGCTGGGACGTTTCCGTTTCGCGCGGGTTCGGCGAGGGGAAGGCCGACCTGCGCGCATGGACGGCGCTCGCGTGGGAAGCGTCGGACGCGCTTCTGTTCGTGGGCGCGGCGGGCATCGCCGTGCGGGCGATCGCGCCGCATGTCGCCTCGAAGGCAAGCGATTCCGCGGTTGTGGTGATCGACGAGGCGGGGCGCTTTGCCGTCCCGCTTTTGTCGGGGCATTTGGGCGGTGCGAACGAGCTTGCGCAAACTGTGGCACGCGCGGCAGGGGCCATCCCCGTCATCACCACGGCGACCGACGTCCGCGGCGTGTGGGCGGTGGATACGTGGGCGCGCTGTGCGGGGCTCGCCGTTTCGAATCCCGAGGCTATCAAGCGAGTGTCGGCGCGGCTGCTTTCGGGCGGGCGCGTGGCGCTCTATTCCGACATGCCGATTTCGGGACAGCCGCCTGAAGGGGTTGACATTGCGTCCGACCGCGCTCGGGCCGATATCGTCGTGTCGCCGTTCGCTGGCGCGAATGCGGGTGCGTCCGTTCGCGCGGCGGAGACAACGGGCGAGGTCGTACCCGCCGGTGTGACGGGGAAGCCGGCGGGCGTGCGGGCGCAGGCGCCTGCGCCCGAGTCGCTTCGCCTTGTCGTGCCCTGCATCGTTGCGGGCATAGGGTGCCGTCGCGGTGCGTGCGCCGAAGCGATCGGGGAGGCGTTTCTTCTCGCGTGCGGGCAGGCGGGCATCTCGCCTTCGGCCGTGCGCGAGGCGGCGACGATCGACGTGAAGGCGCATGAGGAGGGTCTGCTCGCCTTCTGCCGCGCGCGCAATATCCCGCTCGCGACGTATTCCGCAGAGGAGTTGTCGCAGGTCGAAGGCAGCGTTTCGCCATCTGATTTCGTGCGCGCGACGGTGGGGGTCGACAATGTGTGCGAGCGCGCGGCGCTCGCGGGCGGGGGCAAACTTATCTTCCCGAAGCTCGCTCACGGCGGCGTGACCGTCGCGTTTTCCAAGGTAACTATCGAACTTTCGTTTAAGGAGCGGTGATGGGAAAGCTCTTCGTGGTGGGGATCGGCCCGGGCGGCCCCGACGGCATGACGATTGCGGCTCGGCGCGCGCTCGAGGCGGCCGACATCGTTGTGGGGTACACGAAATACGTGGAGTTCGCGCTCGCCGCCGTGCCCGACGCGGCGCATCTCGCGACGCCGATGATGCACGAGGTCGAACGGTGCCGCCTGGCGCTTTCGCGCGCGCAGAGCGGAGAAGCCGTGGCGCTCGTGTGCAGCGGTGACGCGGGCGTGTACGGCATGGCGAGCCCCGTGCTGGAGCTTGCTGAGGACTACCCCGATGTAGACGTGGATGTTATCGCCGGGGCCACCGCGGCTCAGAGCGGGTCGGCGGTGCTCGGCGCCCCGCTTGCCCACGACTTCGCGGTCGTGTCGCTCTCCGACCTGCTCACGCCGTGGGAGGTCATCGAGCGCAGGCTCGCTGCCGTGGCGAGCGCCGACTTCTGCATCTGTTTGTACAACCCGCGCAGCAGAAAGCGCGCCGACAGGCTCTCGCGCGCGGCGAAGATTATGCTCGAATGGAAGGCCCCCGACACGCTCTGCGGCTGGGTACGCAACATCGGGCGCGAGGGGCAGCAGTCGGGCATGTGCAGGCTCTCCGAGCTGGGGGAGTTCGACGCCGACATGTTCACCACCGTGTTCGTCGGCAACGCGGACACGAAGCGCGTAGGCGGCCGTATGGTCACGCCGCGCGGGTATCGGGAGATTCCATGCGAAAGGTAACGATCATCGGGGCGGGGCCCGGAAACCCCGACTTGCTCTCGCGTGCGGCGCTCGACGCGATCGACATCGCCGACGTGGTCATCGGCGCTCATCGCGCGCTTGTCGGCATCGACGTGCCGCCCGACGTGGTGAGATGCGAGCTCGTGAAGACGGCGGACATCGTCGCCGCGCTCACCGATGCTGCGTCGTGGCAGCGCGCCGTGGTCGTGATGACGGGCGATGTGGGGCTGTTCAGCGGCGCGCGCCGCCTGGTGGAGGCGCTCTCCGGCGACGCGCGGGTGGACGTGCGCGTCATTCCCGGCATAAGCTCAGCGTCGTATCTCGCCGCGCGCCTCGCGCGTCCATGGCAGGATTGGCGCTTCGCGAGCGCTCACGGCGTGGCGTGCGACATCGTGGCCGAGGCCGAGCGCGCAGGTGAGCTCTTCCTCGCCACGTCGGGCGGGGAAGACCCCTCGCGTCTTTCGGGCGAGCTTGTGCAGGCGGGCTTCGGGGACGCGCGCGTGACGGTGGCCGAGCGCCTGTCGTACCCCGACGAGCGCATCACCTGCGCGACCGCAAGTGAAATCGCAGGTCAGACGTTCGACGACTTGAACGTGATGCTTATCGAGTTCGCAGGCTGCGCCGGTTCGCCTGCGGGCTCTAGCGCAGCCTCCGAGGCGCCGGCCGGCGCGTCTGCGCCCGCGGCGGCTTCTTTCGCGGCGGACTCTGCGGGCGCATCCCGCGCCGCGAGCTCCCGCTGGCCGTACGCTTCCTCGGGCATTCCCGACGAGCTATTCATCCGCGGCGACGTTCCCATGACCAAGCAGGAGGTGCGCGCCGTCGCGCTCGCGAAGCTGCGCCTTACCGCGACCGACACCGTGTGGGATGTCGGCGCCGGCACGGGGAGCGTTTCGATCGAGGCGGCGCTCGTCGCGCGAGCGGGGTCGGTATGGGCGGTCGAGCGCAACGCGGCCGGCGTGCGGCTCATCCGAGAGAACGCGGATGCATTCGGGTGCGGCAACGCGCATGCGGTCCCCGGTGTCGCCCCCGAAGCGCTCGCGAAACTGCCCGTCCCCGACGCCGTGTTCGTCGGCGGGAGCGCGGGCGAGCTTCCCTCCATCGTGGAGGCGGCGCTCGAGAAGAACTCGCAGGTTCGCCTGTGCGTGCCATGCGTCACCGTTGAGACGCTCACCGAGGCGTGCGCGCTCCTCTCGGGTTCGCGCTTTAAGGGGTTCGAGGCGTGCCAGGTGTCGGCCGCCCGTGCCGAGGCTGTAGGCTCGCACCATCTTATGAAGGCGCAAAACCCCGTGTTCCTCGTCAGCGCGCGTGGTGCGGGCGCGGATGCCGACGAGCTTGCCGAAGTCGGCGCGCTTGCTGAGTCGCCTGTCGGGGAGGACCCCTCTGTCGAGGGGAAACCATCCGTTGAGGTGGTCTCGCTTGCTAACTGCAACGACGCAGGTGGGGAAGGCGGTGCCCGGTGAGCACGTCCATCCCGCGCTTCATGGTCGCTGCGCCCTCGAGCGGGAGCGGCAAGACGGTCGTCACGTGCGCGCTTCTGCGCGCGCTCGCGCGTCGCGGCCTTGCATGCGCGGCCTTCAAATGCGGCCCCGACTACATTGACCCGCTCTTTCACCGCCGCGTCGTGGGTGCGCGCTCGGGCAACTTAGACGGCTTCTTCACTGACGCCCCGACGCTGCGCGCCCTGCTCGCACGCGGCGCCGCGGGCGCGGATGTCGCGGTGCTCGAGGGGGTCATGGGCTTCTACGACGGCATGGCGCCCGGCGTGGCCGACGCGAGCAGCTACCAGGTTGCGCGCGACACGGAAACGCCGGTCGTTTTAGTGGTGAACGGGCGCGGGGCGTCTTTATCGCTCGCCGCCGTAATCCGCGGCATCGCCGAGTTCCTGCCTTGTGCGAACGTGCGCGGCGTCGTGCTGAACAAGACGAGCGCCGCTGCCTGCGCCTACGCGGCGCCTGCGATCGAGAAGCACACGTGCGTCGCGGTTTTGGGGAATATCCCCGCCGACGAGGCGTTCTCGCTCGAAAGCCGGCATCTGGGGCTTGTGACCGCCGACGAGGTCGAGCAGCTCTCCGCGCGCATCGACAAGATGGCCGAGCTGGTGGAAAAGAGCATCGACGTCGACCTCTTGCTCGAAATAGCGGCGACGGCACCCGATATCCGCGAGGAACCTTACCGGTTGGAGCCGATCGCGGGAGCGCGGCCCATCGTCGCCGTCGCGCGTGACGAGGCGTTCTCGTTCTATTACGAGGAGAATCTGCGCGCGCTCGAGGACCTGGGTTGCGAGCTGGCCTTTTTCAGCCCCCTGTGTGATAGCGAGTTGCCCCGGGGGACAAGCGCCCTCTATCTGGGGGGCGGCTACCCGGAGCTCCATGCGCGGCAGCTCTCCGAGAACGTGTCGATGCGCGAGGCGGTGCGGCGCGCGGTGGAATCCGGCATGCCGACGGTCGCCGAATGCGGTGGGTTTCTGTACCTGCAGCGCGAAATCGCCGATAGCGAGGGGTGGCGCTGGCCTGTTGCGGGCGCCCTTGAGGGCGCAAGCGAGAACGGGGGAAGGCTGTCCCATTTCGGGTACGTGGAGCTCACTTCCCAACGCGACGGGCTCTACGGGCCGCGCGGCACACGCATCCGCGCGCACGAGTTCCACTACTGGCAGTCCACCTGCCCGGGCGGCGACTTTTGGGCGCAGAAGCCCCGGCGCGACAAGGGCTGGCCGTGCATGACGACCACCCCGTCCCTGGTGGCGGGCTTCCCGCATGTGTACTATCCTGCGAACCCCGACGTTGCGCGCGCGTTCGCGTCTGCCGCAGCGTCGTTCGCAGAGAGGAGGCGGCATGGCTGAAGCAACCGAAACCGCGCTTGCCTGCATCCGCGAGGAAGTCGAGCGCGCGTTCTCGTCGGCGCCGGGCGCCGTGCTCGAAGCCGCGCTTTCCCGGATCGCGCCCGCAGACGAGTGCGCCCGTGCCGCCGCGTACGCCGCGTGGGACTCCATCGCGCACCCCTTGGGGGGATTGGGCGACTTTGAAGACGCCGTCGCGTGTATCGCCGCAGCTCAGGGGAGCGCCGAGGTGGCCGAGTTTCCCCGTGCGCTCGCTGTATTCTTCTCCGACAACGGGGTCGTTGCCGAAGGCGTGTCGCAAAGCGGACAAGACGTGACGCGAGCCGTCGCGCGCAACATGTGCGAGGGGGCCGCGAGCGCCTGCCGCATGGCGGCGTTCGCAGGTGCCGAGGTCGTGCCCGTCGACGTGGGTATGGCCCGGGGCATAGAAGACGCGCGCATGGTGCGCGCGAACGTGCGGCGGGGGAGCGGCAACATCGCGCACGGCTCCGCTATGTCTCGCGATGGGGCCGTGCGCGCGATCGAGGTCGGAATCGCCGTCGCGTGCGGGCTCGCCCGCGCCGGCGTGCGCCTTCTCGCCGCGGGCGAGATGGGCAT
This sequence comes from uncultured Collinsella sp., assembly GCA_900544095.1. Classification (GTDB taxonomy): domain Bacteria; phylum Actinomycetota; class Coriobacteriia; order Coriobacteriales; family Coriobacteriaceae; genus Collinsella. The sequence continues at coordinate 23,174 of UQTV01000001.1, forward strand.
CGGCAACACGACCACCTCGGCGGCGGTGGCCGCAGTGCTCATCCGGGCGGACGCGCGGAGCCTCGTCGGGCGCGGCGCAGGGCTCTCGGACGCTTCGCTCGCGCGCAAGCGCGACGTGGTCGAGCGCGCTATCGACGCGAACTCGCCCGATCCCGCCGACCCGATCGACGTGCTCTCGAAGGTGGGCGGCTTCGACATCGCTGCGATGTGCGGCTTCTACCTGGGGGCCGCGGTCTCGAAGGCGCCGGCGCTCCTCGACGGGGTCATATCCTGCACGGCGGCCCTGTGCGCGGCGCGCCTGTGCCCCAACGCCTTGGGCTACCTCGTGGGCACCCACGCATCAAGCGAACCCGCAAGCCGGGAGCTCCTTCGCGAGCTCGGCATAAAGGCGCCCCTCGACGCGGGCATGCACTTGGGCGAGGGCGCGGGCGCCATGGCGTATCTCCCCCTTCTGGATTCGGCGCTGCGCGTGTACCGGGATGGGAAGACGTTCACGGCGACTGGCATGGCTGCTTACGAGCATTTCGAGGCCGGGAAATGACGGTGACGCTCGTCATCGGCGCCGCCGCGAGCGGCAAGAGCGCCTACGCCGAGTCCCTGTGCCTCGGGCACGACGGCCCTCGCGTGTACCTGGCAACGATGGAGCCCTTCGGGGAAGAGGGCGCCCGCCGCATCGCGCGCCATCGGGCGCTGCGCGAGGGCAAGGGGTTTTCCACCCTCGAGCGAACGCGTGACGTGGGCGCCGCAGTGTCCGGGCTTCCGCGCGGCTGCACGCTTCTTTTGGAGGACGTGGGCAACCTGGTTGCGAACGAGCTTTTCGCGGAAGGCGGCTTGTCCCCACGTGACCCCGACGCTGCGGCGCGCGAGGTGCTCGGAGGCATCGAACGGCTCGCTCAGGCCGCTGCGTATACGGTGGTGGTCACCGTCGACGTGTTCGCCGATGAGATGCGCTACGATGAGGGGACCGAGGCATGGAGGCGCGCGCTCGCGCGCGTGAACGCGGGCGTGGCGGCGCTGGCCGACCGCGCAGTCGAAGTGGTATGCGGGATTCCCGTGTGGATGAAAGGTGAAGGACCTACAAGGTGAAGATAGCAGAGGCAATCGGCGCGGCGTTCGGAACGTTCTCGCGCATCCCCGTCCCGAAATCGGCCTGGACCGATTTCGGGTCAACCCATGCGCTTGCCGCGTTTCCCCTGGTGGGCCTTGCGGAAGGGTTCCTCATGACGGCGTGGGGACACGTTGCGAACCTGCTCGGCGTGCCCGCGACCATCGTCGCGGCCGTGCTCGTGGCGCTGCCTGTGGCGGTGACGGGAGGCATCCACCTAGACGGGCTCTGCGACACCTCCGATGCGCTTGCAAGTTGGGCCCCGCGCGAGCGAAAGCTCGAGATCATGCACGACCCGCGGGCGGGCGCCTTCGGGGTCATCGGTGTTGTTGTGTACCTTATTCTGCAGTTTTCCCTGTTCACCGCGCTGCCGCTTACGGCGGGGGCGTTCCTCGCGCTTCTGTGCTCGCTCGTGTTCTCCCGCGCGCTTTCGGGACTCGCCGTTGAATGCTGGCCTGCCGCGCGGGCGGACGGCATGGCCGCGGGGCTCTCGCCTGCGAAGAAGCGCGCGGCGATCGTCGTGCCGCTTTGCGCTTTCGCTGCGGCTTCGGCTGCAGGGATGGTCGCGTGCGCTCAGGCCGTCGGCGCCTTTATGGCGGTGGCGGGGCTTTTGGTGCTCGCGTGGTACCGCCATGTTGCCCTGTCCCGCTTCGGCGGGGTGACGGGGGATTTGGCCGGATGGTTTCTGCAATGGGCCGAGCTCGCGATGCTTGCCATGCTGGTGGTGGGGGGCATGCTCCTATGATGCTCGTGGTAGGTGGCGCGCATTCGGGGAAGAGGACCTTCGTGCGCGAAAAACTCGGGTTCGCGGCAGACGATTTCGTCGACGCGGCGCAGCTTGCGGAGGGCGGCGTGCCCGCGGCTTTTGCCGGCCGCGTCGCATACCATGCTGAGGAACTCGTACGCGCGCTCGACGCTGACCGGGCGCTCGAGCGGCTGATCGGCTTCGACGCAGTGATTCTGCCCTTGGTCGGCTCGGGGGTCGTCCCCATGAGTGCGGAAGACGCCCAATGGCGCGAGCGCGCGGGGCGCCTGGGATGCGCGCTCGCTGCGCGCGCCGACGTCGTCGTGCGCATGACGTGCGGGATTCCCCAGGTCATCAAAGGAAACCTTGCCGATGCACCTCGAGGGACGCAGGGCGCGGGTGCGCTTTTGGAAGTCGTCTTCGTGCGCCATGGTGCCACGGCGGGCACGGAAGACCATCGCTACAGCGGGGCGGGCACCGACGAGCCCCTGTCGAGTGCGGGCGAGCGCGCTTTGCGCGACCTCGCGTGCGATCGTGACGTGTTCCGTGTTATCACGAGCGGCATGGCCCGCACCGACCAGACGGCGCGCATCCTCTTCCCGAACGCGGAGCTTATGGCGTGCCCCGGTCTGCGCGAGATGGATTTCGGCGACTTCGAGGGGCGAAGCGCCGCCGAGCTTAAAGAGGATGCGCGCTATCGCGCCTGGGTAGACTCCTGGTGCGAGACGCGCTGCCCGCATGGCGAGGACAAGAGCGATTTCACCCGCCGCGTCGTCGCGGCGTTTCGGGAGGCGTGCAAATCGGAGCGCGCCCAGGGGAGCGGGCGCTCCGTCTTCGTCGTTCACGCGGGTACCGTGAAAGCGCTGCTCTCCGAGCTAGCTGTCCCGAAAATGGGATACTTTGACGTGCATACCGAGCCGGGCGGCGCATGGGCCGCCACCTGGGATGGGCGCTGCCTTCGCGACGTTCGCCCCGCTTCGGGGGGCGATGCCCGGTGATGACGATTCTTGCCGTCGCCGCCGGGTTCGCGGCCGACCTTGCCTTCGGCGACCCGCGCTGGCTTCCCCATCCCGTCGTTGCCATGGGGCGCGCGATCACGTGGGCCGAAGGCCGCCTGCGGGGCGCATTCCCGCAAACGTCCGCGGGCACGCGCGCCGCAGGGCTTGTGCTTGCCGTGGCGCTTCCGCTTGCGTGTGGGCTTTTGACCTGGGGAATCCTGCATCTTTGCGGCATGGTTCACTCCGGCTTGCGCTTCGTGGCCGAGGCATGGGCGAGCTATCAGATTCTCGCGGCATGCGAGCTGCGCCGCCAGAGCCTGGCCGTGGCCCGCGCGTTCTCGAAGGGCGGCCTTGTTGCGGCGCGCGAAGCCGTCGGGCTCATCGTGGGACGCGACACGTCTGTTCTCGACGAGCAGGGCGTCGCGCGCGCCGCTGTGGAAACGGTGGCGGAAAACGCGAGCGACGGCGTCATCGCGCCGCTTTTCTACCTTATGATCGGGGGTGCGCCCTTGGGCATGGCGTACAAGGCGGTGAACACGCTCGACAGCATGGTGGGCTACAAAAACGAGCGCTACATCGACTTCGGCTGCGCTTCGGCGCGCCTCGACGATGCGCTGAACTGGATTCCCTCGCGCTTATCGGCTCTGCTCATGATCGTCGTGTGCCCGATCGTTGGGCTCGACGCGCGCGGGGCGGCGCGCATCTGGCGCCGCGACAGGCGTCGCCATGCGAGCCCGAACGCGGCGCAGACCGAGTCAGCGTGCGCGGGCGCGCTCGGGCTGCGCCTGGCGGGACCCGCGGTGTATTTCGGCAAGCTCGTTGAGAAACCGACGATAGGAGACGCGTCCCGCGAAATCGAGTGGGGCGACATCGCCCGGGCGACAAGGCTCATGCTCGCTGCGTCCGTATGCGCGCTCGTCGTCTTCGGCGCCGCGCGCGCGGCGGTCGTGCTCGCCGTGGGGGCGATGGCATGAGGGAAGACCACGCCGCGCCCCGGGCTGCCGGGGGAATCCTGCGCGCCCGTACGCATGGGGGCAGCGCGCAATCGCTCGGCATCGCTTGCGAAGGGGGCGCCTCCGACCTCATTGACTTTTCGGTGAACGTGAATCCGGCAGGCCCCTCGCCGCGCGCCGTCGCCGCAGCTTGCAAGGCGCTTTCTCGAATCGACGCCTACCCCGATAGGGAAAGCCTCGCCCTCGTTCGCGCCCTAGCGCGCGCCCAGGGCATTCCCGAAGATACTATCGTCTGCGGCGCGGGCGCGTCCGACATCATCTGGCGGCTCGCCGCGGCGGTGCGCCCGAAACGCCTCGTCGTGTGCGCGCCGACGTTCTCTGAATATGCGGAGGCGGCATCGTACTACGGCGCATGCGTGCAGGAGTTCCCGCTCTCCGAAGCGGACGACTTCGACGTGCCCACCTCCTTCGCCCGCGCGATCGAGGGGCCGGGAGACGTGGCGTACCTCTGCAATCCGAACAACCCGACGGGGCGCCTCGTCGACCCCAGCGTGATCGATGCCGCGGCTTGCCGCTGCGAGCAGGTGGGCGCGCTGCTCGTCGTGGACGAGTGCTTCCTCGGATTTGCGCCTGACGCCCGCGAAAGGAGCGTGGCCGCACGCGCCGCGTGTTCGCGCCATGTGGCCGTGCTCTCCGCGTTCACCAAGCTCTACGGAATGGCGGGGCTGCGGTTGGGATATCTGATCAGCGGAAACGCCCAACTCATCGAGGGGATTCGCCGGGCGGGGCAGGCGTGGCCCGTCTCCTCGGTCGCCGAGGCCGCGGGCATCGCCGCCCTGGAAGACGTTGAATACGTCTCGCGCACGCGCGACGTATTGGCGGGCGAGCGAGCGTGGCTTTCCCACGAGCTCTCCTCGCTCGGGCTTTCCGTCGTGCCGTCGGATGCGAACTTCCTTTTAGTCCGCACGCCGGCGAAAGACATCCCCGAGCGCCTGTATAATCAGGGTGTTTTGGTCCGCACGTGCGACTCGTTTTCAGTACTGTCCCGTTTTTGGTGCCGCGTCGCGGTGCGCACGCACAAGGAGAACGCCCGGCTTGCGATGGCGTTCAGCCGCGCGCTTCGGGTGGAAGGTGCATCGGGCGAAGGCGAACCCGACGAACGGGGCGGCGCTTCTTGCGGCGGCGCTATGGCGGGCGCGGATGGCCGAGGCTTGGCGAAGGAGGTCGATACCCGTGGGTAGGGCCAAGCCCATCATGATCCAGGGCACCATGTCGAACGCGGGGAAGAGCCTGCTTGCGGCGGGGCTGTGCCGCGTGCTTTCGCAGGACGGCCTGCGCGTGACTCCCTTCAAGAGCCAGAATATGGCACTCAACAGCGGTGTCACGGCCGACGGGCTCGAGATGGGGCGCGCCCAGATCATGCAGGCCGAGGCGTGCGGCATCGCGCCCGACGTGCGCATGAACCCCATCCTGCTCAAGCCTGAAAGCGGCCACCGAAGCCAGCTCATCGTGGCCGGCAAGGTGCAGGGAGCCTTCGCTGCGAGGGATTACTTCGCGCGAAAGAAGGCGCTCATGCCGCAGATTTTGGAGGCGTTCGATTCGCTCGCGGAGGATAACGACGTCATCGTCATCGAGGGCGCCGGCAGCCCCGCCGAAATCAACCTTGCCGAAAATGACATCGTCAACATGGGGCTCGCGCGCGCCGTGTCCTCCCCCGTGCTGCTCGCGGGCGACATCGACCCAGGCGGGGTGTTTGCCCAGCTCTACGGCACGGTCGCGCTCCTTGCGCCCGAGGACCGCGCGCTTTTGCGGGGGCTTGTGGTGAACAAGTTCCGCGGCGATGTGGAAATCCTGCGCCCGGGTTTGGCCCCGCTCGAGAAGATGTGCGGGGTTCCCGTCGTGGGGGTCGTGCCGTATCTTACGCTCGACCTGGACGACGAGGACTCGCTCGCGCCGCGCCTATCTGCCCGCGAGGCGCGCGGCGTCATCGACGTCGCCGTCGTGCGCCTTCCGCATTTGTCGAACTTCACCGACTTCGACCCGCTTTCGCGCGTGCCCGGCGTGGGCGTGCGCTACGTTTCCTCGACGACCGATCTGGGCCGACCCGACCTGGTGGTGCTCCCCGGCTCGAAGACTACGCTCGACGACGCGCGCTGGCTTGCGGCTAGCGGCATCGGAGCCTGTGTACGCGCGCTTTCGGGCGCGGGCACGCCGGTGCTCGGCATATGCGGAGGCTACCAGCTTTTGGGAGACGAGCTTTCCGACCCGCACGGCAGGGAAGGCGCTGGCACCGCGCGCGGGCTCGGGCTCATCCCTGCAAGTACGGTGTTCAAGGAGGAAAAGCGCCTCGCCCAGTCGGAGCTGCGCATCACGGGCGCCCAAGGCGCGTTCTCGGCGTGGAACGGCATGACGGCGCGCGGGTACGAGATTCACGACGGCGAAACGACCGTCTCCTGCGCCCCTGCGGGCACAATTGGCGGCAAACCAGAAGGCGCGGCCTGCGGAAACGTGTTCGGAACCTATCTCCACGGCCTGTTCGACGAACCGGGGGTTGCGCTCGCCCTCGCGCGCTCGCTCGCGCGCATGCGCGGCCTGCCCGAGAGCGTCGTGGGTGCTGCGGGCGCGGCGTCCGCGGCCGATCACCGTGCGCGCGAGTTTGACCGCCTGGCCGACGTCGTGCGCGGGGCGCTCGACATGGAGTATGTCTACCGCATTATCGAGGAGGGCGTATGATCCACGTGTATCATGGCGACGGCAAAGGCAAGACCACGGCGGCGATGGGCCTCGCCCTTCGCATGCTCGCTGCAGGCCGTCGCGTCGTCGTCGTGCAGTTCCTGAAAGACGGCGAAAGCGGGGAGGTGCGCCTGCTCGCCGAGCATTTTGGCGTGCCCGTGTTCGCGGGGAAGGCGTCGGACAAGTTTACCTGGTCGATGACGTCGGAAGAACTTGCCGCGACGTGCGAGCTGCACGATGGGAACCTCGCTTCCGCGCTCGCCGAGCTCGAGGGCGCGCAAGAGGGACTGCTCGTGCTCGACGAGGCGCTCGACGCGCTTTCGAAGGGGCTTGTCGACGAGGCACTCGTGGACCGCGCGCTCGATATGTCCGCGCGCGGCGTCGAAGTAGCGCTCACCGGGCGCGCGCCTTCCCGCAAGATCGTGGAGAAGGCCGACTACATAACCGAGATGCGGTGCGAGAAACATCCCTACGAGCAGGGGATATGTGCAAGGGAAGGAGTGGAGTACTAGATGGATTCCAAGGAGATGGCGCCCGGCGACATCGAGCGGCGCAGCTTCGAGATCATCACCGAAGAGCTCGGCGGCCGCACGTTCCCGCCGCTCGAAGAGCCCGTCGTGAAGCGCGTCATCCACACCACTGCCGACTTCTCGTACGCCGATTCCCTCGTGTTCACCCATGACGCCGCGCACTGTGCGCTCGACGCACTGCGCGCAGGGGCCACGGTGCTCACCGACACGAACATGGCGCTCGCAGGCATAAGCAAGCCCGCGCTCGCGAAGCTCGGCTGCAAGGCCGTGTGCTTCATGGCCGACCCTGATGTCGCCGCGGCTGCTCGCGCCGCGGGCACGACTCGCGCCGTTGCGAGCATGGACAAAGCTTGCGGCATCGAGGGTCCGCTCATCGTGGCCGTCGGCAACGCTCCCACAGCACTTCTGCGCCTCGCCGAGCTCTTGGACGCGGGGAAGATCGCGCCCGCTCTCGTCGTTGGGGTGCCTGTCGGGTTTGTGAACGTGGTCGAGGCGAAAGAGGAGCTACTCGCGCGACGCGTGCCGGCCATCGTCGCGAGGGGTCGCAAGGGCGGCTCGACCGTGGCGGCCGCCATTATGAACGCGCTACTCTACCAGATCACGCGCACAGGCGGCCCGAAGTGACGGCGCTGCGCATCTTCGCCGGGACCACCGAGGGCCGCCTTCTGTGCGAATGGGCGAGCGGGGTGGGCATCCCCGCTCGTGCCTACGCGGCAACCGAGTACGGAGGCGAGCTTTTGGGCGAGCTTCCGGGCATCGAGGTGCATGCGGGCAGGCTCGACGAGGCCGACATGGATCGCGAGCTTTCCGGCGCGCGCATCGTCGTCGACGCCACGCACCCCTTCGCTACGCTCGCAAGCGGCAACATCCGGGCCGCTTCGCTCGCCGTGGGTGCACAATGCCTGCGCCTTGCGCGCCCTGTCGAGGCGCTGCCCAAAGGCGTCGTGTCGGTCGCGTCGATTGCCTGCGCGGCGCGCTTTCTCTCCGAGAACCCGGGTCGCGTTCTTCTCACGACGGGGAGCAAGGAGCTTGTTCCCTACACGCGCGTCGCCGATTTCGCGGAGCGCTTCTTCGTGCGTGTGCTCCCGCTGCCCGGTGCTATAACGAAGTGCATCGACGCGGGGTTTTCGCCGTCGCACGTCATCGGCATGCAGGGGCCCTTCACCCGCGAGCTCAACGAGGCGATGCTTCGGCAGGTGGGCGCCCAGTGGCTTGTGACCAAGGACTCGGGAACCGTAGGCGGCACGGCCGAGAAGCTCGCCGCAGCGCGCGCCGTGGGAGCGCGCTGTATCGTGGTCACCCGTCCCGCCGAGGGAGGCGGGGCCCTTTCGCTTCGGGAAGTGGAAGATGCGCTCTTACGGGAGTTCGCGCGCTAGGCGCTCGCCGCGCCTAGCGCGCCCTCCCGCCCGCGAGGAGGATCGCCCCGAGCAAGCTCGACCCGTACAAGCCCGTCATCCGCCAGAGCTCGAGGATGACGCCCGGAACTGGCGCAAACAGCCCTTCAATGAGTTGCGGTGAAATAGTGTCTGTTTTTTCTGTTAGATAGCATATTCAGTCCCTAATTCACCGCAACTTGTTGGTGGTGGCTTACTGGTAGCGTAGGCACTCCACCGGGTCGAGCTTTGCCGCGCGTCGAGCGGGGTAGAAGCCAAAGATTACGCCGATGCCGACGGAGACGGCGAAGGCCAGCAGCACCGTGGCGATTGAAAAACTCGGGGTGATTTGCCCGCTGGCACCGAGCTCGCCAAGAATCCCGGATCCGGAGGCAAACATCGCGAGGCCCCAGGCCAGCAGATAGTCTATCAGGACACCCAGCAGGCCACCGGTGACGCACAGCGCCGAGGACTCGGCCAAAAACTGTGCGGTGATATCGCGACGACTGGCGCCCAGAGCGCGACGGATGCCGATCTCGCGGATGCGCTCAGTCACGTTGGTGAGCATCATGTTCATAATACCGATACCGCCGACAAGCAGCGAGATACTGGCGACAGCACCCATGATGAGCGAGAAGGCGCCCATAAAGGAATTGAGGGAGTCGATAGCGCTTTTCATGGAGGTCGCCGATACACTGTCGTACTCATCATCCTCCGCGATACCCTTCATCGCGCGCACCTTGGACTCGATGGTCTTGCAGAGCTCATCCATGTCCGTGCCCTCGGCGGCAAGTGCCGTCACGCTGGGGAATGAAGGATTCTCGTCGCCAAATAGGCCGGAGATGGTTTCGCGTGGCATATACAAAGTGAGCGAGCCCATGGAGTCGCCGCCGCCATCAATCACGCCTACAATCTGCACCTCGCCGTTGGACACTTTGATGGTTTTTCCCAGCGCATCCTGTTCGTTGCCGTAAAGCTGATCGGCGCCGCCGCGGCTGATGAGCGCCACGCGCGAGCCTGCCTTTGACTCGACATCGGTGTAGGTGCGCCCCGCAACGAGCTTACTGGCACCCACGGCGTCGAGCATGTCGCTATCGACACCCTGTGCCATGACGGTATAGCTTTTATCGCCGGTCTTGTACTCGGTATACGCGCTTTTGACAATGCCGATCTGTTCTATCTGCGGCACCAGTTTTTTAAGCTTCTGGACGTCAGAATCAGAGAGTTCTTGGGACGAATAGATCTGAACCATGCGAGCTGCGTTGAGGCCAAGGCTGTTGACCAAGCTGTTTTGGATGCCGCCGATGAGCGAAGTCATGGCAATGACCGAGGCGATGCCGATGACAATGCCCAGGATGGTGAGCAGGCTGCGCCCCTTGTTGGCCTCGAGCGAGTGAAGGGCTTCCTGGATAAGATCGCGGGCGCTCATGCCATCACTCCTTTCGGCGGGTTGGCGGAGGCGGAAATCATGGGCAGGTTATCTACGGCGCTGCGTAGGGTCCGCGGTGCATGCGGAATATACGCGCCGTCGTGAATGCGACCGTCGCGGATGGTCACGGCACGGTCGGCCTCGGCGGCGATGCCGGGGTCGTGTGTGATAAGCACGATGGTTTTGCCGCGCTCCTGGAGCTTGTGGAAGGTTTCCATGACGAGCGCTCCCGTGGCGGAGTCCAGGTTGCCCGTCGGCTCGTCGGCCAAAATGATGGGTGGATCGTTGACAAGGGCGCGCGCGATGGCGACGCGCTGCATCTGGCCGCCCGAGAGCTCGGATATGCGGTGGTCCCAGTGGTCGACGGGCAGCGTGACGGCCTGCAGCGCGTGTACGGCGCGCATCTCGCGCTGGCTGCGCGGCACATTGGTGTAGGACAGCGGCAGCATGACGTTTTCGATCACCGTCAGACGCGGCAGCAAGTTAAAACTCTGAAAGACAAAGCCGATGCTCAGCGCTCGCACCTCGGTGAGCTCGTCATCGTCGAGCTCGGCGACGTTGAGCCCTTGCAGGAAGTAATCGCCCGCCGTCGGTTTGTCCAGGCAGCCCAGGATGTTCATGAGCGTCGACTTGCCCGAGCCCGAGGGGCCGGTGATGGCAACGAACTCACCGGGGTCTACTGCCAGGCTCACGTTATGCAGGATGTGGGCGCAACCGGCCTCGCTCTCAAAGATGCGGTGCACGTTGCGGATGTCGATGACGGGACGCATTACTTGCCCTCGTCGGCAGGCATGTTGTCGCCGCCGTCTGCCGTCATTCCTGTGCCGGTATCCGTCACGATGGTGTCGCCGTCGCGTAGCTTGGTAACCGGGACGTCTGGATTGATCTCGTTGCCCTGGTCGTCGCGCTTGACCTGCGCCTTACCGACTACAGCCTCGTTGTCGTTTTGCGTCACGACGGTCACCTTCACGCGGCGCGTCTTCTTGCCTTCCGAATCGGTGGCCAGATTGACGTAATAGTGCTCGCCGTCTTCGGTCATGAGCGCCATCGTCGGCACCATCACCACGTCGTCGAGCTGCTCTGTCACCACCGATACCTCGGCCGTCATGCCCGGCTTCAGGCGCGCGTCGGGCGCCTCGATGAGAATGTCGACGTTAAAGGTTACGCTGCCGCCGCCACCGTTGGCGGTGTCGGAGTTTGCCACCGAGGCGATAGCCGTGACGGTGCCTTGGCTCACAATATCGGGAAACGCGGGATAGGTCACGTTGGCGCTCTGGCCCACGGCGATCTTGGCGATATCCTTTTCGCCCACCTGAACCGTTACCTTCATCTTGGAGAGGTCGGCGATCTGCATGCACTGCTTGCCGCCGCTCGTATCGCTTTCGCCCATGATCATGCCGCCTGTTACCGTGGCGCCCACCTTGGCGTTGAGCTCCACGATGCTGCCCGAGCTCGGCGCCGTAACCGTGCGCCCGGCGGCCTTGGCGTTCGCCTGATCGAGGTTTGCCTGGGCCGATGCGAGGCTGCGCTGTGCGGCCGATACGGTGTTCGTGTCGGCGGACCCAGCGGAGGCGCCTGCCGCTGCGGCGGAAGCTCCATCGACGTCCGTCGTTGGGGTGGCCTGCGCGGAAGCGAGGGCTTTCTGCGCGTTGGCGAGGTCTTCCTGAGCGGCTGCTACTGCACGCTGCGCCTCGGCAACGTTGCGATCGAGCTCGTCGTTTTTAATGGTCATGAGCACGTCGCCCTCGTTGACGGATTGGCCTGCCTGCACGTTGATCGAATCGACCGTGCCGTCGACAGAAGGGGAGACCACTGAGGACGAAATGGGTTTGAGCTGGCCTTTCGCCTCGACCGTTGTGGTAAACGTGCCCTCGGTCACCATGTCGGTCACAGGCTCGCTAGCGCCCTGTGGCTGCGCATTGATAACCAGGGTTGCGACAATGGCAATGAGCGCGATGGCACCCACGACGCCGGCGGCAATACCGCGTCGAATCAGCTTTTTGCGCCGACGCTCGGCACGCTTTGCCTTGAGCTTTGCATAGGCTTCTTCATCGGAAATCTCGGCGGTATCGTTCGTGCGTCCGCTCTGCTTTTCGGCATGTACGTTTGTAATCAAAGGAATCGTTTCGGTGGCACCTTCGGGCGTGTACTCGGCATCATCCGGGCCTGGGGTGATGGTGGGGACATTCGGCATAGCGTCTCCTTTATAGAAAGTTCCTCAATAAGTATATGCGCCCGTCGCGTAAGGCGGGCGCATATGGCGGATTCTTTCGGAACTGTTAGATTGGTCGCAGCGGCTCCACGTTGTGGGAATGCGCGCGTTGCACTACGAGTGGACAACCACGCACAGGCCGACTTTGATGCAGTCGTGAAGTGCCTTTGCATCGGCCAGGCGCAGGTTGATGCAACCGTGGCTGCCGCACCACTTGTACGACTCGGCATTATCGAAGCTCTTGTCGTTTTGCCAGGTGGCGTCGTGGAATCCGACCATATTGCCCTCGAACGGCATCCAGTAGCTTACCGGGCTCTCGTATTTGGGCTTGCCGGTCTCGGGGTCCTTGGCACCGATGAGTTTGCTGGCGCCATCGTTGCTGTTGATCTGCCATACGCCCTCGGGGGTGGCGTCCTCGCCCGGCTTTCCAGAGATAAAGTTGGCCTCCCACACGATGTTGCCGCTCTCGTCGTAGTAGCGCGCATGCTGCTCGGACAGGTCGACGTCGATATAGGCCTTCCAGTCGGGCTCGCCCTTGGCGGTAAATGTGTCGGCCTTCTGGGAGTACTTGATCTCGATTTCGCCGGTCTGCTTGTTGTTAATGGCGTCTTCGACCTGCTTGGCGAGCGAGCTGCTGTCGATGGACCAACCAAAGTCGCCGCCTTCGACGGCGCACTGCTTGCCATCGGCGCGCGTCCACCAGCGAGTGGAGCCCACGGTATTATAGCCGTTGGCGAGCTCGGCTGCCCAGCTGCTGATCTGCGACGTATCGAGCGTGGGGTTGGCCGGATCGGCAAAGCTGATCCACTGCAACACGGAGCTGCCATCAACCTTGCCGGCATCCTCGCCGTTAAGCTTGAGGGTCACGTTGACGCCCAAGAAGTTATTGGCGGCATCGCATGCGGCCTGAATCTGATCATCGGTCAGCGTTCCATTGAGCGGCTCATAGGCATCGTTGCCGAGCTTGGAAAGATCTACGGTCTCGGCCAGCGAGGCAAGCTCGAGCTCGGCATACTTAATGACATGCTCGCGGTTGAGTTTTTCGTTGGAGCGCGCCTCCTCGACGGTAAACTTGCCGGCCTGCTCGTCATAGGAGCTATTGGCCTCGAACGTGCCCGAACGGCCCTCGTTAAACTCATCGATGGCGGTGCCCAGATCCTTCTCAAACTGCTTTTGGTCAAAGGTATCGGAGAGCATGGACAGGTCGACGTCTTGATCAAGATCGACTTCGTTGGAGCTAGCGGTTGTTTTGGTCTTGCCGCTTAAGGATTCTACAAGGCGAACCGGCCATACAATGGCTTCGTTGCGGCTGATAATCTCTTTTGCGGCAGCTTCGCCGTCGACAATGGGCTCATCGGACTCGGGCTGATAGGTCCAGCTAAAGTCATCGCCCGTAACGGTGAGCTTATAGTGCTTCCACGCCGAGTTGACCTTGGTGGCGGCAGACGAAGCGTTTGAGAACGAGACGTCGACGCCGGCGATGGTGGTGTTGGGGTAGGCTACCTGCGAAAACGCTACGACGCCTACGATATAGACAATGACGATAAGACCCAGAACGACAAAGAGCGTCGTCTTTTTGCCCGACTTATTGTTCTCGGCGGGTTTGCGTGCGGGGCCGCAATCGCCTCGAGCGTGCGTGGGGGGCTGCTTGGGCGCATTGCCATTTGCCTGGCGCTGCTGATGCTGCTTGTTCGGACGTTGGGAAACGTTTGCCGCACCTCGCTGCTGACCGCGGCTCGGCGCGATAGGACGCGGCGACTGAACGCCGCCGGTGTGCCTGCTCGGCTGCTGCGGATCGGGAATCAGTTGAGTTCGATCGTTTTGCGACATCGTATGCATATCCTTCGGATTTCGCCTTGCGGCTCATCGTGTTTTTACTGGGCTTGCATTATAGCGATTACCCAGTTGTTTGTGGTATGGAAACGGTGGCATTCAAAAGAGGTGGGACATTTGTCCCACCTTCGAGTTTTTCTTTGTCGCTATCCGCACACACCGCATTTTGCACAGGCCGAAAGTGCGGCCGGAGCCTGCGCGATGCCACCCTTTGCCGTCTCGCGCAGCGTGGCCGGCAACGCGTGGCCCACGGAGAGCATGACGTGCGCCATCTGGTCAAACGGCACCAGGCTCTTGATACCGGCAAGTGCAAGCTGCGCCGAGCTAAATGCCGCGGCCACGCCGATGGCATTGCGGTTTTGGCACGGCACCTCCACGAGGCCGCCCACCGGGTCGCAGACCAGGCCCAGCAGGTTGCTCAGGGCGATGGAGCTGGCGTCGAGTGCCTGCTCAGGCGTGCCTCCGAGCATCTGCACCAGCGCGGCGGCGGCCATGGCGGCCGCGCTTCCCACCTCGGCTTGGCATCCGCCCTCGGCGCCGGCGACGCAGGCGCTCGTGGTGAGGTTGAGGCCGATGGCGGCGGCGCAGTAGAGGGCGTCCATGACTTGCTCATCGTCCAGTTGCAGATGGTCGGCGAGCGCCAGCACGCAGCCGGGCACGACGCCTGCGGAGCCGGCCGTGGGGGCGGCGACGATCACTCCCATCGTGGCGGAGCGTTCGAGCACGGCCATCGCGCGGGTCACGGCATCGGTCTGGACGGCGCCCATCAGGCTTACGCTCAAGTCGTTGCGGCCGGTGGCATCAACGAGTCTGGCCTCGCCGCCGATAAGCCCGCCGAGCGAGCGCTGAGGATTGGCGATGGGGGCCGTGGTCTCCTCGCGCATGACGTCGAGCACGCGGCGCATGGCGGCGACGGCGTGGGCCTCGCCGGTCAGGCGCGCCTCGCGAACGGCCATGACGGCGCCGATGTTGAGGCCGAGTTCGGCGCAGGCGTCGAGCAACTGCGCACCATCGTCAAAGATTTCCTTGGCCGAAACGCCGGGGGAGAGCGACGAGGCCGAGCCCGGGAGCTCGATAAAGGTCGCGTAATCGACATTGTCGAGTTTGCGGAGCATGGGGACGACGGTGTCGTCGGGCGCGCCGTCGGTCTCGAAGACGGAGTAGGCCTGGCCGCCCACTTCGGTGCGGTAGGTGCGGCAGAAGGCGATGTTCACGTGTGCGTAGGCGAGCAGGTTCGTGAGCGCGGCGAGCACGCCGGGGACGTCCTGGTGTGCCACGAAGAGCGTGGAATACATGCCCGAGATATCGACGCCGACGCCGTTGATGCGGCTGATGCGCATCTTGCCGCCGCCGAGGCTCTCGCCGCGGACCTGCGCCGTGGCGCCCGTATCGTCGGCCATGTCGATGTCGACGGTGTTGGGATGGATGGAGGCGTCGTCGCCCTTAATTTCAAAGTGGTAGTCGAGGCCCTGCTCGCGTGCGAGGTCGAAGGCCTGCTTGATGTTCTCGTCGTCGGTGTCGAGGCCCAGGATGCCCGCGACGAGCGCACGATCGGTGCCGTGGCCGCGGTGGGTGTGGGCAAAGGAGTTCCACAGGCCAAAGGTGACCTTAGTGATGCGGCCTTCCAGCAGGCTGGCGGCAACTTGGGCGCAGCGCAGGGCGCCGGCGGTGTGCGATGAGCTGGGGCCGACCATGATGGGGCCCAAGATCTCGAATGCCGAGGTCGTAGCTAGTGTTTGCGGCTTGCCTGCCATATACGCTCCTGTTCTGTCCTGTCGTCCCGAGGGGCGGGGCATACTCTGTCCCGCCGTTCCGAGGGCTTTGGTATTTGGTCGCCTGCTCGGACAGTCCTGCTCGCACGGAGGCCACATTAAGTGGCCTCCGGCTCGTGCGGAACTCGCGATCGACCAAATACCAAAGCCCTCGGAACTTAGGATACATGGTAGAGGCGCTCATGCTGCAAAATCCATCAGCTGGAGACCTATTCTGTGCTCCATGTCGACTCATCTTCGCTACCGATTAAATAAAAAAGAAGTACCGGTTGGGGGCGGTACTTCTTTTTAAAGCGCTTATGTCGTTGAAACCTTGGAGGTTCTTAATTACAGGCCGCAGGCTGCTTTGAGTTCTTCGACTCGGTCGGTTTTTTCCCAGGTGAAGTCGGCGTCTTCGCGGCCGAAGTGGCCGTAGGCTGCCGTCTTTTCGTAGATGGGGCGACGCAGGTCTAGGTCGCGGATGATTGCGCCTGGGCGCAGGTCGAAGGTCTTCTCTACGGCCTCGACGATCTTGTCCTCGGCAACATGCGCGGTACCGAAGGTGTCGACCATGATTGAAAGGGGCTTGGAAACGCCGATGGCGTAGGCAAGCTCGACTTCACAGCGGTCGGCCAGACCGGCGGCGACCACGTTCTTAGCGACCCAGCGCGCGGCATACGCGGCGGAACGGTCGACCTTGGTGCAGTCCTTGCCGCTAAAGGCGCCGCCGCCGTGACGGCCGTAGCCGCCGTAGGTGTCGACGATGATCTTGCGGCCGGTGAGGCCCGTGTCGCCCATGGGACCGCCCACGACAAAGCGACCGGTGGGGTTCACGTAGATGTCCGCGTTGCCCCACGGCATGTTCTCGTCGGCCATGACCGGGGTGATGACGTGCTCGATGAGGTCGGCCTTGATCTTGCCCATGTCTTCGATCTCGGCGGCGTGCTGCGTGGAGATGACGATGGTCGTGACCTCGACGGGCTTGCCTTCCTCGTAGCGCACGGTGACCTGGGTCTTGCCGTCGGGACGCAGATAGGCGAGGGTGCCGTCGTGGCGCACGGCGGCCAGGCGCTCGGCCAGGCGGCTTGCCAGGTAGTGCGGCATGGGCATGAGGGTCTTGGTCTCGTTGGAGGCATAACCGAACATCATGCCCTGGTCGCCGGCGCCGATCAGGTCGATCGGGTCGGTGGTAGCGCCGGTCTGGGTCTCGAAGGACTCGTCAACGCCCTGGGCGATATCGGGCGACTGCTCGTGGATGAGGCTCATAACGCCGCAGGTGTCGCAGTCAAAACCGAACTTGGCGCGGTTGTAGCCAATGCGGCGGATGACGCCGCGGGCGATTTCCTGTACGTCGACGTAGGCCTGGGTGCGAATCTCGCCGGCGACGATGACCGTGCCGGTGGTCACGAGGGTCTCGCAGGCGCAGCGGACGTTCTCCACGTTGGCGGGCACACCGTTGGGCGCAATATAGCCCTGCTCCTGCAGCTCTATTTCTTTGGCGAGGATTGCGTCGAGGACGGCGTCGCTGATCTGGTCAGCGATCTTATCGGGATGACCTTCGGTCACCGACTCCGACGTAAAAACAAAGGACCCGTGTTGGGGTGGGATGGAACGAAGTTCTTCTGACATGATTGTCCTTTCAAAAACGTGTCCCGGCGACCGTTACCATTCCGCCGGGCTCTCTATGCAAGGGCACATCATAGCGCGTAAATCAAACATTCACACCCTTTCCGCACCTACTCATTGGGGACAGACTTAATTACTCATTGGGGACAGACTTAAATGACCAGTCTTAAACCAAGAATGTCCCCAATGACTACAACGACTGGTCATTTAAGTCTGTCCCCAATGAGTAGTCCCCAATGAGTGGGTCGGTGCCCTTTGTGCGGAGGTGGGCATTGTTGCTTTATACTGGTGCGGTTAGACATCCATCCTGCAATCGAGGAGATTTCCATGGCATCAGACGTTCGCGTCCGCTTTGCACCCTCACCGACGGGCAAGCTGCACATCGGCGGCGCCCGCACCGCTATCTATAACTGGGCTTTCGCCCGTGCTAACGGCGGCACGTTCATCCTGCGCATTGACGACACCGATCCCACCCGCTCTACCGACGAGAACACGCAGATCATCCTGCGCGCCATGCGTTGGCTGGGCCTGGACTGGGACGAGGGTCCCGAGGTGGGCGGAGACTTTGGCCCCTATGCCCAGACCGAGCGCCTGGACCTGTACAAGCAGGCCGCCCAGAAACTTTGGGACGAGGGCAAGGCCTATCCCTGCTTCTGCACCAAGGAGCAGCTCGACGCCGACCGCAAGGCCGCGCAGGAGCGCAAGGACCCCTTCCAGGGCTATCAGCGTCGTTGCCGCGATCTTGATCCCGAGGAGGCCCGCCGCCGCATCGAGGCCGGCGAGTCCTACGTCCTGCGCATCAAGGTGCCCGAGGACCGCGGCGACGTCGTCATCCACGATGCCGTCCACGGCGAGGTGACCTTCGACGCCAAGGCGCTCGACGACTTTGTCATCTTCCGCTCCGATGGCACGCCCACGTACAACTTCGCGACCGTCGTCGACGACGCCATGATGAAGATCACCCATGTCATCCGCGGCGACGACCACCTGTCCAACACCCCGCGTCAGGTCATGGTCTACGAGGCCCTCGGCGCGCCCGTGCCCACGTTCGCCCACATCTCCATGATCCTGGGCGCCGACGGTAAGAAGCTCTCCAAGCGCCACGGCGCAACTTCGGTGGAGGAGTACCGCGACGCCGGTTACCTTTCCGACGCCTTCGTCAACTACCTGGCGCTGCTCGGCTGGTCGCTCGACGGCGAGACCACGATCATCCCGCGCGATGTCCTAGCCAGCAAGTTCTCGCTCGACCGCATCTCCAAGAACCCGGCGACCTTCGATCCCAAGAAGCTCGATTGGGTCAATGCCGAGTACATCAACGGCATGTCCGACGCGCAGTTTGCCGATGAGATCATGGTCCCCAAGCTGCACGAGGCGGGTCTCATCGAGGGCAACGTCGAGTACGGCGAGGACTGGATTGATGCGCTTGCCGCCATCGTCAAGCCGCGCACCAAGATGCCGACCGACGCCGTGACCGTCGCCGCTCCCATCTTTGCTACGGCCGAGACTCTCGAGTATGACGAGAAATCCGTTAACAAGGGCCTGGCTAAGGAAGGCATGGGCGCCATTCTGGATGCCGCCAAGGCTGCGCTCGAGGGCGTGGACAAGTGGACTGCCGAGGCCATCGACGCCGCGCTTGAGCCGCTGCCCGAGCAGATGGACCTCAAGAAGCGCGTGGTGTTCCAGGCCGTGCGCGTCGCCGTCTGCGGCAACATGGTGAGCCCTCCGCTGGGCGAGACCATGGCGCTCGTCGGCCGCGACGACTGCCTGGCGCGTATCGACCGCGCTCGCACGATGGCGCTGTAGTAGACGCGCAAATGCATGTATCCGAGCCCCGTTCACCCGAGCGGGGCTCTTGTTTCTGTACCGATGAGTGGGTTGCTGGGACAAAATAATCAGTAGTGTTTGTCCCATGTTCGAGTGACGCAACGAGCTCGACACTCGTATCGGCCATGGGACAAACTCTACTGATTATTTTGTCCCACCCCTTTCAGGTCCGTTCGTTAGAGGTGGTGTATGGCTCAACAACTGTCGCTGTTTGGTTTGCCGGAACCGGAGGAAGCTCCGGTGAAGCCCAAGCCTGCCGCTGCCTCGGCTCAGTCTAAGCCTTCGCCCGAGCCCCCTGCCGCCTACGCGAGCGTGGTCCTCGACATCCCCACCCGTGCGCTGTCGGAACCGTTTGCTTACGGCATCCCCGAGTCCCTTGCCAACGAGGTCCAGATCGGATCCACGGTCCTGGTCCACTTTGGTAACCGTGCCGCCGCGGGCTATGTCGTCGACATTGCGCCTGATCTGGGCGATCTGCCGGGCAACAACTCCCTCGACCCGGTGCGCATCAAGCCCATCGAGGCCATCCTCAGCAAACCGCTCTTTACCGCCGAAGCCGCCCGCATCGCACGTTGGATGAGCCGCGAGTATGTCGCGACGCTTTCCGAGTGTCTGCGCCTGTTCTTGCCTCCGGGTGGCAGCCCGCGTGTGGTCAAGGGCGACGACGGTGTGTGGACGGTTGAACGTCCAGCCGTCAAACCCATCCAAAACCGCTGGGTGATGCTTACGCCCGAAGGCTTTGACTACACGCCACCCAAGACCGCGGTCCGCCAGCGCCAACTCATCGAGGCGCTCCAGTGTGGTCCTGTCACGACGCGCGACCTCAACCTTCTCTATAACAGTATGTCGGCGACCATCAAGGCGCTCGAAAAACGCGGCATCGTGGTGGTGGAGGAGCGCCGTGCCTGGCGCGGTTGCAGCGAGCAGACTACGCTGTCCTCGGCAAGCGGCAAGGCGCCGGTCTCCCTTACCAACGGCCAGCAACAGGCACTCGCGCAGATTGAGCGCGCCCGCCTTGACGCTCATGGCGACGTGGTGCTGGTTGACGGCGTCACCGGCTCCGGCAAAACCGAGGTTTACCTCTCCGCTATCGAGCGCGTGCTCGCGGCAGGCCGCTCTGCCTGCGTGCTCGTGCCCGAGATCTCGCTGACGGCCCAGACCGTCGGCCGCTTCCGCTCGCGCTTTGGCGAGACGGTCGCGGTCTTCCACTCGCGCCTTTCGGCCGGCGAGCGCCTGGACCAGTGGGACATGGTTGCCAGTGGTACTGCCCGCGTTGTCGTCGGCGCGCGTTCGGCGCTCTTTTGCCCGCTCAGCGACCTGGGTCTCATCATCATCGACGAGGAACACGAGACCAGTTACAAGCAGGGCTCCAGCCCGCGCTACCATGCGCGCGAGGTTGCGGCCGAGATGGCGCGCCGCTATCGCTGCCCACTTGTGCTGGGCTCGGCCACGCCTTCTGCCGAGGCCCTCGACCGCTGCCGCCGCGGTACATACAACGGTGCTACCTGGACGCGTGTCGAGATGCCCGAGCGCCCGGGACTCGCCGTGCTGCCTACGGTCCGCATTGCCGACCTGCGCCGTGAGTTTTCACACGGCAGCCGCTCCATGTTCTCAAAACCCTTGATGGAGGGCTTGGAGCGTGTGGTCGAGCGTCGCGAGAAGGCCGTGCTGCTGCATAACCGCCGTGGCTTTGCGCCGTTCCTGATGTGTCGCGAGTGCGGCTGCGTTCCCACCTGCAACCACTGCTCCACAGCGCTTACGTATCACGAGCGCACGCACACGCTGCAATGTCACACATGCGGATCCTCCTGGCGCGTGCAGCCGTATCCCGCGCCCACGAGTCGTTGCCCCAAGTGCGGCAGCCGCTACCTGGCAAAAATGGGGCTGGGCACGCAGCAGATCGAGGACGCACTGCACCAGATGCTGCCCGAGGACGTCGCCATCATCCGCATGGATGCCGATTCCACGCGCGGCAAGGATTCGCACAAAAAGCTGCTCGAGCAGTTCGATGCGGCCGATTGCGCCGTGTTGCTGGGCACCCAAATGATCGCAAAGGGTCTCGATTTTCCCGAGGTCACGCTCGTGGGCGTGGTCAATGCCGACTTCGCCCTTAAGCTGCCCGATTTTCGCGCAGGGGAGCGCGCCTACGATTTACTGGAGCAGGTCGCCGGCCGTGCCGGTCGTGGTGATCGTCCCGGCGAGGTGATCGTCCAGACCTACCTGCCCGAGGATCCGGTCATTCGTGCCGTCGCTGAGCACGACCGTTCGATCTTTACCGACTACGATTTGGACCAGCGCCGCGACGCGCTGTACCCGCCGTTTGTTCGCCTGGTCAACATCTTGGTGTGGTCGGCAAACCGAGACGACGCGCAGGACTACATTGGGCGCATCGCAAAGCTTCTTAAGCGCCGCTGGCATGCCGCCGCGCCCGATTTTTTGCGGGCGGGGAGTGCCGTGCCGCAGGTGCTAGGCCCGGCTTCGTGTGTAATCGAGAGAGCCAAGGACCGTTACCGCTTCCATCTGCTTGTGAAGTCGCCCGTGGGGTACCATGTCTCTGATGATATCGACGCCTGCCTCAAAGAGGTGGGCTCTGTGCGCGGCGTGAGCGTGAGCGTTGACGTCGACGCCTATGATTTGATGTAACAAACCGAAAGGATGGCCATGGAAGCCAACGGAATCGTACTGTCGCCCGACCCTCGTCTGCGCCAGGAGTGCGCCGTCATCGAGGAGATCACCCCGGCGATCGAGGCGCTTGCCGAGAAGATGAAGAAAATGATGTTCGATAACGGCGGTTGCGGCCTGGCTGCTCCGCAGATCGGCGAGCTCATTCAGCTCGTTACCATCGACTGCGACTACAGCGACAAGAACGACTACGACCCGTACGTGCTCATCAATCCCGTGATTGTCGAGCAAAGCGACCATCTCGTTCCGTATAGCGAGGGCTGTCTATCCATTCCTGGCATTAGCTGTGAGATCGAGCGTCCCGACCATGTCGTCGTCGAGGCGTATGACCTGGACGCCAACCTGATTCGCTATGAGGCCTCGGGCGATCTGTTCTGCGTGTGCCTGCAGCACGAGATCGATCACCTGCACGGCAACACCATGTTTGAGCGACTCAAGCCGATGCAGCGTATCAAGGCAGTCAAGGAGTACCAGGACGCCCTGGCCCGCGGCGCTCGACCGGGCGAGACGGAGTAGGTCCCACCGTCCCCTTCCGCCGCAGGGCTTAGGTTTTGCTCCATGCTCAAACAGTCCTGCTCGCACGAAGAGCACATTAAGTGCTCTTCGGCTCGTGCGGAACTGCGCGTGGAGCAAAACCTAAGCCCTGCGGCGGAAGGGGACTGCGTTTTCGTGCTCCTTTTCGCCCGGGTGCCGTTGGGCCAGGGAGGGGCGTCTTCGCTGATAGTCTTTGTTGAGAGAGAGCTGCTTTTATTGCGGCTCTTTCTTTGGTTTTGGGTATATTTGTTCTTGTTGAATTGTTATTGCGGATGGGCTGGGTACTTGGCTTTCTGCTGTTGTTTGTAGCCGTCTCGGCTTTGGTTGAGGGGAGACTAACTTTTATGCGTATTGTGTTTATGGGTACGCCTGATTTTGCTGTGCCTTCTTTGACTTCGCTTGTTGAGGCTGGGAATGAGATTGCGCTTGTTGTTACTCGTCCTGATGCTGTTCGTGGGCGTGGTAAGAAGCTGGAGCCGTCTCCTGTTAAGGCTAAGGCGCTTGAGCTGGGGTTGCCGGTTGTTGAGGCTAATCGTATGACGCCTGAGGTTGTTGAGGTGCTCAAGGCTGCGCAGGCTGATATTTTCTGTGTGGCAGCCTATGGTTGCATTTTGCCCGATGAGGTGCTGCATATGTCGCCGCTTGGTATTGTGAATGTTCATGCTTCGCTGCTGCCTCGTTGGCGTGGGGCTGCTCCTATTCAGCGTGCCATTCTTGCTGGTGATGAGATTGCTGGCGTTTCTATTATGCGCATTGGGCATGGCGTGGATACCGGCGCCTATTGTGCGCAGGCCTCGATCTCGGTTGCCGGTAAGCATGCCGAGGCGCTGACTATGGAGCTCGCTGAGCTCGGCGGCAAACTGCTTGCCGATACGCTTCCTTCTCTTGCCGATGGCACCGCCGTGTGGATCGAACAGGACGAGGCGCTCGTTACCCATGCTGCCAAGATTTCTAAGCAGGAGATGCGCTTGGATCCGCACATGGCGGCGCTTGATTGCGTGCGTCATGTGCTGGCCTCGTCCGATACCGCGCCTGCTCGTTGCGTGATTGCCGGCAAGACCGTGCGTGTGCTCGATGCTGCGGCGGCTGATGTGTCGCTTGGCGAGGGTCAGGTTCTCGTTCAGGCTAAGCGTGTTTACCTTGGCCTTTCCGATGGCTCGGTTGAGTTGCTCGAGGTTAAGCCTGATGGCAAGCGTGCTATGGCCGCTTCTGCTTGGGCTGCTGGCCTGCAGGGTGCCGATCTTATCTGGGGTGTTTTGTCATGAGCAAGCTGTCTCCCGCGCGCAAGCTTGCGCTCGATGTGTTGATGGAGGCCGATCGCCGCGGCATGTATGCGCGCGACGTGCTGTCCTCTCGCGCATCGGCCAAGGCTATTGACCAGCGCGATTCCGCTTTTGCTGCCCGCTTGGCGCTGGGTGTGGCCGCCACGCAAGGTATTTTGGACGAACTGCTCGATCAGTTTCTCGATAAGCCTAAAAAGGTTGCGCCGCGTGTTCGCATGGCGCTTCGTATCTCGGCCTTCGAGATGCTCTACCTGCATACGCCTGGCCGCGTTGCCGTAAGTCAGGGAGTTGAGCTGGTTCGCTGCGGTGCTAAGTCCGCCGCTGGCTTGGCCAATGCTGTACTCCATAAGGTTTCAGACAATGTTGAGGACTTTGCTACTGCGTCCGATGTGGATGAGTCTGAGCGACGCTTGGTTCGTCTGTCGCGTCTGATGGGTCTTCCTCGCTGGCTGTGCGCTCGCATTATGGCGTCGTTTGACACGCCAGAGGGTGCGCTTAACTTTGCCGGCAATCTGGCCCCCGCGCCGCTGGCCCTACATGAGAACGCCTTTGCGTCCAAGCCCGATCCGTATATCTCGCAGCTTGTGGCACCCGTGTTCCCGGGTTGCCATGCCCCGGTTGATGCCCAGGTTACGGTTGCGTCGGGCGTATTTGAGCGTGCTGCTGGCGTGGCCTCGGACCTTAACGCCCAGCTTATCGCCACAGCTGCCACGCGCCCTGGTAGCTGCCTTGAGATTGGTGCCGGTCGTGGCACCAAGACCTATGTGATGATGTGCCAGGCCAAGCGTACGGGCTATGAGCGTCAGCATACGGCGTTCGATCTGCATGATCGCAAGTGCGATCTGAATCTCGCTCGCCTGCATAAGGCCGGTATTCAGGGCGTTCGTACGGTTTCGGGTGATGCTTGCGAGCTTGATGAGGTGCTCACATCGTTTGATGCCATGCTTGGCGAGCCGGTTATGTTCGACACAGTCTTTATCGATGCGCCGTGCTCTGGCACTGGAACCATGCGCCGTCATCCCGAGATCCCGTGGCGCCTTGCCGAAAGCGACGTGACGTGCGAGTTGCCCAAGCTGCAACTGACGATGCTCAAAGAGGCCTCCGCGCGCGTGGCCGTTGGCGGTGAGCTCATCTATGCGACGTGCTCGGTGTTTGATGAGGAGAACGCGCAGGTTGTGGATGCCTTCCTGGCTTCTTCCGAGGGCGCCGGCTTTAGCGTGGCGCCGCTTTCTGAGGCGCAGATTCTGCAACTGCCCGAGTTTGCCCAGGCCAAGAAGCTCGTCTGCGTACGCCAAAACGACCGAGGCCTCTTCCAAAGCGTGCCGGTAAACGCTGACTCCTACGACGGCCACTTCTGCGCCAGGCTGGTCCGCCAGTAAATCGAAGCCCCGTCCCAAATCAGCTAACTTGGGACGGGGCTATTTTAGCTACTTTGTGCCTCTTCGATCCGTTCGCCATGAAATGCGGTTATTTACTACGTTAAACCGGCTGTCCTCATCCATGCCGAATTTTGTGAAATCAAAACCGCAGGTAGACGGCTTGTCGTTTTTGCAAATACGCTGCTATGCTCGACCAATACGGGTCAAACGTAGTAAATGGGCCGCTTTCGTGGCGCAACTCCAGAGTAGTCAATTTGGGAGCGGGGCTACTTGCCTGTTAGTGGTTGTGTGGGCAGTTGGCGCAGCAGCCGCTGGTGGCGCTGGTGCTTGAGCCGCCGCTGCGCTGGTCGGTGTTGTAGAAACCGCTACCCTCAAATTTAATGCCGCTGGCCGAGAACGTCTTGGCGGCCGGAGCGCCGCAGCTGGGGCACACGACCTCGGGGGTCTCGGACATGGGATGCTCAACCTCAAACACGTTGCCGCAGCTCGAGCACTTGTAATCGTAGCGCGCCATAATACTTCCTTTTCAGCACAAAGCGGGCAGATCGCTCTGCCCGCAAAAATTCAAACGTCTGTAACTGTACCCTATATCGGGCGTTTTATCACGCTTCGCCCCAGAATCTATGCGTGTTGCGCAGGAGCTGTGCGGTTTTGCCCTCAGCGGCCGCAACGTCGGCCTCGTCAGCCTGCCAGGTCCAGTTGCCCGTGGCCACGCCCGGTACGTTCATGCGCGTGTCGTCGCCAAGCCCCAGCACGTCCTGCAGCGGCATCATCACCAGGGGAGCGTCGCTTGTCAGCGCGTCGCTCATCAGCTTGGCTGCCACCTCAACACCGCTCGGCTCGTCGCCGCCCGCAAAGGAGCGCGTGCACCAACCGGCGAGCGTCGACGTGTCGTGCGTTGAGGTGTACAGAATCTTGCCCGGCGTGGGTTGCACGCCGTTGCGGACGTCGTAATCGCTAAACTCCAGTACGTCCATACCGGGGAAGCCGCAAGTCGAAGCCATGGCGCGAACGCCGGGCGTCAGGTAACCCAGGTCCTCGGCGATAAAGTTGAGCGGCCCCAGCTCGTCATAGGCGGTCTGGAACAGGTCCTTGCCCGGGCCTGCCAGCCAACGCCCTTCGGCGCAAGCCTTGCCAGTGGGGATACTGAAGTAGCTGTGGAAGCCCAGGAAGTGATCCAGACGCACGCGGTCGTAGAGCGAGAACGCACGACGTAGGCGATCCATCCACCAGCTATAGCCGTTCTGCTTCATGTGGTCCCAGCGGAACGTCGGGTTGCCCCACACCTGACCCTCGGGCGCAAAGTTGTCGGGCGGCGCACCGGAGATCTCGATTGCCTTGCCGGTATCGGACAGCCAGAAGTTCTCGGGTTCGCTCCACGCATCTGCCGAATCGTCGGACACGTACATAGGAATATCGCCGATGACCTCGATGCCCTTCTTGTGTGCATAGTTCATGAGCTCGCACCAAGCCAGGTCAAAGCGGTACTGCATGTACGCCTGAAGCTCGGCCTCGTCGTGGAAGCGCTTGTCGTCGATCAGATGCTCGTTGTAGCGCGCGACATCTGCCGGCCAATCGTGGCGCGACTCGCCCTCAAAGTACTTCTTAACGGCCATGTAGACGCAGTATTTCTCGAGCCAATCGGCATTTCTATGTTTAAACGCGGTGTACAGCGGATCGGCATCCTCGCCGCCGCGGGCCTTCCAAGTCTCAAAGTCGGCGGCAAGCTCCTCGTGGCTCTCGGGCAGTAGGTCGATATTGCCTGCAAAGGCCGAAGGACCGGCGTAAGGAGAGCGGAAGAAGTCCGTGGGGTTGACGGGGAGAACCTGCCAGTAGCGCATGCCCATGGCGGCCAGATGGTCGATAAAGCGACGCGTGGGCGCGCCGATTGTACCGGGCTTGCCGTCGTCGGTGGGCACCGAGGTGATATGGCACAAAACACCCGCGCCGTGATCGAGCGGCTCCTGCAGGCGCTGCTCTGCATGGTGATAGATAATCGACGAGCCCAGCGGATACAGATCGAGCGTGACCGTACCGTTGTGGATCTCGCACTCGTGACCGCTAATCACATCGCTCGCGCATTCGCCGAGCGCTGGAATGGTCACGCGATGCGAATTGCGCAGGCTGCGGTTGATGATAACCGTCGCGGACTCGCCATCCTTGCCCGTGCGGTTGTATGCCAGCACCTCGTCGTTGAGCGCGAAGGCCTTGATCTCGCCGTCGATCATACACGGCAGTGCGCGGCGTACGGCGGAGGCGTTTTTGACAATAGCCAGCGTGTCGAAGTCGTGCAGTTGGTCCTTGGTCGGCAGGGTGCGGCGGTTGCCCGGATCGGTTAGACCCTCCAGGCCGTATTCGTCGCCGTAGTAGATCGAAGGCACGCCGGGGAAGGTCATCTGCATGAGCGTGGCGAGCCAAAAACGGCTCTTGGCTAGGCCCATCGAGTTCTCGTCCAGGCGCCATTTGCTGCGCTCGCACTCGGGCAGCTGCGACTCGTCGGGGCCGCCGCCGAGCACCGAGATAATGCGCGGACGGTCGTGGCTCGAAAGCAGATTAAGTGCGCAGGACAGGGCCTCACGGGGATAGTTCTCGCGCAGGGTTTCGATATCCTCGGCTGCCTGGTAGGCGTTCTTGTAGCCCATCAAAAAGCCGATGACCATGTCGCGGAAGGGGTAATCCATAGCAGAGTCCAACTCGGAGCCCTGTAGGTAGCGACGCAGATGGCCGTAGCTGATCTTGTTGGAGGCATCTTCCCAGACCTCGCCGAGCAACAGCGCATCGGGCTTTTCGGCAAGTACGGCCTTCTTGATCTCGGCCAGGAAGTCGTCGGAAAGCTCGTCAGCGACGTCCAGGCGCCAGCCATGAGCGCCGGCACGTAGCCATTTACGGATCACGCCGTCCTTGCCCAGGAGCCGCTCGCGTACCAGTTCGGAGCTCTCATTGATGGCGGGCATGTTGCCCACGCCCCACCAGCAGTCGTACGAGCCGTCCTCGTGGAAATAAAACGCATCGCGCCACGGCGAGTCCTCGCTCTGCCACGCGCCCACGCCGGGGTAGTTGCCGTAGCGGTTGAAATAGATGGAGTCGTCACCCGTATGGTTAAAAACGCCGTCCAGGATGATGGAGATGCCCAGCTTCTCGGCTGCCTGGCACAGCTCGGTAAAGTCCTGCTCGGTGCCCAGGATTGGGTCGATCTTGGTGTAGTCGGCCGTGTCGTAGCGGTGGTTGCTCGCGGCCTCAAAGATGGGGTTGAGGTAGATGGCCGTAAAGCCCAGCTCCGCGATGCGGGGCAGGTCATTTTGGATGCCCTTGAGCGAGCCGCCGTAGAAGTCCCAGGTCTTGATGGAGCCGTCCTCGGCGCGCTCGTATACGGGCGGCTCGTTCCAGTCCTCGATCATGCGGCGCTGGATTCCGTTGCGCGGTTTTTCGACTTCGGCCAGCGTGCGCTCGCGCCAGTTTTCATCTCGGGCGTAGCGATCGGGGAAGATCTGGTAGACCATGCCACGCTCGTACCACTCGGGACGCACTTCGCGGTGCTTATAGACGGTAATCTGGAAGGACGGAACCTCGGCGTAGTCGTAAGTTACGCCCTCTCCGCCGGTGCGACCCTGCGGTGCGCCCAAGCGGACCTCGGGCTGGCCCTCGATATTGCATATAAAGCTGTACCACACAAGACACGGTTCAGTGCATTTGAGCTCGCCGGTAAAAATGCCATCGCCTTCGTGCTCCATTGGGATCAGGGTCTCGCCGACTTCATCGACCCAGGTGCGCAGCGTAAGCGTTGCCTGGTTGGGATCGGCATCCTCCAAAATCACCGAGAGTGCAACGGAAGTTCCAGTGGTCACAGCGCCAAACGGAGTGCGAAACTGCGGTAGACGGCTGTTGTGTATCAATCTCATAGTACGGTCCAGTTCAATAGAATCATGGCCTGCGGGCCATGGGTTTTACGCCTAAGATGTAAGTATATCTGTAGTACACAGGGTGTATAAACAACATCCGTTTACCATCGGCGAACGGTTGTCCTAGAAAATCGTTTTACCACTACCTACAGAGAAAGGGCGCCCGGTTGGAGCGCCCCTTGCTTAGGGTTTGATGAGGTTTTGGATCGTCTGGATTAGCGGCGCTTGCGGGTGGCCGTTGCCTTGCGGACGGAAGTCTTCTTCGACGGCGCCTTTTTCTCGGTTGCGGCGGCGGGGGAGACCGGGGTCTCCATTGTGGGCTCGGGCTTGGCCTTTACTGCGGGTTTGGCCTCGGCCTTAGCCTCCGCTTTGGGAGCAGCAGCCTTGGTCGTGGACTTCTTGGCCGTCGTCGTTGCGCGCTTGCGCGTGGTGGTCTTGGCGGCCGGCTTGGCCTCGACGGTTACCTTGGCCTTGGATTCGGTGGGCGTCTCCTCGACTTTGGCGGCCGGCTTTGTGGCTGCCTTGGTTGTGGTGGCCTTCGTGGTCGTCGATTTCGTTGTTGTGGTCTTCTTGGCAGCTGTTGCCTTCTTGGCGGTCGCGGTCGTCTTCTTGGTAGCGGCCTTGGCCGGTGCCTTTGCCGCAGCCTTAGCCTCGACGGCGTCGGCCTTTACCTCGGGAGCAGCCTCGGCTTCGGCGGCCTTCTTGGCAGCTGCGGTGGTGCGCTTGCGCGAGGTCGTTGTCTTGACAGCGGTGGTCTTGGTTGCCGTCGCCTTGGCCTCTGTGGCCTTCTTAGCCGTCGTCTTACGAGTCGTGGTCTTCTTAGCTGCAGGCTTTGCAGCTGGCTTGACCTCGGACTCTGCCTCAGGAGCAGCCTCAGCCTTCACCTCAGACTCGGCCGTAACGGGCTCAGCTTCAACCGGCTTCTCTTCGGCCTTGGGCTCCTCAGCGGCCACCGGCTCAGCAACAGCCTCAGGCTCGTCGACAACAGCCACCGGGCGCTCGATCTCCGGGTGCATAAAGAAGTACAGGTCCAGATACTTATCGGCCGAGCGCGTCCAGCTAAAGTCCTGGCTCATGGCCTGCGTTACCAGCTGGTTCCAGGCGTCGCGGTTATCCCAGAACAGACGCGCCGCGCGGAACACGGCGTCGCCCATCTCGTCGCCGTTAAAGTTGGTAAACGAGAAGCCCGTGCCCTCGCCGGTAAACTCGTTATACGGAATCACAGTGTCTTTCAGGCCGCCGGTCTCGCGCACGATAGGCAGGGTGCCGTAGCGCATGGCGATGATCTGCGACAGGCCGCAGGGCTCAAACTTCGAAGGCATTAGGAACATGTCGGCGGCGGCATACATGCGCTGCGACAGCGCAGGATCGAACTCGATGCGTGCGGCCATGGTACCGGGGTACTTGTCCTGGAAGTAGCGCAGACCGTCCTCGTAGTCGCGGTCGCCGGTGCCCAGCACCGCCACCTGCACGCCGCCGGCCAGAATGCGGTCGAGCGCGTACATGACCAGGTCCATGCCCTTCTGGCGCGTCAGGCGCGTGACCATGACCATAAGCGGACGGTCGTCGCGAACCTCGAGCCCCAGCTCTTCCTGCAGCTTGGCCTTGCATACGGCCTTACCAGAACGGTCCTCCACGGTGTAGTTGGCGGCAATGCGCTTGTCGGTCGCCGGGTCAAAGCCCGCCACGTCAATGCCATTCAAAATGCCCTGCAGCGCATAGGAGCGCTCGCGCAGCACGCCGTCCAGGCCCTCGCCAAACTCGGGCGTCTGGATCTCGCTGGCATAGGTGGGGCTCACCGTGGTTATGGCGTCGGCATAGCGCAGGGCGCCCAGCATGTAGTTGATGCTGCAGGCGTCGCAACGCAGCTGCGAGGCGGCCGCCGGAATGTGTGCCACACCCAGTATGTCCTCCATCACGGTGTCGCTAAACTGGCCCTGGAACGCCACGTTGTGGATCGAGAACACGGTCTTAACGCGGTCATACAGCGGCAGGCCCTGGTAAAACTCGCGCAAAAACACGGGCGCAAGTGCCGTCTGCCAGTCATTGCAGTGCAGGATGTCGCACTCAAAGCCGGCCGGCAGGTGCTGCAGGCTCTCGGTGATGGCCTTGGAGAAGAACGCAAAGCGCTCGCCGTCGTCAAAGAAGCCGTACGGATAGTCGCGCGCAAAGTAGCGCTCGTTGTCGATGAACATATAGGTGACGCCGTCGTGCTCGAGCTTCTCGAGTCCGCAGTACTCGTTGCGCCAGCCCAGACTCACGTAAAAGTCGGAGAAGTGCTCCATCTGCGCCTTGTACTCGTCCTTTATGGTGGCGTACTTGGGCACCATCACGATAACTTCGGCGCCGGCGCGCACAAGCGCCGCAGGCAGCGAGCCTGCCACGTCGCCCAGGCCACCGGTCTTTACAAACGGTGCGCACTCGGCCGAGGCAAACACGATCTGCATCTTTTTGCTGGAATCTGCCATATTGTCTCCCATGTTGCAATTCGAGAATAGCCGCCTGGCGCTAACCGGGCGGCTATTCTACTTGTTACGAGCGATGTTGCGGTGCCAACGTTAACGTACGATGGTGGTGTCGGAAGTTAACGGAGCCTTGCCCAGCACCAGGATGTTCTCGGGCGTGCCGCGAAGCTCGGTGTTGGTGGGAACCACGTTGTTTTTGTCCAGAATGGCGTTCTCAACGCGGGCGCCGCTCTTGATGATGCAGCTCTGGTTGATGATCGAGTTGGTCACCGAAGCGCCTTCCTCGACCACGACGCCGCGCGACAGGATCGAGTTGCGCACGGTGCCCTTGATGATGCAGCCGGCCGAGATGATCGAGTTGCAGGCGTGGCTGCCGGTCGCATAGCGCGAAGGCGGCACGTCGTGAGCCTTGGTCAGGATCGGGCGCTCGGGGTCAAAGAGCTGGTCGGCCACGGTCTGGTCGAGCAGGTCCATGCTGCGGCGATACAGCGACTTCTCGCTAAACACGCCCACGACCTCGCCCTTGTACTCGTAGCTGCACACGTCGATGTTGCCAAAGTCGCCCTGGAGTGCCTCGAGCAGGTCCAGATAGTCGGCGGCCTGGTAGTGGTCGATAATCTCGAGCAGCGTATCGCGGTTGACGATGCAGCAGTCCATAGAGGCGTTGTCGCCGTACACGACGCCGGCGCTCACGCCCGTCAGGCGGCCGTTCTCGTTAATCTCGAGCTTGGTCTCGTCATCGACGTTGCGCGTGGCCTTGCAGTACACCACGGTCATCTGGGCACCGGAGTTCTCGTGCGCCTCGATGATGGTGTTGAGGTCCATGTTAAAGATGATGTTGGTGCCCATCATCACAACATAGGGCATGTCCGAGCGCTGGAACAGCGTCTTGTTGGAGATGATGTCGCGCAGCAGGAAGCGCATGCCGCCCTTGGTGGTGCCATACGCGTTGCCGGGCACCATGAACAGGCCGCCTTTCTTGCGGTCCAGGCCCCAGTCCTTGCCCGAGCCCACGTGGTCGATCAGCGAGCGGTAGTTGCCCGGCATGACGACGCCGACGGTCTTGATGCCGGCGTTCATCATGTTGGACAGCGGAAAGTCGATCAGGCGGTAGCGGCCCAAAAACGGAACGGATGCGATGGGGCGGTCCTTGAGCAGCACGCTGCCGTAGGTCGAAGAGTAGTTAGCGGTGATATAACCGATGGCCTTGCGATTGATCATCGGATCATTCCCCCTTCCCGATAACGACGTCATTTCCAACGACGGCCGTATCCTTGGTGGTATCGACAGAGCCGAGCTTCACGCCCTCTTCGACCGTGGAGTTCTCGCCCAAAATAGCGCGGCAGATGTGCGCGCCGCTCTTAACGTGCGCACCCGGCAGCAGCACGGAGTCCTCGACCACGGCGCGCTCCTCGATGATGACATCGGTCGAAAGGATCGAGTGGCGAGCGGTGCCGTAGATCTTGCAGCCGTTGGAGACCAGGCAGTCGTCCAGGCGGCCGTCAGGGCCAATGTAGTGCGGCGGACGCGTGGTGATGTTGGACATGATGGGGAAGTTCTTGTCGAACAGATCGAACTCGGGGTTGTTACCCAGCAGGTCCATCGAGGTCTCATGGAAGCTGGCGATGGTGCCGACGTCCTTCCAGAAGCCGTGGAACTCGTAGCTGTACAGGCGCTTGTTCTCACCGAGCAGCTTGGGGATGATGTCCTTGCCAAAGTCGTGGCTCGAGCGCTGGTCCAGAGCGTCCTCCTCGAGCGCCTCGATCAGCACGTCGGCCGAGAAGATGTAGATGCCCATGGACGCGAGGTTCGAATCGGGCTTCTCGGGCTTCTCGGTGAACTTGGTGATGCGGCCGTCTTCGGGGTCGGTGGTCAGGATGCCAAAGCGGCTGGCCTCCTCCCACGGCACGGGCATAACGCTCACCGTGAGGTCGGCGTTGTTCTCAATGTGCGTCTTGAGCATCTTGCGGTAGTCCATGCGATACAGGTGATCGCCCGAAAGAATCAGAACGTACTTGGGGTCGTTCGCCTTGATGTAGTCGAGGTTCTGCGTAATGGCGTCGGCCGTGCCCGCATACCAGGCGCCGCCGGTCTGCGTCTCGTACGGCGGCAGGATCGACACGCCGCCGTCGCGGCTGTCCAGATCCCACGCCTCGCCGGAGCCCACGTAGGCATGCAGCAGGTAGGGACGGTACTGCGTCAGAACGCCCACCGTGTCGATGCCCGAGTTGGAGCAGTTGGACAGCGAAAAGTCGATAATGCGGAACTTGCCACCAAAGCTAACCGCCGGCTTGGCGATCTTTTGGGTGAGTGCCCCCAATCGGCTGCCCTGTCCTCCTGCGAGGAGCATCGCGATGCATTCTTTCTTACTCATCGATTTCTCCTTCTGTCATCGATGTTCCTAACCCATTAGCGACGGGCGCGGCGCACTGTCACGCCCGTCGAGTAATGCCGTGCGGCAAAGGGAGCTCGCGCGCTTTATGCGTGCCAGATCTCGTCGCGATACTCGCGAATGGTGCGGTCGGACGAGAACCAGCCACTCGAGGCGGTGTTGAGCAGGGCCTTGCGGTTCCAGGTCTCCTGGTCGCCGTAGCTGCCCGTGAGGTTCTCCCATGCATCCACGTAGCTACGGAAGTCAGCCATGACTAGGTCGGGGTCGTTGTTGTTCATGAGCTCGTTGTAGATGCTCTCGAAGTTGCCCGAAAGACCCGCAAACGTGTTGTCCTTGAGCTCGTCCATCACGCAGCCCAGACGCTCGCGGTCGCCGTTGAGGGTATCCCACGCAAAGTAGCTGTTGGATGCCCAGAGCTGCTCGACCTCGGGAGCGGTCAGGCCAAAGATGGCCTCGTTCTCGCGGCCGGCCAGGTCGGCGATCTCGATGTTGGCGCCGTCGAGGGTGCCCAGCGTAATGGCGCCGTTCATCATGAGCTTCATGTTGGACGTGCCCGAGGCCTCCTTGCCGGCCGTGGAGATCTGCTCCGAGATCTCGGCGGCTGGGTAGATGAGCTGAGCGTTGCTCACACGGAAGTTGGGGATAAAGCAGACCTTCATGACCTCGTTGACGCGGGCATCGTTGTTGATGACGTCGGCCACGGAGTTAATGAGGCGGATGGTCTCCTTGGCAAAGGTGTAGCTCGAGGCAGCCTTGCCGCTAAAGATGAAGGTTGTCGGCGTCACGTGGAAGTTAGGATCGGCGATGCGACGGTTGTAGATGTCCATCACCTTCATGATGTTCATGAGCTGGCGCTTATAGGCGTGGAAGCGCTTTACCTGGACATCGAAGACGGTGTTGGGGTCGATGACCAGACCGGTCTCGGCCTTAACGTAGGCGGCCAGACGCTCCTTGTTGGCGCGCTTGGAGGCACCCACGGCCTTCAGGAACTCGGTGTCGTCCTTAAACTCCTTGAGTTTCTCAAGCTCAAAGGCGTCTTTGAGCCAGCCATCGCCAATGGCCTCGGTCACGAGCTTGGCGTAGGTGGGGTTGGCCTCGGCAAAGAAGCGACGGTGCGAGATGCCGTTGGTCTTGTTGTTGAACTTCTCGGGCGTCAGGGCATAGAAGTCCTTGAGCACGATGTTCTTGATGATGTCGGAATGGATCTTGGCCACGCCGTTGACGCTGTGGCTGCAGATCACAGACAGGTTGGCCATGCGAATCTCGCCGTCCCACAGGATGGCGGTCTGGCGCAGACGCTCCTGCCAGCCCTCCTTCGTGGTGTAGAACGACTCGTGCCAACGACGGCTGATCTCGTCGATGATCTGGTACACGCGGGGGAGGAGCTTGGAGAACGTGCCGATAGGCCACTTCTCCAAGGCCTCGGGCAGGATGGTGTGGTTGGTGTAGCTCACGACCTGCGTCACGATGTTCCAGGCGTCGTCCCACTCGAGCTTTTTCTCGTCGATGAGAATACGCATGAGCTCGGGGCCGCACATGGCGGGGTGCGTGTCGTTGGTGTGGATGGCCACAAACTGCGGCAGCAGCTCCCAGTTCTCGCCGTGCTCCTTCTCAAAGGTGTCGAGCAGGCTGTAGATGCCGGCCGAAACAAACAAGTACTCCTGCTTCAGGCGCAGCAGACGACCGTGCTCGCCGGCGTCGTTGGGGTAGAGGATGGCGCTGATGGCCTCGGCCTCGGCGCGCTCGGCATCGGCCAGGGCGTAGTCGCCTCGGTTGAAGGCCTCCAGATCGAAGTGCTCCTCGACCGGCTCGGCAGCCCAGACGCGCAGCTTGTTGACGGTCTCGCCGGCATAGCCCACGACGGGGATGTCATAAGGGACGGCCAGGATATCCTGCGTGTCCACCGTGCGGTAAAACGTGCGGCCATCCTCCTCAAAGCCCTCGACGCGGCCGCCAAACTTGATGGTCACGGCCTTATCCTGACGACGGACCTCCCAGGGATAGCCGTGGGTAAGCCACTCGTCGGTGGCCTCGACCTGGCTGCCGTTGACGATCTCCTGCTTAAACAGGCCGTAGCGGTAGCGCATGCCGTTGCCGTAGCCGGCAATGCCCTCGGCTGCCATCGAATCCAGGAAGCATGCGGCCAGACGGCCCAGGCCACCGTTGCCCAGAGCCGGATCGGGCTCCTGGTTCTCGATGACGGACAGATCGAAGCCCATGTCGTCGAGCGCCTCGGCGACCATGTCGCGCACGCCAAAGTTGAGCAAGTAGTTGTCGAGCAGTCGGCCGATCAAAAACTCGATCGAGAAGTAGTACACGCGCTTTTTGCCCTCGGCGGTGACGCAGGCGTCGCTCTTGGTGGCAACGGTGCGCGCCTTCTCGGCCACGAGCTTGGCCAGGGCATTAAAGCGGTCGAGGTCGCTGGCGGCCTCGACGCTCTTGCCGCTGATGCTCATGACGGCATCGCGATAGAGCTCGGTAAACTCCTGCTTGTTGTCGAAGATCTTATTCATACGTTCCTTTCCCCCGGGGATGTTTCTCCCGGAACGGTTATGACTTGTATCCTACGCCCTGTCGGGGCGGGTAATTACAGCTGTAACGGTTTTGTTACGCATCCTTGGCAGACGGCTTAACAGAAGCAGACTTGGCCTTGGTAGCGGCCTTTTTGGCAGCCGGTTTCTTGGCTGCGGCCTTAGCAGCGGGCTTTGCGGCAGCCTTGGCCTTGGCCTTGGTCGTCGTAGCCTTCGCCTTAGCCGGAGCCTTCTTAGCAGCCGCAGGCTTGGGCTTCACCAAGGACGTGCGCTTCTTGGGCGCAGCCTTAGGGGCCTCGACCACCGGCGGCTTGTAGCTGCTGGGGCCGCGGCGCTTGAGCACCACGCCTGCCAGGCCGGGCACCTTGATCTCGATGGAGTCCATCTGCCCGTTCCAGGGATAGGGCTCGCTCGAGCAGGTGTAGGGCTCCTCGCCGGCATAGCCGCTGCCGCCAAACTCGGGACGGTCGGAGTCAAAGATGACCTCCCAGTCGCCCTCGCGCGGCACGCCCACACGGAAGCTCTCGTAGCTCGCCGGATCAAAGTTGATCAGAATCACCAGGTCGTCGTCGATGTCCTCGCCCTGGCGCACAAAGCTCACGATGGACTGCTTGGAGTTGTCCGCATCGATCCAGGTAAAGCCGTCGTCGGTGTAGCCGCGCTCGTACAGGGCGGGCTCGGCGGTGTACAGGTGGTTGAGTGCCTTGATAAACGCCTGATGATGACGGTGAGTCTCGTACTCCTCGGTCAGGAACCACTGGATGGACTCGTAGTAGCGCCACTCGATAAACTGGCCGATCTCGTTGCCCATAAAGTTGAGCTTGGCACCTGGGTGCGTCATCTGGTAGAAGGCCAGCGTGCGCAGGCCGGCAAACTGGCGCCACCAGTCGCCCGGCATGCGGCCAATGAGCGAGCACTTGCCGTGCACGACCTCGTCGTGGCTTAGCGGGCAGATAAAGTTCTCGGTAAAGGCGTACATAATGGAGAACGTGAGCAGCCCGTGGTTGCCGGGGCGCCACGGAAAATCGGTTTGCATATAGTGCAGGGTGTCATTCATCCAGCCCATGTCCCACTTGTAGTGGAAGCCCAGGCCGCCGTCCTGCGGCGGATAGGTCACGAGCGGCCACGCGGTGGACTCCTCGGCCATCATCATCACGTCGGGGTAGTGCGCCTCTACGGCGCAGTTGACCTGGCGGATAAACGCGCTGGCGTCCAGGTCCTCCTCGGTACCGTACTTGTTGAACTTCTTTTGGCCGGGATCGTCAATGCCAAAGTTGAGGTACAGCATGCTGGACACACCGTCCATGCGGATGCCGTCCACGTGGAAGTTTTCGAGCCAGTACAGCACGTTGGAGACCAGGAAGGAGCGGACCTCGCCGCGGGCGAAATCGAACTTGTGCGTTCCCCAGTTGGGGTGAATCTCGTGCTCAAACAGCATGTGGCCGTTAAAGGTGGCAAGGCCGTGAGAGTCGGCACAAAAGCCGCCGGGCACCCAGTCCATGATCACGCCAATGCCTGCCTCGTGGCACGCATCGATAAAGTGCATGAGCTGCTGCGGATCGCCATAGCGCGACGTGGCGGCATAGTAGCCGGTCGTCTGGTAGCCCCAGGAGCCATCGAAGGGATGCTCCATAAGCGGCATGACCTCGATATGCGTATAGCCCATGTCGCGCACGTAGTCCACGAGCTCCACCGACAGGTCGTCGTAGGTGTAGAACTCGCCGCGCTGCGCAGGGTAGGGGTCCATGGGGCCGGGGTAGTTGCCGTACTCGTCCGGCTCGCCCTGCGGCGCGTCGCCGTGGCGCTTCCACGAGCCAATATGCACCTCGTAGATGTTGAGCGGCTGCGACATGTGGTTGTGACCGGCGCGGCGCTTGAGCCACGCGGCGTCGTTCCACTTATAGCCATCAAGGGTCCACAGCACGCTCGCCGTTCCCGGAGGGCACTCGGCCTTAAAGGCGTACGGATCGGCCTTGTAGAGCTTTTCGCCCTCGTTGGTCTCGATGAGGTATTTATAGAGCTGTCCCTGCTCGGCGCCAGGAATAAAGCCTTCCCAGATAGCGCTCGTATGCACGGGCACCAGCGGGTTGGCTTCCTCATCCCAGTCGTTAAATTCGCCAATGACATGAACGCTCTTTACGTCGGGCGCCCAAACGCAAAAGCGCCAGCCGCGCGTACGGTTCTGCGTGTTGGGGTGCGCGCCCATCTTTTCCCAGCTGCGCTCCCACATACCAATGCCAAACAGATAGACATCGTCCTTGGAGAGCTCCGGTGCGTGCGGGGCGGCTTTACGGGTAGCGGGCTTTTTGGTTGCTGGCTTTAGCTTTGTATCGCTCACGTTTGATCCCATCATGACGCGGCAGCGTGTTGCCTTGGTGACTAGATGCGAAAGGTCCAAGGCTGCACGAATCGAAGGGACGGCGAGAGTTCTATGATTCGTTCCACCTCGCGTGCTCGGTGGAACTTTCGGCACGAAATACGATAACACCTGTTCGTTACTTTTATGGAGAAAAGTGGATTTGCGGCGGCGTTTAATCGGCGAGCGCCATGTTTATACCACTGGCAGAATTGCGATGGTAAAACTCTTGACAGTTTTACCAAATAGGGTTTCTAGACTAGTAGATTAACGTTTGGTAAAACGTTTTTAGCAGGTTGTTTACCATTTGACATCGAAAGGTATGTTTATGTCCCAGACCGCCGCCCACAATGTCGCTTTTATTTTCGATTGCGACGGCACACTGGTTAATAGCACCCCCGTTTGGGCCTATGCCCAGCCCGAGTTATTGCACCGCCACGGTATTGACGTGACGGTCGACGATTTTGCCCAGTTTGAGCATTTGTCGCTCGAGGACGAGTGCCAGGCCTACCACGACATGTGGGGCATTGGCGCGAATGGCGAGGAGCTGTATCGCGAGCTGAGCGACATTTTGATTGATGGGTACTCCAAGGTGCCGCCGCGCGAGGGCCTGCTTGCGTTTTTGAAGCAGGCGGAGGAGGCCAGTATTGCCATGTGCGTTGCTACGTCCACGCCGGCCGAGCTGGTTACGTCTGCGCTTGCGGGCGCCGGGCTCGACGCTTACATGGAGTTTGTTACCACGACGGGCGAGGCGGGACGCTCCAAGCAGTTCCCCGACGTATACGAGCTGGCGCTGCGCCGTCTGGAGGAGCGTCATGGGCACAGGTTTGAGCGTACATGGGTGTTTGAGGATGCGGTCTTTGGCCTAAAGAGTTCTGGCGCCGCCGGCTTTAAGCGTGTAGGCATCTATGACCAGCATGGCCGTATGGAGCGCGACGAGGTTCGCGACAACTGCGATATCTTTATCGACAGTTATGAGGACCTGGACCTGCCCCGTGTGCTTTCGTTTGAGGGATAGGCGAGGGCTGTGGCTTGCAAGGTATTAGTGGTCTGCGGCTCGCCCGTGGTGGCGAGCGCGGATCTGTTGCGCAGGTTAGCAGGGAAGTGCGACCACGTCGTCGCCGTGGACCGCGGCCTGGACGCCCTTTTGGGTGCCGGCTTGAGCTGTGAGGTCTATGTCGGCGACGCTGACACGGTAAGCGATGGAGGCCGAGCGCTAGTCGATGCCGCCGAAGCCTTTGAGGTAGAACGCCACGACCCCTACAAGGACTATACCGATCTGGCGCTGGCGCTCGATGCCGTCCGCCGTCGCTGGCCGGGCGCGGAGGTAGTTGCGACCTGCGCCACCGGCGGCCGTCCCGACATGGCCCTGTCCGTATTAGGATTGCTCGCGGGCTACGAGGATGCCCCCATCTGGATCGCCGAGGACAAGGTGGTCGCCCGCATCCTTCGCGCAGGTGAATCCTGGATCATCGAAGGCCACGAGGGCAGCACCTTCTCCATCATCGCCATAGCGCCTGGGACGGTGGTAAGCGAACACGGTCTAGAGTGGGAACTAGATCACGCCCCGCTGGACTTGTTGGCCGACACAGGCATCAGCAACATAGTCAGGTCAACCGCAAAGATTACCGTCCACCAAGGAACTGTAATAGCGTATTTGTTACGTGAGGGTTTTATCGGGACGGTGGGTTAATTGACTGATTTTGCCGAAGTCAAAATCAGTCAATTCAGCCCCGTCCCAGGAAAACCCGTAAGAAAAAGTTTCAACAAAAACCTCTTGCATCCCCGCAAACATTCCCCTATAGTACTACCTCGTCACGGGGGCGTAGCTCAGCTGGGAGAGCGCTTGACTGGCAGTCAAGAGGTCAGGGGTTCGATCCCCCTCGTCTCCACCATCGTGAATCCAAAGGCCTTCGGAATTCCGAAGGCCTTTTTTCATGTCAAACACCACGCGAACAAACGGCACTCATACCAACAAAAAGTTGCACAATTTATTTCCCATGTCTGTACATAGTTTGTTAGACAAACGCAATTACCAGTGCACCTCGCTGCCCCTTTTGGACTTCAGGAACGCTTCTAATTATCGTCAGCACCCCAATAACCTGCGCCAACGTGAACAACATCCCAAAATAACCCCCTTAAGCACGCCAAATGAACGATATGTTGTCAAACGCAGCCCAAATCTGTTTCGCTCCCCGCTTGTGCTAGGATACCTAACGTTACATGAGTTCAACTGTGCTCGCGGCTCCAGCAAGTTGCAAAGCGCAGGGTCGATCAGCATCCGGCCGTAACGGCGGTGCCAGAAATACCACGAGCTCCAATAAAGAAGTCATGCGACGTTATTTGCATTGAGTTAATTCAAAGATGCATTTAGTAGTTTGCGTGTTAATGCGTAGCAGTCCTGTAGCTGTTTGCGTGCGGTCCAGTTTTGTACCCGCTTGACTGGGTCGCACGCAGCCAGCTGGAGACGCGGACATTTTGCGATACACGTCCGCGTCTCCAGCAACTGCGCTTATACATACCGTTCACGGTGGGGCAGAGCCACGTGCTTGTCTGACTGGGCTCAGGGTTTGAATATGGAGCGCCTCCGCGCACAAGCGCCCTGGCGAAGCCATATCCAAACCCCATGAGCCACACGTAAGACAGCAAGGGGGTGATGCTTGTGTGGTATGTGATTCAGGTCATTAACGGTCGCGAAGACATAATGCGCGAGCGCATCGAGCGCGTGGTGCCGGCTGGTGCCATGCAAGAGCTCTTTTATCCCCAATATCAGACCGAAATCAAGGTACACGGCGAATGGGTCAACACAACCAAGCCGTTGTTCCCCGGTTATCTTATCTGCGATACGGCAGATCCCCGCACCTTGCAACAGTATCTGCTGCGCATGGACGACTTTGCCCGGGTGCTTTCCCAGGACGGTCAGTTTGTGCCTTTGGCAAAAGAAGAGGTCCAGCTTATTGGCGGCTTTACGCATAGGGGAGACCGCGTAGTGCCCATGAGCGAAGCCCTAAAAGACGGCGACCAGGTCGTAGTGACGGCAGGTCCGCTGCTGGGCCATGAGGGCCTTATCAAAACCATTAACAGACGCAAGAGCACTGCTTATTTGGAGCTCGACCTGTGCGGCCGACGCGTGACTACGCGCGTTGGCCTTGCCGTGCTTTCAAGTGAGCAGCGGGGCGATCTGTCGCTCGTATAGAATCTAAGCATCCGAACGCCGGTTAATGAATTGATTGGACGCCACATGGAACTCCCTAGCACCCTGTGCAGCAATGTCTACGACTTTGCGTTTTGCCCCGAGCCCTGCTACGACCGTCTGGTCGATCTCGCCGACCCCGAGGACTGGGGTCCCGGCAATCGCATCCTCAAAAACTACCTGTCGTTTTCGTTTAGCCGCGCGGTGTTCCTGACCGAGCGTGACTTGGACCAGACCGGGCCGTCCAACCTGCCGCTGGTGTTCGACGATGACCGCTGCCTGTTCAATATCGGCCTGTACACGCGTCGCTACGAGACCATCTACGGCCTGTTTGAGCCCAACACCAAGCCCGACGCGCGCCAGCGCTGGTTTTTGAAGGGCTTCTTTAAGGAGAGCGACCCCATGCTGGTCTCGTTTGAGTACCTGCCGTGCCGCGTGCGCTTTGCCGAGGACCCCTCCGAGCTGGTCTTTGACTATCGACTGCCCATCCGCTCCAACATCGACCACATTTTGGGCGACGAGGAGAACCTTACGCGCATCCCCGCCAGCCTGATGGGGGAGGACAACTCGCTGCTGCTGCGCCGCGCTTTTGAGGGCGCCGTCGTCGAAGCCGCCCGCCGCGCCGCCGCCAACTACACGCTCGCCGTGCCGCAGTTCTACGGCGGCCGGATCCAGCTGCTCTTGCCGCTGTGCCTGACCGGCGACAAGCCCGAGCTGGCGCTGACCATCCAGCGCGAGGACGGTTTTTACGCCGCGCGCACCTGCCTCACGCTCGACATGGCCTACAACAACGCGCGACTTATCTGCCGTCCTGAGACTTCGTGGATCAAGCGATAAAGGGCTGTTGAACTGGTGGTTTGTCGCGTACCCTGATTGCGGTTGCGCGGTTTGCTCCCACGAATTTAAAATCGAGGGCAAAAAGTTCTTGGTAAACCGCGCGTGGCTATGTTAGTATCTCTTTTGCCGAAAGGCGACGGGCGATTGGCTCAGGGGTAGAGCATATCCTTCACACGGATGGGGTCACAAGTTCGAATCTTGTATCGCCCACCATCAAAAGCGCAGGTCAGAGGTGTTAAGCCTCTGGCCTTTTTCTTTTTGACACCAAGGGTGACACCAAAACTGACACCAAATTTTCGATTTTTATTAGCATGGGTTCCTATTTTTTATTGATCGCAAACCCTTCATAGTTCCTACATATTGAATATTATTTTCGTTCGTTGACCAACTATAGAGTGACGTCGTCGAACATTTTGAAAATAGTTCACGCGATCTTTCAATGAATTCTTTGCATGATTCATACGCAATTGTGGAGAAAAAGACCACTGGCTCACAGCTCGTACCAGCACATTCACGCCTCGTGACAACCTTTCAACACATCCCATCCATTTTTTGGTCAGCGTTTGGTCAGCTTCCGGTACTTACCCGCATGATGCCCCAGTAGATAATCGTCCACGGCCACAACCGCATGGCCTACGGCCGATACCAAGGGAGGCGCAAATGGACGAAATCGTCTGCGCAAACACCGCATTCCGCTATTGGCGCTGCCCACCGCAGGTGCGCGACCTCTACCCGCGCCTACCCAACTCCGAAGAAGGCTGGCGAGCTCTATCCCAAGCCCCATTCGTAACCGACGTCCTCAAGACCCCGATTATCGCTGTTGCTTCGCCAGGTTATTGCAATCACCACTCGGGATTGCGCTCCACTATTCGCTGGGAAGGGACATCGGATGTCAGCACAACAATCGACACTAATTTAGGCTTTAGTGTTACCAATCCGCTTAACACATTATTTACTATGACACGCTTTGTGTCCCAAATAGATCTCGTACTGGCTATGTACGAACTTTGCGGTTGGTTTTCCGTTTTCGAGCTTGCTCCCGCTGCCGAAATGCAGTTAAAAATGGCGGTAGAGGAGAATCGCAATTCCAGCACGCAGGATCTGTTCGAACTTGGAGAAGGCGAAGACGAGGTTCCTTGGAAACGAGTTTACGCCCGCGCAACCGTAAAGGCCACAGATAAAGAAGGCCAAACGAACAAGCGTGAGGATGGAAGAGAGGTTACGAAACTCAAAGGCACTTCTCTTTGGATGAGAAAGCCGCTCATCGAGCTAAGCGATCTACATCGATTCGCCGACAAGGTCAAAAGTCAAATGTGGGGAAAGCAGTTTTATGATGCCGCTCAGCAGGTTATCGGCATTGCTGCGTCTCCGCTCGAGGTCGCGGGGGTACTGCTTCTAAGTCGTTCTCGACGTCTAGGTGGTTCAGGATTCAGAT
The DNA here is from genome assembly GCA_900544095.1 of uncultured Collinsella sp. Lineage (GTDB taxonomy): Bacteria > Actinomycetota > Coriobacteriia > Coriobacteriales > Coriobacteriaceae > Collinsella. Next base: position 67,272 of record UQTV01000001.1, read on the forward strand.
ACGTGTACCTCAACGATTTAACCCCTCTATCCGTGGCAGCCCAAAGCATCGCAGGCCAAAAGGTCTGCTACGGCGACATCGTGATCGTAAACCCAATCCTAATGAAGGCAGTTATTATCGAGATCCAAGGTGAGGTCATTCATGGCTCAGGTGCAATACTTGACCACGATGCGGAGCGCATGACTGCGTTGCAGAGCATGGGATTCGATGTATTCCTGGTGACTCACGATATGCTCAACGATTCAAAGCTGCTAGACACCATAGTCAGAAGTGTCTGCGACCGTTTAGGGATTCGCTATAAAGCCAAAACTGAGGCAATGAAGTGCGCCGAGACGAGACTGCGAGCAAATGTTTTGTGCAACTGGTTGGAAATCGGAAATTAGTCGGCGACAAGGCGCTAGAACTACCTAGTTTGCCTGTTAGTGAAATAATGTCATTTCAAAACTATGCCGGATTACGGGGCTGGACCCGGACTGGCCGTCCATACCCTGCATTTCACGGAATACGCAAGCCGTCTACCTGCGGTTTTGATTTTACCGATTACGGCATGCTCGGGGGTTCCCGGCCTGGCCCCGTAAACCGGCATAGTTTTGAAATCGCCGGGTCGGCGGGAGCGCGATTGGCCCCGGTAATGGGCCTGGCGCCGGCAAGACGGCCGTTGGGCGGATGGCGGCCCGCGCCGCGACTGCGAAATTTTCCAAAAATGTCCTTGCATCGCCGTCCGAGTTCCCGTATAGTACTTTTTCGCACGGGGGCGTAGCTCAGCTGGGAGAGCGCTTGACTGGCAGTCAAGAGGTCAGGGGTTCGATCCCCCTCGTCTCCACCCGAGCATTGAATGAGGCTCCAACGCAAGTTGGGGCCTTTTTTCTTATCTAACGATTGAAGCCATGTGTTGGTTGGGTAGCATCTTGGCGACATTCCCATTGTTAATTACGAATATGAATGTTAATAACTTTACGTCTCTGGATGGCAAAGCTAGTTTGCAGCGCTAACAACAAAGAGGCCGGGCGTAATGCCCGGCCTAAAATACTCTGGTGGGCCCTCCGGGATTCGAACCCAGAACCCAGGGATTATGAGTCCCCTGCGCTAACCGTTGCGCCAAGAGCCCTTATGAACGGTGAATGCAATTCTAATAAAGGCATCTAAGGCCTAATTTCTTCGCTTCACGTCGTGAAATACTACCATGCACGAGCAAGTCGCACAACGCAAGATCAAGTCCAATGCTAAACAACAACCAATCTAGGCGCGTCGCAGAAAAGACGTGTTTTAGAAAAAGTTAAGGCCATTAATTCAGGGCTCAAACACATTTAACCGCGAAATCAAGCTGATGCCATTTCAAAACACCGCCAGTTTACTACGACTGATCGGCGACTCCCGAGCACCGCGTGTTCCCCGTTTGCAAAACCGCAGGTAGGGAGCCCGACGGTTGCGTGAAAAGGCGTGCGTGGTCGAACATTCCTGATTCATCGTAGTAAACCGGCATAGTTCTGAGGCGCAGAGGAGGGGCGGTTCGCAATCGGGTCCGATAATGGGACTGGCGGAGCACGGGAAACCCGGTTGAGCGGGCGGGTCGTGTTTCGCCCGTGCCGGCACGGGCGAAAGTTTTTCAAAAATTGCCCTTGCATCGCCGTCGGAGTTCCCGTATAGTACTTCTTCGCACGGGGGCGTAGCTCAGCTGGGAGAGCGCTTGACTGGCAGTCAAGAGGTCAGGGGTTCGATCCCCCTCGTCTCCACCCGAGCATTGAATGAGGCTCCAACGCAAGTTGGGGCCTTTTTTCATATAGGCACACAAGGTCAAAGGCGGCACCATGATCCTCCTGGTCGACAAGATCGAAAAAAGCTTCGGCGCACGCGTCCTCTTTAGCGGCGCGTCCTTCCAGATCAACCCCGGCGAGCGCTTCGCGCTCGTGGGCCCCAACGGCGCCGGCAAAACCACCATGCTCAAAATCATCATGGGCATCGACAGTCCCGACTCCGGCCAGGTCCAGTACGCAAAGGACTGCCAGGTGGGCTACCTAGAGCAGGAAACTAATCTGGAGCACAAGGACACCACCATCCTTGCCGAGGTCATGGCCGCCGCCAAGGAAATCCGCCGCATGGGCGAGCGCGCTAACGAGCTGCAGGCCCAGATCACCGAGCTCTCCGAGCAGGGCAAGGACGTCGACGCACTCCTTAACGAGTACGGCCAGGTCCAGGACCGCTTTGAGCACCTGGGCGGCTACGAGCTCGAGAGCAACGCCCGCAAAATCCTGTCCGGCCTAGGCTTTAAGGTCACCGACTTTGAGCGCCCGTGCTCCGAGTTCTCGGGCGGCTGGCAGATGCGCATCGCGCTCGCCAAGCTCTTCCTGCGCCATCCCGACCTGCTGCTTCTGGACGAGCCCACCAACCACCTGGACCTCGAAAGCGTCCAGTGGCTGCGTGGCTTTATCGCCAACTACGACGGCGCCGTCCTCATCGTCAGCCACGACCGCGCCTTTATGGACGCCTGCGTCGACCACGTCGCCGCGCTCGAAAACCGTCGCGTGACCACTTACACCGGCAACTACAGCAGCTACCTCAAGCAGCGCGAGGACAACCTTGAGCAGATGCGCGCCAAGCGCGCCGCCCAGGAGCGCGACATCGCCCACATGCAGGTCTTCGTCGACAAGTTCCGCTACAAGCCCACCAAGGCCGCCCAGGCCCAGGAGCGCATCCGCAAGATCGAGCAGATCAAAAAGGAGCTTGTCATCCTACCCGAGGGCCACAAGCACATCGACTTTAAGTTCCCCGACCCGCCGCGCTCCGGCGACATGGTCGTGGGCCTGGAGGGCGTCTCCAAGTCCTACGGCAACAAGCACATCTACAGCGACATCGACCTCAAGCTCTACCGCGGCGAGCACGTGGCGCTCGTCGGCCCCAACGGCGCCGGCAAGTCCACGCTCATGAAGATCATCGCCGGACTGGAGCCGCCCACCACCGGCACCCGCGACCTGGGCACCAACGTGGGCGTGGCCTATTACGCCCAGCACGCGCTCGAGGGCATGACCGAGTCCAACACCGTCCTGCAAGAGATCGACACCGTCACGCCCAAGTGGACCGTGCCGCAGCAGCGCAGCCTACTGGGCGCCTTCCTGTTTAGCGACAACGATTCCATCGAAAAGCAGGTGCGCGTCCTTTCCGGCGGTGAAAAGGCGCGCTTGGCCCTGGCTAAGATGCTCGTGGCCCCCGAGGCACTTCTGTGCCTGGACGAGCCCACCAACCACCTAGACATCGACTCGGTGGACATGCTCGAGAACGCCCTGCAAAACTTCCCCGGCACCATCGTGCTGATCAGCCACGACGAGCACCTGGTGCGCGCCGTGGCCAACCGCGTCATCGACATCCGCGACGGACAAGTCACGGTCTACGACGGCGACTACGACTACTACCTCTACAAGCGCGAGGACCTCGCAGCCCGCGCCGCCGCCGAGGCGTCCACGGAGAGCGCGCCGGCCACGACCAAGTCCGCCAAGGCCAGCGCCGCCCAGGCCGACACCCCCGTCGCCGCCCCCAAGCCTGCCGAGGGCAAAAAGACCAAGGAGCAAAAGCGCGCCGAGGCCCAAGCCCGCGCTGCGCTCAACAAAAAGCTCAAGGGCGTGCGTAACCAGCTCAAGAAGATCGAGACGGAGCTCGACAAAAAGCGCGCCCGCTATGACGAGCTTATGGAATTGATGGCGAGCGAAGAGCTTTATGCCGATCAAGACAAGTTCAACGCCGCGCTGGGGGAATATAACGGCCTTAAGCAAGAGCTACCCAAGCTCGAGGACGAATGGCTGGAGCTTTCCACCCAGATCGAAGAGGAGACCGCGCGTGAACTCTCGTAAGGCCGCTGCCGTGGCGATGAGCATCATCGCCATCGCCTGTCGCATCTGCGGCATCTTTATGAGCGCGATGACCGTGCTGCTGTGCTTTAGCGGCCTCACCGCCAAGTTGCAGATTGTGGGCTTCGTCGTCGAGCTTTCGCGCGCACTGCCGAGCGCCATCGCCGGCTACGGCGTCATCACATCGCCCTTTGGCGGCGTGTTCCGCTTGGATTACGCCATCGTGGCCGTCATCCTGTTTGTGGCCGACTACCTGCTCACGCGCGCCTCGCGTCGCGTCCGCTAGGGGAGCGCCATGTCCAGCAGCTACCTCATGAACCTGCTAGCCAGCGCCGTCGCCGTCATCGTGGGCATCGTGATCCACGAGAGCGCACACGCCGCCGCGGCCTGGGCACTCGGCGATAAGACGGCCCGTTCGCGCGGACGCGTCTCACTCAACCCGCTCAACCATATCGACCCGTTTGGCACCATCATCCTGCCGCTGCTCATGCTTGCCGCCGGCGGCCCGGTGTTCGCCTTCGCCAAACCCGTGCCCGTGTACCTCAACAACCTCAAACACCCCAAGCGTGATGAGGTCCTGGTGAGCGCAGCCGGCCCCGCATCGAATATCGCGCTCGCATGCCTGGCCGCAGCCCTCATGCACGCTGCATACGGCAACCTCTACGCCAGCATGTCCTTTGCCGTGGCGACGCAAATCATGAACTTCGGCGCCACCTTTATCGTGGTCAACCTGTCGCTTGCGTTCTTTAACCTCATTCCGATTCCGCCGCTTGACGGCTCGTCGATTATCGTGCCGTTCCTCAAAGGCAAGGCGCTCTCCACCTACTACCAGCTGCAGCGATACGCCATGCCCATACTCATCATTGTGCTGTATCTGCTGCCCATGTGGACTGGCATCGACGTGATCGGCCGCTATTTCGACGTTACCGTGTATCCGTTGGCCGAGTGGCTGCTCAACTTCGCAATCGCCGGCATCTAAGGTAAACTTACAGGTCGACCGTGCAAAACGGTCGCAACATGCACCCAAACCGCGCCGCGAAGGCGCCGTCAAAGGAGGTCGAAGATGTCGTATCGCGTGTCGACGCAGGTCTACAGCGGACCGTTCGACCTGCTGCTGCAGCTGGTAACCCGCCAAAAAGTTGATATCGGCGCCATCTCGATCAGCGAGGTGGCCGAGCAATACCTGGCCGAGGCCGAGCGTATCGAGGCGCTGGACCTGGACGTGGCGAGCGACTTTTTGCTGGTCGCGGCAACTCTTTTGGACATTAAGGCAGCCTCGCTGGTACCCCAGGAGGCCCCGCGCAAGACAGGCGACGGTGACGAGGACGACGAAGACCTCGAGGAACTCAGTGCGCTCGACGGCGACGCCCTGCGCGAAGTCCTGATCCAGCGCCTGATTGCCTACAAGCAGTTTAAAGGCGCGGCGGCAGCCCTTGGCGCGCGGATGCAGGCCGAGAGCCGCATGCATCCGCGCGTGGCCGGCCCCGACCCCGAATTCCTTGGCCTTATGCCCGACTACCTGGCCGGCATTACCCTGCGCGGCCTCGCCGTCATCTGCGCCGACCTGGACGGCAAGCGCCAGACTTTCCTGCTGGAAGCCGAGCACGTGGCACCGCATCGCGTGCCGCTCGACCTGACGGTGGCCTCGGTCGATCGCTTTACCATGGCTCACCAAACCTGCACCTTCCGCGAGCTGTTGGACGGCGATGCCACCACCGAACAGCTTGTCGTCACCTTCCTGGCCATGCTCGAGCTCGCCAAGCGCGGCTCGCTTACCCTGAGCCAGGACGAAATCTTTGGAACCATTCAAATCAATCGCGTCGAGGGCGCCGAGGCATACGTGCCCGGCGAGGGCCCCGAGCTCACCGAATAGGAGCGGCAACCATGTCAACCCTTTCCACGCTGGAGGCAAACAGCCTCAAAGGCGCCTTGGAGGCGCTGCTGCTGGTGTCGAGCGACCCCGTGAGTGCGCCCGCGCTGGCAAGTGCACTGGATATCGCCCCGGGCGAGTGCGCATCGCTGCTCGCCGAGCTCAAAGTTGAGTACGAGGAGGCTAACCGCGGTTTTCAGCTGCGCGAGGTCGCCGGTGGTTGGCGCTTGTTTACGCACCCCGCCTACCACGATGTGGTAGAGGCCTATGTGCTGAGCTGGGACACGCAAAAGCTGTCGCAGGCGGCGCTCGAGACCTTGGCCGTTATCGCCTACCACCAGCCAGTCACGCGCGAGGTGGTCAAGGGCATCCGCGGCGTCAACTCCGACGGCGTCATTGCGTCGCTCGTGGACAAGGGCCTGGTGCGCGAGCTCGGCCGCGACCCCGAGCGCGGTCAGGCCATCATCTACGGCACGACCAACGCCTTCTTGGAAAAGTTCGGTCTGCGCTCCACCCGCGACCTGCCCGATCTGGAGCAGTTTGCCCCCGACGAGCAGTCGCGCCGGTTTATCCGCGAGCGCCTGAGCGGTCGTAGCATTCAGTCCACGCTCGAGGAGCAGGCCGATGACCTGGACGAAGAGCGCGAACTGCTCGATACCGATGTTGAAGATGTTGAGGCAGTCGAGGACTTGGAAACCCTGGTCGTCGACGAGACCTCGGAGGATTTACATGACGAGGACTAACGAAGTAGGGGAGACGCGTGCCATGGGCAACGCAGTACCCGCAACCGACGCCCAGCCCGTCTACCCGCATACCATGCGCCTGCAGCGCTTTTTGGCGCGCGCGGGCGTGGCGAGCCGCCGCGGATCGGAGGACCTGATGACCGCCGGCCGCGTGACCGTCAACGGCCAGATCGCGACCGAACTGGGCACCAAGGTCGACGTCGACCACGACCATATCGAGGTCGACGGCATGCCCGTCAAGCTCAACCAGGGCTCCGTGTACCTGATGCTCTACAAGCCGACCGGCTACCTCACCACCATGAGCGATCCGCAGGAGCGCCCTTGCGTGGCCGACCTGGTCCCGCGCGACCGCTTTCCGGGCCTGTTCCCTGTGGGCCGCCTGGACCGCGACACCACGGGCCTTTTGCTCTTTACCACCGACGGCGACCTGTCGCAGGATCTGCTGCACCCCAGCAAGCATGTTTACAAGACCTACCAGGCGCTCGTGGACGGCAACCTGACCGATCGCGACTTAGAACCACTCCGCCGCGGCATCGAGCTCGATGACGGCCTGTGCCAGCCGGCGATCTGCCGCGTCATTAACGCGCGCGAGGCCGAGGCCGTAGCTCCGCAAGGCGTTAAGCCCGGCACCACCGCCGTGGAGGTCATCATCCGCGAAGGCCGCAAGAACCAGGTCAAGCGCATGCTGAGCAAGATTCACCACCCGGTGATCCGCCTGCACCGCTGCAACTTTGCCGGCCTGGAGCTCAAGGATGTGGCCAAGGGCTCGTGGCGCGAGCTCACCGACCGCGAGGTGCAGATCCTCAAAGACGGCGGTATCCCGCCCAAGCAGGCCAGCTCCAAGCGCAGCGCCGCGCCGGCGACCAACACCGCGAGTCGCACGCGTCACCACGGTAGCCACGGCTCCGCGCCCAAGCGCAACACCTACCGCGAGCGCTACACGAGCTAGGCAATCGCAAAGCCCCAGCGCCCGCGTCCCATACCAGCACGTCAACCACCGAAAGGAAGCATTGCATGATCGTCGCCATCGACGGCCCCGCCGGTTCCGGCAAGTCCACCATCGCCAAGGAGATTGCCCGCCAGCTGGGCTTTAACAAGCTCGACACGGGCGCCATGTATCGCGCCGTCACCTTCGCCGCGCTCGACCGCGGCATCGACCTGGACGACGAGGCGGCCATTGACACCCTCGCCGAGCAAATCGAGATCCGCTTTACCAACGGCACCGGCGAGGACACGCGCCTGACCATCGACGGCAAGGACGCATCGGCCGCCATTCGCACCCCGCAGGTCGACGCCAACGTGTCCAAGGTCTCGGCCTACCCGGGCGTGCGCGCCGCCATGCTCATCCACCAGCGCCGCGCCGCCGAGGACCGCGATATCGTCGCCGAGGGTCGCGACATCGGAACCGTCGTGTTCCCCAACGCACAGGTCAAGGTCTTCCTGACCGCCGACCCGCGCGAGCGTGCCCGTCGCCGTGTGCTGCAGCGCCACCAAAACGACGCCCAGCCGCTCACCGAAGAGCAGCTTGAGGCCGAGGTCGACGAGACCCTCGACGCCCTCAAGCAGCGCGATAAGCTCGACAGCAGCCGCGAGGTCGCGCCGCTCGTTCCCGCCGAGGACGCGGTACATGTCGACTCCACCGCCCACACCATCGACGAGGTCGTCTCGATCATCGAGGACCTCATCAACCAAAGGAGGTAGCCCATGCGCCTGTTTAAGCAGACGCCCGAGGATTACTACAACGCCCCCTACGCCGAGTTCCCGGCGCTCATCCGCGGCACCGTCGCCGTGGTCATGGGCATCCTGTGGGTCTTCTCCAAGCTCATGTGGCGTTGGAAGGTCGAGGACAGCAACCTGCTGTTTGAGCGCCAGGAAGGCCGCGGCAGCGTGGTCATCTGCAACCACACATCGATGGCCGAGCTCCTAGCTGTGGAGACGGCGCTGTTCTTTGGCGGCCGCCGCATTCGCCCCATTTTTAAGTCCGAGTTTGCGAAGAGCAAGATCGTGCGCTGGGCCTTTAGCCGCGTGGGCGGCATTCCCGTCGAGCGCGGCACCGCCGACATGAAGTGCCTGCGTGCCGCCCAGCATGCGCTGCAGCGCGGTGAGGACGTCCTGATCTTCCCCGAGGGTACGCGCATCCGCTCGCGCGAGATCAAGCCCGAAGTCCACGGCGGCTTTGCGCTCATCGCCCAGATGGGTAAGGCACCCGTCAACCCGCTCGCCATCTGCGGCTGGTCCGATATTACGCCTGCGGGCAAAAAGATCATGCGCCCCAAAAAGTGCTGGATCCGCGCCGGCAAGTTAATTTCGCTTTCCGACGCGCCTGTCGAGCTCAAGCGCAAGGAGCGCCTAGCCTGGTTTGAGTCCGAAGCCATGAGTCGCGTCTACGCCATGCGTGATGACCTGTGCGCCGAGCACCCGGGCAGGTTCTAGCCATGGACGAGGAAGTCATGAACACCGCCGAGGCTGTGCCCGGCAAGGCAGACGCCCCCACTATCGAAATCGCTGCCCACGCCGGCACCTGCTACGGCGTACAGCGTGCGCTCGATATGGCGCTGGCCGCTGCGCCGCAGGCAGGGGAGTGCACTCAGGTCCATACCTTGGGTCCGCTCATCCATAACCCGATCGTGGTACGCGAGCTCGCCGAGGCAGGCGTCGGTCTGGCCGACACCTTGGACGACGCCACGTCGGGCACTGTGATCATCCGCGCCCACGGCGTGGTGCCGCAGGTCATTGATGCCGCTCGCGAGCGTGGCCTTAACGTCGTCGACGCCACCTGCCCCTACGTGAAGAAGGTCCACGTGGCGGCCGAGCGCCTGGTGCGCGAGGGCTACCGCGTGATCGTCGTGGGCGAGCCGGGCCACCCCGAAGTCGAGGGCATCCTGGGCCACGCCGGCGATGACGCGCAGGTCGTGAGCTGCGCTGCCGATGCGGACGCGCTGTCGCTCAAGGGTAAAGTGGGCTTGGTTGTGCAGACCACCCAGACTGCGCAGAACTTGGCCGAGGTCGTGGCTGCTATCACCCCGCGCGTGCAGGAGCTGCGCGTGATCAACACCATCTGCGCCGCCACGAGTGAGCGTCAACAGGCAGCAGCCACACTTGCCAACCGCTGCGACTGCATGGTCATCGTGGGCGGCAAGAACTCGGGCAACACCCGCCGCCTGGCGCAGATTTGCGCAGACGCCTGCGAGCGCACGTATCACATCGAGGAAGCTTCTGAGCTCCAAGCCGCGTGGTTTACCGACGCTCACCACATCGGCATCACCGCCGGAGCCTCCACCCCGCAAGAACACATCGAGCGCGCCGTCGAGCGCATCAAGGAGCTTTGCCGCTAACCATGGACCAGACCGTACCCGCATACGCCGCCGAGGTGGCCGATTACGGGCGCAGCCGCGACCCCGAGCCGGGTGAGGGCGCGCTCGTAAAGAACGTGCGTCCCGAATCGCCCGCGTGGGATGTGGGTATCGAGCCGGGCATGCGCGTGCTCACGGTCAACGGTGAGGCGCTCACCGACATGATCGTGTGGCTCTGGGAGGCCGACGATGATACCGTCGACCTCGAGGTTTTCGACCCGCGCGACGGCACCGTCACCCCCGTCGAGCTCGACCGCTTTCCCGGCGAGGATTGGGGTTTGGAGTTCGATGGCCCCATCTTCGACGGCATGCGTACCTGCGTCAACGCCTGCGTGTTCTGCTTTATGACCATGCTCCCCAAGGGCGGCCGCTCCACGCTCTATATTCGCGACGACGACTATCGCCTAAGCTTTTTGCAAGGCAACTTTGTCACGCTTACGAACCTCACCGACGAGGACGTGCAAAACGTCATCCAGCGCAACATGAGTCCCATGAACGTGTCGGTCCACGCTGTGAGCCCCGACGTCCGCCGTCGTATGATGGGCCGTAACGCCCAGCGAGGCATGGACGTACTCGAGACCATCATGGCCGCCGGCATCGAGATTCACGCGCAGATCGTGTTGTGCCCCGGCATGAACGACGGCGAGGAGCTGGAAAAGACCCTGCGCTTTTGCGAGGAGCACGAGCAAATCACAAGCCTGGGCATTGTGCCGCTCGGTTTTACCAAACACCAAAACCGCTTTAGCTGGTCATACAGCGACAAGCCCGAACTGGCGCGCGAGACCATTGCCATGATCCGACCGTTCCAGGACCGCGCCTATGAGCGCTTTGGCCGCCACACCTTCCAGATGAGCGACGAGTTCTATCTGGACGCCGGCATCGATCCTCCAGAGGCAGACTTTTACGACGGTTACCCGCAGTACTACGACGGCATCGGCATGATCCGCTCGTATCTAGACGAGACCGACGACGTGCTTGCCGCCTATACCGAGCGTCTGGCCCGCGTCCGCGAGGCCATCGCCGCCCGCAGCCAGCATCTGCTGTGCCTCTCGGGCGCCAGCGCACGCGACACGGTGGCCCGCTTTGTGGAGTCGCCCCAGGGACTCGCCGGCACTGTCACGGCCATCAAGAACCGCTACTTTGGCGGCAACGTGGACGTGACCGGCCTCATCGTCGCGTGTGACATCTTGGAGCAGCTGCCCCAAGATCTGTCGGGGGTTATGCTCTTTGTGCCTAAGCTCATGTTCAACGCTGACGGCATGACGCTTGACGAGTATCATCGTGACGATTTACTCGCAAGCCTTACCAGTCGCGGCGCCGAGGTTCATGTGGTGTCAACCATGCCGCATGAGCTGCTCAATACCCTGGAGCATATCCTTGGCATTGTGCCTGCCGACTCTAACACTTCCACTGAACCTACCCATTAAAGGAGAGCAGATGAAACCTATCGTCGCCGTCGTCGGACGCCCCAACGTGGGCAAATCCACGCTCGTTAACCGCCTGGCCCAGACCTCGGACGCCATCGTCCACGAGTCTCGCGGCGTCACGCGCGACCGCTCGTATCACACGGCCGATTGGAACGGCCGCGAGTTCACCATCGTCGACACGGGCGGTATCGAGCCGCTCAAGAGCGACGACGTCTTTGCCACGTCCATCCGCGACCAGGCGCTCGCCGCCGCCGAGGAAGCCGCAGTCATCCTGTTTGTAGTCGATGGCCGCACCGGCGTCACCGAAGAGGACGAGTCGGTCGCCCGCATGCTCAAGCGCTGCGACAAGCCGGTCTTTCTGCTGGTGAACAAGCTCGACAACCCCGATCGCGAAAACGACAGCATCTGGGAGTTCTATTCGCTCGGTATCGGCGAGCCCACGCCGCTCTCGGCCCTGCATGGCCATGGCACGGGCGACCTGCTCGACGATATCGTGGCCCTGCTTCCCGAGGAAGAAGACGAGGTCGCCGATGAGTTCCCCGACGCGCTGAACGTGGCCATCATCGGCCGCCCCAACGCCGGCAAGTCGTCGCTGTTCAACCGCATCCTGGGCGCCGACCGTTCTATCGTGTCCAACATTGCCGGCACGACGCGCGACGCCATCGACACTGTCGTCGAGCGTAACGGCAAGCACTACCGCATGGTCGACACCGCGGGCATTCGCAAGAAGAGCACCGTGTACGAGAACATCGAGTACTACTCCATGGTCCGCGGCCTGCGCGCCATCGACCGCGCCGACGTGGCGCTGCTCGTCGTCGACGCCTCCGTGGGCGTTACCGAGCAGGACCAGAAGGTCATGGGTCTTGCCATCGAGCGCGGCTGCGCCATCGTTGTGCTGCTCAACAAGTGGGATCTGCTCGACGACGACCGTAAGCGCGAGGCCTGCATGGAGACCATCGACCGCCGTCTGGGCGTCATGGCTCCCTGGGCCCAGTACCTGCGCATCTCTGCTCTCACTGGCCGCAGCGTCGAGAAGATCTGGGCGATGGTCGACGCCGCCGAAAAGACGCGCTCGCAAAAGATCAGCACTTCGCGCCTCAATACGTTCCTCACCGACCTGCGCGAGTTTGGCCACACCGTGGTGGACGGCAAGCGCCGCCTGCGCATGCACTACGTGACTCAGACGGGCATCAACCCGCCGACGTTCACGTTCTTCGTCAACCACAGCGACCTGGTCAACGACACCTACCAGCGCTACGTGGAGAACCGCATGCGCTCGACTTTCGATTTTGCCGGCACGCCCATTCGACTCTTCTTTAGGAAGAAGGAACAAAAGGATGCATAATCCGATTCTGCTGACCGCCATCTGCGCCGTGGTCTCGTTCTTTATCGGGGCGATTCCGTTTGGCCTGATCCTGGGCCGCGTGTTCAACCACACGGACATTCGCAAGGCGGGTTCCGGCAACATCGGCACCACCAACGCGCTGCGCGTGGCCGGCCCCAAGGTGGCCGCGCTCACGCTGCTGCTCGACTGCCTTAAGGGCGCCATCTGCGTCCTTATCGCCCGTCCGCTTATCGCCGACATGGGCTATGGTTTTCCGCAGAACATCATGGCGCCTGGAGCCCCCGGCGACTGGATGCTCGGCGTCATTTGCCTGGCAGCTGTATGGGGCCATATCTTCTCGCCCTACCTCAACTTCCATGGCGGCAAGGGTATCGCCGTTGGTCTGGGCGTGATCCTTGCCTGGTACTGGCCCATTGGCCTGTCGCTACTGGGCATGTTTATCGTAGCCGTCGCCATCACCAAGTATGTGTCAGTGGGTTCGCTTGCCGCGGCCATCGGACTTCCTATCGCTGCTTGCGCGGTCTTTCCGTACAGCAGCCTGGGCCTCAAGTTCTGCATGGCGATGATCGGCATCACCGTGGTGTGGGCCCATCGCTCGAATATCCAAAAGCTCATGGCCGGTAAGGAGTCCAAGCTCTCGTTTACCAAGCGCGTCACCGAGCCCGACGATAAGTAGGAGAGAGTCATGAATGTTGCGCTGATTGGCTCCGGCTCCTGGGGAACCGCCGTCGCCGGCCTCGCCGCCGAGCGAGCCGAGCGCGTGACCATGTGGGCCCATAGCGAGCAGACGGCCACCGGCATCAATGCCGAGCACCGCAATCCCCGGTATCTGGTGGACTACGAGCTGCCCGGCAACGTTGTCGCCGCCACGGACCTGTCGCAGGCGCTCGACGGCGCCGAGGCCATCATCTTTGCCGTGCCCTCCACGCACCTGCGCAGCGTATGCCATCAGGCAGCACCCTTCATCGCCGCCGACACCCCGGCACTCTGCCTCACCAAGGGTATTGAGCCCGAATCCGGCCTGCTTATGAGTGAGGTAATCGCCAGTGAGATCGGCAACGAGTCGCGTGTCGCGGCGCTCTCGGGCCCCAACCATGCCGAGGAGATCTGCCGCGGCGGGCTTTCTGCCGCCGTCATCGCCAGCAATGATCCACAGGTAGGGGAGACCTTTAAGGACCTGCTCCTATCCACGGCCTTCCGCATCTACCTGTCGCAGGACATGACCGGCGTCGAGGTTTGCGGCGCCATGAAAAATGTCATCGCCATCGTGTGCGGCATTTCCGCCGGTTCTGGTGCGGGCGACAACACGCTTGCCCTTATCATGACGCGCGGCCTGGCCGAGATCAGCCGTCTGGTGCACGCCCGCGGCGGTCAAGCCATGACCTGCATGGGTCTTGCCGGCATGGGTGACCTCATTGCCACCTGCACCTCCGAGCATTCGCGCAACCGCACCTTTGGCTACGAGTTTGCCCACGGCATCTCGCTCGACGAGTACCAGGCACGTACGCATATGGTGGTCGAGGGCGCCGTCGCGGCCCGCAGCGTCAGTGAGCTTGCCCGTTCACTGGGCGTAGACATTCCGCTCACCTTTGCCGTGGAGCAAACGCTCTACAACGGTGTTACTTTGGATAGGGCGCTCGAGATTCTCACAGATCGCGTCCCTTCTCAAGAGTTCTACGGACTCACCGACTAGCGCAGAAAGGCTTCTACCATGGGTTCCATCAAAATCGCTCCGTCTGTCCTTTCGGCCGACATGGCCAACCTCAAGGGCGAACTCGACAAGATCGCCGGTGCCGACTACGTGCACTTCGACGTTATGGACGGTCACTTTACCGGCAACCTCACCTTTGGCGTTGACATCCTTAAGGCCGTCAAGCGCTCCACCGATGTACCGGTCGACGCGCACCTCATGGTGACGAACCCCGACGAGACGGTCGATTGGTACGCCGACGCCGGTGCCGACATGATCACCGTGCACTACGAGGCTTCCACGCACCTGCACCGCACGCTCACGCATCTGCAGCAGCGCGGCGTCAAGGCCGGCGTGGTGCTCAACCCCGCCACCCCCGTGTGCGTGCTCGAGAGCATCATCGACGTCGTCGATATGGTACTGCTCATGAGCGTGAACCCGGGCTTTGGCGGCCAGAGCTTTATCCCGGGCACCATCGCAAAGCTTCACGAGCTCAAGGCCATGTGCGAGCGCCACGGCGTGTCGCCCCTGATCGAGGTCGACGGCGGTATCTCTTCCAAGAACATCGCCGAGGTCGTCAAGGCCGGCGCCAACGTGCTCGTGGCCGGCTCCGCCGTATTTAAGTCCGAAGATCCCGCTGCCGAGGTTGCGCTGCTGCAGAAGCTGGGCAACGAGGCCGCACAGGAGGCATAAACCCTTATGACCGCAGGTCAAAACCGCATACCCGTGAATCTTGACTATGCCGCCTCGACGCCAATGCGCGCCGAGGCGCTCCTTGCGCAGCGCGAGTACGACGACAGCGAGCTTGCCGGCGTCAACCCCAACTCGCTGCATTCGCTCGGCCGCAAGGCTGCCGCGCGTCTGGAGGTTGCACGTCGCGAGATCGCCCGCAGCTTTGGCGCGCACGTCCGCCCGTCCGAGATTGTACTGACCAACGGCGGCACCGAAGCCAACCAGCTGGCGCTGCTCGGTCTTGCCGAGGGCGCTCGTCAGCGCGATCGCAAGCGCGGTCGCGTAATCGTTTCGGCCATCGAGCACGATTCGATTCTGGACAACCTGCCGCTGCTGCGTGCCGCCGGCTTTACCGTCGACCTGGTGCAGCCCTGCCGCGCGGGCTACGTTGAGCCTGCCACGCTTGTCGAGCTGCTAGGCGACGACGTGGCGCTCGTGAGCATTATGGTCGCCAACAACGAAACCGGCGTGGTGCAGCCCATCCGCGAGCTTGCCGCAGCTGCGCACACCGCAGGTGCCCTGTTCCACACCGATGCCATCCAGGGCTACTTGCATATTCCACTCGATGTCACCGAGCTGGGCGTCGACGCCATGTCCGTCGCAGCCCACAAGATTGGCGGTCCCGTGGCATCTGGCGCACTCTACCTTAAGAGCCGCACGCCGCTGCGCCCGCGCATCTTCGGCGGCGGACAGGAGGCCGGTCGTCGTGCCGGCACGCAAGACCTGCGCACGCAGCTCGCCTTTGCCGCTGCCGCCTCGTCTCTGACGCCCCATGTGGCTCAGGAGCGCGCGAAGCTGCAAGCCCTTTCCGACAAGCTCTACGCCACGCTTACGGCCCATCCGCGCATTCACGCCACCATGGGTGACTACGCGCAAGCCGACCGTCTGCCCGGCATGTTATCGATCTACATTGACGGCATGGACTCAGAGGAACTCATCATCAAGCTCGACGCCGCCGGCTTTGAGGTTTCGGCCGGCTCGGCGTGCTCGAGCGGCAGCATGGACCCGAGCCATGTGCTCAGCGCCATGGGCATTGGTCGCGAGCAGGCACTAGGTGCACTGCGCATTTCCTTTGACGACCGCGTGAATCCGGACGATCTGGACGAGTTTGCCCAGACGCTGCTCTCGATCGCAGGTGCCGCATGATCGTCGCCGAGCTCGAGCGCGCGCTACTGGCACGCTATCCCAAGACGGACACCGAGCCCTGGGACCACGTAGGACTCTCCGTTGGCGATCCGGCCGCGGAGATCACCGGCGTTGCCTGCGCACTCGATGCGACTGAGGCTAATGTTCGCCGCGCCCAAGAAGCAAGCGCCAACGTGCTGCTGACGCATCATCCCATATACATCAAGGCACCCGAGGCCTTTTGTCCGGCGGATGCCACACGACCCCAGTGCAGTGCGGCCCTCTACGAGGCTGCCCGCTGCGGGGTGAGCATTATCTCGCTCCACACCAACCTGGACCGCTCGCACGAAGCCCGTGTCTGCCTGAGCAAGCTGCTGGGTGCCGCACCCGTGAGCTCACTGGAGCACGTGGACGACCCCGAGGCCACCGGCCTGGGCGCACTTGCAACGCTCAACGACCCGTGCACGCTGCGCGATCTTGCCACCCGTGCTGCCACGGCCTTTGGCAGCGACCCGCGTGTGTGGGGCAAAGCTGATCGCCCGTGCCGCACCGTCGCCATTTTGGGCGGCTCCCTGGGCGACTTCGGAGAGCTCGCCATCGCCGCGGGCGCAGATGTTGTCGTGACGGGCGAGGCGGGCTACCACGTGGCGCAAGACCTTGCCTTGCGCGGGCTGTCGGTGATCTTGCTCGGCCACGACCGCTCCGAGGAGCCGTTCGTTGATATATTGATGAACTCTGCAGTTGACGCCGGGGTCGACCCCCGTCATGCGATTAAAATACTGAACCCTTGCCAATGGTGGACTGTGACAAAAGGAGAGAACTTATGAGCGCCGGCGCTACGCTACTCAAGCTGCAACAGATCGATTTGGAGCTCGCCCGCAACAAGAGCGAACTTGCCAATATGCCGGAGCTCAAGGAGCTCGCTTCCAAGCGCAAGACCTATGTAAAGCTCAAGGCCGAAATGACCAAGCTCTACGCTCAGCGCAAGGACCTGGATATTGAGCTCGACGATCTCAACACCACCGAGATCCAGACCAATAACGCCATTGAGGCCGCTAAGAAGCGCCACGTCGACGGCTCTGACTATCGCGAGGTTCAGGACCTGGAGAACGAGCTCGCCACCCTGGCCAAGCGCCTGGACAAGATCGAGCACACCCGCAAGGACGTCGTAGTCGCCCACAAGGAGGCGCTCGACCGCGAGGCTCGCGCACAGGCAATCATCGCCAAGTTCGAGGAGGGCGTGAAGGCCGACACCAAGGCCGCCCGCGCCAAGGCAGCCGACCTCCAGGCCCAGATCGATGCCGCCACCAAGGAGCGCACCGCGCTGGCCGCTACGCTGCCCACCGACGTGCTCAGCGACTACGAGCGTCTGCTCAAGCAGTTCCGCGGCTTGGCCGTCGAGACCATCCAGGGCAACATCCCCACGGTCTGCCACACCGCGCTGCAGGCATCGTCCATGAGCGACCTCAACCACGACGGTAGCGAGATTACGCACTGTCCGTACTGCCACCGCCTCCTGGTGCTCCCGAGTAAGGAAGCCTAGCGATGACGGCGGCATCCAACAATTCAATGCAACTTGAGGGAAAAACGATCCTGCTGGGCATTACCGGCGGGATCGCCGCCTATAAGTCGTGCAATATCGTGCGCCTGCTGCAAAAGCGCGGCGCACGTGTCAAAGTCGTTATGAGCGAGCATGCCACGGAGTTTGTGGGGCCGCTTACCTTCCGCGCGCTCACCAATGAGCCGGTCGCGGTTGGGCTATTCGACGACCCGTCTGACCCCATCCACCATATCTCGCTTGCGCAGGAGCCCGATCTGGTGGTCGTGGCGCCCGCGACGGCCAATATCATCGCCAAGATGGCCAACGGCATCGCCGACGACCTCATCTCCACCACGCTGCTTGCGACGCCGCGGCCCGTCGTGATCGCGCCGGCCATGAACAATGGCATGTGGAAGGCGCCGGCGACGCAGGCCAACATGGCCACGTTGCGCGACCGCGGCGTTCACGTGGTGGGACCCGGCAGCGGCTACCTTGCGTGCGGCGACGTGGACACGGGCCGCATGAGCGAGCCCGAGGACATCGTCGAGGCTGTCTGTGAGGTGCTCAACCCCGTGCCGCAAGACCTGACGGGCAAGCGCATCGTCATCACCGCCGGCCCCACGCACGAGCCGATCGACCCGGTGCGATTCATTGGCAACCGTTCTTCGGGCAAGATGGGTATCGCCCTGGCGGGGGAGGCCGCACGTCGCGGTGCCGCCGTCACGCTCGTGCTGGGACCGGCATCGCTCGACGTTCCCCGCGGTGTGGAGTGCGTGCACGTACAGACCGCCTCAGAAATGCTCAAGGCAGCGCTGAGCGCCTTCCAGACGGCCGACGCGGCCATTTGCGCCGCCGCCGTCGCCGACTACACGCCGGCGGCCCCGGCGGACCATAAGCTCAAAAAGGCCAACGAGCGCCTGGATCGAATCGAGCTCGTCGAGACCGTTGACATCTTGGCCGAACTTTCACGCCAAAAGGGCGATCGCCTCGTAATCGGCTTTGCAGCCGAGACTGATAACGTCGTCGAGTACGCCGAGCGCAAATTGACCCGCAAAGGCTGCGATGCCATTATCGCCAACGATGTCTCACGCGCCGATTCGGGCTTTGGAACCGATACCAACAAGGCCTGGATTGTGAGCACAACGGGTACGAAAGAACTTCCCGTTCTAACAAAACCCCAGCTCGCAGATACAATTTTGGACTTGCTTCAAAATTTATAAAAAAGTTCTTGCACAAGTCTAAAGTTTCGGGTTAATATACTCCCTGTTGCGAGCGAGAGCAGAGCAACAAACAAAAGCTTCGGGACGTGGCGCAGCTTGGTAGCGCACTTGACTGGGGGTCAAGGGGTCGCTGGTTCGAATCCAGTCGTCCCGACCAGAAGTTTGCAGGTCAGGCATCTAGTGCCTGACCTTTTTTGTTTTAAGCAATTGCTTAATTTTGATTAAGCAACGGGGTGCCAAAAATCTACCTGAGCGATAATCGCCTTTTGCGGTTACTTGCGCGTTTTGCACACGCTTGAGCCGATTTATTAACGCGATATGAATCTACATACGCGTAGTTGGTATACAGCCGAGTACAGGCTGTATTTATCGCGGCGATTTACACAGATATAGCGACTGTAACGGACAAGCGTGTCGCTGTATTTATTCCAGTAGTTCACTTGACCGGTGGGCAAGTGGGCGATTGCAACGATATGCCAAACGGTATGGGCTCTATACGAGGACGCCGCAGAGGTAATGGCGGGGGAGTGCGGCAAGCGCTCTGATAGCTGCTGTATGACCCCATTTCTCCTTAACTCGATAATTTGCGTTTCAAGCCACGAATCGGTCGAGCAATTGCCAAAAGTAAGGCCCATGCAGGATTGCACGGGCCTTACATCAGATCAAATTTGAGCTAGAAGCACCAAACGGGGCAGACGCAACACCATCTCGTCGCGGCCTCGGCGAGCGACATATCGCAGTCGAGGTAGACATCGAGGAAATCGTCAGATCCCGCACAGGGGGACCGCGATGGTGGCCACCGCACCGCCCGAGGGGCCGTTGGCGAGCGAGACGGATCCCCCGTGGGCGCTCGCGGCCTCGGAGGCGACGTGGAGGCCGAGCCCGTAGTGGCGGCCTTCGTCACGCGAGGAGCGGGAGGAGTCGTCTGTGAAGAGGCGCTCGCAGCCGCGTTCGAGGGCGGCGGGAGAAAAGCCCGGTCCGTCGTCGGCAACCTCGATGACGAGGTGCCCGCCCGCGACGTCGCAGGAGACAGCCACGCGCGAGCGTGCGTGCTCGGCGGCGTTGGCCACGAGGTTCGCGGCGGCTCGCGCCAGGGCGGTTCGGTCGAGCGCGGCCTCGGGCGCGCCCGCGACAGCGGGGCCCGTGGCCGCGTCGAGCGTCACGCCTCGCGCCCGGGCGATCTGGG
Source organism: uncultured Collinsella sp. (assembly GCA_900544095.1). Classification (GTDB taxonomy): domain Bacteria; phylum Actinomycetota; class Coriobacteriia; order Coriobacteriales; family Coriobacteriaceae; genus Collinsella. Next base: position 87,342 of record UQTV01000001.1, read on the forward strand.
CGGCCTCGGCGAGGACCTGCTCGCAAAGCTCGGCCGGCCGCATGGGGGCCCTCTCCGCCCCGCCGGACCCGCGCGAGGCCTCGATGAGCAGGCGCACGTAGCCGTCGAGCCTTTCGACACTGCCGGCTATGTCGCGCGCGGCGGCCGCGAGGTCGGCGTCTTTCTCGTCTTCCAGCTCCTCCGCTACGAAGTCGGCGTTGGCGCGCAGCACGGTGAGCGGCGTCTTGAGGTCGTGGGCGAGCGACGTCATCTGCTCGCGCTGCCCCCGCTCCGCGGCCCAGCGGGCCTCGAGCGACTCGGCGAGGGAGGCCCGCATGGCGTCCATCGCGGCGAGGACGTCGTTCACCTCGCGCACGTTGGTGCTGCCGACCGCGAAGTCGAGCTCCCCCGCGCCGACGCGCCCCGCCGCCTCCGCGAGCGGCGCCATCTTGCGCGAGATCACGCGGCTCGCGCGGCGCGCGACGAGCGCAAGCGCAAGTGCGCTTCCCGCCGTGGCGCCGACGAGCATGAGGTTCTGCGGGTTGGGAAGCAGGCCGGCGAGGTCGCGCGAGACCCACTGCGGCAGATACTCGCTGACGAGCGCGCAGGCCCCGCCACCTTTGAGCGGGAACGCGGCGTAGGTAACGCCCGAACCCCCGCCCTCGATCTCCACTGTGCCCGGATCCGCGGCGAGTGCCGTACGAGCCATTTCCTTCGCGTCCTCGAGCCGCGTGCTCTCGAGGTCTGTCATCAGCACGTATCCGTCCTTGTTCAGGATGAGGTAGCGGTACGCCGTCGGCACGTCCTGCTGCCCGCAGACGCCGTCGCGTGCCAGGCCCTCCGCGACCTCGCGCGCATTGGCCGGCCCCCAGCTTGCCTCGTAGACGAAGCCCGCGTTGATCGCCACAGAGAGCATCATGAACGAGGCGAGCCACGCCGTGGCGACTGCCGCGAACGCGTAGGCGAAGTAGCGCGCGATGACGAAGGAGAGCGGCATGCCCCCGCGACCTCGCGCCCCGATCCTCAGAGCTGCCACTTGTACCCCATCCCCCAGACGGTCGCGATCGGATCGGCGCCGGCCTCGGAGAGTTTCCTCCGGGCGCGACTGACCTGCATGGATATGGCCGCGTCGTCGGCGTCGCTCTCCCAGCCGAGCACCGCCTCGCGTATCTGCACGCGGCTCATGACCTGCCCGGGGTGGCGGGCGAGGTACTCGCAGATGGCGTACTCGGTGGGCGTGAGCGGCACGGCCTCGCCGCCCACGGCGAGGCCGCGCGCCCTGAGGTCGATCCGCACCTCCCCGAAGGAGAGGGCGTGCGAGCGCGGCCGGCGCTCACGGCGTAGATGGGCCGCGACCTTGGCGCGCAGCTCCGCGGCCCCGAAGGGCTTGCGGACGTAGTCGTCGGCGCCCAGGCCGTAGGCGGCCACGGCATCCTCCTCGGCCACGCGAGCGGTCAGGAAGACGATGGGGCCGTCGAAGTCCGGGCGGATCTGCCGCACTAGCTCGAAGCCGTCGAGCCCCGGCATCATGACGTCGCAGAGCACGAGGTCGAAGCGCGAGAGGTCCATCCCCGGGACCGCCGTCGGGTCCTCCGCCTTGACGACCTCATGGCCGTCGCGGCCGAGGACGCGCGCAAGCGCGTCGAGGATCGCCCGTTCATCATCCACTGCCAGTATCCTCGCCATGTTCGACCTCCTGAAACTCTCGTTGCATTGTACTTGCGCCGCGCTCAGCGGTCCAGAGCCCTGCGCGCAGCCACGGGTGTCTCGGCCGCGTCGCACGCGCGGTAGCGCACGCCCGAGCCGCCGCGCGCCTCGATCTCGAGCCAGCCCTCGCCGTCCGACTCCCGCCCGAAGAAGATGAGCTGGAGCTCTCGGACATTGCCTCTGTCGTCCGCCGCGTCCACCAGGTAGACGTAGTTTGCCCCCGCCCCGGTGGCGTCGGCGTAGGAGCTCGCGTGGCTGCCGGGCTCGGGCGCGGGCGCCCACATGGCGATCTCAGGGTTAGGCAGCACGCGGTCGGCGATCGAGCGCAGCGCCGACCCCCAGCCGGCGTCGAGCAGGGCATTCCCGCCCAGGACGAGCGCTGCGAAGAGGAGGACGAACATGGCGGCGAGCGGCTTCCTACGCATCTACCCTCCCGTCCTCGAAGCGGCAGAACCAGGCAAGAAGGACGGCGTCGGCTGCCAGGGTGAGAACGAGGCTAGCGAGCGCAGTCGTGAGGAGAGGGCCCGCCGCGCGTGCGGCGTCGATGAAGGCCTCCACCCCGAGCGACCCCAGGCGCGCGGGCCAGGCGAGCGGCACCCAGCTCAGGGGCGTCGCCAGAGCGCCGGTGAGCTCGCCGGTCATGAGGCCGTGCGCAAGTCCGCCCACCGAGAAGAACGCGAGGAGCACCCCCGCCGCGCCGGCGCCGATGGCGGCGTTGCGGCCGAGGCGCAGGGCCACGCCGAGCCCCAGCGCGTAGAGGGGCAAGCTGCCCAGCACGATGCCCGCCCAGGCGGCCGCAAGCGGAGCGGGCCCGAGCGGCAGGCGCCCGGCGACGGCGAGCACGGCCCCGAACACGCCGAGCGCCACGGCCAGCGCGCCCGCGCCGAGCGCCGCAAGGGCGAGCAGCTTCGCCGCGACGGCGCGCCCGCGCGAGGGGACCGCCGTGAGGTTGGCGAGGCGCCCGGCAGCGCGCTCCTCGTCCACGGCGAGCCCGCAGACGATGGCGGACATGAGCGGCATGAGGGCGCCGAGGAACTGGGCGCAGGCGTCCGCGCCCAGCGCCGGGTCCCATCGGGTTACGGAGAAGTACTCGCCGCAGGCAAGACCGGCTGCCAGGCCGCAGGCGAGGTGCACCGCCGAGAGCGGGGAGCGCGCCAGGCGCAGGGCCTCGGAAAGCAGGGCCCGCGGGAGAGTCATGCGCGGCGTCGGATCGGAGAGTCGTGTCATGGCCATCACCTCTCCTCGGAGTGCGCAAACCAGGCCGCGCCCGCCGCCGTGAGCGCGGCGAACGCGAGCGCACTGACCGCAAGGCCCGCCAGCGTGAGCATGCCGTCCGCCGTGAGCGCCCCGCCGAGCGCCATGTCCGCCGCGAGCGGCTCGCCGCTCGGCAGCACGGGAATGAAGCTCGTGGGGATGACCATGCTCGCCGACGGCGGAAAGAGCTGCGGCAGCGGCATCAGCGACCAGGCGAACCCACCCACGAGCTGCGCGGCGAGCGGGCAGAAGATGCCCGCGAGCATGCCGAGCCGCGCCGTGAGGAAGAGCCCTGCGGGGATCATCCACGCCGCGGTCACCGTGTTGGCGAGCGCGCAGAGGAGCATCGTGAGCGTGCCCGCGGCCGTGAGACCCTGCGAGGAGAACGCCGAGCCCGCGAGATAGATGCCGAAGACCACGAGGTTCGAGAGCGTGCAGAGCGCGAGGCACCAGAGCGCCTTGGCCCACCAGGCGCGCCTAAGCGGGAAGCCCAGGCCAAGAAGTCCCCGCATCCGCGTGCGAGCGTCCGCCCGCGCGACGCACGCCACCACGAGCGAGAGAGACACGGGCAGGAAGAGCGCGTACCAGTAGTTCCACGCGCTAAAGATCTGCACGCCCCGGTAGGGCATCGCGCCGAGCAGCGGCATCGGCAGCGCCATGAGCACGGCCAGGCGAACCGGTGCCGCGTGGCGCGACTTCAGGGCCTCGGCGCGCAGGCCCGCGAGCAGGCCGCCTTTCTCGCCCGTCATGCCGCCACCTCTCCGCGCGCTCGTCGCCCTTCCCGGCAGAAGCTCATGAAGAGTTCCTCGAGGTCCTGCCCGGGCCGAAGCGCATCCTCGTAGGCGAGGCGCCCCCCGCAGATGATGCCGATGGTGTCCGCCATCTGCTGCACCTCGGAGAGGATGTGGCTCGAGACGATCACCGTCGTACCCGCCGCCGCGAAGCCGCGGATCTGGTCGCGCAGCTCCTCGATGCCGATGGGGTCGAGGCCGTTGGTGGGCTCGTCGAGCACGAGCAGGCGTGGCCGGGCAATCAGCGCCAGCGCGAGCCCCAGGCGCTGGCGCATGCCCATCGAGAAGCGCCCGGCGCGCTTCTTCCCGGTGTCCGCGAGGTCCACGGCGGCGAGCACCTCATCTATGCGGCTCTCGGGAAGGCCCAGCAGCGTGGTGCGCACGCGCAGGTTCTCGCGCGCGGTGAGGTTGGGGTAGAGCGGCGCCTCCTCGATGAGGCTGCCGATTGCGTAGAGGTCCTCGCGGCGCCAGGCGTGCCCGGCAAAGAGGATCTCCCCGGCCGTCGGCCGCAGCATCCCGCAGATCATCTTGAGCGTTGTCGACTTGCCGGCGCCGTTGGGACCGAGCAGCCCGTACACCTCGCCCTCGCGGATATGAAGGCTCACGTCGGCCACGGCGTCCTGCGCCTGGTCGCCGCGGCCGAAGCGCTTGGTGAGCCCACGCGTCTCGAGCATGTAACCCATGGGTTTATCCTTTCTCTTCCGGGCGCGCGGGCCGAGTCACCGTGCCCGCGCGCCTTACCTTTCGGGTTCACCATCCATGGTGGGGCGCGTTTCTAACGAAGCCGTAACGGCCGTTGGGTTCTTTTGGCGCCAACCCTTCTCGACCCGCACATCATGATTAATTTGCTTAAGGCAACAACTTTCCCGATCGATGTAATCACCGAATCAAAACGTGTACATCAGCCATCAAAGATGCCGAAAAATGTCATATTTGGAGGCTGATGTACACAAATGCAGAATGCCGCACAACCCAGTAGCATCCTCCATATGTCTGGACTCTCTATGCTTACGCTGGATAGACATCGCCGGAACGGGTATAGTATCGAAAGTTTTGTCGTTAACCAGCGGGGGAGTCCTGTGGGCATCAAAAAGAAGATCAAAAAGGAGCTTATCGGCACTTCCGATTACCCGTCGAATAAGATCTTTACGATCTCCAATTTCATCACCTTTACGCGCCTGATCCTCACCCTGGTATTTCTGTACCTGTTTGTGACGGATAACAACCGCGTCATCGCCATCGTTATCTACGCCGTTGCCGCCTCCACCGACTGGATGGACGGTCAGATCGCCCGCATGACCAAGACGGTCTCGTGGCTCGGCAAGGTCATGGATCCCATCTGCGACCGTGCGCTGCTGTTCACCGGCGTACTTGGGCTGGTGGTTCGCGGAGAGCTGCCAATCTGGGTCTGCGTGCTCATTATTGGCCGCGACATCTATCTGGGCATCGGCACGCTTATCGTGCGTCATTATCACCGTCGCCCCATCGATGTCGTCTTTCCCGGAAAGATTGCCACTGCACTGCTCATGACCGGCTTCTCGCTCATGCTGCTCGGGTTCCCCGTTATTGACGGCCTGCATCTTTTACCTTCAACCCTTACGGCCTTCCCGGGCCTCAACGGAAGCTCGGTGCCCCTCGGCATCTTCTTTGTGTACGGCGGCGTGATCTTCTCCATGCTCACGGCTGTCATCTATTCCATTAAGGGCGGAGTGGCCATTAAACAGGCTCTCGCGCATCCCGAGGACGAGGACATCGACTTTCTGAACCCTGAAATCGAAGACTGATTCGTTGGGGTATGATTACGTACGGTTCATTATTTGCGGCACGTCCGCGATAAGTTAGGGGTTGTCATGGACAACATGGTAAACAATATGGCTCAGAATGATAAGACTGCTGACGCTACCTGCGTATTCCGCGTGCCTTCAAGCGACGTCACCGTTCCCGACCTCATGGCCAACGTGCGCATCACCGCCCCCGTTCTGTCCATCGTCAAGGGTCCGCAGACTGGTGCCGCCTTTGAGCTCGAGGACGACGTGACCACCATCGGCCGCGATCCTGCGAACGGCATCTTCCTCAATGACATGACCGTATCGCGCAGCCACGCGCGCATTATCCGCGAGGGCCTCGGCGCTCGCATCGAGGACTTGGGCTCGCTCAATGGCACCTGGGTCGACGGTGCCATCGTCAATGCAGCCCCGCTGCACGACGGTTCTTCCGTCCAGATCGGTACGTTTACGCTCATCTACCACGAGAGCACGCCGGAGCGCATCGAAACCGGTGAGTAGGGCATGGCCGAACGCAACTATCTGAGTATCGGCCAAGTCGTCAACCTACTTCGAGGCGCATACCCCGATCTTTCGAACTCAAAAATTAGATTTCTAGAAGATGAGGGGCTCATTACCCCTCATCGTACGCCTAAGGGATACCGTCAGTACTCTAAGGAGGACGTTGATCGCCTGGAGGTCATCCTGCACTTGCAGAAGACCCGCTACATGCCGCTCAACGTGATTAAGCAGCGCTTGGAAAACGCCACGGACCTGTCCACTTTGGCTTACGAGGTGGGTCTTCTGTCCGATGTTCCGCTTAAGACGGAGCCCAAGGAGACCAAGCAAAAGCTGCATCCCATCGAGACGATCCCCGACATGCTCGGTGTTGAGATTTCGTTTATCCGCTCGCTCGCCGAGAACGACCTTATTCGCATCATCAAGAGTCCGCAGAATCGTGAGCTCGTCGATGGTCGCGATTTTCCGATCATCCGTTACTGCTCCGAGCTGTCACGCTTCCATATCGAGCCGCGCAACCTGCGTCAGTACGTGTCTTCCGCCAACCGCGAGTCCTCGATGTTTGAGCAGGTGCTCGTGAGCATGCTCGGCATGGATACCTCCGATGACGAGCGCGACGCCAAGCTCGAGCGTGCGTTTAAGAAGCTTCACGACCTGACGGAGGGCGTGCACACCGCGCTGCTCAAAAACCGCGTTTTTGAGTCGCTCAACGCCGTGGTCGAGGACGCCGACATCGATGCACTCGATGAGGAAATCGCTCGCTCCGAGTCCACCAAGGCCAAAAACGAAGAAACTGCCGCGCCTGCTTCGCACGAGGATTCTCTCGTAAAGCCGCTCAAGGTCGTCGCCCCTTCGCACTCCGGCACCGTCACCGCGGGCAAATAACCGCTGCTGATATTTCGGCAACTCATTGAAAGGTCATGCAATGTACGACTTCGAATCTCAAATCGTCGACATCCCCGACTATCCCGAGCCCGGAGTCGTCTTTAAAGACATCACGCCGCTCTTTGGCAATCCCGAGGCGCTCAAAGCCATGACCGATGCCCTCGCCGAGCACTTTGCCGGCATGGGGATCACCAAGGTCGTGGGTCCCGAGGCTCGCGGCTTTATGGTTGGCGTACCGGTGGCTGTAGCCCTTGGCGCCGGCTTTGTTCCCGCACGTAAACCGGGCAAGCTGCCGCGCGAGACCGTAAGCCAGAGCTACGAGCTCGAGTACGGCACCGATTCAATTGAGATCCATGCCGACGCTATCAGCTCTAAAGATACCGTGTTGATTCTGGACGACTTGGTCGCGACGGGCGGAACCGTCGAGGCAACAGGTAAACTGATGCGAGATATGGGCGCAAAGCTTATCGGTTACGGTTGTATACTTGAGCTTGCGTTTCTCAACCCGCGCGAGAAGCTCACGCCGTCTGATGACGATGTGGAGCTCTTTAGCCTGGTGACGGTAGGCTAGCCGTTACCCTTAGTTACTGGAAAGGAAGCTACATGCGCACAGCAAACACGCACAAAAACATGGCACGCTGCGCTGCTACGGCAACCCTCGCTTGTGTTTTGGGCTTGGGCCTCGCGGCTCCTGCCTACGCCGATACCGCATCCGACCTTGCCGCTGCTCGTACGAAACTCGAGCAGATCGGCACCCAAACCCAGCAGATTTACGATGAGCTTGCCACGCAGACGCAGGCGCTCGATCAGACTGCCGGCGAGATCACGCAAAAGCAGCAGGAGATCGCCGATGGTCAGGCCAAGCTCTCGACCTATGTCGCCGGCGAGTACAAAACCGGCGGTCTGAGCCTGCTTCAGGTTTTGACGGGTGTCGATGATCTGAGCGATATGCTCAACCGTCTGTTCTACTACGGCAAAGTTTCCGATAAGCAAGCTCAGACCATTCAAGAGGTCAAGGAGCTTAAGCAGCAGCTCACCGATAAGCAGGCCGAGCAGGAGAAGAACGTCGCCACCACGCAAAAGAAGGTCGACGAGCTTAATGCCCAGCAGGCTGAAGCCCAGAACGTCGTAAACTCCCTGGATTCGCAGCTGCAGGCCGAGCTCGCTGCCGAGGCCGAGGCCAACGCTGCGCTGCAGGCTGGCATTAATGCTAGCACCGCCGAAAAGGCCACGGTGAGCAACGACACCGCCGGTACGACCGAGAACACCAACAATGGCGGCCAGACCAACAATAACAACAACCAGGGCGGCAACACGCCGGCTCCCGCACCGCAGCCTGCCCCCACGCCCGCTCCGGCTCCCACGCCTTCAGCACCGAGTCAGTCTGTTGATGGTGGCTCCGTTGTTTCGCGCGCCTACAGCAAGCTCGGCTATGCGTATTCTTGGGGCGGCATTGGACCGAACAGCTTTGACTGCTCCGGTTTTGTAAGCTATTGCCTCACGGGACGCTACTGCCGTCTGGGCACCACGGTCGACTTCATGGGTTGGACCCGTGTGTCCGATCCGCAACCCGGCGATGTTGTGGTTAACTCCTACCATACCGGCATTTATATCGGTAATGGTCAGATGATCCATGCTTCCGACTACAAAACGGGCGTCATCATCAGCTCCGTTGCCGCCGGCATGAACAACAATTACATTTTCGTGCGCTACTAATTTATTACTGCAGCGAACGAACGTGGGCCTCGCGATCTTGAGTCACGAGGCCCATTCTTTTTTCCCTACCGTTTGCCATAAAATCAGAACGGCTATCTAGTATTCAAAACTAGATAACCGTCCAATCAATCAAAAAGATGGCTATAATTGTTGGGGAACAACTAGAAAGGACCCTCAATGAGCTGGGCACTTATCTCAGATTCGAGCTGCAATCTTCGCGATTGGCAACCGACTGCACCCCGTACCACCTTTGCATTCGCTCCTCTCAAAATTCGAGTAGGGGAGCGCGAATTTGTCGACGACCTTTTGCTCGATGTTCACGAGCTTAATGTTGCCATTCAGTCGGAAGCCAGCGCATCATCGAGCGCCTGCCCAAGCGTGGGGGAGTGGGCTGAGCTCTTTAAGCTCGCCGACAAGACGATCTGCATGCCAATCTCGGAGGGTGTCTCTGGAAGCTATAACGCTGCCGCTACGGCACGCGATATGGTACTTGCCGAGGAGCCCAATCGTCAGATTCACCTGGTCAATTCGCGGGCAGCAGGCGGCAAGATGGATCTGATCTTCTTGCTGTTTGATCGTTATCTTGCAAGTAACCCGGACGTTTCCTTTGAGGACGCCTGCGCTTACTTCGACAGTCTCGAGCAAAACAGCAAGATTCTCTTTAGCCTGTGTAATTACGAGAACCTTGCAAAGGCAGGACGCATTCCTAAGGCAGCCGGCGTCATTGCCAACAAGCTCAATATTCGCATTTTGGGCACGGCGAGCGAGGCCGGTAAAATCGAGCTCGTCGGGCACACGCGTGGCGAAAAGAAGATGCTCAACAATATCATCGACACCATGGAAGCCGAAGGTTTTACGGGCGGCGAGGTCGTTATCGACCATGTCGAGAATGAGGCAGGCGCCCAAGCACTTGCCAGCCGAATTGTGGAGCGCTGGCCAGGCTCCAAGACTATCATCATGCCCTGTAACGGGCTAAATTCATACTATGCCGAAATGTATGGGCTCATTATCGGCTACGGCATGGGCGTGGCTTCGGGCCAATAACGTCCAACCAAGCAAAAATACGGGCGGGACAAAGTGGCAGATAGCCCTTTGTTCCGCCCGTTTTATACGTCGGCTAGCTATTAAACCCATTAAACTTTAGATAGCTCATCAGGTACGCTTTCGAAACGAAGGATGAAACCGCACTGCGCACAAGCAGCGACTCACGCGTTACCTGATGCGCCGTATCGGGAACCGGCGCCTGCTCGACGGAAAACGCCGAACGAATCGATGCCTCGAGCTGATCGACCACATAATCGAAGGCCGTCGGGGCATCGTAGCTCAAACGCTGAATGTTAAAGAGTGCCTGCACCGCAGCAATAGGTAGCACCTGCTTAAAGAGGCAGATAGCGATCAGGCGGGCAATCTGCTCGCGGCCATATTGCTTTTTGACCGGAGCAGGCACCAGGCCGACCTTCACGTAGTTATTGATCATCGATGGCGTAATGACAGGGTGCTCAACGCAAATGGACAGCGGCTCCATCCACAGCGCAACATACTCAATGACCTGGTCGCGGTAGAGTGTCACATTGGGCAACTGGTTATAGCGCGGCAGACTCAACGTATTGAGTTTACGCACGATATCGGACTGAATGAATGCATCGGGCAGCACCGTGGGCTGAATATCCTCGGGCTTAATGCTTACCGACGAATCGGACATCGGAATAACGTGTTTAACGTGGTTCATAAAGGTCCTCCGTTCATTTTCTATATTGTATTCTAGGTTATCTAGTTTTGCATACCACATAGCCGGCAAGTAAAAGTGGTTGGACAACACATTGATGCATCGTCCAACCACTTTGTTTAAAGATAGCAACCTTACATAAGATATATTATCGTACTTATTCACGGAGAAACGCGTATGCGCTCGTTGCTGCTATGGCTCCGTCCGAAACGGCGGTCACAACCTGGCGTAAACGCTTGGAACGGATATCGCCGGCTGCGAATAAGCCGGGCGTACGGGTGGCCATCGAATCGTCGGTGACAATGCCGCCGTCAGGAGCCAGATCGACTAGATGCTCAACCAGCTCGGTATGCGGCAGCATCCCCGTAAAGACAAAGATGCCAAACGAGCCAGGTTCAAATGACTCGGTATGAGTCTCGCCAGATGCATTGTCCTTAAAGGTAATCGTCGTTGGCATGGCTTCGCCCGATAGCTCCACAATACTAGTTTGGTACCTAACTGTAATATTGTCCTTTGCGAGTACTTTCTGAACAACACCATCGGGCGCACGAAACTGGTCGCGGCGCAGCACGATGGTCACACTGCTGGCAATGTCGGACAGGAACAGCGCCTCTTCGCATGCCGAATTGCCACCACCGATTACAAAAACCTGCTTGCCGCGGAAAAACATGCCGTCACATGTTGCGCAATATGAAACGCCACGACCGCGATACGTATCCTCGCCTGCGAAACCTGCCGGACGCGGCGTGGCACCCATGCAAGCGATAACGCTCGAGGCCAGCGTATCGCCCATATCGTGATGCACCGTAAACAACGCTGCATCGGCATCGTAATCGATACCCGTAACCATGCTCCATGTAACCTGTGCTCCCAGGCCCTCTGCATGCTGCTGAAAACGCTCGCCAAGTTCGGCGCCACTCAGGAGCGGGAAACCCGGATAGTTCTCGACCTCATTGGTTGTGGCGATCTGCCCTCCCGACATGCCCTGCTCAATCACGGTCGTCGTCAGGTTGGCACGCGCAGCATAAATGGCGGCAGCATAGCCCGCGGGGCCGCCACCGATAATCGCAACATCGATCGGCTGATCGGTAGTCATGGAACATCCTCTCGTCGAAACATTGACGTTCTTTGCGCTCATACCCAAATTTACGTGAACGTGACACTCATGCACTACAATGATAAATCCGTATTACAAAGCTGAAGGGGAGTTATCGATGGACCAGGCGCAGACGAGTGACGACGCTCCCCTGCTCACGCACAGCACTCCCCAATCGGAGCAAACCACGCTCCTGGCTCAACAAAAACCTCTCGTGACCATCGTGCACGCCTCCGTTGGCTCGGGCCACAAGGCCGCCGCAAATGCGATAGCGCAGGCATTCGACCTCATCCGCGGCACCAATGGCATCCCCGAGGATATTGAGATTGAAGTGCTCGATATCCTTGATTTTGGACGTATTAAATTCGACGGCAATAAGACCGCGGCTTCTTTTACGGGAGCCACGCGCCCCATTTACGACCTGACCTGGCGATATACGCTTACGGGACATCTTCTCTGGGGTGGCGGAACGGCATGGTCGCGAATTATGTTCCCCGCCTTCAACGAATATATTCGTAGCCGCAGGCCCATAGCCGTGGTTGCAACGCACATCACAGCAGCCAATGTTACCGTGGGCGCCCGCGTAATTACGGGTATCGATTATCCGGTCATCTGCGTACCGACCGACTACGAAGTCGAGGGATGGTGGCCCCACAAGGACACCGATTTATTCTGTGTTGCCAACGAATTTATGGCCGAAACGCTGCGTCCGCGCAAGGTGCTCGAGACAAAGATTCGCATTACCGGCATTCCTATTCGCGCCGGATTCGACACGGATTACGATCGCGAGGAAGAGCTAGCTAAGTTCAACCTCCCCACCGACAAGACCGTCGTGCTGGTAATGGCCGGTGCCAGCTTGCCTCAACCGTACGTTCGCTTTCGCGCGGAGATGGACCGCACCCTCCCCTTCCTACGCAGCTTCGAAGACATGCACTTTGTCTTTTTGCCGGGCAAAGACACCGAATATGCCACCCGCCTCAAAACGCTCTTCGACGCCATGAAGCTCGAAAACGTCACGGTTCTGGACTATGTCGATGATATGGCAGCGCTTATGCACGGCTGCGACCTGGCAATTCTCAAATCGGGCGGACTCACCGTCACCGAATGCCTGTGCGCACACCTGCCGATGATCCTGCTGGGCAAGTCCTATGGCCAGGAAAAGGCCAACACCACCATGCTCACCGGCATGGGCGCCAGCATGCATGTCACCACCGCACGAGAGCTCATCGTGACGTTGCGTCATCTCCACGATCATCCTGAGTCGCTCAAGGCACTGCTCATCAACGGCGAAGTACTACGCCGCCCACACGCAGCCGAAGACATAGCCATCGCAACCATGGAGCTCGTAGGCAAACCCCAAAAGCGCAAAAGAGCCTTCTGCCGCTTCTACTGGGGCGGAAAACCCGCGCATATCCGCTAGGCGATAGTCCGCTGCTCGGCGGGAGCCGCCCATATATCATTCCATGCTCAAACATTCTCGCTGCGCTGCGAAACTGCGCGTGGAACGATATATGGGCGGCTCCCGCCGAGCAGCTACGTTTACGTACTAGCAGCCATACCGGATCCCCACCATTAAAATCTGCAAAGGCGAAACCGAAAAATATAAATACAGTAAGTCGATGCGACAAAGGAGGCGTCCCTTCATAGCATCGACTTACTAGAAAAGTAAATATTGTTTCAAGCGAGTAGCCGCCCGCCCGGGGCTTACCTATATCGTTCCACGCGCAGTTTCGCAGCGAGCGAAGCGACGCGAGAATGTTTGAGCATGGAATGATATAGGTAAGCCCCGGGCGGGAGGGATACGAGCGCCCTAGGCGATGCCGCTGGAGCCGAAGCCTCCGTTGCCTCGGTCGGTTTTGTCTAGTTCTTCTACTTCTATGAGGTTGACCGTGGGGACTTCTTGGATGACGAGTTGGGCTATGCGGTCGCCTTTATTGATTTGAATGTTAATGGAGGGATCCAGGTTGATGAGGATAACCTTGAGTTCTCCTCGGTAGTGGGCGTCGATGAGGCCAGGCGTGTTGACTATAGACAGGCCCTGCTTGATGGCCAAGCCGCTGCGGGGCTGAACGAAGCCGGCGTAGCCATCGGGCAGGGCGATGGCCAGCCCCGTAGAGACCAGACGGCGTTCGAAGGGCTTCAGGACGCAGTCCTCATTGGAGCGCAAATCCAAGCCGGCATCGGTGGGATGGGCGTATTTGGGAAGCTCGACGGTGGGATCGAGACGCTTTATGTTGACGGTAATGTTGGACATGGAATCACCTTAGCTTGTCGAGCTCTTGCAGAAACTCATCGACGTCTTTGAAATCGCGGTAGACCGAGGCAAAGCGGATGTACGCCACCTTGTCGATCTTGGCCAAGCGCTTGAGCACCATGTCACCCAACTCATGGGACGTGACGGCCGTCAGTGTGCGAGAGCGCAGCTCGACCTCGATGTCATCGATAATCTCATTGAGCTTCTTAGTGTCGATATCGCGCTTGATGGTGGCGCGCATCAAGCCGACAAGAAGCTTATTGCGATCGAACCGCTGCTTAGTTCCATCTGACTTAATGACCTCGATAGGGTCCTCGCATCGCTCAAACGTTGTAAAGCGGTAGTTACACGAGCAACATTCGCGACGGCGCTTAATGGTGTTATTTGACTCCTGCATACGGGAATCAACGACGCGGGTATGTGCCTTGCCGCATTTGGGACAGCGCATGGTACCTCCTCTTAAACGATAACAAGGGTACCATGCGCAGCGCGATAATGATTACGAACGAGCAGGAACCTTAAGATGCGCACCGGCGGCGAGCGAACCATGCTCCAGATGATTGACGCTACGGATCATGTCGGAAGTCTCTTGCGTGGAAAGGCCTTCGATTGGATATTCTTCGGCAATCGACCAAAGAGAATCGCCAGGCTGAACGCGAATGGTCTCGTAGGTAATGTTGGAAACGGACTCGGCATACGCGGCGTGACGAGTGCTAAAGACCGACATAGCGAGGACAAAGAAGAGCGTAAGCGCAACGGCGACGGCGACAATCGTCGGAACCTTCAGGGCAACGCGGGCCGGCGCGACTACAGCCTGCTGATTGCGCGCAGGCTTTACGGTCAAAGGCTGAAAGCCGGAGCGGCCACCCTGAACAACCGTAAAAGTGGGTTCTGCAGGCGTCTCGAGCTTAAGGGCGAGGTTTCCCTGGACCATATTCGTTACGTTCATCATGTTCTCCTCTCGCGTGTTTTGCTGAGAACAGTTTTATCAAGCCGCGCGGACAAAAATGTCTAGCGCGAGAACGAATGTTCGGTTATTATTATCTTCGAACAGTTGTTCCTGTCAAGCAAAATTCGAACATTTGTTTGACATGGGTAGAGAGGATGCCCTGATGGCTCGCAAAATTACCAAGCGTCAGCAGCAAATTTACGACTTCATCAAGGAATATCAGCAGGAGAAGGGTTATCCGCCCAGCGTGCGCGAGATGGCTTCTGCCGTGGGCCTTTCCTCCCCCAGCACCGTGCACGCCCATCTCTCTGCCCTGGAGGCGCGCGGGCTACTCAAGCGCGATGCCACCAAACCGCGCGCCCTGGAACTCTTTAACGAGGATGGTTCCTCTGTCTCAATTTCTAAATCTGACGAGCCCACCGCACCTCGCGGAACGGTCTCGCTACCGCTCGTTGGTCGCGTCGCGGCTGGGATTCCCATTCTGGCCGAGCAGAATATCGAAGACACGTTTACTATCCCGACCGAAATCGCCACTGATCAGGGTTCCTTTATCCTTGAGGTGCATGGGAGCTCAATGATCAATGTCGGCATCTTCAATGGCGATTACATCATCGTCCGTGAACAAAAGAGTGCCATGAACGGCGAAATTGTCGTGGCCATGATTGATGGTTCGGCGACCGTCAAGACGTTCTACAAGGAGCAGGGGCGTGTGCGCTTGCAGCCCGAGAACGACACCATGGAACCTATCTATGCAACGAATCCCGTTATCCTGGGCAAAGTCGTCGGCTTGATGCGCCGGTTCTCGTAATGCAAAAACGCATCACCATATTTGATACCGTCCGCGGGTTTACGATGATTTCTATGGCAGGTTTTCACGCTTGCTATGATCTCGCCTACCTGTACGGCTGGGATATGCCCTGGTTTACCCAGTCAGCCTTTCAAGACATCTGGCGCGCCAGCATCAGCTGGGTATTTTTGTTTATCGCCGGTTGGATGTGCACCCTTTCGCGCAACAATATCAAACGTGCCGCCAAATACGCCTTAGCAGCACTCGTTGTCTGGTTGGCAACAACACTTGTCTCAGTCGACGATTAGGTTAATTTTGGCATCATCTACTGCATGGCCGCATGCACCGGCATCGTGGCGTTGACCGATCCCGTCCTTAAGAAGATAACGGCGAGATGGGGCATGCCCCTATGCCTTATGTTGTTCGTAATCACCTGGAGCATCCCCAAAACGATCTACCCTGTCCCCTACCTGGCGTGGCTGGGATTTCCGAGCCCTGGGTTTATCTCAGGTGATTACTACCCCATCATCCCGTTTATCTTTATGTATCTTGCAGGATACTTCGCCGCACACATAGCGCAGGGAATCGATAAGACCGTCCCTAGCTGGGCCTACGCCAACCCCCTGCCGGCGCTCGCCAGCCTTGGACGTCACGCTCTCCTCTTTTATCTGCTGCATCAGCCCATCATTCTGGGCATTTTGGAGCTCGTCTACTCGGTGCGATAACGCTCGAGCAGCGGTGCAATACGAGCCGGCAACTTCGCCACAATGCGAACGCCGTCCTCGAGATATTCCTCATGCAGAAGGGTTCCCTGCTCATGCACCAGCGTGATGAGAGCGCCCTCACGATACGGGATATCAGCGGAGAGCAACACATCGGTGGCAGCTGCCTCGCGAGCAATCCGGTCGACGAGATCGTCGAGCCCCTCGCCCGTTTGGGCCGAGAACAGAACGGCCTCCGGATAGCGACGACGGAAACTCAATCGATCGACGCTATCGAGAAGATCGATTTTATTGAATACGGTCAGCGTTAAACGCTCTCCGGCGCCGATCTCATCAAGCACGCGGTCGACAGCCTCCAGCTGCCGCTCATAGTCCTCGTCAGACGCATCTACGACTTTGAGAATTAGATCGGCGCCCAAAACCTCGGACAGCGTCGATTTAAAGGCATCGACCAGACCATGGGGCAGCTTTTGAATAAAGCCGACGGTATCGGTAATCGTCATGCCGCGACCGCCGGGCAGACGATACGAACGCGTCGTCGGGTCGAGCGTAGCAAACAGCTTGTCCCGCGAAAGTACCGTAGAGCCGGTCAGACGATTGAGTAACGTCGATTTACCGGCATTGGTATAACCGGCTAACGCGACGCGAAACGCCGGTGACTCAATGCGACTCTTGGATTGAACATCACGACGCTGTTCAACCTGCTTGAGCTCACGACGAAGCGCAGCGATCTTATTACGAATGAGGCGACGGTCGACCTCGAGCTGACTTTCGCCCTGACCAAAACGTGAGCCGATGCCGCCGCGCGTCTGCTCCTTGGCGAGATGGCTCCACATGCCACGCAGGCGAGGCAACAAATATTGAAGCTGTGCCAGCTGTACCTGCAGGCGTCCCTCACGCGTCTGAGCATGCAGGCCAAAGATATCCAGGATCAGTGCTGTACGATCGATAATCTTTACCGGCTCGCCCACGGCTTTCTCCAAATAGGATTGCTGCGAGGGGGTCAGGTCGTCGTCAAAAATAACGACATCGGCATCCATGCGATGCACCAGGCCGCACAGCTCTTCAACCTTACCGGAACCGATAAACGATTTAGGATACGGCTTTACCAAACGCTGCGACAAGCGTGCCACGCACTGGGCACCAGCCGTGTGGGCAAGGCGTTCCAGCTCATCGAGCGATCGATCGAGTGGCCATGCATTGTCGCGCCACTCAACACCAACTAAAATGGCACGCTCGGGCTCGGGTGCCGTGGGAACAAGGGGGAAACGGGCCATTAGGCAGCCTCAATACGATGCAGGATATCCTCAACGACCCCATCGATCGTACATTCATCCATATCAAACCACACGATACGGTCATCGCGCTTAAACCACGAAAGCTGACGCTTGGCATAACGACGCGAACGCATCTTAATGAGTTCGCGAGCCTCATCCATGCTCATCACGCCATTGAAAGCATCGATGATCTCTTTATAGCCAATTGCCTGCATCGACGTCAGGGCATCTCCCAGCCCCTGGTCCATAAGACCGCGGACCTCGTCGACAAGACCCTGCTCAAACATCAGATCGACGCGCTGGTTAATGCGCTCGTAGAGCACCTCGCGATTACGCGTCAGACCAAACCAAAGGGCATGATAATGCTCGTGCGGAACACTAAACTGCGACTTTTGCTGCGCATAGGAGACGCCATCATCATGCATCTCGAGCGCACGAATCACACGGCGCACGTTATGGGGATGAATAACAGCAGCCGATTCTGGATCGCGCTCGGCAAGCAAGGCATGCAGTTCTTCCTCGCCAATACGCTCGGCAAGCTCCTGATAGCCCGCACGACGATCGTCCTCAAGTTCACCCGAGGGAAAGTCCATCTCATCGAGGGCGGCCTTGAGATACAGCCCCGTACCTCCGCAAAAAACCGGCAGGCAACCCGAACCAAGGAGACGTTCAACATGCGCGCGAGCGTCGGCCTGATAAAGCGCAGCAGAATATGCCACACCCGGCTCTACAATGTCGACGAGACGCAGCGGCGCCGTGCACTCATCGGGCGCCATCTTTGCGGTACCGATGTCCATGCCGCGATAGATTTGCATCGCATCGCACGACAGCACTTCGGACGAAAGACGAGCTGCCAAACGGTCGGCAACATCACTCTTACCAACCGCCGTCGGACCGACGATCGCAACGGCGGAAAGACCTGCCCCGGGAGAAACCATTAGCGCGGCTCGCCCACAACGGAGCCGGACAAATACCAGGTCTTGGCAACGTCAACGTCAACATCAACGATCTTACCAACAAGCTGATCGATGCTGTAACCCTCGGGAATAGGCGCATGCACGGTCTGATTCTTGGGACTCTTGCCCAGCAGGACCGCGTCGTTCTTTTTACTCGTTCCCTCAATGAGCGCCGGAACCACAGTATGAAGCTCACCCTGGTTATACTCGTGTGCCGTGGTCTCGATAACCTTAACCAGACGGTTGAAACGCTCGAGAATAACCTCATGCGGCGTAGGATCGTCAATCTCGGCGGCCGGGGTACCGGCGCGCTTGGAATAGATGAAGGTATAGGCCTGAGCATAGCGGACCGTCTCGGCAAGTGAGAGCGTCTGCTCAAAGTCTTCTTCAGTCTCACCCGGGAAGCCAACGATAATGTCGGTCGAGAGCGCGATATCGGGCATGCGGTTGCGAATGCGATCGACAAGGCCCAGATAGTCCTCGCGTGTATAACGGCGATTCATCTCTTTGAGGATCCGCGTCGAACCTGACTGGACGGCCAAGTGCAGCTGCGACATAACGGCAGGCGTCTCGGCCATGGCGTCGATGGTCTCGGGCAACAGGTCCTTGGGATGCGAAGACGTAAAGAAGATGCGCTCCACGCCCGTATTGCCCACGGCACGCAGCAGATCGGCAAAACGCGGCTTGCCAAACAGATCGCGACCATATGAGTTAACGTTTTGGCCCAGCAGCGTAATCTCACGCACGCCCTGGCGCACCAAACCGGTCACCTCGTCGACAATCTCCTCGAAGGGGCGGCTCTTTTCGCGACCGCGCACGTACGGCACGATGCAATAGGTGCAGAAATTATTGCAGCCCGTCATGATGGGCACCCAGGCGTGATACTGAGTCTCGCGATGCCACGGCATGCTCATGGCATCCGTATCCTCATGCTCATTGGAGCGGATATGACGCTTACCATCACGGAACGCCTCGGCAATGAGCTCGGCCACATGTGCAATGGAATGCGTGCCAAAGATGACATTGACGTTATCGACGTTGGTGAGCAGGCCCTCGCCATCGCGCTGCGCGATGCAACCGCCAACGGCAACCACGCGCTTGCCCGAAGGCGAAGGCGGCAGGCTTTTGCAGGAATTGCACTGACCGTACAGGCGAGTATCGGCGGCCTCGCGCACGCAGCACGTCATGAAGACAACGATATCGGCATGCGCGGGATCGAGCGCCATGAGGCAGCCATACGAATCAAGCAGACCGCTCACACGCTCGGAGTCGTGCTGATTCATCTGGCAGCCAAAGGTGCGGATAAAGTAGGTTTTACCGGCAAGAATATCGCGTACGGAACGCTGGTCCATGTGCATAAGTCCTAACGATGGGGAGCGAAACAAGGCAAGCAGAAGCTATGCCACAGGCTTAACATCATCCATGACGACGTTATCCATAGCAGCTCGATTGATCTGGTGAACGTAGATAGAAAGGCGGATGGCCGTGCGCGACTCCCCGTTAATGAGGATGTCGGAGAACACGGGCGCGCAGGAAATATCAAAACCGGTTGGAATCAAAAAACCGCGCGCGATAGCAACGGCCTTAATAGCCTGGTTGACGGCACCGGCGCCGACACACTGGATGTTGACGGGTACACCATCCTTGACCATGCCGGCGATGGCGCCGGCAACGGACGCGGGCGATGATTTGCTTGATACCTTCAGGCAATCCATGAAGAAACTCCTGCATTTAAAAGTACGTTTTAACTGCAACAACTGTATCGTACCGAGTGGACTCGGTAAAGGCACTATTCCTCTTTGGCAAGATCAAAGGTCACGGTGATTCGATCACGCGAAACACGGATCTTTGGGTCGCCGCAAAGGTTGAGATAGTACCGGGCGGCAAGGTCATTAAAGTCGCGTTCCACAGCGCGCGAAAACTGTGCCATGTCATCCTTGGCAATACGTAGCCCGCGACGATCCTTCGCGAGATCGACAGGAGTCGGCGCATGCGAGGACGAATCACGCTCGCGCAGCAGACGCGCGGTCACACCGCGAACGGGCTTAATCTGCCCTGCCAAAATGCGATGGGCCGTGCGCTCGGACATCTCAAGACCCAAACCCGAACAAATACGGATAAAGTCCTCGGCATCAGAAGCAAGGCCTAAACGATCGACAACCGGAAGCTCGCTCTCGTCATCAATGAACAGGAGACGAGACGTATCGAGCCGACTTGACGCTTGAGCATAAAGGGTCGCGGCAATCTCAGACGGAGAACCGAGATAGACATCGCAACCACGCAACTCCTCGAGCGCAAACTCACAAGCAGCGCGAATAATATTATGTGGACCGCGAGCGCAGACATAACGTCCGTCCTCATCCTTGACGGCCTGGGGCCAGCTGGACTGATCGGCACGCTCACTGAGGCGGTCGGCCGCAACGCTCACCTTGAAGGCTGAACCAAGATCGACGCCGGACGTGACCACACGGGCCTCGTCGGCGTTCTGCTTAATCGAAAACAATGCCATGCCACGACCGTGAACGCCCCAACGGTCCATCTTCATGCTCTCGAGCTTGGAGGTAACGCGGGCATCAAAGATTCGCTCTTGCATATCCTGCGGAACGCCAGAACCGTTATCCAGAAAGACAAGCGTGCGGACGCCATCTTCCTTGGTCGTGGCGAGATAGACCTTGTCGGCGCCGGCATCGCGAGCATTACGGAGCATTTCGATGACGATGTCCTCGACATGCTGAATGTCGTGCTTAGCCTGGCGCCGCTCGGCCTCCGAAACGCGGAGGCGGACATACCCTTCGCCAAGGTTCTCCTCGACGCGAAGGTTGCCCTCCCCCGACATCGACGCGATAAATGAGATGAGCTCGTTCGCGTCGCTCATGTTATTTAGCGATATCGACAGCGCGGCTCTCGCGAATCACGACGACGCGCACCTGACCGGGATACTCCATCTCTTCCTCGATCTGATGGGCGATATCGTGAGCCAGAACCGTGGACTGGGCATCGGAGATCTTGTCCGGCTGGACCATGACGTGGACCTCGCGACCGGCCTGCATGGCATAGGTACGTTCGACGCCGTCATGGGAGTTGGCGATCTCCTCGAGCTTCTCAAGACGCTTGATGTAGTTCTCGGCAGACTCGCGACGGGCACCGGGGCGAGAGGCAGAGACAGCATCGGCGGCCTGCACCAGGACATCGAGCACCGTGTTGGGGTCGACATCGGCATGGTGAGCCTCAATAGCGTGGACGATAACGGGCTTCTCGCCATAACGGCGGGCAAGCTCGGCGCCGATGACGGCATGCGGGCCCTCGACGTCGTGGTCGATTGCCTTGCCCAGGTCATGAAGCAGGCCGGCGCGCTTGGCGGTCACAACGTCCAGGCCAAGCTCGGAAGCCATCACGCCGCACAGATCAGAGACCTCGAGGGAATGCTGAAGCACGTTCTGACCAAACGAGGTACGGTAGCGCAGGGCACCAAGGGTCTTGACGATCTCGGGGTGCAGATCGTGGATGCCGGTATCGAAGGCAGCCTGCTCGCCAGCCTCGCGCACGCGCTGCTGAACCAGGTCGGCGGCCTTGTGATACATCTCCTCGATACGGGCAGGGTGAATGCGGCCGTCGGCGATTAGGTTCTCGAGGGCGACACGGGCGGTCTCACGACGGACCGGGTCGAAGCTCGAAAGAACGACGGTCTCGGGCGTGTCATCGATCACCAGGTTGACGCCGGAAACCTGCTCGAAGGTCCGGATGTTGCGACCCTCGCGACCAATGATACGGCCCTTGAGGTCATCAGAGGGAATGTGCACGGATGTAACGGTGACCTCGGCAGTGTGGTCGGCTGCGCAGCGCTGAATCGCCAGGGACAGAATCTCCTGGGCGGTCTTGTGGCACTCGGCGCGAACCTGCTGCTCGGACTCGCGAATGATCGTGGCGGCCTCGTGGGTGACCTCGCCGCGAACCTTATCGAGGAGCTCCTTGTGGGCGTCCTCGCGGGTAAGGTCGGCGATACGCTCGAGCTCGGAGGTCTGCTTTGCGCAGAGCTCCTCGAGCTCACGGGAGCGCTTCTCGACCTGACCGGCCTGGCTGGACAGCTGATGCTCGCGCTTGTCGAGAGCGTCGTTGCGGCGATCGAGGGATTCCTCGCGCTGCATCACGCGGTTCTCGAGCGTACGAATCTCGTTCTTACGCTGCTTGTCCTCGGCCTCGGCGGCCTGCTTGTTCTTGATGATCTCCTCTTTAGCCTCGAGCAGAGCCTCTTTTTTGAGGGTCTCGGCCTGACGCTTAGCATCACCGATCAGGGACTCAGCCTGTGCGTGTGCCGACTGGATCTTTTCGTCGGCCTCGTGAAGACTACCCTGCTTGGCGGTGCGCATGTAGGCAATGGCGGCGATGGCACCCAAAATGATGCCAACGAGCGCTGCGATGATAGGCATGCTCACTCCTTTTTATGGATTCGTTACACAACAAAGCGAACCGTCCTTACGAACGGCTCGCGACATTTGAGTAATATGGGCGCAGCTTATGCGGGTCGGATACAGATAAACATATAAGCAAACTCATCACAGATGAGCACATATCACAAAGCAAATGACAGTGTTTATCGTACGTTGAACCACAACAACTGTCAAATAAATGGCCCCAGCACGGCGGCTAAAACGCGGTGAACGGCAGGGCCACAAAACGCATACGCCTAAACCGCACATTCCTCACGTTCGGCATCGAGACGTGCCTTAACGGCATCGGCGGCGATGTGATACGAGAAGCCCTTGCCCATCAAAAACCGAACCAGTTTTTCGAATCCGCGCGTCTCTGGAACACGCCGCTTGGCGAGCAGGGCTGACGCACGCGCCAAATCGTCTTCGACGGCAAAATAATCCTCGGGATAACCGGGAATGTCATCGAGCACGACATGACGGCGCTTGAGCTCGGTCTCGATTTTACGCTGTCCCCAACCGCGCCGCTTGCGTTCCTCGATAAAGTACGAGCAAAAGCGGTTCTCGTCTAAAAAGCGATACTCGGTGGCGCGCTCGACGGCGAAATCGATCGCGGGCTGGCGAAAGCCGTAGCGTGCCAACTTGTCACGGACCTCACCCGTCGCATGGTCGCGTCGCGATAGCATCTCGGTCACCATGGTAAGTGCACATTTACGCTCGATGAGCTGCACCGCTTCACGAAAGTTATCCCAATCACAGGGAAGATCGGGGCGATTTTTGACATACAGGCGCGCGACCCGCACGGGAATCCAAATGGACCGCTCAAAACCGCCCTCAAGCTCACAATCGATCTGTGCGCAAGGCTTTTTGGACGCATACCCGCTCGAGAACGAGGAGGCCGCCTTCTTATCGGGAAAGACGACCGTGGCCTCGGTCACCGTATACGACATGAGCGTAACCGCTACTCGTCGTCATCATCGAGCATGGCGGAACCATCGATGGCGTAAAGCTCGTCAAACTCCTCAGGCGCAGGCTGATCGGTCAGCTCGACCTCGGACGGAGCATCGTCATCAAACTCAAGCCCGCAGGCAAGGCGGACCTTATGCTCAATCTCGTCGGCGCAATCGGGGTGTTCGCGCAGGAACGCCTTGGCGGCCTCGCGACCGTTGCCGAGCTTGTCCTCGCCATAGGCAAACCAGGAGCCCATCTTCTTGCAAATGCCGCACTCGACAGCCATGTCCAGAATCGAGCCCTCCTTAGAGATGCCCGTACCGTACATGATGTCGAACTCAGCAGAACGGAACGGAGCTGCCACCTTGTTCTTAACGACCTTGGCGCGCACGCGGTTACCGATAACCTCATCCTTAAGCTTAATGCTGTCGATGCGGCGAATGTCGATACGCACCGAAGAGAAGAACTTAAGGGCGCGGCCGCCCGTCGTGGTCTCGGGGTTGCCGAACATGACGCCGATCTTCTCTCGCAGCTGGTTAATGAAGATGCACGTCGTGTTGGACTTGGACAGCGAACCGGCGAGCTTGCGGAGCGCCTGGCTCATCAGGCGAGCCTGAAGACCGACCGTAGTGTCGCCGATCTCTCCCTCGATCTCGGCACGCGGGGTCAGCGCGGCGACGGAGTCGACGACGATGGCATCGATGGCGCCGGAACGCACGAGCATGTCAACGATCTCGAGCGCCTGCTCACCCGTATCGGGCTGAGAAATCAGTACCTCGTCGATATCCACGCCAATGCGCGCGGCATACGTGGGATCGAGCGCGTGCTCGGCATCGATAAATGCCACAACGCCGCCCATAGCCTGGGCCTCGGCCAGGATCTCGAGCGAAAGCGTCGTCTTACCGGAGGACTCAGGACCGTAAATCTCGACGATGCGGCCGCGCGGCACACCGCCGATACCCAGAGCGGCATCGAGGGCCAGAGCGCCCGTGGGAATGGCCTCGACCTCGAGCTCGGGACCACCGTCGCCGTACCTCATGATGGAACCCTGGCCGAATTTCTTCTCGATCTCTGCCTTGGTGGTGGCGATCATCTCATCGCGCTCTTTACCCGTCGTGCGAGCATGAACGGTACGTACGGGACCTGAATTCTTGGCCATGAATAGCCCTCCTCTTAACAACCTGTATCGATAATAAACGAACGGCTGTTCGTGGTCAACCGTTCAGGCCAATCATATACAGGCAGTCTTTCCAAAACCCAACCAAACGCCGACCAAACACTGACCAAATGCTTGACCACAAAGGGCCGAATAAGAACAAAGAAGGCAAGAATACACCTATAACCAGCGCAAACGCTAAATTCGTCAGGGGTCCCTATCTCCACAATTAAGGGGCCCGAAGGCCCCTGAAAACACGTCTATTCCATAGAGTTGAGCACAAGGGCAATGCGTCCCAATGACTCCGCGACCGCATGGGCACGAACACACGAACGGTCGCCCTCATAGTGGCAGCGCACAGAGTCCACGACCGGCACTTCCCCATCAGTCGCGCGATACGCCCAGCCAATATAGAAAGTGCCAGCCGGATCGTCCTCAGTGCCGCCGCCGGGGCCGGCATAACCCGTTGCGCTCACTGCAATATCGCTCTGGTGCAGCTCCAGCGAACCAGCCGCCATCTCGCGTGCGGTCTGATGCGACACCGCGGTATAGCGGTCGAGCGTCTCCTGCTCAACACCCAGAACGCGATGCTTGATCTCATCGCAGTAGGTCACCGCACCGCCACGCAGCACCGCCGAGGCGCCCGGGATATCGGCAATCGTCGAGGCGATCATACCTGCTGTCAGCGACTCAGCCGTCGAAACCGTCACGCCCCGAGCGCTCGCGCGCTCGACAATATCGCGCGCCAGCTCCTCGTTATGTGCGGAAATCTGCTCAAAAGAGTCCGTCATACCCACCAGGACCTAGACCGAAAAGACGATCTTGCGGCAGTTCCAGAAGTACTGGGCGCCCGAGATAACGGTCAGGACAACGGCAACGGCGTACAGGAAGCGCGACACCGAGTAGATGCCGAGCGTCAGCGCCAGCGGGCCAAGGTGCAAGCCGGCCATCGCAAAGACGCACAGGTAACCGCAGATGGAGACCATCGTGGTCGCCGTCTTGTACTTGCCAAGCTTATCGGCGGCAACGACCACGCCGGCGGCACTCGCAACCATGCGCAGGGCGCTTACCAACAGCTCGCGGAACAAGATGATGAACACGGACCAAACCGACACAGCGCCAAAGTCCAAGAACAGCAGCAAGGCCGAGAACACGAGTAGCTTGTCGGCGATGGGGTCCAAGAATTTACCGAAGTCGGTAATCTCGTTGCGCGAGCGCGCCAGATAGCCGTCAACTTTATCGGTGCACGACAGGATGACGTACAGAATGAAGGCTGCGGCGGCGAGCGGGCCGTCGAAGGTGCTCCAATCTGTACCGGCACCACTCGTGTGAGAAAGCGCCGACACGATCATGAACACCGGGATAAAGACGATGCGCACACACGTCACGATGTTGGCGGGCGTCCAAACACTCGTCAGTTCCTTATTGCTCTCGTTTGCCACGATGCTCTCCTACTCCACAACATGGCCGATAAGCTCATAGCAGAAGCTATCGGTAAACTCGACCGTCAGAATATCGCCCACGGACGCCTCGCTGGCGTCCAGATGCACCGCGCCATCGGAATCGGGCGCCTGGAACCAAGCATGGCCGATCAGCTCGGCGCCGTCCTCGGTCTCCTCGATGCCGTCGACGATCACCTGGGCGCGCTCGCCCACATGTGCGGCGGTGGCGGCAAAACCGAGCGACTCGGCCAGGTCCATGGCCTCCTGGGCGCGCTCGAGCTTGACCTCCTCATCGACCTGACCCTCCATCTTAGCGGCCAGGCTGCCCTCCTCCTGCGAGTAGGCAAAGACGCTCGTGTAGTCAAAGCCGACGGTGTCCATAAAGTCGATAAGGTCGCGGAACTCGTCGTCGGTCTCGGTCGGGAAGCCGACCATGGCCGTGGAACGGATCACGATGCCGGGGATACGCTCACGCAGATCGCGGAACAGGTCCTCGAGCTCCTGGCGCGAACCAGAACGGCGCATAGCCTTGAGGATGCGCGTGTCGCAGTGCTGCACGGGGATATCGATATAGGGTAGCACCTCGGGGGTATCGCGAATCGTCTCGATAAGCTCGTCGGTCATGCCCTCGGGCTGCAGATAGAGCACGCGGACCCAGACGTTGTGCGGGCGCACGGCCTCGGCGACGGCATGCAGCAGCTGCGCCAGATTGCGCGGCGAGCCATCGGTGACGTCTTCGTCGGCAAAGTCGGTGCCCCAAATACCCGTGTCCTGGCCGATCAGCACGATCTCGCGCACACCGCCGGCAACCAGGTCGCGTACCTCGGAGATAATGCTCTCGGCATTGCGCGAGTGATAACGACCGCGGATATACGGAATCATGCAGAAGCTGCAGAAGCGGTTGCAGCCATCGGAAATCTTGACGTAGGCGACAGCGCCCTCGACAGTGCGCTTGACTTGCGGAATATAGGCGGTAATCTCGCGCTCGACACCCAGCACGCCATCGATGACCGTCACGATGCCATCCTCCTCGTCGGCCTTCACAAAGGCAGCGACCTCGGGCAGCTCATCGGGCAGGTCGTCGCCATAGCGCGACGGCACACAGCCGCACATGACGATGGGACAAGAACGAACGCCGTCCTGAACCTCGTTGGCGAGCTCGAGCGTGGTCTCGATGCTCTCGGACGTTGCGGAGGCGAGGAACGAGCATGTATTGACGATGGCGATATCGGCATCCTGTGGGTCGAATGCCTCCTCGTAGCCCGCGGCGGTCAAAAGAGAACGCATGCGGTCGGTGTCAACCTCGTTCTTAGCGCACCCGAGGGTGATGTAGAGCACGGAGCCCAACGGTGTATCCATGTTGGAGAGCAGTCCTTTCGAATGATATTAGCGGTAGTTGGTGAACTGCAGCGGCTGGCCGTAGTCCTGGTCGCGCAGGAACTGGATCACGGTCTGCAACGCGTCCTTCGAAGCAGAGGAAACACGCAGCTTGTCGGCCTCGATAGTCACCTTGACCTTGAGCTTTTGGTCCTTGATGTCCTTGTTGATCTTCTTGGCGGTCGTCTGGTCGATACCCTCGACGATATGGCCGAGCACGCGCACGGTGCCGCCCGATGCCGCCTGCGGAGCATCCCACGAGACAGCCTTGAGGTCGATGCCGCGCTTGATGAGCTTGGAGCTCAGCACGTCGACAATCTGTTTGGAGACAAAGTCGGCCGGGGCGTTGATCGTAAAGAGCTTGTCGCCCTTCGAAAGCTCGATCGTGGCGCCGGAATCCTTAAGGTCATAGCGCTGGGAAATCTCGCGCGTGGTCTGCTGGAAGGCGTTGTCGACCTCTTGCATGTTGACCTCGGACACGACGTCGAAGCTGGAATCTTTAGCCATGATGTTTCCTTTCGCGTACGAGCTGCTTAATAGCTATCGTACGAATAGTCGGTAGAATCGGTGGGCGTCTGACCGTCAGATGCGGTATCGGCGCCATCCGTGGACTGGGCATCGGTGCCGTCGGTGGTGTCGGTACCATCGGTGGTGTCGGTACCATCAGAACTTTCACCATTCTCGGAATCAGTCGTCTCCTTCTTGGGAACGGTGATCGTCACACGCGCCACGCCCGAGGTCTTGGTATCGTAACGAACCTTTTCACCGTTCTTGGTAACGGTGACATCGGAAGGCTTGGACGTGGTGATCTCGATCGAGGACTCGGGCGAGTACTCCTGCTCAAAGGGGCCAGTCGCTTGGGCGCCATAGACCGACTTGCCGTCGACCTTGACCTCAATCCACGCGGTCTTTCCCTTGGCAACGGAGACTTTGACCTTCGTGACCTCGTTCTCTTCCTTCTTGGCCGTCGTCTTGGTAGCGTCCGAGTCAGTCGACTCATCCGTCGCCTCATCGGTGTCTTCGTCCTCGTCGACCGTTTCGGTCTTCTTAGAAGACTTCTTGGTCGTCGTCTTGGTAGCAGTGGGCGTCTCGGGCGTGGTCTCGGGCGCCGAAGATGCGCAGCCGCGCAGAAGCACCACGATGAGCACAATCAACAACAGCGCAACGGCACCGATGCCGGCGTAGACGATACGCGGATCGAGCCCGTTGTTTTGAGGAGTACGTGATCCGCCGCGTCCACGATTGGAACTGCTGCGGCCGCCTCCCTGAGGCATACGACCACGATTGCTATCGGAACGGCCGCGATAGCCACCCTGGCCCTGAAGGCTGCGCTGACCCGAGCGGGGCGCAAGTTCACCGCGGCCTTGATAGCCACGCTGGCCCAAACGCGGAGCCGAAGAGCGCTGGCCATACGGCTGTGATTGAGAGCGAAGACGCGGCGTCACCTGCGTGGTATCGGCATCCGCATAGCCACCGCGAGAGCGACCAGAAGAGACCCCACGGTAACCGCGATCGGAATAGCCGCCGTCGCCGTAGCCGGCACGAGGGTCACGAGCCACGCCGCGGGCAGCGGGAAGTGCACGGTCTTCGGGCATCGGCGTACTGCGGAACCGGTCACGCTGCGAACGAATCTCCTCGCCCGAACCCGTCTCGGTAATATAACCGGCCTGCTGAGGACGCTGTCCATAACGCGTCGAACGACCGCCCTGAACCATCAGGAAGCGCCCGTTATCGACCGAGGAACGCGAATTGACGTAGCCAGCGGCGTCCTGAAAACGACCGCCCTGCTGCGACGTCTCGCGCTCATATGCCATCAGATCGTCAAAGTAGGCATTGACGACCTCGCGCGGATTGAGGCCCAAAAAGCGAGCATAGCTCGAAATCATGCCCTGCGCATAGCCGCGCGGCGGCATCGTAGCAAAGTTACCGGTCTCGAAAAACTCGATGATCTGCGGCCTGATTTTGATGGTGTTGGCGACTTGCTGAATGGAAAGGCCCATTCGGCGACGCTGCTCGAGCAGCATGTCACCAAAGCGTGCAGCCATCAGAATCCTCCAAACTCACGATCTTCACGTGCCATCTCGGCGTCGACAGATTCCAGCGCGGCAAGCCCCTCCTCGTCCAACAGGACCTCGCGCGGCTTAGAACCGTCGGGCGGGCCGACGACACCCTTTTCTTCCAGCATGTCCATAATACGCCCGGCACGCGCATAGCCAACCTTCAGACGACGTTGCAGGCCAGATGTTGAGCCAAGCTGCGATTCCACCACAATATGGGCGGCTTCCCAAATGAGCGGATCATCGTCTTGCGGCTCGGCGACTCCGGTGCGGACAATGCCGCCGCCACCAGCCATGGACATGGAAGCGGGCGCCACGGCGGACAGAATCTCCTCGTGGTAGTCGGGCTCGCTCTGCGACTTGACGAACTCGACAATCTCGTTGATTTCGTCGTCCGAGACAAAGCAGCCCTGGATACGGCGGGGCTTGCCCCAGTCGACCTTGGAGAACAACATGTCGCCCAAACCGGTGAGCTTCTCGGCGCCCATCTGATCGATGATGACGCGCGAGTCGATGCCCGTGGCGACGTTAAAGGCGATGCGGTTGGTGATGTTGGCCTTGATGAGGCCCGTCACCACGTTGGAGCTGGGGCGCTGCGTGGCAACGATAAGGTGAATACCGGCGGCGCGGCCCAGCTGTGCAATACGCACGATCGAGGCCTCGACATCCTTACCGGCGACCATCATCAGGTCAGAGAGCTCGTCAATGATAATGACCAGGTAGGGCATCTTTTGCGGCGGGTTGTCGTAATGCTCAAACTCGCCGGCGGCCTGCTTTTCGTTATAGGTCGAAATCTTACGGACGTTGAGGCGTTCGAATACCTTCAGGCGGCGCTCCATTTCGGACACGGCCCACTGCAGGGCGCTCGCGGCCTGCTTGGGCTCGGTCACCACGGGCACATAGAGATGCGGCAGACCGTTATAGCCCGCAAGCTCGACGCGCTTGGGGTCGACCATGATCAGGCGAACGTCCTCGGGAAGGGCGCGCATGAGCAAGGTCGTGATGATGGAATTGATCATCACCGACTTACCAGAACCGGTCGTACCGGCGATCAACAGGTGAGGCATCTTGGCGAGGTCGGCGACGACCGGCGTGCCCTCGGCGTCGCGGCCGATGGCAAGCTCGAGCGGACCGCCCTTCACATAGGGCAGCACGTCGCCCAGATTGACGTTCTGGCGCTTGCGGTTGGGAATCTCGATGCCCACGAGCGAGGTGCCGGGGATCGGGGCAAAGATACGAACCGACTGGGCGGCGAGCGAAAGCGCAATATCGTCCTCGAGGCTCGAAATCTTGCTCACGCGCTCGCCCTCGCCAGGTTGCAGCTTAAAGGTCGTCACCGTGGGGCCGGCGATCCAGCCGACCACGCGGGCACTGCGGCCAAACTCAAGCAAGGTGGATTGCAGTGACTCAGCGGTCTGCTCCAGCTCCTTATCCGAAGACGCGGCAGAAGCCGACTGCGGGTTGGCATGTAGGATTTCGAGCGGCGGAAGCTTGAGGCCGTCCTCTTCTTCGCCCTCGTTATCTGCGGCGCCGCCGTCCGCTCCCCCATCACGAGCCGCAGCCGATTCGACAGCACTCGTGGCAGGCGCATCGGCAACCTTGGGATGCTTTAAGAAGTCGGGAATCTGAGGTGCGGCCGAAACAGGGTTCACGGCAAACGGCGGCTCGGACTCGTCAACCTTGTCCGGATCGTCCTCCATCGAAAGCTGTCCAGTGACCTGACCGCGCTTGGCGTGGCGACGCGGCAGCAAGGTTGTCTTGGCGGTCTCGAGCGGAGCCTCGTCGTCCTCGTCATCGCCCTCGGTGAGTTCGATTTCGCTATCGGACCAAGACGGGTCGGGCTCGCTCGTGTTGAGCTTGGGCACGGCCTTGCCCTTCTTGGTATGGCGGCGCGGCAGCAACGTGGTCTTGGCTCGCTCGGCCTCCACGGTCTCGGACACATCGACAAACGGGTCATCGTCCTCGTCGTCATCCAAAACCGAATCGACATCGCCACCCATGACCGTGGTCACGGCGGCGTCAGTTGCCTTCTGACGCAGGATGCTCAGGTGCGGACGGGCGACGCCGGGAACCGACAGGGCCTCTTCGTCGCCCCACGGGCTCGCATTGACATCGGCACGACGGCGCTCGGCAAAATCGGCGGCGCGATCGCGTGCGGAGCGCAAAACGCCGCCCACCGAGAAGCCGATAATGACCAGGCCAACGACGACAAGGCCCAGCAAGACAACCATGGCAATAGGTTTACCCAGGGCGTTTTGCAAGGTACTTGCGATAAAGGCGCCAATGTAGCCGCCCGAGGCGGAAAGGTTCTGCGGCGTAAACATGAGGTCACACGAATCGCTCGTGCCCGGCACCATCAGCGACAGGATAGAGACAATGGCCACAAAGACCACGGCGCCGCCCGCGACCGAGCGAATGTTGAGCGGCGAGTCCTCACCCAAAAAGAGCGTGGCGGCGAACAGCAAGATGACGATCGGCAGCACGTAAGCGCCCAGGCCAAAGCCGAGGTGATAGAAGCCGGCGACAGCAGCCGTCACGGGCGCCGTTGCCGGCGAAATCACGGCAATGAAGGATGCAATCGCCAAAACGGCAATGACCACGCCGGCGATATCGCGATTGGCCGAAGGCTCGACCAGGGGCTCGAACTCATCGAACTCGGACTCGTGGCCCTTATTGGCACGCAGATGGGAACCGGCACCCTTCGCAGATGCCGGTTGGTTGTTGGCCTTATTGCCTTTGGCGTTTTGTGCAGATCCGCGCGCCAAACTAAACCTCCATGACGACCGGGATGATCATCGGGCGAGTGCGCGTACGGCTCCAGATAAAGTTGGAGAGCGAATCGCGCACGGCTTTGCGAATGGCATCGGAGCCGCTGCTGGTAAAGCTAAACTTGCCCTTCTCGATCGTCTTCATGATGGCTGCGGAGGCATCCTCGGAGAACTGATCGTCGATGGCAAACGAAACGCCGCGGCCCGAGAACTCGATAGCCTCGATCTTCTTGTGCTTGAGCGAGACGATGGCAACGGCCGTGACCATACCGTCGTTGGCGAGCTTTTGGCGATCGCGCAGGACGATGGGATCGGTGTCACCGATGCGCAGACCGTCGACATAGACGACGCCGGACTCGACGGGCGTACCGCGCTTTACGATACCACCGCGCATCTCGAGCGTGTCACCGTTGTCGAGGATAAAGATGTGATCGTCCTTGATGCCCATCTTACGGGCAAGCTGGGCATGGGCGCGCAGATGCACGGCTTCGCCGTGAACCGGCATAAAGTAGGTAGGCTTGGCCATGGCCATCAGGAGCTTGAGCTCCTCCTGGCTACCGTGACCCGAGACGTGGACGAGAGCGCGGTTCTTATCCCACACGTCGCAGCCGAGCTTGGCCAGGCTGTTGACGACCTGCTGGACGGCCTTCTCGTTGCCAGGAACGGGAGTTGCCGAGAGGATAACGGTATCGCCCTCGTGGATGGAGAGCGTCTTGTGCTCGCCATTGGCCATGCGGGACAGGGCCGACAGCGGCTCGCCCTGCGAACCAGTGCACATGACGACGATCTTGTCGTCAGGAAGATTATCAATATCGAAGGCATCGATGATATCGGCATCATCGATGTTGAGATAACCGAGCTCGCGCGCCACGCGGGTGTTCGTGAGCATGGAGCGACCGGTCACAACGACCTTACGGCCGCACTTGCGGGCGGCATCGCAGATCTGCTGCAAACGATGGATGTGGCTCGAGAACGATGCGACGAACACGCGACCCGGGGCGTTCTTGATGGCGTGCAGCAGGTTGGGACCAACCTCGGCCTCGGACTTGGTAAAGCCGGGAACCGTGGCATTGGTGGAGTCGGAAAGCAGCAGGTCGATGCCCTGCTTGGCAAAGCGGCTGATAGCGGCATAGTCGGGCGTGACGCCATCGATGGGCGTCTGGTCGAGCTTAAAGTCGCCGGTGTGCATAACGGTGCCTTGATTGGTGCGGATGAACACGCCCAGAGCGCCCGGGATGGAGTGCGTCATCGAGAAGAAGTCGAGCGAGATGCCGCCGAGGTTGACATGGCTGCCGCCCTTGACCTCGCGGAACTTAGGCGCGCGGATGCGGAACTCGGAGAGCTTGCCCTCGATAAAACCGAGCGTCAGCTTGCTCGAGAAGATGGGCACCTTGTTGTTGAGGTCCTGCAGCAGGTACGGAAGCGAACCGGTGTGGTCCTCGTGGCCGTGAGTGACGATGATACCGCGGAGCTTCTCCTCGTTCTCCAGAACATAGGTGTAGTCGGGAAGCACCAGGTCGATACCAGGCTGGGAGTCATCCGGGAACATAAGACCGGCGTCGACGAGCACCATGTCGTCGCCGCACTCGAAGACCGTCATGTTCTTGCCGATGCCATCAAGGCCGCCGAGCGGGATGATCTTCAAGGGAGATGATTTTTTAGCTGCCATAGGTTAGTGTGGTTTCCTTTCTTCGAAACGGGTCTGGAACAACCGACGGGGCGCTTCTGGCAAACCGACCGCCGGGAACGTACAAACATGCATCGCAGAGTCGATGCAATAACCACAGTATGATACCCATTTGCCCACCAACAGACCACCCATGCATCAAAGCCCCATCTGAACCGGTCTATCCCGCCGGTCTGGGGCCATCGGGGGCCGGGGCGGGTTAAGTTTGCTGCTCTACAGTCCTGCGCAAGACGGAAAGCACATTAAGTGCTTTCCTTTGCGTGCGGAACTCGCGACAAACTTAACCCGCCACGGCCCCCGATGGCCCCAGACCTGTAAAAAGGGACAGGTCTATTTTGGTCGGTTTTATCTGGAGATATGCCGGGAGAGAAAGTATCGACAATTCAGGAAATAAGAAAACTGAATAGCCCATCTGACAAAATCGCAAGCATCACCCACCAGCCCTTTTGCTGTTCCCGGCGGGGGCCGCGGGTAAAGTTTATCGCGAGTTCCGCACGAACAGGAGGCCACTTAATGTGGCCTCCGTCGTGAGCAGGACTGTAGAGCAGGAAACTTTACCCGCGGACCCCGCCGGGAATAGCAAAAGGGCGACTCCATGGTGGAGTCGCCCTTTATTGAGCTGCTTATGTGTTGCTGTTACTCGGCGTCGTGGTGGCGGCGGGGCTTGCGGCCTCCGTTGTCGCCGGGACGGCGCGGACGGTCGCTGCGCTCGGAGCGCTCGCGACGCGGACGCTCACGGCGCTGGAAGTGCTCGCCGTCGCCCTCGGAGGCACCCTCGGCGCGAGCCGGGGCCTCGGGCTTATCCAGACGATCGAGCGAGATCTTGCCGCGATCGTCGACCTCGATGACGACGACCTTGACCTCGTCGCCCACGTTGAGGACATCCTCGACCTTCTCCACGCGGCCCTTGGCGACGCGGGAGATGTGCAGCAGGCCGTCCTTACCGGGCAGCAGGTTGACGAAGGCGCCGAAGGGCTGGATGGAGACCACGCGACCGGTGTACTCCTCGCCAGGCTCGGGAACCTTGATGATGAGCTTGATACGCTCGACGGCTTGGTCGACGGACTCGCCGGTGCCGCCGACAAAGACGGTGCCGTCCTCCTGGATGTCGACCGAGGCGCCGGTCTCGTCCTGGATACCGCGGATGACCTTACCGCCGGAACCGATGACGTCGCGGATCTTGTCGGTCGGAACCTGGATGGAAACGATGCGCGGGGCAGTGCTGCGCGTGGTGTGGCGCGGCTCGGGGATCACATCGAGCATCTTCTGCAGGATGTACGCACGACCCTCCTTGGCCTGCTGCAGAGCGCGGGCCAGGATGTCGAAGGTGAGGCCAGTGGCCTTGTTGTCCATCTGCAGGGCGGTGATGCCCTCGGTGGTGCCGGTGACCTTAAAGTCCATGTCGCCCAGGAAGTCCTCGAGACCCTGGATATCGGACAGGACCACGGTCTTGCCCTCCTCCTGGATCAGGCCCATGGCGATACCGGAGACCGGGCGCTTAATAGGCACGCCGCCGTCCATAAGGGCGAGCGTGGAGCCGCAGGTCGAAGCCATCGAAGAGGAGCCGTTGGACTCCATGACCTCGGAGACCACGCGAATAGCGTAGGGGAACTCGTTCTCGTCGGGGAGCACCGGGAGCAGGGCGCGCTCGGCCAGGTTGCCGTGGCCGATCTCGCGGCGCTTGGGGCTGCCCATGCGGCCAGTCTCGCCGGTGCAGAACGGCGGGAAGTTGTAGTGGTGCATATAGCGCTTGCCCTCGGTGGGCTCGATGGTATCCAGACGCTGACCCTCGTTGAGCATACCGAGCGACAGGACGGAAAGCACCTGGGTCTGGCCACGCTGGAACAGACCGGAGCCGTGAACGAGCGGCAGGTAGTTATCCTTCACCATGATGGGGCGAATCTCATCGGCGGCACGGCCGTCGACGCGCTCGCCGGTCTCGACGACCATGGTGCGCATGGCCTTCTTCTCGAGCTTCTTGAGCGCCACGGGGATCTCGCGCTCCCAGGCGGCCTGCTCCTCGTCGGTGAACTCGGCGCGGATGGACTCCTTCAGAGCCTCGACCTTACCGATGCGGGAAAGCTTGTCGGCGTCGCGCAGGGCAGCGGCCATCTCGTCGTAGTGGGCGAAGATGCGCTCCTGGACCTCCTCGACAGGCTGGTCGAGCGGGTACTCCTTCTTGACGATAGCGCCGTTGACCTGCTCCCACTCGGCGACGAACTCGTCTTGGGCCTGGCAGAAGGCAGCGAGGGCCTCCTGGCCAAACTTCATAGCGGCGAGCATGTC
Source organism: uncultured Collinsella sp. (assembly GCA_900544095.1). Classification (GTDB taxonomy): domain Bacteria; phylum Actinomycetota; class Coriobacteriia; order Coriobacteriales; family Coriobacteriaceae; genus Collinsella. Next base: position 123,874 of record UQTV01000001.1, read on the forward strand.
GTCCTCGGAGATCTCCTCGGCGCCGGCCTCGACCATCGAGATGAAGTCGGCAGAGCCGCCCAGCTCCAGGTCCAGATCGGAGTTCTCGCGCTCCTCATAGGTGGGGTTGACGATAAACTCGCCGGTCTCCACGTTGCGGCCGATGCGCACGCAGGCAAGCGGGCCCTCGAAGGGCACGCCGCCGAGCGTCATGGCCAGGGATGCACCCATGACGTTGATGACATCGAAGGGGTTGACCTGGTCGGCGACGAGCGAGGTGGCGACGATGTGCACCTCGTTACGGAAGCCGTCCGGGAAGCTCGGGCGAATCGGACGGTCGATCATGCGGGCCGTGAGCGTGGCCTTCTCGCTGGGACGGCCCTCACGCTTGAGGTAGCCACCCGGGATGCGGCCTGCGGCGTACATCTTCTCGTTGAAGTCGACGGTCAGCGGGAAGAAGTCGTAGTTCTTGCGCTCCTTGGAGACGACCACGGTGTCGAGCATCGTGGTGTCGCCCTGCTTGACAAGACAGGCGCCGGTGGCCTGCTTGGCAAGCTCGCCCGACTCGAAGGTGTAGGTCTTGCCGTACAGATCAAAGGTCTTGGATACGAGTGTCATTGTTCTCCTTTACCCCACAGGCCCCTTGCCTGCGGGCTTCTCATGTGACGCGGGCCCCCTGCCCCCGCCACGCTTCAGAGCGTGATTGTTCGCGCCCTTACACAAAAAGAGCGCCCCGCTGCGCAGGACGCTCTTAGCATGTACAAATCCTACTGGATGTTGTCGCGGATGCCCAGAGCCTTGATGAGCTCACGGTACTCGACGATGTCGTTCTTCTTGATGTAGGAGAGAAGACGACGACGACGGCCGACGAGCATGAGCAGGCCACGACGGGTGTGGAAGTCCTTCTGGTGGGACTTCATGTGCTCGGTCAGCTCCTTGATGCGCTCGGACAGGATGGCGACCTGAACCTTGGGGTTGCCGGTGTCGACCGGGGTGTTACCGAACTGGGCAGTCAGCTCCGCCTTGCGCTCTTTGGAAACAGTCATTGTTTCACCTTTCGTTTTGCGTCGCCATCGGGCGACTCGATTCGCCTCGGACTGGGAAGCCGCCGGTGGAGCGAGCAACCAAGGTCGAGGTACCAACAGATTGGTATGTTACCACAAGCAGCCCGCGCCTGCGCATCATCACCGACCCAACATGAATTCCATCGCACGGAGGCGCTGATCGGTGTGCGTGGCGGCCCAAACATGCGAAAGCCCGAGCAAGAACGCCGCCGTATGCGGGTCGATTTTCTCGGCCATAAGCGCATCGAAGGTCATCGACATGAGGGCGCGCAGCCACGCGACCTCACCGGTCGACACCAGCTCGGCACCCGGAACGCTCGATGCGCACGACCCGCACATGAGACCGCCCGCCTGGGGCGAAAAATACGACAGCATGGGGTCTCCGCACAGCACGCAGGCCGAAAAATCGGGTCGATAGCCAACGTGCGACAGCAGCTTAAAGACATATGCCGCCACAAGTAGGTCCATATGTGCCGTGTCAAGCCCGCTGCCCACCAGGGCAAGCGCTCGCTGCGTTATGGCAAAGGTAAACGGGTCCTCGGCGTCCTCGAACGAGCACACGCGCGCAACCTCGGCGATCGCGCTTGCGGCGCAGGTCGTCTCGTAATCGGGCGCAGCGCCAAGCGGCGCCTCCATAAGCTCCGCCTGAGAAACCACGTCAAGCGAGCGACCACGCGCGAGCAGCATATCGACGGTACAGAAAAGCTCGCAGCGGGCCGCAAGGCGACCGCCGGGCTTACGCGCGCCCTTAGCCACGGCACGCACCTGCCGTCCCCGTTCGTCGAGCATGGTCAAGATCAGGTCGGTTTCCTTGAGCTTCGTCTTGTCGAGGACGAGCACCTTTGTGCGATATGTGCGAGAGCCTGCCATGAACGCCGAGGCTTAATCTTCGGCATTGTAGCCAAAGCGGCGGATCTGTGCCTCGTCATCGCGCCAGCCGGCCTTGACCTTCACGTCGAGCTCCAAAAAGACCTGCGTGCCAAAGATACGCTCAAGGTCACGACGGGCATCGATGCCGATATGCTTAATCATCTCGCCGCCCTTGCCGATGATGATGCCCTTCTGCCCCTCGCGCTCGACGTAAATAGTGGCGTGCACGCGCAGAACCTTCTTAGTCTGCTCGAGCGCGTCACAGATGACGCCCACGGAGTGAGGGATCTCGTCGCGGGTGCGACGCAGAACCTTCTCGCGTACAAACTCGGCCACGAGGGTCTCGTCGGACGCGTCGGTGCCCATGTCCTCAGGGAACCAGCGCGGGCCCTCGGGCAAAAAGTGAGCGACGGTCTCGATAAACGCATCGACGTTGAAGTTCTTGACCGACGACGTCACGATCTCGTCGTCATATTCCATGAGCTCGTGAGCGGCCTTGAGCTGTTCCATAACCTGGGCGGGATCGGCCTCGTCGGCCTTCGTGAGCACCAGGACCTTTTTGGAACGGGCGCTCTTGACACGCTCGGCAACCCAGGCGTCTCCCCTGCCGATGGGTTTGGTGGCGTCGATCAGAAACGCGACGACGTCTACGTCATTGAGCTCAAACAGGGCGCTCTTGTTGAGCTCGGAGCCCAGGCCGTCCTTGGGCTTATGGATACCCGGCGTGTCAACGAAGACCAGCTGATAGCCAGGGCGGTTGACCACGGCGCGCATACGGCGGCGAGTCGTCTGGGCCACCGGAGAGGTGATGGCGACCTTCTTGCCGTAACAGGCGTTGAGCAGGGTGGACTTGCCGGCGTTGGGGCGACCGACCAGGGCCACGAAGCCGCTGCGGAAACCGGGTTCCACGTCGCCAAAGCCCGCGAGGCCCTCATCCTCGTCGCACAGGGCATCGAGTTCCTCGTCGCTCATACCCTCAAACGGGTCGAACTCCACGACCTCGTCAAACGAATCGGCACCTTCAGCCTCGTCCAGGACCTCATCATCCAAAACTTCATCGGTAGGCTGCATATTGTCGGACATGGAAATCCCTTTCTAAATAAAGTCGAGTGCGTGGGCAAAGACAAGCAAGCCCACGATCGCGGCGGTAATGGAAAGAACGTATACAGAGGCAGCGGCGATATCCTTCGCGCGCTTGGCCAGCGGATGCAGCTCCTGGGTCGCCAGGTCGACAATCGCCTCCATGGCGGTATTGCACAACTCGCCATGAATCACCAGGCCGCAGCAGATGATGACCGTAGCCCACTCGGCAATATCGAGCCCCACGATGCAGCCGGCAATGACGGTGCACACGCCCGCCACGAGCATGACTTTGATATTGCGCTCGGTCTTGACGGCGGTGATGAAGCCCTCCATGGCATATGAGAACGACTTTAAAAAGGACGGATGGTCCTTGTTCGATCCGGGAATCATAGACGGCTCCTAGTCGTGGGCATGATTGGTTATGGGGCCGACGTGGACCAGCTTGGGGTCCTCGCCGCGCTCAAGCGCCAAGTCGCGCAGGATGGCATCCTCGCGTGCCTCCATGACCTCGGCCTCATCGTCCTCAATGTGGTCGTAACCCAGCAGGTGCAGCATTCCGTGCACGAGCATCAGTCGGCACTCATCGGCGGGGCTGTTGCCAAAGCCGGGGGCCTGGCGGGCAATAACCTGCGGCGCAAGGATAATATCGCCGAGCTCGAGCGTCTCGTCGGTGGGAATGTCCTCGTCAAAGGCCGAGTCGCATTCAAACGAGAGCACGTCGGTCGTGCGGTCGATGCCGCGCCACTCAAGGTTGAGCTCGTGCATCTCGTCCTCATCGACATACGAAAGGGAAATCTCGACCTCACGCTCAACACCCTCGGCGGCAAGCACAACTCCGCAGATGTGCTCCACCTCCTGGGCATCGAGCAGCGTATCGAGCTCGGCATCGTTGCTGATCAATACACTCAACGGGACTCCTTTCGATCGTGTGCGCGCTGCTCACGCGCATCGTCGTATGCATCATAGGCCTCAACGATACGGCCAACCAGGGCATGGCGCACCACGTCGGCACGCTCGAGGTGAGAAAACGCCACATCGTCGACGCGACCCAAAATTCTTTCGACATCGGCAAGACCGCCGCGACGACCCACCAGGTCACGCTGGCTCAGGTCGCCGGTAATCACGAACTTGGAGTTAAAACCCAAGCGCGTCAGGAACATCTTCATCTGCTCAGGCGTGGTGTTTTGTGCCTCGTCGAGTACCACGAAGGCGTCGCTCAGCGTTCGGCCGCGCATGTAGGCAAGCGGGGCAATCTCGATCACGCCACGCTCCATGAGCTCATCGGTGCGTTCACGGTCCATCATGTCAAACAAGGCATCGTAGAGCGGACGCATGTAAGGGTCGATCTTTTCCTCGAGGGTGCCGGGCAAAAAGCCCAAATTCTCCCCCGCCTCGACAACGGGCCGCGTAAGCACCAGACGACCCACCTCGTGGCGCTTGAGCGCGGCGACGGCGAGGGCCATGGCTAGATAGGTCTTACCGGTACCGGCGGGACCCAGGCCAAACGTGATGGTATGCGAGCGGATGGCGTCAACATAGCGCTTCTGGCCGAGCGTCTTGGGACGAATGACGCGGCCGCGATACGACAGCAGCACGTCATCGCGCAGCGACGAAGCGTCGTGCTCGCCATCGCGCAGGACAGCCAAGCAACGCGAGACGTCGTCGGCAGACAGCGTGCGACCGGCAGCCGCCTCACGAAAAGCGTGTTCGAAAAAACGCGCCACGAGTTCTACCTCGTCCGGGTCGCCGCTCACGGCAATCTGGTCACCGCGCGCAACCACATGGGCGCGAACCAAGTCTTCGACCTCGCGAAGGACGCCGTCGCCGGCGCCCAAAACGCGCGAGGGATCAATTCCCTCGGGAACGGTAAGTCTAATCTTCGAGGCTTCCATGGACCTCCCTGCGCGCATGGACCAAGCCGGAATCATCGACTCCGATGATAGCAACATCGAGCAGGCACGGGGCTGTAAGTCCACAGGTATCGTCAAGACGGGCATGATGGAACGAACCGAGCGTCAGGTTGTCACCATACTCGAGCACGGCACGCTCGACAGTGCCCACGCGACGACGAGCATCGGCAATAGCGAGCTCCTGCGCCGCGGCCCGCATACGGCGGCTGCGCTCAGCCATAACCTCTGGCGGTACCTGGTCGGGCATATCGGCGGCAAGTGTGCCGGGACGCTTACTGTAGCGGAACACATGCATGCGCGAAAAGCCCACGCGACGGCATAGCGCCAGCGACTCCTCGAACTCCTCATCCGTCTCACCGGGAAAACCGACGATGACGTCGCACGAAAGGGACGCCTGAGGCAAGTTGGCGCGAATCATGCGCACCGTATCCTCAAACGCCTCGGCGCTATAGGGACGGCCCATGCGATGCAAGGTCGCCGTGCAGCCGGACTGCACGGGCAGGTGCAAAAACGGGGCGATACGCTGCGGATAGCGCGCCATAACCTTAAGCAGGCGCTCAGAGATATCCATGGGCTCGACCGAGGAAATGCGCACATGCGGAATAGACGTGCGCTCCATGATGGCCTCGAGCAGCTCATCGATTTCGACATGCTCGTCGGTCGCGCTCTTGCCATCGTAGGCACCCAGGTTCACACCGGTCAGCACCACCTCGGGCACGCCGGCCTCCTGGGCCTCGCGAACTTGCTCGAGCACGGACTCGACGGGCACGGAGCGCTCGGGGCCGCGTGCCTTCCACACAATGCAATAGGTGCAGCGATGGTTGCAGCCGTCCTGAATCTTCACGCCCAGGCGAGAGCGACCGAGCGCATCGACCACGTCGCCATCGCTACAGGCGGGCACGCTATCGGATTCAACACCCAGCACCTCGCAGACGCGCTCGGCGACGTCAATCTTGGACGGCTCGGCGATCACGCGATCGGAGAGCTCCAGCAGCTCCTCGGGATGCAGGTTGACGACGCAGCCGGTTACGACCACGTAAGGCTCGCCCGGATAGGCCAGCGCATGACGAACGGCCTTACGGGTCTTGGCCTCGGCCTCGCCCGTAACGGCACAGGTGTTAATGACGATCAGGTCGGCATCCTGGGGCTCCACCATAGCAAAACCCAGGCGCATAAGATCGGCAGTGATACGGTCAGACTCAACCCGGTTGACACGGCAGCCGAGGTTGACGACGGAAATATGGGGTGCGAGCACGCGGGCTCCTTAATCGAGGATATCGTCGAGGGCACTCTTGATACGGTCGGTCACCGACTTCTTACCGGAAGCGACGTCATCGCCCATCTCATCGGCAAAAGCACGGAGCAGCTCGCGCTGCTTATTGGAAAGATTGGTGGGAACGACCACGCGCAGTTGCACGATCAAGCGGCCACGCGAACCGCCACCGCCAATGCGCGGCATGCCGTAATTATTGACGCTCACGGTGTCGCCGTACTGGGCGCCGGCGGGGACGCACACCTTAACGACCTCGTCGGGCATAATGCCCTCGACCTCGATCTCGCAGCCGAGCGCAGCCTGCGCAATCGAGATATCGCTCACCAGGTACAGGTCGTCACCGTTGCGCTTAAAGCGCTCATGGTCGGCAACGCGCACGTTGACAATCAAGTCGCCCGAAGGCTCGCCGCGAAGACCGGCCTCGCCAAAGCCGCTCACACGCAGCTGTCGACCGGTCGAAACGCCGGCGGGAATATCGATGTCAATCTTTTCATGCGAAGGCGTGCGGCCCTGACCATCGCAGGTCTCGCAGGGATGGTCGATAACCGTGCCCTCGCCATGGCAGTCGGGGCAAGGCGAGGAAGACTGAACCTGGCCCAAAAACGATCGCTGAACCGTCGTGACATAGCCCGTGCCGTGGCAGCGGCCGCACTGCTTTTCCTGTGCGCCCTCTGCCCTACCGGTGCCATTGCAGTCCTCGCAAGGAGCAAGGCGGTCATAGCTGATCGTCTTTTTGCAGCCGAGCGCCGCCTCCTCGAGCGTCACCGAAAGCGAGATGGCCATGTCACGTCCGCGACGACGCTCACGACGGCTGCGGGCGCCACCGCCGGCACCGCCGCCAAAAAACGACGAGAACAGGTCGTCCATGCCCATGCCACCAAAGATATCGTTGATGTCGACATAACCAGAGCCACCGGGGCCGTCCGCGGTGCCGTAACGGTCGTAGTTAGCACGCTTCTGCTCATCGGAAAGAACGGAATAGGCCTCGTTGAGCTCCTTGAACTTGGCCTCGGCCTCGGGATCGTCCGAAACATCCGGATGTACGGTACGGGCCTTCTTTAAAAACGCGCGCTTAATCGTCCGCGCGTCGGCATCCCTGTCGACGCCAAGCACCTCGTAGTAATCCCTGTTTTCCGACACGACCGAATCCTTCCGACTTTCATTATTGTCACAGTGCGTCCTATACCCAAGCTGGGCCGACCGCAAACAAAGGGTTTGATGTTATTGCATCCCGTAGGGCGAAAGCATCGCACGCTGCGAGCAGCTCGCAAACCACACCGACACGAGCGCGAACATGAAGCCGTTGGCAAAACCGTTGGCAAACTGCATCGCGCCACGTTTCCACCACAGCAGGCTACGGTGAAGAATCCCATCCGAGAGCACCATGAACAGACCCATGGCAAACGGAATAAAACACATCACGGCAAAGGCCGAGAACACGCCCGAGATGGCCGACAGCACCAAAAACGGCGCCACGATGCCCATCAGGTAAAAGCCGGTACGGGCTTTGCCCTCCAGGCGCTCGGCCTCCACATGGGCGCGCCCGACCAGGTCACCACCTGTGGCTCCATTGGTACCGGCGTGGCCCATGCCGCTAATGCGAACCTCGTCGCCGTCGTGCGTGCCGGCAGGGAACTCAATCGTTTGCTCGGAGGTCACGCGGGTACGACCGCTGCCGCCGCAATCGGGGCACGGATCGGCTACGACCTTGCCCGAGCCACCGCACTCGGGGCAAACCGACTGAAACGTGCCGGCGCCAAACAGGAAGGACAGGTCCACATCGATATGGCCGCGCCCGCCACAGCTTGGGCAGGTATGGGCATGCTCGGAGGAGACAGAGCCCGAGCCGCCGCAATGTCCGCACGTATCGAATCGCGTGTAGCGAACAGTTTTACGGGCACCGCCCTTGGCCTCCTTGGCATCGAGCTTGATGTCGACGACCACGTTGGCACCGCTTTCGGGATTGTAAGCTGCCCGCCCGCGACGCGGCTGACCCCAAGCGCCGCCAAAGGGAAAACCGCCCTCAAAGGGATTGCCGTACCCGGCACCGCCGGCATAGCCGCCACCGTAGGGCGAGGCCGAAGGTGCACCCGCAAAGGGATTGCCCGAGCGCATGGCATCATAGCGCGCACGCTTCTGCTCGTCCGAAAGCACGGCGTAGGCCTCGGAAACCTCTTTGAACTTTTCCTCGGCATCCGGCTCTTTGTTGACGTCCGGATGGAGCTTGCGGGCCTTTTGTTGGAAGGCCTTCTGTATATCACGCGAGGTGGCGTCCTTGGAGACGCCCAGAATCTCGTAGTAATCTTTTTCGTTCATCGTCGCCATGCGCGGCAACCTCCTGCTCACAGCAGCGTATATATTGCTGTAATTCTACCCGAGCGGCCTAAGCTAGATCCCAAAACAGCTCGAACAGAACATTTCCATCGAGCCAGCCCAGATGGGTCGGCGCCAGACGGGCACAGGTGCGGCCAGCGATGACATCGACAGAGGCGATAGGCCCCGCATGGGTATCACCGTGCTCGGGCACCCAAGTGGCAAGCCCAAGCTCAAGAGCGCGATCACAAGCCGCTGCCAGTTCATCGGCAGGGATGACACGAGACGCGCGAACCAACAGGTCGGAATCATCACCGCGCGTCATGCGACAAGCGAGCATCAGGTCCTCGGCCGCCGCCTCGCGCCGCGACAGATACTCGGCATCAAACATCGTCGCGGCATCGTCGCGTTGTACCAAACGCACGCGGTGAAAGTCACCACGGGGAGCCACGCCGGGAAACAGTCCAGCCAAGCGGTCGAAATCCTCGTCGTCGAGCATGCCCGCGGCAGAACGACCCAGGCCCAGGTAGCCCCGACCAGTCCAGTAGGCGATATTATGGGCACATTCATGCCCATCGAGCGCGTAGCTCGCCACCTCATACGGATGGTAGCCGGCCGAACTCAGCCGCTGGCGCGCAACGTCCATGCATGCGGCCTGGAAATCCTCATCGGGCTCAAGCGACTCGTCACGGCACACCATGCGGTAAAGCGGCGTGCCCTCCTCGAGCGTGAGCGGATAGACCGACACATGGTGCGGGGCCGCCTCAAGCACGCCATCGAGCGTATGCTGCCAGCTCGCCATAGTCTGTCCGGGAAGCCCGCACATAAGGTCGCACGACACATCGAGCCCAACATCCTTCACCGTCGCGATAGCCGCAAGTGCCCGATTAGCATCGTGAATGCGGCCAATAGCAGCCAGCTCGGTATTGTCGAGGGTTTGCACGCCCAGAGAGATGCGCGTGACACCCGCCTCGGCAAGCGCGGTGGCGAGCTCAGCGGTCAGGGACTCAGGATTGGCTTCGCAAGTAAATTCAACGGGTTTGCACCACATGGAGATACGCCGGGCAAGTTCCACCAGGCGCTCCCCTGCCAGCGATGGCGTGCCGCCGCCAGTATAGACCGTGCGGACCTGCGCAAGCGCCCCGGCGTCGCCAAAGGAATCGAGGCGCGCATACAACTGCTCAAAATAGGAATCGAGCGCGGCATCCAAATCACACGCAGCAAAGCTGCGCGAGTCAAAGTCGCAGTACCGGCACTTTTGAGCGCAAAACGGCACGTGCACGTACAGCGCGGTAACGGCCACCGTTAGGCCTCCAACGGATGGGCAGGCACCGACTCGCCGGCGGCAAGCGCGGCCTCGCAGGCCACCACGTCGCGCTCGATATCATCGACCAGCGCCATAAACTCCTCGTACGTAGAGCAACGCACCACCTGAGCGCGCCAGGCGGCGGCATGGGGCATGCCCTTTAAGTACCAGCTTGCGTACGTGCGAGCACGCGACATGAGCGGCAGAAGCTCGTGCGTCAACGTCAGGTGCTCGCGCAGAGCCTCCAGGCGCTCGACCGAGGAGCGAGAAGGAACCGGCGTGCCATCGAGTGCAAGGGCTCGGGCATCGCCGAACACCCACGGATTGCCGTAGATGCCGCGCGCGATAAACACCGCGCTGGCACCCGAGCCGTGCAGATGCTCAGCAGCGTCCTCGGCCGAGAACACATCGCCCGAACCAATCACGGGAATCTCGACAGCGTCGGCAACCTCATCGACGACCGACCAATCGGCCTGGCCCGTGTAGAGCTGCGTGGCGCAACGACCATGCACGGCGACTGCGGCAGCCCCTGCGCCCTCAAGCATCTGGGCAAATGTCGCGGCATTGCGGTCCTCGGCATAAAAGCCCTTGCGAATCTTGACGGTCACGGGCACGTGCGCCGCGCCCACCGTGGCCTCGACGATCTTCTCGGCCAGGTCGGGCGTGCGCATGAGCGCCGAACCCTCGCCCTTGGTGACAACCTTGCGGGCGGGGCATGCCATATTGATATCGATGAGCGACAGGCGATCGCCAACGCGCTCCTCGACGGCGGCGACGGCGCTCGCAAACTGATCGGGCTTGGAGCCAAAGAGCTGCACGCAAATCTGCTGCTCCTCGTCGGCCGGCAGCACCAGGCGCCACGTTTTGTTGCTGGCATAGGCAAGGCCTGCCACGCTCACCATCTCGCTGTAGGCAAGGTTGGCACCGCGGCGGCGACACATGATGCGATAGGCGGGGTCGGTAACGCCCGCCATGGGAGCCATAAGGAACGGCTGCTCGGCATAGGCGCCCAGCAGCCGCAGACTATATTCGGAAAGAGCCATAGACCTACTCGTCCACCTTGAGGATCGCCATAAAGGCCTCCTGCGGGACCTCGACCGATCCGATGGCCTTCATACGCTTCTTGCCCTCTTTCTGCTTCTCGAGCAGCTTGCGCTTTCGCGAGATATCGCCACCGTAGCACTTAGCAAGAACGTCCTTGCGACGCGCCTTGACGGTGGAACGGGCGATGATCTTGTTGCCGATAGCACCCTGGATGGGCACCTCGAACAGCTGACGCGGGATGATCTCCTTGAGCTTGTCGCACAAGCCACGGGCCAGGCCATATGCCTTGTCCTTATGGACGATAAACGAAAGCGCGTCCACCTCGTCGCCCGAAAGCAAAATATCGAGCTTCACGAGCTCGGAGGGACGGTACTCGTTGAACTCGTAGTCGAGCGAGGCATAGCCCTTGGTGCGGCTCTTGAGCTGATCGAAGAAGTCCAAGATGAGCTCGGCGAGCGGCATATCGAAGCGCATCTCGACCGATTTGCTCGTCAGGTGGATCATATCGGTTGTGACGCCGCGGTGCTCAATGGCGAGCTGCATGACGGCACCCGTGTACTCAGGCGGGCAGATGATCTTTGCCTTGAGGTAGGGTTCCTCGATACGATCGATGCGCGTGGCCTCGGGAAGGTCCTGCGGACTGCGGACATCGATCATCTCGCCGTCGGTCTTGTAGACGTGATAGTCGACCGAGGGACTCGTGGCAATGAGGTCCAGGTTGAACTCGCGCTCCAGGCGTTCCTTGACGACTTCCATGTGCAGCAGGCCCAGGAAGCCCACGCGGAAGCCAAAGCCGAGCGCCACCGAGGTCTCGGGCTCCCACACCAACGACGGGTCGTTGACGTGCAGCTTATCGAGGGCGTCGCGCAGATTCTCGTAGTCCTTGTTGTCGATCGGGAACAGGCCCGTATAGACCATGGGCTTGGCCTCGCGATAACCGGGAAGCGGCTCGGGGCAGGGGTTCGACGCCCACGTAAGGGTATCGCCCACGCGAACGGCCTCGGGATCCTTCAAGCCCGTGACCACATATCCGACCTCGCCGACGGTCAGCGCGTCGACCGGGGTCTCGGCAGGACGCTTGACGCCCACGCCGTCGACCAAAAAGTCGCCCTTGGCCTGCATCATAAGCAGGGTATCGCCCTTTTTGATGGAACCATCGAAGACGCGCACCGTAGCCACCACACCGCGATACTCGTCAAAGTACGAATCCAAAATGAGCGCTTTGAGCGGAGCGTTTGCATCGCCCTTAGGCGGCGAAATCAAAAAGACGATGGACTCCAGCAGATCGTGAATGCCCTCGCCGGTCTTGCCCGAGACGCACACGGCATCATCGGCGGGAATCGCCAGGTCGTCCTCGATCTCGGTCTTAACCTCGTCGGGATGGGCCGAGGGCAGGTCGATCTTGTTGATGGCGGGCACAATGTCCAGATTGGCGTTCATGGCGAGCGTCGCGTTGGAGACGGTCTGTGCCTCGACACCCTGAGTGGCGTCGACGACGAGCACCGCGCCCTCACAAGCGGCCAGCGAACGCGAGACCTCGTAGGTAAAGTCTACATGGCCCGGCGTATCGATGAGGTTGAACTGATACGTCTCGCCGTCGTCGGCGTCATAGGACACGCGGACGGCGTTGGACTTGATCGTGATGCCGCGCTCGCGCTCGATATCCATGGTGTCGAGCAGCTGCGACTCCATGTCGCGCTCGTCGACGGTATGGGTGAGCTCGAGGATGCGGTCGCTGATCGTAGACTTGCCATGGTCAATGTGCGCAACGATTGAGAAGTTGCGGATGTGGGAAATGTCAATTGAAGTATTCATGCGGACTATCTTACCCGAGCGGTACAAAAAATGGAGCCTGTTCCATAAAACAGGCTCCATTTATGCGCGTAATCTGTGTAGTGTGAAATTTACAACTTAGGCGTTGATGCTGTTCACGAGCTTGGCAAGACCGGACTTGCGGTTGGAAGCCTGGTTCTTGTGGATAACATGCTTGGCGGCAGCCATGTCGAGACGCTTGGTAACGGTCTTGAGGGCAGCCTGGGCCTTCTCGGCGTCGCCCTCGGCGACGGCGGACTGGACGTGCTTGGTCAGCGTCTTGAGCTCGGACTTGACAGCCTTGTTACGCATGCGAGCTGCCTCATTGGTGCGGATACGCTTCTTCTGAGACTTGATGTTTGCCACTTCTGGAGTTCCTTTCGAGTTCCTTGCAAAAAATGTATGACACCTCTGAGACACGGTGAGGTCATGCAAGCGCCTACTATAGCACGCTCCCCCTCAAAGGAATAGAACGAATTTGTCAAATAGGCAGGTATCATCACGATTTTCTCAAGATGTTCGTAATCCAGAGCAAAAGCGCGGTCTCAGAATCGGCAGAGCCCTTGAGCGCGAGCTCCACATCGACCGCACCCTCGAGCGCTGCGACGAGCTCTGCCATCGAAAAGCGACGCGCCCAAGTCAGGTGATTCTTGACCTGCCAGGACTGGAGCTTGAGCGTTGCGGCCAGCTCACGACCCTGTCCACGCGCATCGAGCGCCTTGGCGACGATCAGCTCACGGATGCGACCGCACAGCAGCGTGTAGGTCCACACATAGCTCTTGGCGGGCAGCAGATTGAAGAGCTCGAGCGATCGCCGCATATCGCGAGCCGAGACGGCGTTGAGGAAGTCCCAGGGTTGAACCTCGGCCGTACGGACAATCCAGCGCTCAACATCGGCAAGTTCAATCTGAGGCGACTCGACCATCTGGGCAAGCTTAGCCAAGTCGTTATCGAGCATGCGCGTGTTTTCGCCCGAACGCGAGACGAGCTCCTCGGCGGCCGCCGTCGAAATCGACTTACCGCGCTGCGTCGCCATCTGCTGAACACGGCGCGGCAGTTCCCAGCGCTTGGTACCCGAGCAATCGACGATAGCCTTCTTGTCGATCTTGGCGATTGCCTTATACAGGCGCGTATTCTTGGCAAGTGAGTCGGCGATGATGAGGCAGACCGTAGTGGGGCTGGGACTCGCCAGATACCCAACGAGCGGCTCCGAGACCGCCTTGGCGAGCTTTGAGCAGCCATCGAGGATTACCAGACGAAACTCGCTGCCCATCGGAAAGGTGTTAAGCGATCCGATAATGGACTCGATATCGGGGTCCTTGGTCATGTCTCGCTCGTCGAGGTTGAACTCGACCATACCCGACTTTTCCAGACGCGCTTTCATACGCGAGACGGCGTGATCGCGCTTAACTCCGTCGGTACCGACGATCAGATATGCCGGCAGCAAACCGGTTTCGGACATTGCGCTCCCCTCCCGCAGGCCTTCGCATTCGTTCCGTGCCATTCTAGCCCAGGGGCCCACCACACGCCAACGACGTCGTCACGGTCGCTGGCATCGCATCACAAAGCCATTCGCAGTCGGTGCGACGGTAATGTCGCCGTGTTCGATGGTACACGCGAACACACCACCCGCTTCCTTAACGGCATCGATGCAGGCATCGGACGGATGGCCGTATCGATTCCCCTCACCGGCGCTTGCGAGGGAAAGCTCGGGCTTCAGGACGTCCAGCAACTCACCATCGACTGAAACCTTGGAGCCGTGATGCCCAAGTTTAAGTACATCGATATCCCCCACCTCCTGCACGAATTCCCGTTCTTGGTCGAGCTCGGCATCACCGGTGAGAAGTATTCGCAGGCCCTTACCTTCCTGAACATAAGAGAGCAGCAGGACAAGCGAGTCCTCATTTCCCTCGCCATCCACGGACTCGAATGGCCACATCACGCGGGCGCAAAATGAGCCGATGTCGACCGTATCCCCATGGCGCACCTGCCGATACTCCACGCCAGGTCGGTTCAATACCTCGACAGGAGCATCCTCCAGCGCATCCGCCGCCACGGCAATCGTTCCGACCGAAAACTGTTCGAGCACGGCAGGCAAACCACCCCAGTGGTCCTCATCCCAATGCGTCACAAAAACGGCATCGATATGGTGCACGTTATTGCGAACCAACGCCGCAACCACACGCTCGTCGAGCCCGCAGTCGACGAGAGCTACTGCGCCGCCTTGGCGGATAAGAATCGCATCGGCCTGACCAACATCGAGAACCGTTACCGAAGGCGGCACACATCGATCCCAATAGACATACGGAACCCCCGCAGCAAGCATCAAACATAGCAGCCCCACTGCCATGGGCCGCACGCGGGGGCGTGGCCACCAGACCAAGAGGACCGCCAGCGCAAACGGCACCACGTATACCAAGAGCGTATCGGGCGGCACGCTAACGGATGCGCCCGGAACGGCGGCAAAGAGCTGTTCAAAGAACAGAGCGCAGCGAGCGACAATCATGGGCACCACGAGCGCCCCGTGACGCAGCAGCGGCACAAGCGAGCAGGGCACCAACACAACCGATACAGCGAGCAGCATGCTTATCACCGGACCGATCACGGCATTTGCAAGCGGGGCAATGAGTGAAAACGTCCCAAATGCGGGAATGGTTACGGGAAGTGTCGCCAGCTGCGAGCACAGCGTGACGGACAAAATACTGGCGAGGCCCGGTGGCACACTCAGCTCGCCCAAGGCGTAGGTAGCGTAGGGGCAAAAACAAAGGATGGCAAAGACACTGGCGCACGATAGCTGAAAACCCATCTCGAACAGTACTGTCGGCCGGAGCAACACAAAGATTACCATGGTCAAAAATAGAGCCGAGAGGCCATGCCGACGACGCCCGGCGCCGTTGGCGACAAGCGACGCCGCCACCATAGAGCACGCGCGCACGGCCGAGGGCGAAGCGCCAGTAAAAACGGCATAGGCAGCGAGGGCCAGCACCAACAGCCCCCGCTGAAGCCCACGAGAGAGACGCGTCTTTTGCAGGGCACTCTCAATCACAAACCCCACGATGGCAAGATGACTGCCCGAAACGGCGATGAGATGTGCGGTGCCCGTTACCGAAAACCATTCGCCCGCAGGCTGGGCGCGCAGCTCGGACGAGCGCCCACAGACAACGCCGGCGATGAGCGAGCGCGCTGGGTCGGTCGCGGGCGCGATAACGGCAAGGAGCTCGTTTCGAAGCCAAGACAACGGGCCTGGAGGGCCCTCGTCGATCGATACCAACCGGACGACTTTAGCCTTTCGAAGCTCGCCCCGAAGCACGCGTGAGCGCCCATACGCATCATTCTCAAAGCGCGAAATTCGACCGATAGCACGTACATGCGAACCGGCGCCAAGCTCACGATCACACGACAGCCGTACCTGACCCAAACGCTTTTCGCCCGCATACGCATCACAGGTATAGGAGTACGCACCGTCATTGATGGACGGGTCGCCACACACAACAAACTCGAGACTGCTCGCAGCCCGATTATCCAACGCCCTCGAAGCGCGCAGCGCCCCTATCGCCCAACCCGCGGACACTACCGCCCCCGCCACGAGGCCGAGGGCCGCGGCATACAGCCATCGCCTCCACCGCACAAGGCGCATGCAGGACCGAGCCAATACGATGCACCCTGCTGCCGCAACGGGAATGGCCATAAGCAATGTGACGGGCGCCGCCCGCTCTCCCAGCAGCGCATCGGCCGCCATGTTAAGCACTAACCCACAGCTCGCACACAAGCCGGCACAAAGGGCTATCGTCCACGGCATCAATGGGCGCGGTGGCATCACATGCTCGCGCTCGGTCGCACTCATACGCAGATGCAATCTTTAATTTTGGCGAGTTTCTTCTCACCGATCCCCGATACGCGCATAAGGTCATCGACCGAGGCAAAGGCCCCGTTTTGCGTCCGTTCGTCGATAATTGACTGGGCCATAGAAGGCCCGATGCCCGAAAGCGTCTGCAGCTCCGCCGCACTTGCCGTATTGATATTCACAAGTCCCGACGAAGACCCTGTACCAGGGGTCGTGGAAGCACTGCTTTCGGCGCCGCCGACGGCCGCAGCCGTTTGTTGCTCCCCTACCGTCGGCACATAGATCTTTTGACCATCGGTGATCTTGGACGCACGGTTAAGACCCGTCACATCCGCCTCGGCCGTAAGCCCTCCGGCGGCATCAATCGCCTGGGACACCCGTGCTCCATCTTTAAGCCGGTACACGCCAGGCTTCACAACGGCGCCATCAACATCGACGTACACCTCGGCAGCAGAGGAGCTCTTGGCAGACGGCTCATCGGCATCGTCAGGAGAGGCATCCCCGGCCCCGCGCACATCCGAGGCGCTCGCCTCATCACTACGCTCAAACGATACGTCGCTGGAGTGACCACCAAAACCTGCCATCGCCAAGCCGCTCGCGGCGGCAATGACAACCAGGATCGCCACGACCATCGCCTTATGGCCGAGCAGCTTTTCTGCCCAGCGGTCCATCCGTTTAACCCGTTCGTGTTGCTCGCGCTGCGCCATAGCAAACACCTCCCAACACCATCGTGTCAGGAAACGAGCGCCGCAGCCTCCGCACGTCCACACCGGTTATCGCGGTCAAACCAAAAGCTGACCAAAACCTTGCGAGAAAATATCCATTTATTCAAGCACACGTCGACAAATGAACCGTTTATCGCCTAATGCCCAGATAGAAAAAGACCGACGATGCAAAAACACCGCCGGTCTATACACAACATTATTCGTAATCTTGGTAAATCTCACGTGGAGCGAGCTCAGAATGCTTGCGTTTTAAGGTCTTAGGGGCCTTATACGTGTTGCTCTCAAAGTCGATGTACTCAGTCTGTTTGAGCAAACGCTCAATCATCTCCTCGTGGTCGAACAGCTCCCAGGCCTCGTGCACGGCATCGAGTTTGGCGTGTGTCTCGGGACGACGCGGCATAAACAGCGTGCAGCAGTCGGGAGCAGCCTCGGTCGAGATACCGAACGTACCGATCTCCTCAGCGCGTGCAATGATCTCCTGCTTGTCCGAACCGATCAGCGGGCGGAACACGGGGATCTTGACGGCCTCGTTGACGGCCATAATGTTCTCGAGCGTCTGGGATGCAACCTGACCGAGCGATTCGCCGGTCACAATAGCCTTGGCGCCCTCGATATGCGCAATGCGCTCAGCAACCGAATACATAATGCGGCGATACATGATCACCCGCAGGTTGCTGGGGCAGGTCACCGAGATCTCACGCTGACAATCGCCAAACGGCACCACGTACAGGCGGCCGATCTGGACACCCGGCTCAAGCGCACGGATGATGTCCTGCACCAAATATTCGCTCGTATCAGGCGTCTGAGGACGACCGGAGAAATGTACCGGCACGCACACCGCGCCGCGACGCGCGAGCATCCAGGTCGCCACCGGCGAATCGATACCCGAGGAAAGCAGCGTCACAACCTTGCCGGCAGACCCCACCGGAAGACCACCCACGCCGCGCTCAGAGCGCGCATACACATAGACGCTACCCTGGACCACCAGCACGTGCACCATCGCGTCGGGATCGTGCATCTGGACCTTTTTATCGGGAAACGCCTCGCACAGTACCTCGCCAACCTGTCGATTGATATCAATCGAGGTGAGCTCGTAGTCGGTGTTAGAGCGCTTGGCGTGCACCTTAAACGAATCGAAGGAACCAAACTCGCGCAGCGCCTTCACGGCGGCGGCGCAGTACTCCTGCGGGTCGCGGTTCGTGTGATATGCCAGGGACACGCGAGCAACGCCGGGGACGGTGCGAATGACGCGCGCCGCCTCGTCGGCCTGATGCTCGTTAAAGGTCACGAGGATATAACCGGAAATTCGAGACACGGCATTCACGGAAAAGGCGGCCAAGGCCGCCTTGATGTTATCCATGAGGATATGCTCAAAATGTGCGCGGTTCTTGCCCTTTAGTCCAACCTCGTGATAGTGGACCAGGCAGACGCGGGCTGCCATTTAGGCTTCAGCAACCTTATGGCCGAGTGCCTTCTCGTAACGGGCCTCGTCGTAGGAGATGTCGCCGTCGACAATCTCGTCCATAGCCATCGAGATGGTATCGGCGCCGGAAAGCGCAATAGTGATGTCATCGACATCCTGGACGGCGAGCACGCGGTTGTGCTGGCCACGCAACATGCTGTTAATGTCGCAGGCGCGCTTGGAGGCAAGCGAGGCGAGCAGGAAGCGGTTGTGATCGGTCTTCTCCAGAAGATCGTCAATGCAAGGCTTTACAACGGACACGGACCTCAGATCCTTTCATGCATATCGAGAACGCGAACGAGCTCATCGGTCGCGCGGTCGAGATCGTCATTCACCACGACGTCGTCGTAGCGGTCGGCAAGGGCAAGTTCATCGGCGGCGTTTGCCATACGCAGCTCAATCGTCTCGGGCGTCTCGGTACCGCGACCGACCAGACGCTCGCGGAGCACCTCGAGCGAAGGCGGCTTGATAAAGATCAACACGGCCTCGGGGAAACGCTCCTTGACCTGCAGGGCTCCCTGGACATCGATCTCCAAGATCAGAGACGAGCCAGAGGCGAGCTTGGATGTGACCTCGCTCACCAAGGTGCCGTAGCAGTTACCGTGGACCTCGGCCCACTCAACAAACTCACCGTTTGCCACGCGGCGGTCGAACTCCTCGCGCGTCAGGAAAAAGTAGTTGACGCCGTCGACCTCACCTTTGCGTGGTGCTCGCGTGGTAGCCGAAACCGTCAGGCCCAGGTTCGAGCGACGCTCGCGCACACGAGTGACGAGCGTGCCCTTGCCTGCACCTGACGGTCCAGAAATCACAAAGAGCTTTGAATCCTGAGCGCTCACTTATTTGGTCAGCTGCTCGAGGAGCTGCTCGCGCTGGCGGACGCCGAGGCCCTGGACGCGACGGGTAGCGGAGATGCCGAGCTCCTCCATGATCTTGGCGGCCTTGGCCTTGCCATAACCGGGGAGAGACTCGATGAGGGTGGAAACCTTCATGCGGGAAGCGATGGGGTCATCGGAGTTGAGCACGGACTCGAGGGACTTCTCGCCCTTCTTGATCTGCTCGCGAAGCTCAGCGCGGGCGTGACGTGCGGCGGCAGCCTTCTCAAGAGCCTGCTTGCGCTGCTCGTCGGTAAGCTGAGGGAGTGCCATTCGAACCTCCAAATAGTTGGGTTATATCTGATGCAATAATTGGTATTTTAGCACGTCAAACGCACTAAATGCCCAATCGACGGCACCATAGGTTAGACGATACCTGCGAAAAGTGCAATATACGGAGGTTAAAGTTGAGCCCCTGACCTGCGATTCCACACAAAGGATGGGAAAGTTTTCGCAGGCACAGGGGCTAATTTGTGCTATTGAGACCCAAAAGTGGTGACTTGAGGGAATCTTTTAGGCGACGTTTTCGACCAGCTCGGCAACGATAGCGTCAAATGCGGCAACCGGGTCGTCGGCACCGGTGATGGGTCGGCCCACCACGATGTGGCTCGCACCGCGCTCGATAGCCTGGGAAGGCGTCGCCACGCGGGATTGATCGCCCAGGGCGGCACCCACCGGACGCACGCCCGGAGTCACAATGAGGGCATCGGGGCCCAGCAGCTCACGCATATCGTGGGCCTCCATCGGCGAGCACACGATACCGTCGATGCCGTTAGCCTGGGCAAGCTTTGCCAGGCGGGCAGCCTCCTCGGCCACGGGCGACTCGACACCGATCTCGGTCAGCGCATCCTGGTTCATGCTCGTGAGCACGGTAATGGCAACGAGCTTGGCGCGATCCTCGCGAGCCTCCTCGGCACCCTCGCGGCAGGCAGCGAGCATAGCGCCCGAGCCCAGACCGTGGACCGAAAGCAGGTCGGCACCGGCAAGCGAGGCGGAACGGGCGGCACCGCGCACCTGATGCGGAATGTCATGGAACTTGAGGTCGAGGAAGACCTTAAAGCCCAGGTCCTTGAACGTCTTGACGATCTCGGGGCCCTCAGCGTAATAGAGCGTCATGCCCACCTTGAGCCAAGCGGCATGACCAGAAAGTTCATGGGCGAGCTCAAGCGCACGCTCACGGTCGCAATCGAGGGCGACGATAACGCGGTCGCGGGCATCGGTCTCTAGCATTCGAAAGCACCTACCAGCTCGTTGATGTCCTTCACGCCCTGGGACTCCGCCCAAGCCTCGAGCTCGTGCGCAATCTTAATCGAGGCGCACGGATCGACAAAGTTGGCCATGCCGACCGACACGCAGGTGGCGCCAGCCAGGATAAACTCGGCCGCATCTTCGCCCGTCATGACGCCGCCGACACCGTTGATGGGGATATCGACGGCCTGAGCAACCTCCCAGACCATGCGAACGGCGATGTGGTGGCACAGCGGGCCCGAAAGGCCGCCCTTGGGCTTGGCCACACGGGACTTGCGGGTATGAACGTCGATGGCCATGCCCTGGATGGAGTTGATGACCGAAAGGCCGTCGGCTCCCGCGGCCTCGAGAGCCTTGGCAATCTCGGCGACGTTAACCGGAGCCATCTTTACGAACAGCGGCTTATCGGTCACCTTACGGCAGGCAGCCATAACGGCAGAGGCGCCCTCGGGCGAGGAGCCCATGGCGGCACCGCCGGCGGCAATATTGGGGCAGCTGACGTTGATCTCGTAGCCGGCAGCCCAGGGGCACAGCTCGACATACATCTCGAGCGCGCGGACAAACTCCTCAACGGAGTGGCCGGCGACCTGGCAAATGACCTGGCAACCGTCCTTGGAAAGCTGCTCGAGCCACGGGCCGGACTCACGGGCAAAGGCAGCCACGCCGGGGTTCTGAAGGCCCACGGAGTTGATCATGCCGCCCGGGATCTCGGCCATGCGGGGCGCGGGGTTGCCGGGCCAGGGCTCGGCAGCACAACCCTTGGTGGTGATGGCGCCCAGTTGGGAGACATCAAAGAAGTTCTGGAACTGCCATCCGTAGCCAAAGGTACCGGCTGCGGTGTTGATGGGGTTCTGCATCTTGACGCCGCCGAAATCGACGGCCATGTTCACGTTACCCACTAGAAGACCACCACCTTGGAAGCATCAAACACGGGGCCGCACATGCAGGCGCCCTTCATACCGTCGACCGTCTCGACATTGCAGGTGTTGCAGGCGCCAAAGCCACAGCTCATCATGCGCTCGAGCGACACCTCGCAGTACGCGCCGGCCTCGGCGGCAGCGGCGGCGACCTTCTTCATCATGACGGCGGGACCACAGCTGGCGACGTAGTCGTAACCGCCCTCGCCGAGCAGCTCGGCGGCAGGATCGGTGCAGAAGCCGTGCGTGCCCAACGAGCCGTCGTCGGTGCATACGTTGACCGTAGCTCCCAGCGCGCGGAACTCATCGACGCCCACGGCCTTGGACGCGGTGCCAAAGCCCAGACATACGTCAACGTCCACGCCCTGCTCGGCAAGCATGCCAGCCAGGCAGAGCACGGGCGGAACGCCAATGCCGCCAGCGACGAGCAGCGCCTTCCTGGTGCCCTCGGGCACGAGCCAGCCGCGGCCGCCGGGGCCCAACAGATTAGAGGTGGAACCGGGAGCCATCTGCGACAGACGGCGGGTATCGTCGCCCACGACGGCGTACCACAGCTCAACGGTGCCGGCCTCGGCGTCGGCGCGGTAGTAGCTCAGAGGCACGCGAAGCAGCGAGGACGCATCGCCGGGCACGGCGATGTTCACAAACTGACCGGGCTTGAGCGCACTTGCAAGCTTGGGGGCCGAGATGACGAGCGAGAAGATGCCGTCGGCGATCTCCCGGTTCGAGACGACCTCGAAGTCGTGCATGCGTGCAGTGGAAGGTGTGGGCATAGACGCTCCAATCCCCCATGCGGTTGCATGGTCTAAACGAATAGAAAGCGCGGCACCGCAAGGGCGCCGCGCACAAAAGCGATAAGGCTATGCTAGCAGATGCAGCCGTCGGCAAGCGTCTGTTTACCGCCGACAAACACATCGGTGGCACGACCGGTAAGCGTGCGACCGGCGAAGCCGGAGTTCTCGGCACGCGACTCGTAACCGCCCTCGCCAACCGTCCAGGTTGCGGCGGGGTCGAACACGGTCAGGTCAGCAACGGAGCCCGCCTTGACCTGAACCTGGTCGAGGCCCAGGATCTCACGCGGTTTGATGGCCATGAGCTCGACCATGCGGCCCACGCTCATCTTGCCCGTGTTGACCAGCTCGGTGAGCACGAGCGACAGCGAGGTCTCGAGGCCGATCATGCCAAAGGGTGCGAGCTCGAACTCGCGGGCCTTCTCCCACGGAGTGTGCGGAGCGTGATCGGTGACGATAACGTCGACGGTACCGTCGATGACACCCTGACGGATGGCCTCGGCGTCCTCGTCAGTGCGCAGCGGCGGATTGACCTTGAGTGAGGTGTTGTAGGTCTCATCCAGGTCGTTCTCGGTCAGGAACATGTGGTGCGGGGTGGCCTCGCAGGTAACCTGAACGCCAGCGGCCTTACCGGCACGCACGAGCTCCAGGCCATGGGCGGTGGAGATGTGCTGGATGTGCAGCTTGGCACCGGTCAGCTTGGCGATCTCGATGTCGCGAGCGATCTGGAGCTCCTCGCCGGCAGCCGGCCAGCCCTCGAGAGCCAGACGGGTCGAGACCTTGCCCTCGTTAATCTGACCGTGACCGACCAGGTCCTCGTCCTGGCAGTGGCTCATAAAGACCTTGCCGAACATTTTGCCGTAGTCCATGCAGCGACGGAGCATGCCCGCGCCCTGCACGCCGCGACCGTCGTCGGTAAAGGCGACGGCGCCGTGGGCGACCATATCGCCCATCTCGGACATGGCCTCGCCCTTAAGACCGCGGGTCATGGCGCCCGACGGATAGACGCGGCAGTGACCGACCTCGGCAGCGCGGGACTTGACGAACTCCACGACGGTGCCGTTATCGGTGACGGGATCGGTGTTGGGCATGGCGCACACGCCGGTGAAGCCGCCCTTGGCAGCTGCGCGGGTACCGCTCTCGATGTCCTCTTTGACCTCATAGCCGGGCTCGCGAAGGTGAACGTGCATATCCACCAGGCCGGGGACGAGGTACTTGCCGGAAAGGTCGCGGACCTCGGCTCCCTCGACGGCGAGATTCTCGCCGACCTCGGCGATCTTGTCGCCGTCAATCAGGACGTCAACGACACCGTCAAGCTCGACGGACGGGTCGACGACGTGGGCATTCTTAAGAAGCAAGGCCATTATCGGCACCTCCAAGCAGCAGATACAGGATAGCCATACGCACGCAGATACCGGCGTAGACCTGCTCCAGGATGACGGAGCGTTGCGGGTGGTCGGCCATATAGGAGTCGAACTCGACGCCGCGGTTGATGGGGCCCGGGTGGCAGATGATCGCATCGGGCTTCATGAGCTTCTCGCGGTCCTTGGTCAGGCCGAAGAGCTTGTGGTACTCGCGAATGGTCGGGAACGGGGCACCCTCGAGGCGCTCCTGCTGCACGCGCAGCATGTAGACGACGTCCAGCTCGGGCAGGACGGAATCGAGGTCGCTCGTCACGTGGTCGCAGCCCAGGACCTCGGGCGCCGGCGGCAGCAGCGTGCCGGGGGCGACGGCGTAGGTCTCGCAGCCCATGATCTTAAGGGCGGGGATCAGCGAGCCGCAGACACGGGAGTGGGCGATATCGCCGACGACGGCGACCTTCAGACCGTGGAAGTCACCCTTGTGCTCCCAGATGGTGTACAGGTCGAGCAGGGCCTGCGTGGGATGGTTGTGCTTGCCGTCACCGGCGCAGATGACGCTTGCGGGCGAGTTCTGCGTGACGATGTAGGGAGCACCGGCGTGCTTATCGCGAACGACGATGCAGTCGATCTTATAGGCGTTGAGGGTCTCGACGGTGTCGACGAGGCTCTCACCCTTGACCGTGGAGGTCGAGGAGCCGCCAAAGTTAAGGCTGTCGGCCGAAAGTCGCTTCTCGGCGAGCTCGAAGGAGCTGCGGGTGCGCGTCGAGGGCTCATTGAACATGTTGACGATGGTCTTGCCCTTGAGCGTGGGAACCTTCTTGATCGCACGCTCGTTGACCTCGGAGAACGCCTTGGCGGTCTCGAGGATGAGCTTAATGTCCTCTTCGGAGTACTCGGTAATGTCGATCAGGTGCTTATGGTTGAACGCCACGGTACTACTCACCTCCCAGCGGCGCGGAGCCCACGTGGGAACCCGGCGCGACGTCGTTAATCTCGACGGCGGTGTGGCCGTCGACTTCCTTCATATATAGGTGCACGTTCTCCTCATGCGACGAGGGAACGTTCTTGCCGACAAAGTCCGGCGAGATGGGGAGCTCACGGTGGCCGCGGTCAACGAGAACTGCCAGCTCAATGCGGCTCGGACGGCCCAGGTCCATGACGGCGTCGAGAGCGGCGCGAATGGTACGGCCCGTATACAGGATGTCGTCCACCAGCACGACGCGCTTGCCGTCGACGCTAAAGGGAATGTTGGTGGCGTGGATCGCGGGAGCGAAATTGGTAGCGTAGTCATCGCGGTAGAAGCTGATGTCGAGGCTGCCGAGCGGAACGTCGACGCCCTCGATCTCCTTGATCTCCTCGGCGAGCTTCTTTGCCAGAAGGTCGCCGCGCGTGACGATGCCGACCAGAGCGAGGTCTTCACAGCCCTCGTTGCGCTCGAGAATCTCGTGCGCGATGCGGGTCATCGCTCGATTGACGGCGGTCTCGTCCATGATGACCGCCTTGGGGGAAGTCGTGCCCATCGATCTCCTTCCTCACATGTCTTGACTGCTGACACAGTCAAAAAAAATAGATGCCCGACCGCTCAAAGCGGACCAGACACCCACAGGAAGGGCTGCTCTTTGGCAGCTATGTAATTCCATGTGGGTATCTCGTACCCCTTTAATGGTCAAGTGATAGTGTAGCCATCCTTGAGCTTAATTGCGAGCATAAATACAGAGCAATCCGTAAAAGGAGCCCTACGCTCAATAAACCTATATATATTTGTGGGACGAGCTTGAAAACCTTGTTGCGAGCTGGCATAATCCCCTCTGCTGCACGCAAATCGGATCTACGTCCAGGGCCGTTGCGTGGGCACTATCGCCAAAAGAGACATATCTCTGTGTAGATTACGCACAGGGAGCTGCTTCTGTGCTATAGTTCAGGCTTGTTTGTTAACGCGACATGTTCGTTTGTCGCCCAAGGAGGGTCAGTTATGTCCAAAGTTTGCGAAGTTTGCGGTAAGCACCCCGTTGCCGGTCGCTCCATCAGCCACTCTCACCGCGTCACCAACCGTAAGTTCCGCCCCAACATCCAGCGCGTCTACGTCGTCGTCGATGGTCACCGTCGCAAGATGAACGTTTGCTCCACCTGCCTCAAGTCTGGCAAGGTTGCGCGCTCCTAAATAAGGTCTTACCAACAAGTACCTCGGACTCTCCGGGTCAAAGACCTCGCGTTCATATAGAACTATAAGAAACCGCTTTCTTTTGAGGAGGCGGTTTCTTTTTCTATCTATCCAGGAATGCAAAACCAGAGCGAATGGACTGCGTCCCAAATCTTGGACGCCCTAAATAGCGACTAGGCCGCGAGGGCCTGATTCCGGAACTCCTCCGGGGTCAGGCCCTTCAATCTTACCTGCCTCCGGCGCGTGCACTAGTGGACTACGTATACCTCCAGGTCACGTTTGAAATCCTCGAACGTCGTCCACTCGCGGCTCAGGTAGAACTCGTCCTTGACGTGGCTGAAGAGCTGCTCGGTGGCGGCATTGTCGATGCAGTTCGCCTTCCTGGACATGCTCTGGACAATGCCTGCGGCCTCGAGCCTGGATGTGTACGAGCCGTGCTGTGCTGCCAGCCCCGGTCCGAATGTTCCCAGCTTCCGCCACGGGGTCCCGGCGTCGAAATCCCTCGCGATCACGTTCTCGAACGTCCTGCCGACGACGCCCCTGTACGAGCTGTACCTGTGGTAGGCCGTTTCGCGTCTGATACCGCAGCGAATCCCCATCTCGAGCATCATCTTGAGCACGGTCTTGTCGGCTATCACTGCCCCCTCTTCCGCCATGATGCACATCGCTATCTGCCGGTGCCCGCAGCCGTTGGCGGTGCGCGAGAAGATCTCGGCGGCCACCAGCGGCCTTCTGCTCGTATGTGTATCCGTCCCGCTTTCCGTCCATGCGCAGCAGGACCTCGCTCCCGAATACGCGATATATCTCCTGCCATCTTCTCACGGCTTCCACGGGAAGCGAAAGGGCGATCACGGCAGATTTATACCCGTTCCCGAGCTCAAAGAGCCCTATGGCCGCCTTCCTGGCCTCGACATCTTGCTTCACTCTCAAATCAACGCGCATAAAGAAAGCCTCCCATTTCTCATGTCCAAGAAATGGGAGGCAGTTCAAAAGCCATGGCGGGCCATTACTTATTTATCGTTCCGCCTCTTCTTGCGGTTGTATTCGAGCAGCAAACCTAAAGAAGTCAAAGCAGATCCAACAACTGCCAGTGGAAGAATCGGCAGCAGTCTCTCCCCTGTCGAAGCCAGAGCACCCGGCTCGGTGGTCTTGGTCTGGGAGGCGGGGTCGGCCTTGGTCTCGCCGCCGTTCTCGTCGAAGGTCACGGTGACGTCGCGGGGCACCCACTTCCACTGGGCGTAGACGGTCGTGGACTTGGAGACCTCGGTCTTGTCGGTGAACTGATCGCCCGAGCCGTCCCTCTCGGTGTTCCAGCCGGCGAACGCCCAGCCCTTGCGGGTCGGGGCGGTCTTGGGCAGCGCGAAGGTGTAACTGTCCTTATCTGCAGTCTTATCTTGCAAAAACTTTTGAGGATAAGCGGGATCGCCTGCGCCATTATCATCAAAAGTCAGCGATAACTTTGCTGCGACCTGCCACATGTGAAAATCATCAGTACCGTCGGCATCCTTGACGCGCTTAAGGTAATAGCCCTCACCAACCGCTTCCTCGTTGCCAAGAATAAAAGTGCTTTGCTTAGGTGTATCACCACTCGCTTTGGAGAGTACGTAGTTATCTCCGAGTGACGGCACTTTCAAATTCTGCCAATTGTTCGGATCCACCGTATTAACAGTAGTCTTCCCCGACGATTTCCCTTTTACGATAAGGGGAATGTCACCGCCATCATCCGTGCCATCATAGTTATTAGTTACAGCCGGCAGTCTAATTTCAGCGTCATCGCCACGGTAATTTCCTTGGAATAACGCGGGTGCCATTAAGGCAATTGTGCCCTTATTAATAACGGCACCTTTCAAATTACTTGAACCGTAATCGATGAGAATGCCATTACTTCCAATAGAGGTGGTTCCCGAAACAAAAATATCGTTATAGTTTTTCGCAGTATTGTATTGTTGCTCCCAAGTACCATTGATATCGGCATAACCATATACGTAGGCTTGAGAGCCAGCTGTCGTCAAAACGCTGTCCTCATCTACCAAAAGGCCATTGTCTTCAATTAATTCATAGCTAGAAGCATTGTTGCAGCCAAATTTGATCGTTACATTTGTATTCGATTGACCAGAAATAGCGATCTTATTTACAGAAGAAATCTGACCGACCGTAATTTCGGATTTATCAGTAATAATCAAAGAAGATGCGAACTTGATATAAGGAATCTCAGCCACAGTCCCCGCAATATTGATTGTGGGAGAAGAAGACCCCTTGGGAAGCCCATAGTACACACCCGTAACGCCCGTAGCTATTTCCGGTCGTCCAGCAATATTAATGAAGGAACCGTCAGAAATCGATACATTCTTGTTCGAAGTCAACGAAACGTAGCCAACACTGCCGCTATTCAGACTGATAGACAGCTTTCCTCCAGCCTCTACGCTCGATCCCTCATCCGACGAATTGGTCAGGTCGTTCTCGCAGAAAACATACCCATGAGAATCGCCCGCTTCATCCCTCAGCTCAACACCAGAAGCGTTCACGGCGATATCACCGTTTACGGCACTCCACTCTGCTCCATAAATAGAGCCAACATGGGAGCCGTGGACATTAACGGCAATAGATCCACCAACGTTCGCTTTCTTCGAACCTTCAATATATGGGACATCATTGGGTATCGATCCACCCTTATCCCAGCCCCAAACATTCTCGTAAGCATCGATAACGACATCGCCATCGACCTCATAAACTCCATCGAGGATCATCTGTCCTGCGCCAGTTATTGACCAATTGCCATTAAGACGAAGCGTTTTGTCGGTGTTTTCATAAGTACTGCTGCCCGCAATAATATGAATGTTGCCTTTAATAGGCGCAGGGTCACCAAAATGACCGCAAATTTCATTTACCCGACCCGAGCGAACATCAAGCGTCACGTTGCCGCGCATCTCGCAACCGTAAGTGCCTTCGATAGCGGGAGAAACATCGGAGTTGGCATTGTCGTAAATAAGCGTGGCGTTACCACCTACATAAACAGCACCAGAACCGTTTCCATCGCCGCTCGACCCATCGCCGCGCATGCAACCGGGATTAACGTGATTACCGCTAGCCATGCGAAGGTTACCGCTGATCTCAAGATAGGTGTCATGCTCGACGGACCCTTGATATGAACCACCAATGACGTCATGAAGGCCAGCGCCACTACCAGGATTGATATATCCAGACGCGGCTATCACCACATGCGTGTGGTCGACAGTCGACCTATAGCCACCGCCATAAAGTGTTTCATAGAGCTTGAGCTCGCAGTTACGAGTGAACACGGTATCGAAACCATTGCAATAGAATTTTCCTGAACCAACCACTTCGACGTTGTCAAAAGTACAAGGTCCGGAAAGCATGGCACGGCTGGAGAAGCGCAAGGTTGCGCGATTATCACCGTCACTCGTCACGGTAATCTTCTTGTTAGCAACGCCGAAAGTCGAAACGTAATGTTGGGTCGGCACCACAAAAGACGAGCCGCCTTTTAGGACAAGTCTGATCTCTGATAAATTATCAGAGGCAATTTTATTCAGCGCCTCCTCGAATGTTGATTGATCATTGACTTGAAAAACACCAGATTCTGCTGCATCAGAATTCGATTCATCAGATGTTTCATTCACATTCACATCGTTTGACTGCTTATCCGAGACATCAGATTCAGGTTTTTGATCATCACTTGAAACCGTCTTATCGTTAGACGAAGCCTCGTCCGCACCCCCCCCGACACAGAGGCAATATCAGCAGATTCATTAGACAGATTCTCCGAAGTCGTGTTTTGTTGAGGGACATTATTCACTATTTCATCAGCAAATACGCCCGTAGGGATCGTATTAAACACGAACAAAAAAGAGACGAACCAAACGAGAGCTCGCCTGCAGCGCGGCAATCTCACAAACCGACCTTTCCACTTACCTGACATGAACCGGTAAGGGCGACAAAATACCCAGAGGCAAAGGCATATATTTCACTCTTACTGAATGTACCGTCTGGCACATTAGTTTTAGTTTAATACCAGTGTTTTGTCTGACAAGAGAACGCGTTTATTGCCATGAAATAGAAACGACCCAAAATTTGTGTCACGACCAGCCAGAATTGATCGATGTGCATTTATTTCCTAAGACCTAATGAGCAAACAATGAACAAACTCCACACCATAGCCATGGGGAAACTAGGAATTCGCCCGGAGAAGACGTTCGGCTTTCAGTTAAATGGTTAAAACGCTTCAGTTTGTTGAAGCGTTTTAGTGTGCCTTTTACAGGAATCTTACCGCTCACCGAATTATTTATTGCTATCATGCAAGGCGTAGGGTAAATCTCCGATCGCAAGGAGACACAAATGGTGAAAAAGTCACCGGAAAACACTACTCCCGCAATTGTGGACAACGTAGAGGCGCTTGAGGCTAAGCTCGCTCAGATGCGAGAGGCCCAGGCGCTTTTTGCTACGTACACGCAGGAGCAGGTCGACAAGATCTTCTATGAGGCCGCCATGGCCGCCAACAAGGCTCGTATCCCGTTGGCGAAGATGGCCATCGAGGAGACCGGCCGCGGCGTTCTTGAGGACAAGGTCATCAAGAACCACTACGCCGCAGAGTACATCTACAACGCTTACAAGAACACCAAGACCTGTGGTGTCCTGGAGCGCGACGAGGCCTACGGCATCACCAAGATCGCCGAGCCCATCGGCATCGTGGGCGCCGTCATCCCGACGACCAACCCCACCTCCACCGCGATCTTCAAGACGCTGATCAGCCTGAAGACCCGCAACGGCATCATCATCTCCCCGCACCCGGCAGCCGCCAAGTGCACCATCGCCGCCGCCAAGCTCGTGCTTGACGCCGCCGTCAAGGCCGGCGCCCCCGAGGGCATCATCGGCTGGGTCGATGTCCCCTCCATCGAGCTGACCAACATGGTCATGCGTGACGTCGACATCATCCTCGCCACCGGTGGCCCGGGCATGGTCAAGGCCGCCTACTCCTCGGGCAAGCCCGCCCTGGGCGTTGGCGCCGGTAACACCCCGGTCATCATCGACGACACCGCCGACGTGCTGCTCGCCGTCAACTCCATCATCCACTCCAAGACCTTCGACAACGGCATGATCTGCGCTTCCGAGCAGTCCGTGACCGTCATCGACACCATCTATGACCAGGTTAAGGCCGAGTTCCAGAAGCGCGGCTGCTACTTCGTCAAGCAGGGTGCCGAGATGGAGGCCCTGCGTGCCGCCATGTTCAAGAACGGCGCTCTCGACCACCGCATCCCCGGCATGGCTGCCGCCAAGATCGCCGAGCTCGCCGGCATCGAGGTTCCCGCCAAGACCAAGATCCTGATCGCCGAGGTCACCTCCACCGACCCCGCCAAGGAGGAGTTCTCCCACGAGAAGCTCTCCCCGGTCCTGGCCATGTACCACGCCAAGGACTTCCAGGAGGCCGTCGACAAGGCCGAGCACCTGGTGCTCGCCGGTGGCCCGGGCCACACCGCCTCTCTGTACGTGCACCCCGCCCAGGCCGAGAAGATCAGCCTGTTCGAGCACGTCATGAAGGCCTGCCGTATCGTCATCAACACCCCGTCCTCGCACGGCGGCATCGGTGACCTGTACAACTTTGGCATGAAGCCGTCTCTGACCCTGGGCTGCGGCTCCTGGGGCGGCAACTCCGTCTCCGAGAACGTTGGGGTGAAGCACTTGATCAACGTTAAGACTGTGGCCGAGCGCCGTGAGAACATGCTGTGGTTCCGCGCTCCCGAGAAGGTCTACTTCAAGAAGGGTTCCACGCCCGTCGCCCTCGACGAGCTGGGCAACGTCATGGGCAAGAAGCGCGCCTTCATCGTCACCGACCAGTTCCTCTTCAAGAATGGCAACACCCGCGCCATCGAGGCCAAGCTCGACGAGATGGGCATCGCCCACGACTGCTTCTACGACGTCGAGCCCGATCCGTCGCTGCAGTGCGCACGTCGTGGTGCCAAGCAGATGGCTCTCTTTGAGCCGGACGTCATCATCGCCGTCGGCGGTGGCTCCGCTATGGACGCCGGCAAGATCATGTGGATGATGTACGAGCACCCCGAGTGCAAGTTTGAGGACATGGCCATGGACTTCATGGACATTCGCAAGCGTATCTTCACTTTCCCCGAGATGGGCAAGAAGGCCTACTTCGTCGCCGTCCCGACCTCTTCGGGTACCGGCTCCGAGTGCACGCCGTTCGCCATCATCACCGACAAGGAGACCGGCATCAAGTGGCCGCTCGCCGACTACGCGCTGCTCCCCAACATGGCTATCGTCGACGCCGACAACTGCATGACCGCCCCGCGCGGCCTGACCGCTGCCTCCGGCATCGACGTCATGACCCACGCCATCGAGTCCTACGTCTCCATCATGGCTTCCGACTACACCAAGGGCCTCTCCGAGCGCGCTGCTAAGCTCGTCTTCGAGAACCTGCCCTCCAGCTTCACGAACGGCGCCAAGGACCCGCATGCCCGCGAGGAGATGCA
Source organism: uncultured Collinsella sp. (assembly GCA_900544095.1). Lineage (GTDB taxonomy): Bacteria > Actinomycetota > Coriobacteriia > Coriobacteriales > Coriobacteriaceae > Collinsella. The sequence continues at coordinate 156,406 of UQTV01000001.1, forward strand.
CAACGCCTCTTGCATGGCCGGTATGGCCTTCGCCAACGCCTTCCTGGGCCTCAACCACTCCATGGCTCACAAGCTCGGCGCCTTCCATCACCTGCCCCACGGCCTCGCCAACGCCGTCATCCTGACCCGCGTTATGCGCTACAACGCCGCCGAGGCTCCCGTTAAGATGGGTACCTTCTCCCAGTATCCTTACCCCAACGCGCTGCACAACTACGCCGAGATGGCCAAGTACTGCGGCATCGAGGGCAAGGACGACAAGGAGGTCTTCGAGAACTTCATCACGAAGCTCGAGGAGCTCAAGGACTTCATCGGCGTCAAGAAGACCATCGCCGACTACGGTGTTGACGAGCAGTACTTCCTCGACACCCTCGACGAGATGACCGAGCAGGCATTCAACGACCAGTGCACCGGCGCAAACCCGCGCTACCCGCTCATGAGCGAGATCAAGGAGCTCTACCTGGACGCCTACTACGGCCGCGAGCCTCAGGACTACGCCGTCTGCTAGTTTTAGCACGGTTTTTAACGGCGGGGGTGCACGGGTGTTTCACACACCCCCGCCGTCGCTTCTATCGCATCGTTGAAAGGATGCAACCATGCTGCTACCCGATTCCAAGACCGAGCTCGTCCGCCGTGGCAACAAGGTCGTTTACGACCTGGGCGACAAGATCGTCAAGGTCTTTAACGAGACCAAGCCTGTCTCCGACGTGTTCAACGAGGCTTTGAATCTTGCCCGCATCAATGAGTGCGGCATCCGCAGCCCCAAGGCTCTCGAGGTTTCCCAGCTCGAGAACGCCAACGGCTGGGCGCTCGTGACCGAGAAGGTTCCGGGCACCACCCTTGCCGAGAAGATGACTGCCGAGCCCCAGCGCTTTGGTGAGTATCTCGAGATGTTCGTCGACCTCCAGATCGAGATCCACGGCTACACCTCCCCGCTGCTCAACCGTCAGCGCGACAAGTTCGCCCGCATGATCGACAGCCTTGATCAGCTCAATGCCACCACGCGCTACAACCTTCAGGAGCGTCTGGACGGCATGACCAAGGAGTTCAAGGTCTGCCACGGCGACTTCAACCCCTCCAACGTCATCGTCGGCGACGACGGCCAGCTCTATGTGTGCGACTGGGCACACGCCACCCAGGGCTCCCCTGCTGCCGACGTTGCCACCACCTACCTGCTCTTCGCCCTCAACAGCAAGGATCAGGCTGAGGCCTACCTGGAGCTCTACTGCGACCGCGCCGACATGCCCATGCAGGTCGTGCGTCAGTGGACGAGCATCGTCGCCGCTTCCGAGCTCGCTCGTAAGCGCAACGTGAACGATGAGTTCCTGAAGAACTGGATCGACGTCGTCGATTATCAGTAATATCTGAGCGATTTATTTCGCATCGGAGGCACAAGAAAACCCCGCAGCTCATATGGGCTGTGGGGTTTTCCTTTACCCATCGAGTTTATTCACGCAACAAAATAGACTACTCCGCATCTCTTCCTAAGAGAGATACGGAGCAGTCCCGCAATTATATCTAATAGCAGAAACGTCGATTAACGGCGGGCCGCCTTAACAAGCTCGGCAACCTTGGCGACGACCTCGTCAATCGCCACGTCCTCGCGCTCGCCCGTGGCACGGTCCTTGAGCTCAACGGTGCCATTCTTAAGGCCACGCTTGCCAAGCACCACCTGATACGGGAATCCCATAAGGTCGTTATCGGCAAACTTAAAGCCGGGACGCTCGTCACGGTCGTCGACGACGACCTCGATACCCTCGGCGCACAAGCCCTCGACGATTTGGTCGCAGACGGTTGCGCACTCCTCCTTCTTGGGATCGAGCGGAATCACAGCGACCTCGTACGGGGCAACGGAAACCGGCCAGACGATACCGTGCTCGTCGTTGTGCTGCTCCACGACGGCAGCAAGCGAGCGGGACACGCCCACGCCATAGCAACCCATGATAAGCGGCTTCTCCTTGCCGTCCTCGTCCATAAAGGTGGCGCCCATGGCCTCGGAATACTTGGTACCCAGCTGGAAGACCTGCGAGACCTCGATGCCGCGAGCAGCAGAGAGCGGCTTGCCGCAGTGCGGGCAGGGATCGCCGGCAACGACGGTGACCAGATCTGCCCACTCATCGACGGTAAAGTCGTGCTCGGGGCAGGCACCGGTAAAGTGATAATCGACCTCGTTGGCACCGCAGGCCCACTGCTTGGACTCGCGCAGGCTCTCGTCGCACACCAGACGGATGCCCTCGGGCAAGTTAACCGGTCCGATAAAGCCCTTGTGCAGACCGTAGGTCTGGAGCTCCTCGTCGGTCATCATGCGATAGCCCTTGCCAAAGACGTGCTCGGCCTTGCAGTCATTGAGCTCGTGGTCGCCCGGGACAATGGCCACGACTGGCTTGCCCTCGGCATCGATCAACGCCAGCGACTTTCGCGTACCGTTCTCGGGGAAGCCAAAGAACTTGGCAACGGCCTCGATGGTGCCCATGCCCGGAGTCTCGACCTTGGTGAGCGTACCGTCGCCGGGGCCCTCGGTCACGACGACCTTGGTGCTTGCCGCCTCGTCATCGGCAGCAAAGCCGCAATCGTCGCAGTAGACCAGCGAAGCCTCGCCGGCGTCGGCCAAAGCCATGTACTCGACGGAGGTATCGCCACCGATCTCGCCGGAGTCGGCGACAACGGGCAGAGCCTTGATGTAGCAGCGCTCGCAGATGTTGGCGTAGGCATGCTTCATCTTGTCGTACTCCTCCTGCAGACTCTCCTGCGTGGCGGAGAAGCTGTAGGCGTCCTTCATGATGAACTCGCGACCGCGCATCAGGCCAAAGCGAGGGCGGAACTCGTCGCGGAACTTGTCCTGAATGTGGTACAGGTTGACGGGCAGCTGCTTATAGGAGCGCAGCTCATTGCGCACTAGGGCCGTGACGGTCTCCTCGTGCGTGGGGCCCAGGACGAACTCGCGACCATGACGGTCGTCAAAGCGCACAAGCTCCTTGCCATAGGCGTCGATACGGCCGGACTCACGCCACAGCTCGGCATCGACCATGATGGGCATCATAAGCTCCTGGGCGCCGGCAGCGTCCATCTCGTCGCGCACGATGTTCTCAATCTTGCGGATCGAGCGCCAAGCAAGCGGCAGATAGGAATACAGGCCGGCGGCCTCCTTGCGGATCATGCCGGCACGGAGCAACAGGCGGTGGCTGGCGAGCTCAGCGTCCGCCGGATCCTCTTTAAGCGTCGGCGCATAGAGCTTAGACATATACATTGCTCGAGTCATTTACTTCTCCTCAATAAGCTTGTCGACCTCGGCCATAAGCGCGTCGACAATTTGGTCCTCAGCTACTTTACCAATGATCTGGCCATGCGAAAAGAGCAAGGCCTGACCACGTCCGCAAGCAACGCCCAGGTCGGCATCAGAAGCCTCACCGGGGCCATTAACGGCACATCCCATGACGGCAATCGAAAGCGGCGCGGCATAGTTCTTAAGCCGCTCGGTTACTTCCTCGGCGATGGGAATCAGGTTAACCTGGCAGCGGGCGCACGTGGGGCAAGAGACAATCTCGGGACCACGGCGACGCAGGCCCAGTGACTGCAAAATTCCCCAGGCGACCGGCGGCTCCTCAACCGGATCGGCCGTGAGCGACACACGCATGGTGTCGCCGATGCCTTCGGAAAGCAAGATACCCAAGCCTACAGAGCTCTTGATGGTGCCCTGAAGCTTGGTCCCCGCCTCCGTCACGCCCAGGTGGAGCGGAACATGCGGTATCTCGCGCGACAGGGCGCGATAGGTATCAAGCGTCGTCTGTACGCTATGGGCCTTGGCGGATAGCACGATGTTGGTAAACCCACGGTCCTCAAAGTGCCGCACAAAGCGCTCGCTCGACATCACGAGCTTTTCGGGCTGCGTGAGGTCGTCGCGCTCGGCAATATCTTGCTCAAGCGAGCCCGCGTTCACGCCAATGCGAATCGCGCAGCCCGCGGCGCCCGCAGCATCGATCACGGCATCGACCTTGGCCCAATCGCCGATGTTGCCGGGATTGATACGCAGCTTGGCGGCACCGGCCTCAACGGCGCCAATGGCGAGCTTATGGTTAAAGTGGATATCAGCGACAATCGGCACCGGAGACTCGGCACAGATGGTGCGGAAACCCTCAAGCGCGGCCTCGGTGGGCACGCTCACACGAACGATATCGCAGCCAGCCTGCGCCAACGCGCACACTTGCGCAAGCGTTGCCTGGGCATCAGCGGTATCGGTGCAGGTCATGGATTGGACCACCACCGGCGCGCCGCCACCGATCTGCACACCGCCCACATGCACGGGGCGCGTCAACTCGCGAGGCAAAGGATGGGATAAAGACAATCCAAACACTCCCCTACAGAATAAATCGAAGGATGTCGGAACGAAGCATATAGACAAACAGCAGCGCAAAGAGCGCGATGCCCACATAGCTCACAATCGTCTGGACCTTGAGCGGAAGCTCGCGGCCCGCAATCTTTTGAATGATCTCGATGACCAGCTTGCCGCCATCGAGTGGTGGGATGGGCAGCAGGTTCATAAAGCCAAGCGAGAACGAAATGAGCGCGGCAAACGACAGGAACGTTGCGGGGCCGGCAGCAGCAGCCTGTGAGGACATAACGCTAATACCCACGATCGAAGTAGACTGATCGAGAATCTCCATCGTATGCTGCGGCTGGAGTAGGCGCATCACGCCATCCGCCGTCTGTACAACATAGGAGAATGACAGACGCGCCGAGGTGATCGGGTCTATACGGACCACCTGCGTAGAGGCATACACACCTAGGCGCTCGTCCTCTTTGAGCGCAACCGTGGTCGAATGCTGCTTGCCGTCACGCTCGTACTCGATGGCGATATCGTCCTTACCGGCGGCCTTGCCGATGGCATCGTAGACATCCATCCAAGTAGAACATGAGACACCGTCAACCGAAAGGATCGCATCACCGGCCTCGATACCCGCCTTGGCGGCAATAGACCCCTCGTCAACCTGACCGATCACGTTGGTATCCATCGGCACGGTGACACCCGCAATGGAATAGATGCTCATAAGGAGCAAAAAACCCGTCAAGATATTGACGATAATGCCTGCGAGCAGCATAAAGGCGCGCTTGAGAAAGCCTTGGCCAAGATAGGTGTGCGAGCGTTCTTGCGCAAGGAACTCGGCCTCGCCGCACGGCAGCTCCCACACATCGCCCTCGGCAGTCGCATGTTCGCGATCGAAACGGCGACCATCAAAGGTGGTATAGCCTGCCGTGTCTCGTGGCAACGTCTGATATTTGGTGGGATAGTAGCTCGGCGAGGGCTTCTCCCCTTCCTCATACCAGGGCGCGATGGAGCCCCAGCCCAGCAAAAGGGCGCATGCCTCGAGCACATCCTCCTCGGAAAGTTCGAGCTCGACAGCAAGGTCGGCCACGGTCACGCGACCATGACGATAGATAGCCGCGAGCACGCGATCGGCGCACGAAACATCGGTCGGATCCATACCGCAGATGGCAGCGTAGCCACCCAGCAGTAGCGGGGTCACGCCAAACTTGGTTCCAATGCGACGCGACGTGTAATGGATGTCAAAGCGGCACGGCAGACCCAAAAAGAACTCGGTCACACGGACGCCGCAGGCACGCGCCGCCAAAAAGTGGCCGCCCTCGTGCAAAAACACGAGGACGGAAAGCATCAGCAGGCCCCAAAAGACCGATGAGAGAACGCTCAGAACAGTATCCATAAAACGAAAAAGCAATCCTTATGGGTTAGGAACGGGTTGCGGCGAGCACCTGCGCAGCCTTTTCACGCGCCCACGCATCGATGTCGCGAAGCTGCTCAAACGAATCGACCACCTGCATATCGTGGGCGTCCATGCAGGATTCCACAATGCGATCGATATCGGTAAAGCTGCAGCCATCGTGCAGAAAGGCATCGACGGCGACCTCGTTGGCGGCATTGAGCACGCACGGCATGGTGCCACCCGTCTTGCCGGCACGCTCGGCCAGTGTCAGACAGCGGAAGGTATCCATGTCGGCAGCATCAAACGTGAGCTGCCCCAGCTCGCGGAAATCGATACGAGGCGCCGGGGTATCCCAACGCTCGGGATACGAGAACGCGAACTGGATGGGAATACGCATGTCGGATGCACCGAGATGCGCCATCACGGAGCCGTCGGCGAACTCGACCATAGAGTGAATCTTGGACTGACGCTGCACGACCACGTTAATGAAATCGAGGTCGCAGCTAAACAGATGCATGGCCTCAATGCGCTCCAGGCCCTTGTTCATGAGGGTGGCGGAGTCAATGGTGATCTTGGCACCCATGGCCCACGTGGGATGCGCGAGGGCATCGGCACGCGTCACGCGATCGAGCTCGTCGCGCGTGCGGCCAAAGAACGGACCGCCCGAGCAGGTGAGCCAAATGCAGTGGGCCTCGCGCGGGTTCTCCCCCAGATAGCACTGGTAGATGGCGGAATGCTCAGAGTCGACCGGAATAAGCTGGCCCGGTTGTGCCAACGGCATAAGCAAGTCGCCACCGACGACAAGGGACTCCTTGTTGGCAAGGGCAAGGCGCTTATTCGAGGTCAAAGCCGCATGGCTCGCCTCGAGACCGGCTGCGCCCACAATAGCGACAAGCACGCAGTCGACATCGTCGCGATGCGCGAGCTCGCAAACCGCCTGCGCGCCAACGCCGAGCTTCGTTCCCTCGGGCAACTCCTGCAGCACGGCGTCATCGCCATGATCGACATCGGCCACGGCAACCGCCGGAACCGAGAACTCGCGGGCAGCGGCAACGAGCTCGGAGGTACTGGAGTTAACGGACAGCGCCGTCACCTGCAGGCGATCGGCATGCTGGCGGCACACATCGAGCGCCTGGGTGCCGATAGAGCCCGTACAACCCAGGATGGCAACGCGGAGGCGTCCATCGGGGCCATACGTCGTCTGGAAGGACATTACAGCACGCCTCCGATCATCAGCAACAGCTGCGCGGTGATGCAGCCGAAGATAAGCGAATCGCTACGATCGAGCATTCCGCCGTGGCCCGGGATAAGGTTGCCGGAATCTTTGACGCCCACACCGCGCTTGATGCGCGACTCGATAAGGTCGCCGATAACGCCCAGAATGGACACGACCACGCCGCACAGCAGCGCATAGGGCAGGCTGAGCTTGTAGAAGTGCGTCGCCCACAGGATGAGCCAAATCAAAACCGAGCCCAAGATGCCGCCGGCAAACCCCTCCCAGCTCTTTTTGGGAGAGATCTTGGGAACCATCTTGTGCTTGCCGACCCGGCTGCCCACGATGTAGGCAAACGAATCGGAGACCCAAAGGGACGCGCAAACGCCCACTGAAAGCAGGGCGCCGGCAAAACCGGGCACGGCATCGCGCAGCAGCACGATAGCCGACAGCATAAAGCCAGTGTAGATGGGACCCATGAGCGTCACGGCCACATCAGAGATGCGGGTACGCGGCGACCAGACATACCAAATGCCCACAGCGAGCATCAAGGCAAAAAGCAGGGCATTCAGCAACATCGAATCGCCCAACGCCGACAGCGGAAAGAGTACGGCGGCAGCGATACCCATGCGCTCGTTAGCCATCTTGCCATCGAGCCTTGTCATACGGAAAAACTCATAGCAGCACAGACCGCTCATGACGGAAACAAAGATGGCCGTGGGCACGATACCCAAAACCAGGCACAGGATAAAGACAACGGCGTAGACGATACCGGCGGCGGCACGGGTAATAAAGCCCGCCAGCCACGAACCGGTGCCGCTCTTCGCTGCAGGCGCTCCCGCGGTGGCAGCTTTGCGCGCAGGCGTCTTGGGAGCAGATGCCTTGGGACGATCGGACACGATTAAGCCTCCTCGGTCTTGCTCAGTCCACCAAACCTACGGTCACGGCCCTGATAGGCCAAAATGGCGTCGACAAGGCCCCAACGATCAAAGTCGGGCCAATAGGTATCGGTGACGTAGAATTCGGAATAAGCCACCTGCCACAACAGATAGTTCGAAAGGCGCAGCTCACCAGAGGTGCGAATCACAAGCTCAGGATCGGGAAGGCCGGCGGTATAGAGGTGGGAAGCCACCATGTCGTCATCAATTGCGGCAGGATCGATCTTACCGGCGGCAGCGTCGAGTGCAATCTGACGGACAGCGCGGGTGATCTCGGCACGCGCGCCGTAGTTGACGGCAAGCGCCAGCGTCATACCGGTGTGATCGGCGCACTCGGCAAGACCGCGTTCAAAAACGTCGCGGGTCTTCTTGGGCAGCGCGGAAATGTCACCCAAAAAGACAACGCGCACATTTTCGCGCTTCAGAAGCGGCAGCTCGTCGATAAACGTCTTGGCAAACAGATGCATCAAGACGTTTACCTCATGCTGCGGACGGTTCCAGTTTTCGGTAGAAAACGCATAGGCAGAAAGCACGTCGACGCCCAGGCGCACGCAGGCGGTAATGATCTCGCGAAGGGAGACGATACCCGCCTTGTGGCCCTCAGTGCGCGCAAGACCGCGCGACGTGGCCCAACGACCGTTGCCGTCCATGATGCACGAGATATGGTGCGGAATGTTATTGAGGTCAAGGTCGGAAAAACCGACGCCCGCAGGGGCGTCGGCAAAGTACTCGACCAGTTTATGCTCGTCGTATTGCACCTTAGATCTCCATGACCTCGGCTTCTTTTTCCTTCAGAAGCTCCTCGACCTTGGCGACATACTCATCGGTATGCTTCTGGACCTTGGCCTGCTCGCGACGTACGTCGTCCTCGGTGAGCTCCTCATCGCGCTCGAGCTTGTTGTTGAAGTCGCGACGGATGTTACGGATAGACACCTTGGCCTGCTCGGCGTACTCGCGGCACTCCTTGACGAGCTCGCGACGGCGCTCCTCAGTGGGAGCCGGGAACGGAAGACGAACGACGGTGCCATCGGAGTTGGGGGTAATACCCAGATCGGAAGCGCCGATGGCCTTGACGATAGCATTGATGAGCGCCTTATCCCACGGCTCGATGAGCAGCATGTGAGCCTCGGGGGTCTTGACGGCGGCAACCTGCGTGACCGGCGTGGGGACACCGTAATAATCGACGGTGATGTCGGACAGAATGTTGGCGTTGGCACGACCGGTACGGACCTTGGAGAAGTTATGCTTGAGGGACTCGAGCGACTTGTCCATATGGGCGGTGATGTTCTCTGCCATGCTTAATCCTCCTGATAGACGAGCGTGCCGACGGGCTCACCCGCGAGCGCGCGCTTGACGGTGTCCTCGCCATCGATGTTGAGGACCAAAATAGGCATACGGTTATCCTGGCACAGGGCCGTAGCTGTGGAATCCATAACCTGCAGACCGCGAACGAGAACCTCGTGATAGGTAATCTTGTCAAAACGGACGGCATCGGCGCACTTGACGGGATCCTTGTCGTAGATGCCGTCAACCTTGGTGGCTTTAATCAGAATCTCGGCGCCGATCTCGCACGCACGAAGAGCCGCGGCGGTGTCGGTCGTAAAGTACGGATTGCCCGAACCGGCGGCAAAAATAACGACGTTGCCCTTGGAAAGGTGGTTGATGGCGCGACGGCGAATATAGGGCTCGCAGATCTCGTTCATCTGGATAGCGCTCATCACACGGCAGGGAACGTCGTTATGCTCGAAAGCATCCTGCAGGGCGAGCGCGTTCATAACGGTCGCGAGCATGCCCATGTAGTCGGCCTGAGCACGCTCCATGCCACCGGCAGCGCCTGCCATGCCGCGGAAAATATTGCCGCCGCCGACAACGACGCCGACCTCATGGCCAACGGCGAGCAGCTCCTTGACCTGCTTGGCAAGATGATCGGTAACCTTGGGGTCGATGCCATATTGGCCGTCGCCCATCAGCGCTTCGCCGGAAAGCTTAAGAAGCACTCGTTTATATCGGATGTCGGACAAAGCGATCCTCCTTTAATTAGACTCTCAATATGATATCAAAGGCTCTGATAAGAGCCATGAAAAAGCAGGCTGTGAGTAAAACCCACAGCCTGCTCATTACCAGCTACAAGAGCTTATTTACTCGCCACGGACCAGACGGTCAAAGGCAACGACGGTAATGGTGTCGCCGAGCTCCTTGGAGACCTGCTCAGCGTACTTCTTGATGGTGAGGGAGCTGTCCTTGATGAACTCCTGCTCGGTGAGCACGGACTGCTTGTAGAACTTCTCCAGACGGCCAACAGCCATCTTCTCCTGGATAGCCTCGGGCTTGCCGGACTCGGCAGCCTGGGCCATGTAGATCTGCTTCTCGTGCTCGACGGTCTCGGCCGGAACCTGATCGCGGGTAGCGCAGATCGGGGCGACGGCGGCAACCTGAAGGGCAACGTCGTGAGCGAAGGTCTTGAAGGACTCAGCCTGAGCGGTCTCGGCCTTCTCGAAGGCGAACTCGACGAGGACGCCGATCTTACCACCCATGTGGATGTAAGAAGCGAGCGCGCCGTTCTCGGCCTTGCGGGCAGCGAAGCGGGAGATCTTCATGTTCTCGCCCATGATGTGAATCATCTCGGTGAGCTCGGAGGAAACGGTCTCCTCGCCCATCGGCTTCTCGAGCAGAGCGTCGACGTCAGCAGGCTCGGTGGTAGCGACAACCTCAGCGACCTTAGAAGCAAAGCCGGTGAACTTGGCGTTGGAGCCAACGAAGTCGGTCTCGCAGGAGAGCTCGAGCAGAGCGCCGGTCTTGCCATCCTCGGAGACGAACGCGGCGACAGCGCCCTCGTTGGTCTCACGGCCAGCCTTCTTGGCAGCCTTGGCAAGGCCGTTCTTACGCAGAACGTCGACAGCGGCGTCCATGTCGCCGTCAGCCTCGACGAGAGCCTTCTTGCACTCCATCATCGGGGAGTCGGTCATCTCGCGGAGCTGCTTGACCATAGCGGCGGTAATCTGGGCCATTGTGGTTCCTTTCAAAGAGATGAAAAAGAATTAACTAAGACTGATTTACTCGGCCTTGGGCTCAGCGGCCATCTCGGCCTCGGAGACCTGCTCCTTACCGGAGCCAGCGAGGCAGGCGTCAGCCATGAGCTCGCACATAAGGGTGACAGCGGAGATAGCGTCATCGTTGCAGGGGATGCCGTACTCGACCTCGTCGGGATCGGAGTTGGTGTCGATCAGAGCGACGACGGGGATGTTCAGGCGCTGAGCCTCCTTGATGGCGTTCTCCTCGCGCTTAGTGTCGATGACGAAGAGAGCCTGGGGCAGACCCTTCATGTCGCGGGCGCCACCGAGGTTGGTCTGGAGCTTGGTGAGCTCCTTGCCGAGCACAGCCTGCTCCTTCTTGGGGAGCACTGCCATGCGGCCGTCCTCGACCATGGCCTCGAGCTCCTCCATGCGGTTGATGCGGGAGCGGATGGTGACGAAGTTGGTCAGCATACCGCCGAGCCAACGCTGGTTGATGTAGGGCATATTAGCGCGCTCAGCAGCGTTCTTGACGGCCTCCTGAGCCTGCTTCTTGGTGCCGACGAACAGCACGTTGCCACCCTTGGCGACGTTCTTGACGAAGGTGTAGGCCTGGTCGGCGTCGAGGATGGTCTGCTTGAGGTCGAGGATGTAGATGCCGTTGCGCTCACCGAAGATGAACGGCTTCATCTTGGGGTTCCAGCGACGGGTCTGGTGACCGAAGTGGCAGCCGGCCTCGAGCAGGGTGCGGATATTAATCTTGGTAGCCATGTTAAACCTCCTGTGGTTTGCCTCCGCGCGGGGTCATCCTCCAAAACCAACCCGGACATGTGCTACCAAAGCCCGGGCACCACGGTATGAAGTAGCCGCGCGTGCGTGATAAAAACATGTTGCCGTGAAGCAACCCGATGAATGATAGCAGGAATGCATCTTCGTGCCAACCCGCAATCAAAACCACACACCTGAGTGCGGCGCGGGACGTCCCAGCCACTATTCGCCTCGGGGATGGGCTTGAGCCACGGCACGTTTGAGCCGATCGGGCGTGAGGTGCGTGTAGATCTGCGTCGTGGACAGGCTCGCATGACCCAGCAGCTCTTGAACCGAGCGCAGGTCCGCACCGCCCTCGAGCAAGTCGGTCGCAAAGGTATGGCGCATCGCATGCGGGGCGATGTCGGCCGGAATGCCGGCGAGTGTCGCCAGAGTATGGAACCGCCGCCTGAGCATGGCGGCACTCATGCGATTACCGCGCGCCGATATAAGCAGCGGATGCGGCCCGGTAGTGGGGTCACGGCGCTTTGCCTGAGCGAGCAACTCCGGCCGCCCCTCCTCAATATAGAGACGCGTCGCCTCGAGCGCACGACGATACAGAGGGACGATACGTTCTTTGCTCCCCTTGCCCCACAGGCGCAGCGTGCGTTCGGACCACGCAATGGACTCCACATTGAGTGCTGCGAGCTCAGAGATACGGGCGCCCGAGGCATAGAGCAGCTCGAGCATCGTCGCATCGCGCAGTCCCGCGGGTGTTGAGGTATCAGGCGTCTTGAGCAGCGCCTCCACCTGTTGGGTCGTCAGCACACCGGGTAGATCGCGCGGGAGCTTGGGCGAGGAAATTGCCGAGACCACATCGCCCTCCACGACCCCCTCGGCAGCCATCCATCGATAGAGCGATCGGATAGCCGACAGATGCGCCGCAAGCGTTCGGGGAGCCACCTGCTCACGCGAAAGCTCGGCAAGATAGCGGCGAATGGTGCGCACGTCGGCAGCGAAAGCATCGATATCCTCGCGCTCGCACCAGGCAGCAAAGCGCTCCAGCCTCGAGCCATAGGCCGTCACCGTGTTGGGAGAAAGTCCCTCGACACGTGAGATATAGGCGATAAACGAGTCGACGGTGTCGTACAGGTCAAAGGCTATGACCGGTCGCCTCCAAACAGATCAGGACGAGTGGCCAGATAGGCATCAAGGGCCTCGAGCGCACGGTCCGTATAGGCCTGGTAGCGGTCGCGCTTGCTGTGGCGCTTACCATCCTCGAGTGGCGGCACCAGGCCAAAGTTGACATGCATGGGCTGATAGCCCACGGTGGCAGGATCGGTCGCATAGCCCACGAGCGCACCCAGGGCACCCACACGCGGCAACTCGACGCCCGCGGCACCGATAGCATCGGCATAGGTGTTGAGCGCCGCGAGCAGACCTGTCGCCACGGCTTCCATGTACCCCTCGGTGCCGGTGATCTGACCGGCCAGGCGCACACCGGTACCGGGCACGGCGAAGGTGCCATCGAGCACGTGCGGGGCGTCGACAAAGGTATTGCGGTGCATGACACCGTAGCGGAAGAACTCAGCGTTCTCCAGGCCCGGCACCATATGGAAGACGCGCTTCTGCTCGCCAAAGGTCAGGTTGGTCTGGAAGCCCACCAGGTTATAGGCGGTCTTCTCCTTGTTCTCGGCGCGCAGCTGGATCGCCGCCCAGGGGCGACGTCCGGTACGCGGGTCGGTGAGGCCGACGGGCTTCATGGCGCCAAAGCGAATGGCGTCCTTGCCGGTGCGCGCAACTTCCTCGGCAGGTTGGCAGGCCTGGAACAGATCGCCGCCCTCAAAGTCTTTGAGCACCACGCGGTCGGCCGTGGTAAGTGCCTCGATAAAGGCCTCGTACTCCTCCTTGTTGAGCGGAGCGTTGAGATAGTCGCCGCTCCCCTGCTCCTCGTAGCGCGACTGCGAAAACAGCACGTCCATATCGAGCGTGGAGGCATCGACGATCGGCGCCGCGGCATCGAAGAACGCAAGGGCGTCGCCACCGACGAGCTTCATGACCTCTTCGCTCAGCGCCGGTGAACACAGCGGGCCCGCGGCAATGACCACGTGGCCCTCGGGAATCTGCGTGACCTCGCCGTGCGCGACCTCGATATTGGGACGGGCGGCAACCTCGGCCTCGACAAGCTCGGAAAACTTGACGCGGTCGACCGCCAGGGCACCGCCGGCGGGAACAGCCGCGCGATGGGCGCAATCGAGCAGGACCGAACCCATGCGCTCAAGCTCGGCCTTCAGCAAACCAGCCGCGGAATCCGGACGGGTCGACTTAAACGAATTGGAACAGACGAGCTCTGCCAGGTGATCGGTATGGTGGGCCGGGGAGCTCACCTGGGGGCGCATCTCGCACAGCTTTACGGAAAACCCGCGATCCGCCAGCTGAATCGCGCACTCCGAACCCGCCAGACCGCCACCGATAACCGTCACCTGATCAAACAGCATCTGCAAACACCTTTCTAATTGACATGTTTTCCATTGTGACCGAAGGGTGTCTGGGCGTGAAGAGCAAACTTGGAGGGCGCATACCTTCCATCCATCATGCGCTCGATAAGACCCTCGAGCTCAAGCGAACCCAGGAGCTTAAGTACGCCAACGGCATCGAGCGAGACGAGTGCCGCGATGTCGTCGACCTTGAGCGGAGAGGCGATGAGTGCATGCATCACGGTCTGCTGTGTTTGATCCAGGTCGGCAATGCCGGGAGCATCGGGGCGCGAGTAGCGCAGGGTGCCGTAGATGCGTGAAATAGCCATCTCGATAGATTCCTCGTCGATGATGCAGCAGGCACCGTTCGCAATGAGGTAATTCGTGCCACGCGACTCGGGCGATAGGATCGACCCCGGCACGGCAAGAAGTTCTCGCCCCAAATCCATAGCAGCCTCGGCTGTAGAAAACGTCCCGGAAGGCATACCCGCCTCGGATACAAAGAGGGCTTGCGACAAGGCCGCGATTACGCGATTGCGGCGCGGAAAGGCAAACTTGCGCGGACCCATGCCCCACGGAGAGATCGACACGACCGCGCCACCCGTATCGAGCGTGCGCGTAATAAGCCCCGCGCTCGAACGCGGGTAGACCACGTCGGCGCCCGTCCCCAGCACCACGACGTGTTTGCCGCCAGCGTTGACCGCAGCCCAACCCGAGGCCTGGTCACAACCGACCGCGCCGCCCGAGACAACCGTCACGCCCGCCTCGACCGCCACCTTTGACGCAAGCTCTGCCACGGCAAGACCATACGGCGAGGCCTTGCGCGCGCCGATGATGGAGAGCGCGGGCGTCGAAAGCACCTCGGGGTTGCCGCGCACATAGAGCGTCTGGGGTACATCAGAAAGCTCCAAAACGGTCTCGGGATACAACGTATCACCTGGATGCAGCTCGAAGGTTCCCTCGGCCATCATTGGTCCCTCCTTCCCTGGTACATCGCCGCCTCGAGCACGTGGTCCTGCGTCACATGCTCGCTCTCGGCGACATCTGCGATCGTGCGCGCAATGCGAACCAGGCGCACGATGCCGCGGCCCGTGAGATGCGTGCGCTTCGACAGGCCGAGCACACACTTCTCCGCCGCATCATCGAGCTCAAAGGTCGAAACGACGCCGTCAATGGACCGTGTCTCGTCATCCTCGGCCTCGGCATCAGCATCGTCCATACGGGATTCGCGCCAAGCGCGAAAAGCGCGACCGCGCACAACGTAGTCACGTAACTCAGCTGACGACATGCCCTCCGCGCCCTCGATAATCACCTGAGGGTCGGGACGGGTCACATCGATCATCATGTCGATACGGTCGGCCAAAGGACCGCGCAGTTTAGACCGATAGCGCTCGACCATCGCCGCCGAGCAGCGACACGGTACCTCACGATCGCCCAAAAAGCCGCAGGGGCAGGGATTGCTCGCAGCCAGCAGCTGAAAGCGCGACGGGAAGGTAAAAGCCCCGTCGCCGCGTACGATCCTGACGTAGCCGCGTTCGATGGGCTGACGCAGCGTCTGCAGCACACCCGTGGGAAACTCGGCAAGCTCGTCCAAAAAGAGCACGCCGCCATGAGCCAGGCTGATCTCACCCGGATGCACCGGGCGCCCTCCGCCAATGAGGCCAGCCGTTGATATGCTGTGATGGGGACTTCGAAACGGCCGATGACCTGCCAATAAGCCATCGATGTTCTCACCCAAAACCGAATGGATGCACAGCGCCTCCTGTTGATCCTCAACGGAAAGCTCGGGCAGGATGCCGGTCATACGACGGGCGAGCATCGTCTTGCCCGATCCCGGGGACCCGATCATAAGCAAACCGAGCTCGCCGGCGGCCGCAAGCGCCATGCCGCGTTTAGCGACTTCCTGCCCTAGCACATCGGCATAGTCGAGTTCGGGTTCAAATGTCGCCTCAACACCCTCGGAATCCAGATAATGACGCACGGAATCGCCCATGCCGCGAGCAAGCTGAGACAAATGATCGATAAATCCGCAATCCACGCCCGCAAGCGGAACATGCTGATCGGACCTGCCGGCGATAAAGGACAGCCCCATATCACGTGCCAATAGCTGAAACGCCACCTCGCCCTTGACGGGAAGCACCGTACCGTCCAAGCCGAGCTCGCCGGCGATAAGGCAGCGATCGAGGTTGTCACGGGGAATCTGCCCATCGGCCGCCAGAACCGCGATGGCGATGGGCAGATCAAAGCCGCTACCGGTCTTGCGAATATCGCCGGGCGCTAGGTTGACCGTAATGCCCGAGCGTGGGATCTCGAACCCGGCGGAGCGCATCGCGCAGCGAATACGACCGCGTGACTCCATCACCTCCATACTCGGAATGCCGAGCATTTGGATGCCCGGAACACCACCGGCAAGCGAGACCTCGACCGTGACGTGAATCGCCTCGACGCCACGGATGCAGGCCGCGTGAACGGCAAACGTCTCGAACGCCATCACGACACCTGCCAATCGAACGCGTTGTACTGATGCTCGATCTCGGCGATATGCCCGCCACGAATGGTGACGCCCACGGCATCGAAGCGAATCGCCTTGAGCGGATAATGCTCCATGAGATAGCACCTTGCGATGCGGCGGTAGCGGCGTTGCTTTTGGGCGTCCACGGCCTCCTCGGGAAAGACCCGCGTGCTGCAATCCAGTGCGACGCGTCTGGTCTTGACCTCGGCCATCACCACGACATCGTCGAGCTCATCGAGCAGCACCAGATCGGCCTCGCCCTCGGTGCAACGATAACCCTGCTCCAGCAAGGTGTAGCCGCGCTCGTTAAAGTAGTCGATGGTGATCAGCTCGCCCAGCATGCCCAGCTCGCGGGGACTGAGTCCCTTGATAAACTCGGGCGTCATCGCCCCGCAGTCGAGCTCGCCGTTTTCCCAACGCTCCTTGAGCTGCTGCGTCTTGCTCTTTTTGCTTGCGGCACTCATGGGGTCTCCTTTCCCGCACACTGCATTGCCCCGATGATGAGGGCACCTTTCATGCGGGTAAGTACCGGAAGCAAACCAAAAGCTGACCAAATGCCGTCAAAAAACGGGCCGTACGCAGCAATGCTGTTGCATACGGCCCGCTGCCAGCAGGTTTATAAAACCCCTGAGGTCCCTGTCTCCACAATTGACCTAGAAAAGGCGCTCAGTCTGCAGAAAGTTTCCGCAAAAGCTCACGCGGTGCAGTGGACAAAGTCCATGTTTGCGAATGGCCTCGATGTGCTCGGGGCTTGCGTAGCCTTTCGATTCGGCCAAACGGTACTCGGGATACTCGGCATCGTACTCGACCATCATCTCATCACGCGTGACCTTGGCCATGATGGACGCCGCGGCGATACAGGCGATCTTGGCATCGCCCTTCACCACGTCGCGCTCGTTGGGAACGGCGCCCAAGGGGTTACCGTCCATAAGCACGCAATCGGGCTCGAGCCCCGTATCGGCCACGGCGCCCGCGACAGCGGCTCGAATGGCGCGGGCCATGCCCATCTCATCGATATCCTTAGGCGCGATATGGCAAAAACCAATTGCCGTCGCCACCTCGGCAATCTTCACTGAGAGCAACTCGCGGCGCGCCGGCGTGAGCTTTTTGGAATCGTTGATGCCCCAGACGCGCGGCTCCATAGGAAGGCAGACGGCGCATACCGTCAAAGGACCGGCCACCGATCCGCGACCCACCTCGTCGACACCAACGACTACCCCATCGCCGCCAAGCTCATGCATAAGCTCGTACATGTCATTGACGCGCTCGCGCTCGGCAAGTTCCTTGGCATGGCGCTTAAGAGCACGCTCGCAAGCCTTGATCACCTGCTGGCGCGGGTCCTCGCGATAATGCTCCACGAGGGCGGGGATCTCCTCAAACGTAGCGCTCGCCAACTCACCGGCAACCTGCGATGCCGAAACCGAGCTCGTCATATTGGCCATACCAGGCCCTCCTTGCATGCAAATCAGATAAAAAGAAGGGCCACCCGAAGGTGACCCTTGTGTCCAAACGAGTGGACAGACGCTGCGATCTTCTTAGCGCTTCTCGGGGATGCGAGCAGCCTTGCCCACCTTGTCGCGGAGGTAGTACAGCTTGGCGCGACGGACGCGACCATGACGAACGACCTCGAGCTTGGCGATCTTGGGGCTGTGAAGCGGGAAGGTACGCTCAACACCGACACCGAAGGACATCTTGCGGACGGTGAAGGTCTCGCGGGCACCGGCGCCGGCCATGCGGATGACGTCGCCCTGGAAGACCTGAATGCGCTCGCGGTCGCCTTCCTTAATGCGGTAGTGAACCTTGACGTTGTCGGCGACGCGAACCTGAGGAATGTCCTCGCGGATCTGCTGACGCTCGATTGCGCGGATGTAATCCATGTGCAATTCCTTACTCTTCTAGAGGTGCCGTACCACCTTGGCCGGCACGTAGTTGAACAAACGTATTCGAGTATACACGCGCGGGTTTCTGCTGCAAGAACAATTTTTTGCGCAGACAAAAAGACAAAACCCGCACATGATAACCGCCCGTCTCACGAATGAGACGGGCGGCATGAAGGGGGCTACGCTAGGCGTCTAAACCCAAAACGTTAGGCGGAACGCTTGGCCTCGAGCTTGGCCTGAGCGGCAGCCAGGCGCGCGAGGGGCACGCGATAGGGCGAGCAGGACACGTAGTCCACGTCGGCCACGATAAACAGGCCCTTGATGGACTTGGGGTCGCCGCCGTGCTCGCCGCACACGCCAAAGTGCATGTCGGGATTGGTGGCGCGGCCCTTCTCGACGGCCAAGCGCACGAGCTCCAGCACCGCCGCGTCGATGGTCTCGAAGGGGTTGTCTTTCAGGATCTTTTTATGCATGTACAGCGGGATGAACTTGGCCTCGGCGTCATCGCGCGAGAAGCCAAAGGTCGTCTGGGTGAGGTCGTTGGTGCCAAAGCAGAAGAAGTCGGCATGATGGGCGATCTCGTCAGCGACCATGCAGGCACGCGGCAGCTCGAGCATCGTGCCCACGGGAATATTGAGCTCGACGCCTTCCTCGGCGGAAACCTCGGCGATCACGCGCTCGATAACCTCGCGGGTCTGGACATGCTCGGCCGTGATGGAAACGAGCGGAACCATGATCTCGGGGCGCGGGTCGACACCCTCCTTGATAAGGCGGGCAGCGGCCGTGGCGACGGCGCGAACCTGCATGAGCGGCAGATCGCCAAAGACGACGGACAGGCGCACGCCGCGCAAGCCCAGCATGGGGTTGGACTCGACCATGCCGTCAATGCGACGCAGGCGGGCGCGCAGGGCAGTGAGCTCCTCCTCGGGAGCGCCGGCGGCCTCCTTCTTGGTGATGGCGACCTCGAGCTCGCGAGGATTATCCAGGAACTCATGAAGCGGCGGATCGAGCAGGCGGACGACCACATCGCGACCGGACATGGTCTTGAACATCGCCAGGAAGTCCTCGGTCTGAACCTTGAGCAAGTCGGCCAGGGCCTGCTGCTTCACGGCCTCATCGTCAGACAGGATAAAGCTCTGGATGATGTTCTTGCGATCGCCCAGGAACATGTGCTCGGTGCGGCACAGACCGATGGCCTCGGCGCCAAACTCGAGCGCGAGCTCGGCATCCTCGGGGTTGTCGGCGTTGACGCGCACGTGGTTGGCGTGACCGTCGGTCTCGTCCAAACGGATCTCATCGGCCCAAGACAGGATGGTGTCCAGGTCGCCGGTGAGCTCTGCAGAGACCAGGTCGACCGCGCCGTCGACGACGATACCCTGGGTGCCGTCGATGGAGATGACATCGCCCTCGCGCAGCACGCGGTCGCTGCCCTCGATGCGCACGACCTTCTCTGCCGCGTCAATGTGGAAGCGCTCAACGCCGCAAACGCAGGGCGTACCCATGCCGCGGGCGATAACGGCGGCATGGCTCGTCTTGCCACCGTGGCTGGTCAGGATGCCCTCGGCGGCGACCATGCCCTTCAGGTCGTCGGGGTTGGTCTCCCAGCGGACCAGAATGACCTTGTGGCCCTCGGCGGAACGCGCGACGGCGTCATCACTCGAGAACACGACCTCGCCCACGGCGGCACCAGGGCTGGCGTTAAGGCCGCTGGCCAGGGCCTCGTACTTCTTGGAGGCGTCGAACTGCGGGTGCAGGAGCTGGTCGAGCTGCGCGGGATCGATGCGGCTCACAGCCTCCTCGCGGGTGATGAGGCCCTCCTCGACCATTTCGATAGCAATGCGCAGGGCGGCAGTGGCGGTGCGTTTGCCCACGCGGGTCTGGAGCATCCAGAGCTTGCCCTGCTCGATGGTAAACTCGATATCGCACATATCGCGGTAATGATCCTCGAGCGTCAGGAACACGCGCTCGAGCTCCTCGCCTGCGGACTCGAGGCCCGAGGTGGTCTTGAGGTCGGCGATGGGCTCGGTGTTTCGGATGCCGGCGACGACGTCCTCGCCCTGGGCATTCACCAAAAAGTCGCCATAGAACTCCTTGGTGCCGTCGGCCGGGTTGCGCGTAAAGGCGACGCCGGTCGCAGAGGTCTCGCCCTTGTTGCCAAAGGCCATGGCCTGGACGTTGACGGCGGTGCCGAGCTCGTCGGAAATGCCGTGCTGCTTGCGGTAGATGCAGGCGCGCTCGTTCATCCAGCTGCCAAAGACGGCCTGGATGGCAAGGCGCAGCTGGAGCTCCGGATCGTGCGGGAAGACGGGCTTACCGTCGGCGACCTCGAGCTCGGGATACAGGGTCGCCTCGACGTTCTCGGAGAAGATGCCCTTAAAGGTTTCGACGAGCTCCTGCAGGTCCTCGGCCGAAAGCTCGGAATCGACACGAACGCCGGCGACCAGGCGGGCCTGGGTCAGGGCGTTCTCGAATAGGTCGGCGTCGACGCCCATGACGACGTTGGAGAACATCTGGATAAAGCGACGGTAGCTGTCCCAGACAAAGCGCGGGTTCTGCGTCTGCGCGATAAGACCCTGGACGGAATCGTCGTTGAGGCCCAGGTTGAGGACCGTGTCCATCATGCCGGGCATGGAGAACGGAGCGCCCGAG
The DNA here is from genome assembly GCA_900544095.1 of uncultured Collinsella sp. Lineage (GTDB taxonomy): Bacteria > Actinomycetota > Coriobacteriia > Coriobacteriales > Coriobacteriaceae > Collinsella. Next base: position 177,547 of record UQTV01000001.1, read on the forward strand.
CGAACCGACACGAGCAGCGGATCGGAGGCATCGCCGAGTTTCTTGCCGCAACGGGCCTCGAGGTCCGCCTCGGCGGCAACGATCTCATCGAGTGCGCCTTCGGGCCAGACGTTGCCGGCACCGGAGTACTCGACACAGGTCTGGCAGGTAATGGTAAAGCCACCGGGAACCGGCAGGCCGATGCGGCTCATCTCGGCAAGGTTTGCGCCCTTGCCGCCAAGCACGAAGTTCATGGACTTGTCGCCCTCAGTGACACAGGTGCCCTGGGCGTCGGTTCCAAAACGGTAAACCCACTTGCAATCGCTCACGATACTTCCCCTTCCATGCACTTACGCGCACGACCGTGGTAACGAATCGACCCGCCAGATGCGGGCCGTGAGGGAACTATACGGCGGGTTTTGAGCGGGCTTAAGCAGAGGATGCGCGGTTTGGTAAACGTGCTAAAACTGGCGGTAAACGGTAGGTAAAGGTGGTTACCTTATGAAGATACCACTGTAAGAAAGTGCAGGTCAGATGCGATATTTTTGCTAAATCGCTTTATCAAAATGCTGCTACTATTAGGCTCGACGGGCGGCGCGGCGGGCACGGGCATCTTGGATTTCCTCCAAGTGGCTAATGATCTCGGCAGCGCTTTCCTCGATGGCCTTGCCATCGGTACGCACCACAAAGCAGCCTAGGCGCTTCATGAGGGCACGGGCTTCCTCAAGCTCACTGCGCACACTCTCGGGCTCGGCATAGGAGCCGGCAACGGCACGGGCGTAGTCATCGCCCAAGCGGCTATCGCGAATTTCGGAAATCACATCGACGGTCGAGATCAGACCAAACAACCGCATCGGGTCAACCTCGTAAATCGACTTCGGCGGCTCCATGCCATGCGCCAGTGGGACATTGGCAACCTTGTAGCCCTGATAGGCTAAATACATCGACAGCGGCGTCTTGGATGTACGCGACACACCCAGCAGCACGATATCGGCACCCGACAGATCGTCGCAACCGCGCCCGTCATCGTGCTCAACGAAATACTCCATGGCCTCGATACGATGGAAATAGCGGTCATCGGTCTTGTGAATCACGCCCGCAACGCACTTGGGCGGCACACCGATGAGCGACGACAGCACGGCAAGCGTCGGGCCGATCAGGTCGACCGAACGGATATGCAGCATACCCAGGTAATCGAGCACGCGGGCGCGAAGCGCCGGATCGACAATGGTATGGAACACGGCGACATCGCGATGGTCGGCATCGACGCGCGGCCCCACAAATGACTTGACCTGCTCCACGGAGGTCACCTTGGGCAGGCGCAAAACGCGAAAAGCCCCTTCATCAAATTGCCCGGACGCCGCAAGCACCACCTCACAAGCGGTATCGCCGAGCGAGTCGGAGATAACGATAACGGTGGGACGAGCGGTGACCGGGCAATCCATGCGGGGCTCCTTTTGCGCTTATGCGCAGGCTGGCTTACTTTTTGCGGGCAAGCTCACCGATGTTGGCAATGCCGGAGAAAACGGCCTCGAAGCGGTTGAGCAGCTTAAGGCGATTATCGCGAAGCTGCTCGTCCTTGTCCATGACCATGACCTCATCGAAGAAACGGTCGATGGGCGCGCGCAGGGCGGCGAGGGCGGCAAATGCGGTCGGGTAGTCCTCGGCAGCAAGGGCGGCATCGACGGCGGTCTGAGCAGCCTCGGAGGCGTCGGCGAGCGCAAGCTCGACCTCGCCCATCAGGCTGCGGTCATACTCCGCACCCAGCTCGGGCTTGGAGATATGCGCGGCGCGGGCATAGGCGGTCGCCAGGTTGTCGAACGTCTCAGCGTCGTTCTTGCGGGCCTCGTCGAGGGCGGCGCAGCGGGCGAAGAAGACGGACGGGGCGATGATGTGCACCGCGGAGACGGCGGCGACGGTATCGGCCGGAATCTTTTCGTCGCGGGCCATGCTCACCAGGCGGCCATGGAAGAAGTCACGAACCTGCTGGGCGACCTCGGCGGCGTCGAACTCAATGCCCTGCTCACTGTAGAGTTCGAGGGCAAAGTCGATGAGCGACGTGGGGTCGATCGGCAGACGGTCGCGCAGGATGTTGATAATGCCGATAGCGGCACGACGCAGCGCGTAGGGGTCGGAGGAGCCGGTCGGGGGCTCGCCGATGGCAAAGATACCGGCGATGGTATCGAGCTTGTCGGCGCAGGCCACGATGCAGCCAGCGGTGCCCTCGGGCAGCTCGTCACCGGCAAAACGGGGACGATAGTGATCGCGAATAGCATGGGCGACCTCGTCGTTCTCCCCCATCGCGGTCGCGTAATAACCGCCCATCACGCCCTGCTGGCTCGTGAACTCGACGACGGCGTTGGACACCAGGTCTGCCTTGCACAGGTGTGCGGCGCGAGCAGCGTCGGCGGCAAGATGGGCGCCCAGGTGAGCCTCGCGGGCGATAGCGAGCGCGAGCTGCTCGATGCGCTCGGACTTGGCGAGCACGCTACCGAGCTTCTCCTGGAAGGCAACCTTGGACAGACGCTCACGGAACTCGTCGAGGGAGATCTTCAGGTCCTCCTCGTAGAAGAACTTAGCGTCGTCCAGACGGGCGCGCACGACGCGCTCGTTACCGTCGATCACTCGCTCGGCATTCTCGGGCTTGCTGTTGGAGACGACCACGAACTCACGCGTCAGCTTGCCCTCGCCGTCATAGATCGGGAAGTAGCGCTGGTTGGTGAGCATGGACTCGCAGATAATCTCGTGCGGGACCTTGAGGAACTCCTCGTCGAAAGTACCGACGAGCACCGTCGGCCACTCGCAGAGGTTAATGACCTCCTCAAAGACCTTCTTGGGCGTATCGACATGGCAGCCGGGGCGAGCGGCCTCGACCTCGGAGATACCGGCAAGGATGGCCTCGCGACGGCGCTCGGCAGAAAGCACGCCGGCGTCCTCGAGTACCTGCTCGTAGGCGGCGGGGCTGGCGACAACGTGGTCACCGGGGCCGAGCACGCGATGGCCGCGCGTGGTGTTGCCGCTCGTCACGTCGGCAAATGACACAGGCACAACATCCTCGCCCAGAAGGCAGCAAATCCAGCGGACCGGGCGCACGAAGGTGGCGTGCTCGTGGCCCCAGCGCTGGGAGCGGTAGTTGGGCCACTGCAGGCCGGCAATGGTCTTCTCGCACAGGGCCGTCAGGATCGGGGTTGCCGGTGCGGAGGGAATGTTCTTCTCGGCAAAGACATACTCGCGACCATCGGTATCCTCACGACGGACCAGGTCCTCGGCAGCCACACCGCACTTGCGGGCGAAGCCCTGGGCGGCCTTGGTGGCGTTACCGTCAGCGTCGAAGGCGATGTTTGCCGCGGGGCCACGCTTGACCTCGTGAACCTCATCGGTCGCGGTGGCAACGTCGGCAACGAGCGCAGCCAGGCGACGCGGGCTCGAGATCACGCGGACCTCGCCGTGGGCCAGACCGGCCTCGTCGAGACCCTTGGCGATCATGGTACCAAGCTGCTTGACGGCATTGTTCAGCGGTGCAGAGGGCATTTCCTCCGTACCGACCTCAAACAGGAAATCCTTAGCGTCTGCCATGGCTTACGCCACCTCGCCTTCCTGGTCGGCATTCTCGTTGACTCCGGCGACCTCGGCCATGTAGGCCTCGCAGCACGCCTTGGCGACGGCGCGGACGCGCAGGATGTAGTTGGCACGCTCGACCGCGGACAGGGCGCCGCGGGCATCGAGCAGGTTGAAGGCGTGGCTGCACTTCATGACACAGTCGTACGCCGGCAACGGCAGCTTGCGCTCCAGACAGGAATGGCACTCGGCCTCGTAGTCGTCAAACTTCTGACGCATCATCTCGACGTTGGCGACCTCAAAGTTATAGGCACTGAACTCGCGCTCGTTCTCGAGGAACACGTCGCCATAGGTCATGGGCGTGCCGTCGGGCAGATAGCTCCACACCAGATCGTAGACCGAGTTGACGCCCTGAGCGTACATGGCGATACGCTCCAGGCCATAGGTGATCTCGACGGGCACGGGGTCGACCTCGATACCGCCCACCTGCTGGAAGTACGTGAACTGCGTGACCTCCATGCCGTTGAGCCAGACCTCCCAGCCAAGGCCCCAGGCGCCCAGCGTCGGGCTCTCCCAGTCGTCCTCGACAAAACGGACGTCATGGTCGTTGGGGTCCAGGCCAATGGCAGCAAGAGACCCCAGGTAAAGCTCCTGAGCATTAACCGGAGAGGGCTTAATGAGCACCTGGAACTGATAGTAGTGCTGCATGCGGTTAGGGTTCTCGCCGTAGCGGCCGTCGGCGGGACGGCGGCAGGGCTGCGCATAGCAGGTGCGCCATTCGGCGGGACCGAGCGAGCGCAGCGTGGTCGCGGTATGGAAGGTACCGGCACCGACCTCGGAGTCATAGGGCTGCATAATGACGCAGCCCTGCTCGCCCCAGTACTGCTGGAGGCGCAGGATGATGTCTTGGAAGGAAAGCGATGAAGCGTTCATGCCTCTAATATCCCCTCGTCGAAACGATTACACGGTTAGGTACTGTACTATAGCGGTTTTTAGTCGATAGCGCCGATGCGGTTGAGCGGCCAGTAGCGCACAAGCGCCACAGCGATCAAATCAGAGCGATCGACGGGACCAAAGTAGCGCGAGTCGGCAGAGTTTTCGCGGTTGTCGCCCATCACCCACACGCACCCGTCGGGAACGGTGTAGGGATAACTCACCTGGGCGCCAGGCGCTTGGACCGAAAGCGGCCAGCTCATGCCCGTCGTATAGTCCTCGTCGAGCGCTTGGCCGTCAACGACCACCTTGCCGTCCTGCAGGTCGACCGTCTGGCCGGCCGTGGCAATAACACGCTTGACAAGAACATCATGCTCGGAAGTGGCATCGGGGTTGTGGAACACCACGATATCACCCTGTTTGACGGGCTGACCGAGCTCGAGGCTCACCTTTTGTGCCAGGATCTGGTCGCCAATCTCGATCGTGTCCTCCATGGAGCCGGTGGGTACCACAAAGGGCTCGACCACAAAGGTGCGGATCAGGAAGGTGGCCACGAGCGCGATCGCGATGACCGCGACCCACTCAAAAGCGCCCCTCAACGCGGAATGCTGCGATGGAACCATTCTCACTCCTCGCTCTGCGAATACGAAGCGTCCAGAATCTCCTGCGCGTATGCGCGCTCCTGGGGCGTAAGCCGTGCCGTCTCGATCAGGTCGGGACGCCAGCGGCAGGTGCGCTCGATGGCATTCTTACGGCGCCAGGCGTCAACCTTGGCATGGTCACCGCTCACGAGCACCGGCGGCACGCCCTCGCCGTTGAATTCAGCAGGGCGAGTGTACTGCGCATACTCGAGCAGGCCTCCGTCCTCGGCGGTCGAGAACGACTCGTCGACGTTGCTCATCTCGTCACCAAGGGCGCCGGGAATCAGGCGTACGACAGCATCGGCAACGACCATAGCGGGAAGCTCGCCGCCCGTGAGCACGTAATCGCCGATCGACAGGCGCTCGTCGGCATACGCATAGGCACGCTCGTCGACACCCTCGTAACGGCTGCACACAAACAGCAAGCGCTCGCTTTTGAGCAGGCGCTCGGCCACATGCTGTGTAAAGGGCTCGCCACAGGGGGTAAAAAACACCACGGTGGGCTTAGGACCCTCGGAGCTAATAGCCTCGATGGCCTCGGCAATAGGCTCGACCTTCATGAGCATGCCCTGCCCGCCGCCGTACGGCTCGTCATCGACGGTACGATGGCGGTCGTGCGTCCAGTCGCGCAGGTTATACGCCTTAAAATCAAAAAGGCCGGCCTTGCGGGCGCGGCCCAAAATCGATGTGGACATGACGGGCTCAAACATCTCGGGAAAGACCGAAAGGGTCTCAATCAGCATGTTGTCCTCCCTACTTGTCCATATCGATCAGGCCGTCCATAACGTGGACGGAAATTGTTCCTGTGTCGGGAAGATCGAGCACAACCTGCTCGATCACGGGAATCAGTACCTCGCCGTACCGATCACCCTCGACAACCCAAACATCGTTAGCGGGCGTCGACATGATCTCGACGATCGTGCCGAGTGAACCGAAGCGCTCGTCGACCACCTCGCGACCCATCAGGTCGGTATAGGCGGCGTCGAGTGAATCGAGCTCAAAATCGTCACGATTTGCCAACACATAGCATCCCGTGATGCCCTCGGCGGCCGTCAAGTCGTCAATGCCCTCAAACGAGACCAGATCGCCATCGCCCGTATCGGTGACGGACACGACCGTGCAAAAGCGGTCGCGCTTGAGCGCCGGCGGCGTCAGGGCGACGCGCATACCCGGCTCTAATACAGAAGGAAGCCCCCGCAGCGGTTGCGCGAGGACCTCCCCCTTCCTTCCGTGCGGCTTGACCACACGGGCGATGTTTTTGTACTGGGACCTCAAGGTCCTAGCCCAGAACCTCTACCTCGACAGCAGTGTCGAGGCGAGCGGCCAGTGCACGGGCGAGCGTGCGAATGGCCTTGATGGTACGGCCACGACGGCCGATGACCTTAGCGACGTCATCCTCGGCGACCGAAACCTCGATCGTAGAGGCGTCGTCACTATCGATGACCTCAAGGCTCACGGAATCCGGGTCGTCGACGATCTGAACAACGAGATATTCGACGAGATCGGCGATGCGATCTGAGAGCATTGCCTCACCCTCGAGCTGTGCAGCGTCAACCTCAGGCACGATTTACTCCTCGGCGCCCTCAGCGGCCTCAGCGGCAGCCTTAGCGGCCTCGGCCTCTTTGGCGAGCTGCTTCTTGGACTTCTTGACGACGGTCTCGGTCTTCTCGCCCTCGTTGGCGGCCTTGACCAGAGCGGCGACGGCGTCGGTGAGCTGAGCGCCCTTGGACTGCCAGTCGGCGATCTTCTCGAGGTCGAGGTTGATGGTCTTGGGGGCGGTCATCGGGTTGTAGCGGCCAACCTCCTCGATGATACGACCGTCACGCGGGGCGCGGGAATCGGCGACGACGACACGGTAGTACGGACGCTTCTTAGCGCCGTGACGAGCAAGGCGAATCTTGACTGCCAAAGGAAACTCCTCCAACCAAGCAGCTTTAGGCTGCAACTACAAACAAACAGTTGAACATAATACGCCATCGACGCGGGCAGGTGAAGTCCGTGAGACCAACTTCTTCGGTGTAGTCGAAGGCAAATCCATATCTTAGACAAGAATTCGCGATTTGCAAGCACATCCACGCACCCCACATGAGCTGCGCGGTATACTCATGCCATGAATAGACGCGAACATACATACGGTTATGAAGATGCTTCGGGCGTCACGCCGCCGCCCTGGACGGGGCCGGCGGTGGGCCTCATGGATCTCGATGCGTTTTTTGCGAGCGTGGAGATGCTCGACCATCCCGAGTGGCGCGGCAAGCCACTCATCGTGGGTGGCGATGCCGATTCCCGCGGCGTTGTGTCCACCTGCTCATACGAGGCGCGTCGCTTTGGCGTGCACTCCGCCATGCCCTCGGCCGAGGCACGGCGCCTCTGTCCGCAGGCCATTTGGACGCATGGGCACTTTGATCGCTACCGCGAGGTGAGCGCGCAGGTCATGGCGATTCTTGCCGAAGAGACGCCGCGCGTTGAGCGCGTATCCATCGACGAAGCCTTTATCGATATCACACCGGGTCGTTTTGCGCCCGAGGACCCGCTGCTGGTTGCACGGCGCATAAGCGACCGCGTGGCAGCGCTGGGAGTGACCTGTTCCATTGGCGTGGGCTGCAACAAGACGGTCGCAAAGATCGCAAGCGAGCGGGATAAGCCGTTTGGGCTGACCATCGTGCGCCCCGGAACCGAGCAGCGCTTTTTGGCCGCGCTGCCGGTATCTGCCATGAGCGGCATCGGGCGCTCGGCCGAGGAGCGACTGCGCCGCATGCGCATCTACACGCTCGGCGAGCTGTCACGCGCGCCGGAATCCACGCTAGCTGCAATTTTTGGCGTCAACGGCGAACGCATGCGCCAGCGTGCGCTGGGGCTCGAAATATCCGAAGTAACAAGCCTCGATGAGGAACGCGAGGTTAAATCCGTGAGCAATGAGCGCACCTTTGCGAAAGATTTGACTGAGCGTGGGGACATCGAAGCGGCGATTGCGCTGTTGGGAGAGTCGGTTGGACGCCGCCTGCGCCGTCAGGGACTGACGGGCGGCACGCTAACGCTCAAGCTTAAGTATTCGTATGGCAGCGGACGCACGGCGCAGCGGCGTCTTCCCCACCCCACCGACGACGAGAACATCTTTGTCGCGGTTGCGCTCGAACTGCTCGACAACATCTGGCAGGAAGGCATGCATGTTCGCTTAGCAGGCATCGGCATGAGCGACTTTGACCATCAGGGCGGCATCCAGACCGACCTGTTCTGCGAAGTCGACGACCGCGGAGCCCAATCCAGCGACCGCCGCGAGCTCTCCGTCGCGATCGACGCCGTCCGAGACAAGTTCGGCGACACCGCCCTATCCTTCGGCCGCCAATCCCGCTTCAACGATTAACCGCCTTTGGGCAAAAAGAAAGCCGGGCAGGTACGGAAAACCGCAACTGCCCGGCGAAATGCACGAGGCTAGCTAAAAAGCCCCGTATCAAATGTGCTGTTAGAGGAGGTTGAGGGGGAGCTGGGGGGCGTCACCCCAGAGCTTTTCTAGGCGGTAGAAGTCGCGGGCTTCGGGAGTGAAGACGTGGACGACGACCGAACCGTAGTCCATGAGCATCCAGGTCTTCTGCTCGCGGCCCTCGATGGAGAACGGATGCTCGCCGCAAGCCTCGGCGACCTTCTCCTCGATCTCGTCGACGATAGAATCGACCTGGCGGTTGTTGGTACCGGTGGCAAGCACAAAGTAGTCGCACACGTCGGAAAGCTCGGTCAGGTCGAGCACCTGCACGTCCTCGCCTTTCTTGTCGTAGGCGGCCTGCGCGGCGGCGCGGGCGACATCCTCGGCGGCGACACCGCTCGCGGACAGCGAGGCGGCGGTGCGGTCGGACGTGGCAACGAAACTCTTGTGCTCCACATCCTTAAGAATCTGCTCGTCAGTCATGGTCTCGTCGGCCATGGAATACCTCTTTCTAGACACACCCGAGCTAGCGCAGCTGGGCGTAATGGTTGTAAATCGTAATAGCCGTGGGATAAAGATAGCGCCCGGACTGGATCACATAGACCAGACCCTGCGCAAAACAGGAGAAGAACAACTCGTCGAGCGAGGACTTCCCCACCATCTTGCGCAGCGCATGGGCATAGTCGCCGTGGCGGTTGGGCTCGATGGCATCTGCCACAAAGACCACCATATCGAGCGGCGTCATGTCGCAGGCACCCACGGTGTGACGGTCGACAGCCTGGAAAACAGCCGGCGACAGCTCGGGGAAAAGCTGCGGAAGCTCATAGGCGGCAACAGGGCCATGCAAAAGCGGCGTCGCGGCGGAAGGAGAGCCGGCAACCTTGATGCCATAGTGAAGCGCGCGGGCCACGAGCTCGTCATCGGAAAGCACCTTGTCCCAGTCGTGGATCAAGCCGGCGGCAGCGGCATCAAAGCGGTCAACGCCGTAGACCTCGGCCAGATGAAGTGCGGTCTCGGCAACACCCAGCGAATGCACATAGCGCTTGCGCTTATCTTTCATGCGAACATCGAGCAGCTCTTGAATGCGCTTGAGCAGCGCGCGCTCATCGCCCTCAAACTGATCCTCTACCGACAACGTAGCCCCCATCACTCAAAATCTTCTTGACCCAGATCGACATACAAACTGCGCTTGCGAATGTAGCCGAGCACAGACTCGCTCGTAAGATAGCGCACGCTCATGCCGCGGGCAACTCGCTTACGAATGTTCGTCGAGCTGATCGCCAGCGCCGGAATCTGAATATAGCGCACATCGAACGGCAGCCCCGACTCTTTGATGCGGGCACGCGCCGTATCGATATCAAAACCCGGTCGCGTCGCCGCAATAAAGGTAGCAAGCTCAGCAATTCGCTCGGCATCATGCCAGGTCACAATATCAATAATCGCGTCGGCGCCCGTAATAAAGTAGAGCTTTACCTGCGGCGGGTAAAAGTCGCGAAGGGCATGAAGCGTATCGGCAGTATAGGTCACGCCTGGACGGTCGATCTCGAAACGGCTCGCCAAAAAAGCCGGATTCGCGGCGGTGGCGAGGACCGTCATGGCATAACGGTCCTCGGCAGGCGTAACCGGCTTGTCAAGCTTAAAGGCGGGAGAGCCCGCCGGCATAAAGAGCACAGCGTCCAAGTCGAGCGACTCGCGCGCCTGCTCGGCAGTCACCAGGTGCCCGTAATGAATCGGGTCGAATGTGCCGCCCATAATGCCAAGCCGAAACTCCTTGCCCTCTTTTATGGGAAGCTCGGGCAAACCGATTCCACCGCGCAGCGACATGGCTTACTCGCCCTCCGAGGTCTCGGCATCGTCCGCGGCATCCGCCGCATCGATAGCCTCGACGCCCTCATCCGCAGCATCGGCCACGTCAATGGCCTCAACGGCAACGTCCTCGCCAGCGTCCTCGAGCTCCTCGTACTCCGAGAAGTCCTCAGCGCCCTCAAAGTCAAAGGCGCGCTGGCAAATGCGGACCTCGTCGCCCGCACGGCAACCGGCCTTCTCGAGCGCGTCGTCAACACCCATACGCGCAAACTTATGCTGCAGGTAGATGACGGCTTCCTCGTTTTCCCAGTCGGTCTGGATGACCATGCGCTCGATGGCACGACCGACCACGCGGAAGGCACCGGGCTCTTCCTGGACAATGCGGAACCGCTTCTCGCGCTGCAGACGGCGGCGCTCCCACTCCTCGTCGCGCAGATCGACCGGCTCATCAGAGACCGCCAGCTCGGCGCGAAGCTTAGCCACCTGCTCGCCTACGGCAAGCATCAGCGTATTGAGACCGGCACCCGTCACGGCGGACACGGCAAAGAACATATGGCCGTCGTCGAGTGCCGCACGCTTGAGGTCGGCAATCTTGTCGGCCGTGCCCGGCGCATCGCACTTGTTGGCGACGACGATCTGCGGACGCTCCGAAAGCTCGGCGCCATACTGCTCGAGCTCACGGTTGATGATACGGTAATCCTCAACCGGGTCGCGATCCTCAAACCCGCCCGTCATGTCAACGACATGCATGATGAGCGCCGTGCGCTCAATGTGGCGCAGGAACTGATGGCCCAGGCCCTTGCCCTCGCTTGCGCCCTCGATCAAACCAGGAACGTCGGCAACGACGTAAGAATACTCACCGGCACGCACCATGCCGAGGTTCGGCACGAGCGTTGTAAACGGATAGTCGGCGATCTTGGGACGGGCGGCACTCATGCGCGCGATAAGCGAGGACTTGCCCACCGAGGGGAAGCCCACGAGTGCGGCATCGGCCATAAGCTTCATCTCAAGCTCAATCCAGTGCTCCTCGGCCGGTTCGCCCAGCTGAGCGAACGCGGGCGCGCGGCGCACCGACGTCACAAAGTGCGTGTTGCCCAGGCCACCGGCACCGCCGGGCGCCACGACAACGCGCTCGCCATCGTGCACCAGGTCAGCAATCTCGAACATCGGGGTCTGCGTCTCGGGGTCGAGCTCGCGCACCACGGTGCCCATGGGAACCTTCAGGATCAGGTCCTCGCCGCTCTTGCCGTTACGACGGGCACCCTGCCCGTGCGTGCCGCGTTCGGCGCGGAAGTGATGCTTAAAGCGGTAATCGATCAACGAAGACAGCTGAGCATCGGCCTGGATGACGACATTGCCGCCACGACCGCCGTCGCCGCCATCGGGGCCGCCCTTGGGAACAAATGCCTCGCGCCTAAACGACATGCACCCGGCTCCGCCGTCGCCGCCGCACACGTTAATGCGGCTGATATCGGTGAACTGTGACAACAGAATCGCCTCCTACAAAAAAGAGGGAGACCCTTGAATCCTAAAACTCAAGTGCCTCCCACATATGTGCTCTATGAAGGGTGAATTACGCGTTCGCGAGCGGGCGTACGCTGACCCTGTGCTTGATACCCTTGTGGAACTCAACGGTACCGTCGACCAGCGCGAACAGCGTGTCGTCCTTGCCACGGCCAACGTTCTCACCCGGGTGGATGTGCGTGCCGTGCTGACGGACGAGAATCGTGCCCGTGGTTACCGTCTGGCCGGCATAGCGCTTCGTGCCAAGGCGCTGACCGCGGGAGTCACGGCCATTACGGGAGGAACCGAGTCCTTTTTTGTGTGCCATTGTGTATACCTACTCTTTCGTTACGAGTGTAATCTACTCGGCGACGGGAGCCTCGGCAACAGCCTCGGCCTCTGCCTTGACAGCCTTCTTGGCGCGGGACGTAGCCTGGACCTTCACGATCTTCAGCTTGGTGAGCTGCTGACGGTGACCCTTCAGACGACGATAGCGCTTACGCTTGTGGAACTTGAAGACCAGCTGCTTCTCGCCCTTGAACTGCTCAACGATCTGAGCGGTAACCTTGGCCTTGGCCAGCTTGTCGGGATCGGTGACGATCTTCTTACCATCGTTGAGGAAGATGACCGGCAGGGTGACCTTGTCGCCCTCATTGCCCTCGATCTTCTCGACGGTGATGACATCGTCGGTGGCGACCTTGTACTGCTTGCCGCCCGTGTTAACGATTGCGTACATGTTTACTTGCCCTTCATGCATCAGTTAGTGCAACAGCCGAATATAGTAGCAGGCGAAAATACCCCCGTCAACGAGTATGTGGAGCAAATCCACAAGTTCGCACAGGTATGGGGCTGACGAGTCGGCCCTCGTCGTCCTCGCATGCTTGATTCTGACGCTCGACATCGTAGGAGCAGATGGTCACGAGGTCTTGCATACCGGTGGAAACAATAGGTGCATCGACGCCCGGGGTCAAGCCCTGCAACAAAACATCAGCAGCTGAAAGCAAAATCTCCGGACGCATAGAGCCCTCGTTGTCGGCATGGGTGTCGAGCATGAGCACCAGATGGTCCGGACGCTCCCCCGCCGTGAGCTCATAGCCCACGAGCGTGTGATCCAAATCCAAGCGCTTGCTCTTTTTGCCGCGCGCGTAGTCGATGCCATGGTCCGCGCGCAGCGTGTCGATCGCACGACGCACCTCGTCGGCGCTTACGGGCGCCTCGGGATCCAAGTGCAGGTCGATGCGATACGACAGACGCGTGAGCTGCGCCGTCAACGCCGGCGTGCGCACGTCGATGTACGCCGCCTCGATGGGCGCCAGATCGGCCGGAGACGCCGCAGCCAGGCGCCCAAACGCCTCGTCGAGCGCCACGAACTCGGTCATAAACAGGTCATACCACTCGCAGGTCGACGACGTACCCACCGGTAGCGCCGAAGAGAAGCCCACGCGCATGTGCGGAGAGAAGCCCTGCGTGACGGCATAGGGAAGCCCCGCACGGCGCACGATGCGCTCAATGGTATGGATTACTTCGAGATGGCCCAGGTACTTAAGGCGATCGCGCTTGCCATAGCGAACACGAAGTCTAAAGAGCGTGGGGTTGTCGGTCAGGCGCTCACTCATGCGCGATCACCCATCAATACATTCTTGGCGTGGAGCGTGGGGCAGATTCCGCAGCCGGTGCACGACGTGCGGGTGCAGTCGGGAGTCGTGACACCCTCGAGCGAGCGACGGTACTCGCGCTCGAGGAAGCCGCGCGTGCAGCCGGGGCTCACATGCTCCCACGGCAGACGCCAGTCCAACTCGTAGGGCAGGTGCACGAGCTCATTGAGGTCGATGCCGTTTTTGGCAGCAGCCTCCTTCCAGTTATCGAGCGAGAAATGCTCCACCCAGGCGTCAAAACGCGAGCCGGCACGCCAGGCATCGATGATGACGGGCGTCATGTCACGACCGGCGCGGGACAGCGCGGCCTCGATGAGCGAGGTCTCGGCATCGTGGTAATGCACGCGGACGGCACGGTTGCGAACGCTCGTGATAAGCAGCTTCTGGCGACGCTTGACGTCGTCGTAATCGAGCTGCGGGCACCACTGGAACGGCGTGGCAGCCTTGGGGATAAAGACCGAAACCGAGATCGACACCGAGATCGAGCCGCGACGAGCCTTGGGCACCACGGAACGACCGAGCTCCAGCACGTGATCGGCCAGATTGGCGATGGCCACGATGTCCTCGTCGCGCTCGCCGGGAAGGCCCATCATAAAGTAGAGCTTCATGCGGTTCCAGCCGGCCTCGAAGGCCGCCTTGGCCGCACGGTCCAGGTCCTCCTCGGTCACGTTCTTGTTAATGATGTCGCGCATGCGCTGGCTGCCGGCCTCGGGCGCGAACGTCAGGCCGCCCTTCTTTTCGCCGGCGACCGACTCGGCCATATCCACGCCAAACGAATCCAAGCGCTGCGACGGAATAGACACGCGAATACCCGTATCTTCCAGGCGACGGTTGAGCCTGTCAAGCACGTCACGAATGCAGGAGTGGTCGGTCGTGGAGAGCGAGGTCAGCGACACCTCGTCATAGCCGGTCTTTTCCAGACCCTGAATCACCGACGAGACGATTTGGTCGGCCGAACGCTCACGCACCGGGCGATACGTCATGCCGGCCTGGCAAAAACGACAGCCGCGAGCGCAGCCGCGCAGAATCTCGATAGACAGGCGGTCGTGAACCAGCTGCGCATAGGGCACGCACGACTGCGACAGCGGATTCGTGGCGCCGAAATCCTCGACGACGCGTTTGTAGACCACGGTCGGCGCATCCTTGCCCTCGCGCGGCACGGTGTAGCCGTGCGGCGAGCAGGGCTCGTCGTGACGAACCTCATAGAGCGACGGCACGTAGTTGCCGGCAATGGATGCAAGCTGCTCAACAATCTGCGCGCGCGGGACTCCTTCGTCGCGCAGGCGGCGATGCAGCTGGCAGGTCTCGAGCAGCGATTCCTCGCCCTCGCCGATGAGGATGGCATCGAAGAAGGCCGCGTACGGCTCGGGGTTGTACACCGAGGGGCCGCCGGCGATGATGATGGGGTCGTCTTCACCTCGGTCGGCCGCTAACAGCGGAATGCCAGCGAGATCGAGTGCCTCAAGGAAGTTCGTCACCGCCATCTCGTGCGGCACATGCAGGCCGACGATATCAAACGAAGCGACCGGCGCTGCACCCTCGAGCGAGAGCAGCGGAATGCCTGCCTCGCGCATAGCGTCACCCATATCGGGCCACGGCACATAGCCACGCTCGCAGGAGATGCCCTCGGCCTGGTTAAGGATGTTGTAGAGGATGGCGATACCCTGGTTGGGCAGACCAACCTCGTACACATCCGGGTAGATCAGGCAGCAACGGTAGTCGGCATCGGCCTTGGAAAGCGTGCCCCACTCGTGATCGATATAGCGGCTCGGCTTTTCGACCTTGGCGAGCAACGGCTCAATTAAATGAAAACAGTCTTGATACGGAACGCGCAACGGAAAACCCCTAAGCAGCGAGATCGGATGCGTCCTGATAGGACGCCATAGGACGGGTAGCGCCCGCGACCGTGGTCACCAGATCGCGAACGCGGGAGAACGTGGCAGTAACCACCTCGTTGGCACGGCTGTAGTCGACATCGCGCTCGTAGAGCGAAACGAGCGCACGGCCCATGCCATAGGTGCCCGCGGCAGCAGTGAGCGCCTTGACGGCAAACCCAATATGCGGCGTCTGCTTGACGAGCGCGCGGGTGACCGCGCGGATCACAAGACCGCCGACAAGCACGCCTGCGACCTCGTAGCCGCGCTCAGGCTTAATGCCGCGTCCAAAGACGGCAGCGAGCTCAAAGAGCATGCCCACCTGCGCCAGCGCCATAACGGGATAATCGGCGCCCGGCAAAAACACCAGCGCACCGGTCGCCATATTGGTGAGCGCGCACGAGGTGATGATACGATTGGCCGCCGCGATGCGCATGAAGGCAAAGTTCGCCGCAAAAGCCGTTTCCTTTTCGGTGCGATCGAGAATCCAGCGGGCAAGCGTCTCGAGCAGATACGTCTTATCGGTTGCCGCTACCACGCCGAGCACAGGCGTGGACTCCTCGATAAACGGCACCTCCACAGCAGACTCGGCAAGCACGCACACGGGGGCGCCGGCGATCACGAGCTCCTGCACGGCACTCTCCAAGCGGTCGGAGCCGCACGAGAGCACCAGCACCACATCGGTATCGGTCTTTGGAGCAATTCGCTCCTCCCCCAGACGCTCGACGCGCACAATGCCCGAGGTCGTCTGCGGTACAAAGGCGTCACGCACCGTCTCGGCCAGAAAGCGCGAGGCGGACGAATCCAAATAGACCGAGACGCGCACCGGCGTATCGGAATCCTTCTTAACGGACGCGCCCATCTTAAAAGCGCGGGTCAGCTTATCTACGGGAATTTTCATAGCAAACCCCTCCAGCGGTTACGCGGCGCCCGAACGATGCCGCCATATGGATTGTACGATACCCACCGTCAGCAGCTGAATCATCATCGAAGAAGAACCGAAGCTAATAAACGGTAGCGGAATACCGGTAATCGGCATCATGCCGATGCACATGCCGATGTTTTCGAAGGTCTGGAACGCCCACATGCCAACGATGCCCACACACGATAGGCGCAAGAACAGCGACTCACACTTAAAGGCGACGCGAATCGTCGAAAAGATCAGCAGCACGTAGAGGCACAGGAGCAAAAAGGAACCGCAAAAGCCAAAGGTCTCGGACAGGAAGGCGAAGACGAAGTCGGTGTGGAACTCGGGCAGAAAGCCGCCGGCCGACTGCGTCGCATGGCCCAAACCCTTACCAAAGAAGCCGCCCGAGCCAACGGCGATAAGCGACTGCTGCAGGTTGTAGGCATCGTCCGAATCGGCATTATCGGGGTCGATAAAGACCGTCAGACGGTTCATCTGATACTGCTTGATGAGCACATCGTGGCCGAGCAACGAATCAAAGACCGAATCGAGCGCCAGGACGAGGGCCACCAGGCCCACGAGCAGGGCCAGGGTCGACAGCACCCATTCGCGGCGTGCACCGCTCATGCAGATGACGATGGCGCCCGAGACCAGCACGACCAGGCCCGAGCCCAGGTCGCCCATGGCGACGACGGCCAAAAACGGAATGGACAGCATGCCGCAGAGCTTGACGTAGTCGCGAACGGTATCGATGCGGCCGTTATACTGCGAGCCAAGCGTGGCGATAAAGAAGATGGTGATGAGCTTGGCAAGCTCAACCGGCTGGAATGTCAAGCCGATACCGGGAATCTTGATCCAGCCCGTCATGCCCAGACCGCCCGTATAGGACAGGCCCGGAATCTTGGGCGAGAAGATCACAATAAGGTCAATGACGAGCAGCGCCGTCGAGAAGTTAGAGATGCCGCGCAGATCGGTACGCCAGACGAGCACCGCAAGCACCGCGCCAATGCCAATGCCCAGCAGGTGGCGTGAGAATGAGGCGTCGGCCTTAAACTGTGACGCCGACCAAATAATGATGGCGCCATAGGCAACGAGCGCGACGGTAGCCAGCAGCACACCGATATGCACCTTTTGGCGAAACGTACCGCGCGAGGCCGAAAGTTGCTTGTTGACGCGGTCCAGGCTGCTGCGAGAGCCGGTCTTGGTTGAACGGAACAGATCCGCCGGAGAAAAATCCATCGCAACCTCCTATCGAACCGAAGAATCGCCCGAGGCCGAAGAGGTATCGGGCTCGTCATAAATCGCGCCGAGCACGTCGCGCACGACATGCATCGCGGTATCTGAGCCACCGCCGCCCTGCTCCAGGACAGTAGCGATGACATACTTGGGATCATCGGCCGGCGCATAGGCGCAGAACCACGCGTATTCGTCCTCGCCGCTTTTCTCGCCCGTGCCCGACTTGCCGTATACCTGCGGCGTCAGGGTGCCAAAGTGAGCCGCCAGGGACGTCGATGCCGTGTAAATCACGTCGTGCATGCCGTTGCGAACAAGAGCCAAATCCGAATCGCTGTTGATCTTGGCCTCCAGGCGCTTCTTCTTGCCTTTGCCGTTGTACTTATAGGCATCGCCGTCGCCATCGCGCGACACGGCAGACAAAAACACGTGAGGCACGTACTGCTTACCGCCGTTGGCAAGGCCCATGTAGGCGCATGCCATCTGCAAAGGCGTCACCAAAATGTCGCCCTGGCCGATGGCAATGTTGGTCATATCGCCGGCATTCCACTTGCGGTCCTCGGCAGATGCGTCGGTGAAGTACGACTCTTTCCACTCGGCATCGGGAATACGGCCCGCGCCCTCACTCGGCAGATCGATACCGCAGGTCTTGCCTAGGCCCCAGCGACGAAAGACCTCCTGCAGGCCCTCGGAATGTTTCTCGTCATAAAAGAACGCCTTGCCCATGTCGTAGAAGACGGGGTCGCACGAGTTGGCGATACCCGACTGCAGCGTCATGGTGCCGTGGCCGGAATGCAGCCAGCAGTACTTGCCCCACGACTTGCCCAGACCCGTCCAATAGCCCGTGCAGTTGGTCGTCTGCCCCGACGTGTAGGTTCCAAACTCAAGACCGGCCAGTGCCGAGAGCGGCTTGATGGTCGAAGCCGACATGTACTGTCCGCTAATGGCGCGGTTGAGCAGCGGGTGCGAACCCTCGTCATCGTTGAGCTCAGTCCACACATCGTTGGAGATGCCGCCGATAAACACCGACGGATCGAACTTGGGCTCGCTCGCCATGCCCAGAATCTCACCATTGTTGGGATCGAGGCACACCACGGCGCCGTTGCCGGCGTTACTGTGGCCCGTGGTCTTGGCAAGCTCGATAGCACTCGACAGCGCCGTCTCACAGGCCTGTTGGATTTTAAGGTCGAGCGTGAGTTTAATGTCGGAGCCGGCCTTCGCGGGCACGGCGCCAGCCTGACCGGTCACATTGCCCGAGGCATCGACCTTGACGGTCTGCTCGCCACGAATACCCTGCAGCAGGTTTTCGTAGTAGCTCTCAACGCCCGCTTGGCCCACGATATCGCCCGACTGGTACGTAATCTTGCCAGCAGAAGCATCATCATCGCCAGAGGTTTTCTTATTCTGAGCCTCGAGCTGCTCGGAGGTAATGGTGCCGGTATAGCCCAAGATATGGCATGCCGTCTCGCCATATGGATACTGGCGCTCGGTACGCTCGGCAATCTTGACACCCGGGAACTCGCCGGCATGCTCCTGAATATAGGCGACCGTGGAGCGACGGACGTCCGTCGCGATGGTATGCAGGCTCTGGGCGCCCTCGGAATTGTCCTGGATATTGCGCAGAACCGCCACGTAGGGCATACCGAGCACGTTGGCAAGATGGCGAACCAGAACCTCATCCTCGGCAAGATCGCGGTAGGCCACGACAGCAAGTGAGGGACGGTTCTGGACAAGCGCCACGCCATTGCGATCGAGGATGCGGCCGCGCACAGCGGGTGTGGTAACGGTGCGAGTCTGATTGCTATTAGCCTGCTTCTCGTAATAGTCCGACGAGACCATCTGCATGCCCCACAGCTTGACGGCAAGCGCCGCAAACATCGCGCCCACACCCGCGGTGAGGATGGAAAAACGGCCCTTAAAGGCGGTCGCCGCGGTATTGCCCTCGCCCTCGGTGGCGCGCGGGGCCGTTCCATGCTGCGTATCGTAGGTAAAACGGGAATCGCCCCGACGCATGATGACCAGCGCGACCACGATGGCCACGACCAGCACGATACCGGCGATAATAACCGTCATCTGGGAAGACATCTACGGGCCTCCCCTATTTGAGCTTGCGGGTCTTGGGCTTAAAGCGCATACCCGTCTGGCGTCCGCCACGTGCGGAGAATCCATAGCCGGACTGCGGCACGACGCCGGACATCAAAAATGGAATGGCAACCAGACCCGTCAGGATCGAAGACGGCAGCGCATGACCGAAGATCGCCACGACAAAGCTCGTCTCCAAACCCATAAACAGCAAGATGATGCTGTAGATCACATTAATGACGAACGCGAAGGCGCCCACCGTGATGCCGCGCGCACTCGGGGCACCGCCCGTCTGACCGGCGGCGCTATGCACCAGGGCAAAAGAACCCACGGTCAGCAGGAGCGACATAACGCCCACCGGCACGGCAGCGGAAAGGTCATAGAACAAGCCGCTGCAAAAACCGCACACGACGGCACGGGTCGGGTCGCCCGAGAACACGCTTATGCACACCAGGATAATCATAAAGTTGACGCGACCGCCCGCAATGGAGATCTGCGGTGCCAGGCCTGCCTGCAGCAGCACGCACACGATGGCGGCGATTACAAACGTACGGGAGCTCATCCCCTGCTCGTGTAGATCCATGGACATGCCCCCTATTCGCTCGAGCCGGAATCGGTCGTCTCGGACGTGTCGGAACCGTCATCCGAGCTCTCGTCCTTCGTCTTGGTCGCAGCATCGCGCGACGTTCCCTGCGGCGTGCTATTAGCGGTGCTCACGTCCTCATCCGAGGCCGACTGTTCGTCGGTCAGCGAGGTGATGACCAGCACTTCCTCGTTGTTCTCGGCCGTCGTCTGGGCGCGCACCACAATGGTGTAGTACACGTCGTTTGCGGATTTTTCAACCGACGAGACGGTGCCGAGCGGTAGACCCTTGGGGAACACACCGCCAATGCCCGAGGTCACGATGATGTCTCCAACCTTAACATCGGAGTCGACGCTCACGTACTCAAGACGCAGCGTGCCGTCAGCCTGACCCTGCAGCATACCCTGGGCGCGCGTGTCCTGCACCATGGCGGATACGCCGGAGTTCTCGTCGCCAATCAGGCGCACGGTAGAGGTCTTGGCCGATACCTCGATAATCTGGCCGATAACACCGGCAGAACTCGTCACGGGCATGTTGATGGTAAGCCCGTCGGCAGAGCCCTTGTCGATGGTAACGGTCGAGGTCCAGGCATCGCCGGAGGCACCAACGATACGAGCAGCGGTCGATTTGAGGTTATAGGTCGACTGCAGGCCGACCAGCCCCTCCAGACGCTCGGCGGTCTTTTGAGCCTCGGAGAGCTCAGCAACCTTAGAGGTCAGTTCCTCGTTTTGCTTCTTAAGCTCGTCAAGCGTGTCCTGCGACGCCGTAAGGTTAGAGAACACGTTACCGATCGCATTGAAGGGAGCCGCCACAGCCGAGCCCACAAAGCGCACCGGCGAGGTAATCGTCGTCACGCCCGAGCGCACGGCATGAATCGGTCCTGCCTCGCCCTCGCGGATGTAAAACGTGAGCAGCAACACCGAAATCAGGCTGAAAACAATCAACGGGCGCATACCCGTTGATTGTCGCTTGGTATTCAGATTTGTGGAGAAACCCGAAGATCGTGCCAAATGGAATCCACCTTTTGGAAATTAAGCATTGGTCTGGACGAAGCCGCCATCAAACGCATTGGCCTCGAGCACGCGGGCACAGCCGTTAACAACGTTATCGAGCGCCGTGGGGCTGACGTTGACCGAAACGCCGGTCTCATCGCGCAGGCGCACGTCGAGACCACGCAGCAGCGCGCCGCCACCGGTCAGCAAAATGCCGTAGTACATAAGGTCCGAGGCAAGATCGGGAGGCGTAGCGTCGAGTGCGTCCTTGACGGCCTTGGCCATCTCGTCGAGCGGCTTGTTGAGCGCGCGACGAATCTCCTCGCTCTCGATGCGCACGGTCTTGGGCAGACCGGTGATCACGTCGCGGCCGTTGACCTCGACGTCGAGTTCGTCCTTAAGCGGCACGGCGGAGCCGACCTTGATCTTGATGTCCTCTGCCGTACGCTCGCCGATGGCCAGGTTGTAGGCATCGCGAACGTGCGTGAGGATGGCCTGATCGAACTCGTCGCCGGCAATACGGATGGACTGCGAGACGACGATGCCGCCCATAGCGATAACGGCAACCTCGGTGGTACCGCCGCCGATGTCGATGACCATGGAGCCGGTGGGTTCCTCGACGGGCAGGTCGGCGCCGATAGCAGCTGCCATAGGCTCTTCGATCAGATAGGCCTGGCGGGCACCGGCCTGGATCGTGGCCTCAAAGACAGCGCGCTTCTCGACCGACGTGACACCGGAGGGAACGCAGACGACAACACGCGGACGCGGAGTCCACGGATAGCGCTTCTCGGACGCCTTGTCGATAAAGTAGCGAAGCATGGCCTCGGTAACATCGAAGTCGGCGATGACGCCGTCCTTCAGGGGACGAACGGCCACGATGTTGCCGGGCGTACGGCCGAGCATGCGCTTTGCCTCGATACCGACCGCCAGGATGCGCTCGTCGTTCTTGTCGATGGCAACAACAGAGGGCTCGCGAATAACGATGCCCTTGCCGCGCACGGAGACAAGCGTATTTGCGGTGCCGAGGTCGATGGCAAGATCGCCCGCATAGCTACCGAAGAACATATCCATCAAAGAAAACAACGCAACTCCTGATGTGTTGGATGATTGCTGGAAAACTACTAGCTCATCATACTAGCGCAAGCCCGGCACCTCACTTGCGGTGAAGCGCCGGGCAAAGCTAAATCCCATAAGGTCACTACTGGTTGTCAGCAGCCGAGAAATCCATATCGAGCGAAGAAACGGCCCAGCCGATATGATTGTCGGAGCGCACGAATTTGACGGTGTACTCCTGCTCGCCGCCCTTGGACAGCGATGCCTTCACCTTAGCGGTCGTCTCGGTCATGGACTGATCCATGCCCTCGACGGACACGGTGGCACCCTGCGGAATCGAGGAGATGATCATCGACTTAGCGTCCTCGGACAGGCTCGAGGCCAGGCAAGACTCGGCCTTTGCGGTGTCACCGTCACCGGCAGCCTGGAACAGATCGGTAACGACAGACTCCTGAGACGGGAAGCCAAAGCCGCGCGTGTAGGCAAAGCCCAGACCGCCCGCGGCGATCAAAATGAGCAGAAGCAGCACGATGAAGACTTTGAGGCCCGTGTGGCGATGGCGGCGACGGACCTTGGCCTGCTTACGATCCTGACGGTCCTGCTGGACCATCTCGGACTCGGACAGCGTAAAGAAGCCGGTGTCCGAGGGATCGGGCATAAACTGACCGGTCGCGCCCGTAGGATCGAGCGGATCGACGGCAGGAGCGTCCATCGCGGGCGCCGGAGCCGTGGCCATAGCCGTCTGGGCAGACAGCGCAGCAAGCGAATCCTGCACGCGGGCAAGCTCATCGGCCTGCTCGGAGGTGAGCTGGTAGATGCCATCGGCAGTAGCGGCGTTAAAGGCGTCGAGTGCGTCGGAGGGACGGCCGGCGGCAGAAAGCGCCTGACCCATGCCGGCGTTGAGCGCACGCGTGTCGTCGCGGGGGCCGGCAAAGTCGATAGCCGTGCGGTAGGTCTCCACGGCATCCGCCGGACGGCCGAGCTTAATGAAGCAACGACCGAGCTCGCCGAGTGCGGCGGCAGGAGCCGGATTGGCGCCGTCGATGGCAGCCTGACGGAAGGCGGTTCCCGCGTTGGCATAGTCGCCCGACTGGAACAGCGCATTACCCAGGCCCAGATAGGCCTTGAACGGCGTGGCATAGGAAGCATCCTGTGTAGCAGCAGAGAACGCCTGGGCGGCCGTCGTGTAGTCGCCCACGGCGGCGAGCGCCTTGCCGCGGTTGGTGAGCAGCGCGCCGCGCTTGCCGTAGGTGCCGTCGTTGAGGGCGGCGGCATAGGCCTCGGCGGCCTCGGCATACATGCCCAGGTGCATCAAGGCGTTACCACGAAGGTGATCGGCCTCGCCCATAATCTCATCGGGAGTTTTTGCCGCCCCAAGCATCTGGGCTGCAGCGGAAAAATCACCCGCGCGGTAAGCGGCGCGGCCCTGTTGGATCAGCTGGCTATTCAAGGAAGTCCCCTTTACTCGTGAACGATCTCGACATGGACGATCTCGTCGCCGGCACGCAGTTGCGAAATCACATCGAGACCCTCGACCGTGGTACCAAAGACGGTGTAACCGGAATCGAGGTTATGCTGGGCACCCAGGCAGAAGTAGAACTGCGAACCCGCGGAATCGGGGTCCATGGAGCGTGCCATGGCAAGGGCGCCATCGACATGGCTGTTGCGCGGATTGGTGGCGAACTCGCCCTTGATGCAGTAGCCGGGGCCACCGGTACCGGGCATGCCGTCGGGGCCCTCAAGACCGGCGGCGACGTCGGCGCCGGACATGTCGCGGGTATTGGGGTCGCCGCCCTGGATAACAAAGCCGGGCACATAGCGATGGAACTTAAGGCCATCATAGAAACCCATCGTGGAAAGCTCGCAGAAGTTCGCGACATGAATGGGAGCGCCCTCGCCGTCAAACTTGACCTTGATGGTACCCTTCGACGTCTCGATAACGGCGCACTCGTCGCCGGCAAGCTGATACTCGGGCGTGTAGAGCTCTTTCTTAAAACCAAACATGTGGTTCCCTCCTCGTGCGTTTAAAGCATATTTGTACGAATTGTAGCAATAAGCATGGGCTTACATCAATTGCGCACGTAGGTTATGCCGACTATGGCGAACTAATTTTAGGAATGCTGCTGCGGCTTCCAGGAGCCCACGTTGGCGTCGTACTGGTTCAGTGCGCTGTTGCCGCCCTGTGCGATGGGCGCCAGGATCTCGCTTTGGTGAGAACTCATCGACTCGCCATCGGGAATGGCCAGCGAGATGTCCCAGCTCTGGCAGATCACGTCGACGCGCTCATACATCCACTCGGCAAGCTGCTTTAAGTGGGCAATGTCATCCGCATAGACCGTATCGTCCTGTACTTTCAGGTTGTTGAGCTCATCTTGCGTCTTTTTAATCTGGTCGCGCAGGGCGTAAGCACTCTGCGACAGCTCCTGACGGATGGACAGCGGCGTTCGGAGATAGCCGTTGTTAAAGGAATCGATGACCTCGCCGATCTGATCCTCGTCAGCATAGGACACGATGGTCTGATACAGACCGTCGAGCCTGGTATAGAGCTGATCATCGGTGAGCACGGTTTCTTCCTGGACCACCTCGGCAGAATCGTCCTGCTTGGTATCGTCCTCAGTCGCCTCGCCCTTTTGGCGCGTGGGGAAGGTGGTTTGTGCAGCTTGGCCAAACTGGTCGTAAAAGCCGGGCATAACACCCATGGGATCGGTCGTCACGAACCAATAGGCACTACCGCACACAAGGGCAAGGAACGCGATGACAATAAGCGGCTTGGGAATATGACGCTTGTGCTTGTGATAGGCGTCCTCGTCGGGATGCACCTTGCGCTTGGGTTTTTGAGCATCGTCATGCAGGGAAACGGGCATGGGAATATCGACCTTGGGGATACCGAAATCCTTATCGAAAGCCGGCAGCACGCAGGTCTCATTGGGGTCGGCGGCGTCCGAAAGCACCGCAGCGGCAGAGGCCGGCGCATGCGGCACCTCGGTATCGATCTGCTCTTGCGTTAGGCGCGGAAAGCCCGCCGTGCGGCCCGCTGCCAGGTCGGATGCTGCCGCGTCCTCGGAGAGGATACCCGGAGCGGGGCGTCCGCATTTGGGGCACGTACGATCATGCGGAGAAAGACGGGCACCGCAGCCCTCACAGAACACGAACTCAGTGTGCTCGGGACCATCGCCCGGACCCACATAGGCGTTGCAGTAGGGGCAGAACGAGGCGCCGTCCTCGATAGTCTTAAGGCAATGCGGGCAGATCACGGCATCCTCTTTTCGAAGCAATTCAAACAATCGAGGTTAGAGCATAACATCGCCACGGCCCCACAGGAGCAAGGCACCAATTCAACATCGCCAGGGCGCGTAGTTACTTCTTCTTTTTGCTCGGCATCGAGACTTTGATGCCTTGGGCGGACTTGGTTACGCGAGAGCGCTTGGCTCCGCTACCCTTCTTTTTCTTGGACTGGGCCTGGGCCACGCCCTCGAGTGCGCGGGCCTCGGCCTCACGAACGGTGCGAGATTCGCGGCGCTGCGCCATGTCGGCGGCGACGCGCTTGGCAAAACGCTCCGCCGTCGAACCCGTCGAGCTCACCTTGCCGCCACCGCGACCCAGGCGGACACGCACACCGCGACCAAAACCAGTTGCGGCATGACGACGACGCGGCTTAAGTGAATCCATCATCGTGGCGAGCTTAAAGAACACCGAGCAGGTAAAGGCCACGATGACAGCCAAGATAACCATCTGGCCCATCGACAGGTTAGCAATAGACAGCAGCTCCGGGAATCCGATAACGCCCACCAGGATGCCGGCGACTACAAACACAAAGAGCACCACACGTAAGGGCGTGAGAGGCTGCGAGATGCGCCAGATCAGGCTGACGCTCGCCGCGCACGACGTAAGCAGGCACATCGTAGACAGCGTGAGCTGGCTAAAGCCAAACACCCGCGCCACAAAGATATCGAGCGCCGCAGCCAAAATGACCGCAATCGACGCCGGCAGTGCCCGCTTGAGCACGTTCGTCAGGAACGATCCCTTCACGCGAGCATTGTTGGGCTCCAGGCCCAACACAAAGCCCGGCGCGCCAATACAGAAGAAGTTAATGAGCGTCATCTGGATGGGCTCGAAGGGGTACGGCGGCAGCGCGATGCACAGCGCCGCCAAGCCCATCGAGAACAGCGTTTTGGTCAGGAACAGCGCCGCGGAGCGCTGCAGGTTGTTGATGGAGCGACGGCCCTCGGCCACCACGGCGGGCATCGAGGCAAAGTCGTTGTCGACGAGTACGATCTCGGCCACGTTACGCGCGGCGTCGGAGCCAGCCGCCATGGCGACGGAGCAGTCAGCCTCCTTGAGCGCTAGCACATCGTTAACGCCGTCGCCCGTCATGGCCACGGTGTGCTCGCGGCGCTTGAGTGCCTGCACGAGCTCGCGCTTCTGCTGCGGGGTCACACGACCAAAGACATGGTAGCGGTCCACTGCGGCATCGAGCTTGGCCGGCGTATCGAGCGTCGTGGCGTCCACATAAGCGTCCGCCCCCGGCACGCCCACCACGCGCGCAATCGACGACACCGTACGCGGGTCGTCGCCACTGATCACGTTGAGGGTCACGCCCTGCTCGTTAAAGTACCCGATGGTCTCGGCGGCCGAGGTGCGGATCTCGTCGCGAATGGTCACAAAGCCCACGGGCTCGGCCTCGCCCACCATATCGCCATCGGGCGTAAAGCCGTCCACGCAGGCCACCACAAGCACGCGGCAGGTGTCGGCAAGTTCGGCCACGCGGTTCTCGACCTGCGAAAAGGCGCGCTCTGAAAGCACAAATTGCGTCGCGCCCATCACATAGGAGCCCTGCGCAAACGAGGCACCGCTCCACTTTTTGGACGACGAGAACGGAATGACCGACAGCGGCTCAGACACCTCGACCGGGCGGTCGGCGTAGTAGTTGAGCAGCGCCTGGCAGGTCTCGTTGGCATCGGCCGAGGTCGCACGTGCGACGTTAGCCAGAGCAAAATCGAGCACCGTGGTATCGACGGGAACGGCGGCGTCGCCCTCCCCCGCACCCATACCCTCGACCGGCAGCGGATAGGTACCCTCGACCTCCATGCGGCCCGACGTGATGGTGCCCGTCTTGTCCAGGCACAGCACGTCGACGCGCGCGAGCGTCTCAATGCAGTAGAGCTGCTGCGCGAGTACCTTGCGGCGGGCCAGGCGCACCGTGGCGATGGCGAGCACCGACGAGGTCAGCAGCACCAGGCCTTGCGGGATCATGCCCAGCAGGGCGCCCACCGTGGACAGCAGCGCCGACGAAGGCACATGACCAGCCAACAGCTCGGAGAAGCACCACGAAAGCGCGCTATTGCCTGGGGTTCCCGCGGCATCCCACAGCTCGCTCACGCTCGAGGCAAACAACGCCAAACCGAGCGGGATCATGATGATGCTCGCAAAGCGCACGATGGCGTTAAGCGCGTTCATGATCTCGGAATTGACCTTTTTGACGTACTTGGCCTCGTTATTAATTTTGGCCACGTAGTTGTCGGCGCCGACATGGATCACGCGGGCGCGCAGCAGACCCGAGTCGATAAAGCTGCCGCTCATGAGCTCGGAACCGGGCCGTTTCTTAATAAGATCGCTCTCGCCCGTCAGCAGGCTCTCGTTCACGAGCGCCTCGCCCGAAACCACCACGGCGTCAGCGGGGATCTGGTCGCCGCGCCCCAGGCGGATGATGTCGTCGAGCACGATCTGGTCCAGCTCGAGCTCCACCTCGGAGCCGTCGCGCACCGCGATGGCCTTCTTGGAGGTCAGCAGCGTGAGCTTATCGACCATCTTTTTGGAACGCATGGACTGAATGACGCCAATAGCGGTATTGAGGAACACCACGAACAGGAACGTCAGATTCTTAAACGAACCGGTCAAAATGACCAGGAACGCCAAGATCACGTTGATCAAATTGAACAGCGTGCAGAGGTTCTCGATGATGAGCTCCTTGACCGACTTGGTCTTGAGCTCCATGTTGCGGTTGATCTTACCGGCGGCGATGCGCTCCTCGACCTCGGCGGTCGAGAGTCCGCGCTCGATATCCGTTGCTGCCATACCACGTCCCATCACGTCGCGTCGGTATAAGAAAAACCGCCCGGACCATGCGAGGTTCGGACGGTCTCACGTTCGATGGTGCCCCATGTTGGATTCGAACCAACGGCCTTCTGCTCCGGAGGCAGACGCTCTAATCCCCTGAGCTAATAGGGCCAACGCTTGGCATTATACCCAAGTGCACCACGGGCTATCAAAATAAAAGAAAAAGCTTTGCAATTCCGAGGAAGACGCGGCTCAACGGCCCACTTTAGAAGGCAAAAGCGAGTCAGATAGTATAAACTCTCATGCACCATATGTACACGGCTCGCGATGCGGGCCGTTTTTGCAAGGGTTATCCATCGAGGTGAGAGGCACACCATGATTGCAATTTTAAAAGAGAGCGCCAGCGACGAGGCCGTCAGCCATATCGTCAGCTGGATTGAGAAAAAGGGCCTGAAGACCGATGTCTCGCGCGGCGAGAATGAGACGATCATCGGCCTGGTGGGCGATACGACCAAGATCGACCCGTTCCTGCTCGAGTCCATGGATGTCGTCGAGCGCGTGCAGCGCGTCTCCGAGCCGTTCAAGCGCGCCAACCGCAAGTTCCACCCCGAGGACTCCGTCATCGACTGCGGCCACGGCGTACATGTAGGCGGCGACCAGTTCCAGGTCATCGCCGGCCCGTGCTCCGTCGAGGGCGAGAACCTCATCCGCATCGCCCGCCGCGTGAAGGCCGCCGGTGCCACGATGCTGCGCGGCGGCGCCTACAAGCCCCGCACTTCCCCGTACGCCTACCAGGGCATGGGCCCTGCTGGCCTGGACCTGCTGTGCGAGGCGTCTGCCGAGCTCGACATGCCGATCGTCACCGAGATCATGGACCCGCGCGACGTGCAGGTCTTCCTGGACAAGAAAATCGACGTCATGCAGATCGGCGCCCGCAACGCACAGAACTTCCCCCTGCTCAAGGAGGTCGGCAAGACCAAGACCCCGATCCTGCTTAAGCGCGGCATGTCCGGCACGATCGATGAGCTGCTCATGGCCGCCGAGTACATCATGAGCGAGGGCAACGACAACGTCATCCTGTGCGAGCGCGGCATCCGCACCTTCGAGACCCGTACTCGCAACACCTTCGACCTCAACGCCGTGCCGGTGCTGCACCACCTGTCGCACCTGCCCGTCGTCGCCGACCCCAGCCACGCCACCGGCTACACCCGCTACGTTGAGCCCATGGCGCTTGCCGCGACCGCCTGCGGCGCCAACGGCCTGGAGATCGAGGTCCACGACGAGCCGAGCCGCGCCTGGTCCGACGGCGCCCAGGCCCTCACCCCCGATCAGTTCGACGACACCATGCGCCGCATCCGAGCCATCCGCGAGGTCGTCTGCCAAGAGACCATGGAGTAGCCCATGGGTACCGTGAGAAACGCGCGCGTTAACCAGGGCGGCCCCAAGTGCGCCGGCATCGTCGGCCTTGGCCTCATCGGCGGCAGCTTTGCCCGCGGCTATGCGCAGGCAGGCGTCCGCGTGCTGGCCTGGGATCCCGATGACGATGTCATGACGGCTGCCAGCATGGGCACCGTTGCCGGCGAGCTCAACGACGAGACGCTCGGCGAATGCGACATCATCGTCCTGGCTTGCTACCCCGAAGCCTGCATCGAGTGGCTCGAGGCACACGCCCAGGCACTCGCCGACGCCACCGACACCGATGCCATCATGGGCCCCGTGGTGATCGACACGGTGGGCGTCAAGGGCATTGTGTGCGAGCGGGCCTTTGAGCTCGCGCGAGAGCACGGCTTTTACTTCGTGGGCGCACACCCCATGGCGGGCACCCAGTTTTCGGGCTATGCGCACTCCTGCGCCGACCTGTTTCAGGGCGCGCCGCTCGTGCTCGTGCCGCCCGCGGTGGACGATGCGCTCAAGCTGGAGCTTTTGGGCCAGGTGCGCGAGATGGTGCGCCCCTTGGGCTTTGGCAAGTTCAGCGTGACCAGCGCCGCAGAGCACGACCGCGTGATCGCCTTCACGAGCCAGCTTGCGCACGTGGTATCCAACGCCTACGTCAAAAGCCCCACTGCCCAGGTCCACCACGGCTTTTCGGCCGGTAGCTACCGCGATCTCACCCGCGTGGCGCACCTCAACCCGCAAATGTGGTCCGAGCTCATGATCGACAACGCCGACGCACTCGCCTTCGAGATCGACCATCTGATCGAGTCGCTCGGCGCCTACAGCCGTGCGCTCAAGGACCGCGACCAGCGTTATCTGGAGAATCTTCTTGCCGAGGGAGACCGCATCAAGCGCGCGCTCGATGACGAGGCCTCCCACTAGACCACCTATCACGCCAGGTCGAAAGGACCGAAGCTTATGGCGATTACCATCGATATCGACACCGCACGCCCCTACCAGGTGCATGTGGGCACGTTTTTGCTGGAGCAGGCGGGACCGCTCGTGCGCGCCACTGCCGGCGGCACCAAGGCCGTCATCGTGACGGACACCAACGTGGGCCCGCTCTACCAGATGCCCGTTAAGCAGAGCCTGGAGGCGTCAGGCTACGAGGTGAGCATCTGCACCTTCGAGGCCGGCGAGGCCCATAAGCGCGCCGAAACCTATGTTGCCATTTTGGAGTTTGTGGCCGAGCACGAACTTTCGCGCTCCGACGTGATCGTAGCACTCGGCGGCGGCGTCGTAGGCGACGTGGCGGGCTTTGTGGCCGCCACCTACATGCGCGGCTGCAAGTTCGTGCAGATTCCCACAAGCCTGCTCGCCATGGTGGATTCGTCGGTGGGCGGCAAGACGGCCATCGACCTGGCTGCCGGCAAAAACCTCGCGGGCGCCTTCTGGCAGCCGAGTGTTGTTATCGCCGACGTGGGGTGCCTGGCCACCCTCACGCCCGAGCAGTTCGCCGACGGATGCGGCGAGGTCGTCAAGCACGCCGTGATCGCCGATCCGGAGCTTTTCGCCGAGCTGGAGAAGACCCCGCTCACGCTGGAGCTGCTCAACCGCGATGTAGCCCGCGTGGCGCTCATCATCGCCCGCAATATCGACATCAAGCGCGCCGTGGTCGTCGCCGACGAGCGCGAAACCAACCAGCGCAAGCTCCTCAACTTTGGACACAGCGCCGGACACGCCGTCGAGGCCTGCGAGCACTTTGAGCTCGGACACGGCAACTGTGTGTCGATCGGCATGGGCATCATCACGCGCGCCGCGGCCCTGCACGGCGTTTGCGATGCCGCACTGCCCGGTCGTATTGAGGAACTCTGCGCCCGCCATGGCCTCAAGACCCGCTGCGACCTAGATGCCGATGCCGTCTTTGCCGAGGCGCTCCACGACAAGAAGCGCGCGGGCGACACCATCGACCTGGTGATTCCGCACGGCATTGGCCGCTGCAGCATCGACCGCACGCCACTTTCCACTTTCCACGAACTCATTGCCGAGGGCCTCGGCCAGAAGGGAGACGCATCCGCATGCTAGCCCGCATCACCCCGTCCCCGCTTAAGGGCACCGTTCCCGCCATCGCGTCCAAGTCGATGGCGCATCGCCTCATCATCTGCGCTGCGCTTGCCAACGGCGAGACGCACGTCACCTGCAACACCACCTGCGCCGACATCGAGGCCACGGTGCGCTGCCTTACGGCACTGGGTGCTCGCATCGAGACCGTCGAGGACGGCTTCCAGGTCCACCCCACCATGAAGAGTGTTGAGTTTGGCCTGCTCAAGGCCCTTGCCGGCGGCACGCTTGACTGCGGTGAAAGTGGCTCCACGCTGCGCTTTATGCTGCCTGTCGCCTGCGCGCTGGGTGCGGATGCCACCTTCGTAGGCCAGGGCCGCCTGGGCGCCCGCCCGCTCTCCCCGCTCTCGGACGAGATCATCGCCGCCGGCTGCGACCTACAGGGTCTGGGCGGTTTTCCGCTCAAGACGAGCGGCCGCATGCGCCCGGGCACCTTTGTGCTTCCGGGCAACGTGAGCTCGCAGTACATCTCGGGCCTGCTGCTGGCAGCCCCGCTGCTGGCCCAGCCCTCCTGCGTGCAGGTAACCGGCCTCATCGAGAGCCGCCCCTACATCAACCTGACGATACAGGCCATGAAGGCCTTTGGCGTCGAGGTCAACGTCGAGCGCATTCCGGCCAAGGACGACCAGCCCGAGGTCACGAACTTCCGCGTGAGCAGCGGCTCGTACCGCACGCCCGGCAGCGTAGCCGTCGAGGGCGACTGGTCCAACGCCGCCTTTTGGCTGTGCGCCGGTGCCATCGGCACCGACCCAATCACCGTCGAGGGCGTGTCACTGAGCTCCGCACAGGGCGACCGTAACGTGCTTGCCGCGCTTTCGCGCTTTGGCGCCCGCATCGTGCGCTCCACCAACGCCGCCACCGTGCAGTCCGACAAGCTCGCCGGCTTTGAGATGAGTGCCCACGACATTCCGGACCTGGTGCCCGTCATCTCGGCCGTGGCCTCGCTGGCACAGGGCCGCACCTTTATTCGCGATTGCGTCCGTCTGCGCATCAAGGAATCCGACCGTCTGGTCACCACCACCCGCGAGCTCACCGCGCTGGGCGCGCAGGTGCGCATTGCCGGCGATGACCTCATCATCAAGGGTGTCGATGCCTTCACCGGCGGCGAGGTCGATTCGCACAACGACCATCGCATCGCCATGATGGCCGCTATCGCCGCGAGCCGCGCCACCGGCGAGGTCGTGATCCACGGCGCCGAGGCCGTCAACAAGTCCTATCCCGATTTCTTCGACCACTACCGCCTGCTGGGCGGCAAGGTCACACTCGAGGAGGAATAGCATGTCCTCGACCTTTGGCAACGTCTTGCACTTAAGCATCTTCGGCCAGTCGCACTCCCCCGCCATCGGCTGCTCACTCGATGGCATTCCGGCGGGCATCGCCGTGGACCAGGAGCAGCTGCAGGCCTTCCTCGACCGTCGCGCCCCCGGTCGCGACGAGACCGCAACCAAACGCCGCGAGGCCGACGCCGCGCACATCATCGCCGGTGTTGTCGATGGACATACCACCGGCGCGCCCATCGCCGCGATTATCGAGAACACCAACACGCGCTCCAAGGATTACTCCGAGCTGCGCCGCAAGCCCCGTCCCGGACATGCGGACTTCCCTGCGCGCGTGAAGTATCACAACATGCACGATGTCGCCGGCGGCGGACACTTCTCCGGCCGCCTAACGGCACCCCTGTGCATCGCCGGCGGCATTGCGCTGCAGGCACTCGAGGCCCGCGGCATTAAAGTGATGGCGCATGTGGCGCAGATCGGCGGCATCTCCGACCTGCCGATGGACGACATAGTCTATCGCGAGGCCGACCGCAAGGCGATCCTTACGAACGATCTGCCGTGCATTGACGCCGCCGCAGCCGGCCGCATGCGCGAGGAGATCCTAGCCGCGCGCGACGAGCTAGACAGCATCGGCGGCATCGTGGAGTGCGGCATCTACGGACTTCCCGCGGGCATCGGCGACCCCATGTTCGACGGCATCGAGAACCGCATCGCGCAAATCGCGTTTGGCATTCCAGCCGTAAAGGGCGTGGAGTTTGGCATGGGCTTTGCCGTGGCCGCCATGCGCGGCAGCGAGAACAATGATCCGTATCGCATCGATGCCGAGACCGGCGAGATCGAGGTCGAGTCCAACAACGCCGGCGGCATCCTGGGCGGTATTTCGACCGGCGCGCCCGTCATGTGGCGCATGGCCGTAAAGCCGACGCCCTCCATTGGCCGCGAGCAGCAGACGGTGGACATGGACGCTATGGAAAATGCCGAGCTCTCGGTCCACGGCCGCCACGATCCCTGCATCGTCCCCAGAGCTGTCCCCGTAGCCGAGGCAGCCGCCGCCCTTGCCATCTGGGACGCCCTCCTCGAAGACGCCGCCCAGCGCTAACTACCCACCCCTCAACATCCCCCGACACGTGAAAGGGGTCTCCATGGACCTTGCTGACATCCGCCAGGCCATCGATGGCATCGACACCACGCTCCTCAACAGCTTTTTCGAGCGCATGGACATTGCCACCGAGGTCGCCAAGTCAAAAATCGAGATGGGCAAGGCCGTCTTCGACCCCGCCCGTGAGCGCTCCAAGCTCAACAACCTCGCCAGCCGCGCGCCCGAGCGCTACGAGGCGCAGACCATCACCCTGTTCCGTCTCCTCATGAGCATGAGCAAGGCCGAGCAGCAGCGCTACATCAACGAGCTCAAGGGCATCACCGTCTCGCAAAAGGCCCACGCCACGGCTGCAGCCTCCGACACGCCCTTCCCTCAAACGGCCACCGTCGCCTGCCAGGGCGTCGAGGGCGCTTACAGCCAAATCGCCGCGTGCAAGCTCTTCGACGTGCCCGACATCGCGTTCTTCGAGACCTTCGAGGGCGTCATGTGCGCCGTGCGCGACGGCTTCTGCGAGTTTGGCGTGCTGCCCATCGAGAACTCCACCGCCGGCTCGGTCAACGCCGTCTACGACCTGCTCGCCCAGTTCGACTTCCACATCGTGCGCTCGCTTCGCCTCAAAATCGACCACAACTTGCTCGTCAAGCCCGGCACCAAGCTTGCGGACGTGCACGAGGTCTACAGCCACGGCCAGGCCATTGCCCAATGCGCCGGCTTTATCGAGGCACACGACCTGCACGCCACCAAGTACCCCAACACGGCCATGTCGGCCGAGATGGTCGCCAGCTCCGAACGCACCGACGTTGCCGCCATCGCCTCGCGCAGCTGCGCGGCGCTCTATGGTCTGGAGGTGCTGGAGCCCAATATCCAGGACTCGGACAACAACTACACGCGCTTCGTCGTCATCAGTCGCGAGCCGCGCGTCTACCCCGGCGCCAACCGTACCTCGCTCATGATCACCACGGCCAACGAACCGGGCGCCCTCTATCGCGTACTCGAGCGCTTCTACGCACTCAACATCAACCTTATCAAGCTCGAGAGCCGCCCCATCCCCGGGCGCGACTTTGAGTTTATGTTCTACTTCGATCTGGACTGTCCCTTTGGCAGCAAAGCCCTCGACGACCTGCTCGACTCGATTGACGAGGTGTGCGAGAGCTTCACCTACTTTGGCAGCTACACGGAGGTGCTCTAGATGACTGACGTCGCCACAACCCGCCCCTACGGCGTGCTGGGCCGCGTGCTGGGCCACAGCTACACCCCGACCATCTACAAGGAGCTCGCGGGGCTTGAGTACGTGCGTTTTGAGCGCGAGCCCGAGGACCTCGCGGCCTTTATGACGGGCGACGAGTGGGAAGGCACCAACGTGACCATTCCCTACAAGCGCGCCGTCATGGACTACCTGGACGAGCTGAGCCCGCTCGCCGAACGCATGGGCAACGTCAACACGATCACGCGTCTGCCCGATGGCCGTCTGCGCGGCGACAACACCGACTACTTCGGTTTCCAGTGCCTAGTCGAGGAGCTGGGCGTTGAAGTTGCCGGCAAGAAGGTCCTCGTGCTTGGTGCCACCGGTGGTGCCGGCACCACGGCAAGCATGGTGCTCGGCGATCTGGGCGCCGCAGTCGTGCCCGTGGGCCGCACGAGAGAGGTCAACTACGGCAACATCGCGCAGCAGTCCGACGCCGCCCTGCTCGTCAACTGCACGCCTGCCGGTATGTTCCCCCACTGCCCTGACGCGCCTTGCACACTCGAGGGGCTCGATGCGCTCGAAGGCGCTATCGACATTGTCTACAACCCCGCCCGCACGGGCCTGATGCTCGAGGCTGAGCGCCGCGGCATCCCCTGCATCGGTGGTTTGCTCATGCTTGTGGCCCAGGCGGCGCAAGCCGTCGAGCGCTATACCGGCCAGGTCACCCCGCGTGAGCGCATCCTGGACGTGACGGAACGCTTGTCACGCCGCGAACAGAACATCGCCCTGATCGGCATGCCGGGCTCGGGCAAAACCCGCGTGGGTGAGCAGATCGCCCTGCTCACTGGCCGCGAGCACATCGACTTAGACGCCGCGCTTGAGAAGCGTCTGGGCATGCCCTGTGCCGACTATATCGTCGAGCGCGGCGAGGCGGCCTTCCGCGAGCAGGAGACGGCGGCGTTGTCCGACATCTCCAAGCGCAGCGGCCTGGTGCTCTCCACCGGCGGCGGCGTGGTCACGCGGGACGAGAACTACCCGCTGCTGCACCAGAACAGCCAGATTGTGATGCTCAACCGCAAGCTCGACGAACTCGCCCACAAGGGCCGCCCCATCACCGCCCGCGACGGTATCGACAAGCTCGCCGAGCAGCGCATGCCGCGCTACTGCGCTTGGGCCGACTACATCATCGACTCACGCGACTGCGCCGCCAACACCGCCCGCGCCCTCCTCGACACCCTCTAAACCTGCCAAAAAGGGACAGGTTTATTTTGGAAGGTTTTATCTGGGCAAACGTCGAAGACCACAAGACCGGCCACGCCAACCAACCACAAAGGAAGCAACCATGAAAGCACTCGTCATCAACGGCCCCAACCTCAACATGCTCGGCATTCGCGAGCCGGGCATCTATGGCAGCGACAACTACGACCGCTTAGTGCAGATCTGCCAGGAAGCGGGCGCTGCACAGGGCTTCGACGAGGTCGAGGTCTTCCAGTCTAACCACGAGGGCAGCATCGTCGACAAGATCCAGGAGGCCTACGGCAAGGTCGACGGCATCGTCATCAACCCGGCGGCCTACACGCACACGAGCGTGGCGATCCTCGATGCGCTCAAAGCCGTCGCCATCCCGGCCGTCGAGGTGCACATCAGCGCCGTAGAGACGCGCGAGGACTTCCGCCAGGTGAGCTATGCACGCCTAGCCTGCTTCGCCACTATCACTGGCGAAGGCCTCCAAGGCTACGCCCACGCGTTGGAGCTGCTGGGGGAACGTCTCGAAAAGTAGCCTCGCGAGCAAATCCATCAACGCGATTCATACGCTAATAATGCCAGTGCCGCCAGCAGCAACCTCGCTACTGGCGGCACTTTATTACTGGCATATAATCATTGCAGTCACACAACGTCTGGAGACGCGCATGTTAAGCATCCATCTGGGAGATTATCCCGGTTCCATCTACGATACCGAAACCTATTTTAGGAACTCATACTTGGACTCATGGTTCGAAGACCCTATGGCCGCACAAATCATTAAAAGCGTGGACGGATCAGAGCTCATCGGTCCCCACAACATCGTAAGCAAACAACTAGGCACAATCACCCCACTCGAACTGTCCGGCGGCGTCAAGACGTTGCTGTTAGTACGCAATCTCCCAAATATGGTGTTCAACGCATCTACCTGCGGAGACAACTGTGCCCGCTGGCTACTCAAGATCGGCAAAGAGCAGGATGTGCTGGTGACCCTTTACCACATCATGAAGTTCCCCTGGAAGCATTTTGAGATTCGCATCAATAACGATGGCCGCATCGTTAGAAACATGCAGGAGTTTGTCGGCGCAACGAATGACTTTTTGGATGTTGATGAGTAATGAAGGGAACGCACACCGTTGTCGTAGAGCGCGCAAAGGTCAAATACACACTCACGTTTAAGCGCAATATTTCCTTCATCCGCGGCAACAGCGGCACGGGCAAAACGACACTCATCTCGATGATCCGCGACTACAACGATCGTGGACCGGAGAGCGGCGTCACGCTCAGTTGTGACGTTCCCTGTGAAACGCTATCTGGCAGGCGTTGGGAGCGCGAGCTTTCGATTATCGAGGACTCAATAATCTTTTTAGATGAGGGCAACGAATTTATCTACTCAAAGGACTTCGCAAAAGCCGTTAACGGGTCGTCCAACTATTTTGTTCTGATATCTCGTCGCGACGCCAACGAACTCCCCTACAGCGTTGATGAGATCCTGAAACTAGTCAACACCACAAGCAAAACAATCAATGGCCGTAAAAGCGACAGACGCTTCTACTCGGTGACCAAGCCGCTATATGACCACACGGCAAGCATGTTGTATCAGGATCTAAATGTTGGATTCGAGGTACCCGACGCCGTAGTTGTCGAGGATAGCAAATCTGGCTATCAATTCTACAACGCTCTTTGCAACCGACTCGGGATCCCC
This sequence comes from uncultured Collinsella sp., assembly GCA_900544095.1. Taxonomy (GTDB): domain Bacteria; phylum Actinomycetota; class Coriobacteriia; order Coriobacteriales; family Coriobacteriaceae; genus Collinsella. Next base: position 215,828 of record UQTV01000001.1, read on the forward strand.
TGCTATTCCGCCACCGGCGTAGCAAACCTAAAACGAACGATTCACGAATGTCCCGAGCAAAACATCCTTGCCATAGGAGACGGCGCAGCGTTTGGCCCCTACATCGAAAAGGTGCTGGGACAGCGCGTTTACAAGAACGTTCGCTTGTTCCTCCCGGAATCATTCGAGTGGACACTCCTGCGCTCCGGGCTCATACCCAGCAGCGGCATTCCCAAGATCCTCGAGGATCCCTCAAGCTATATCGAAAGCCGCGACTACCTGAGCTGGGAGCGGTTCTTCACCGACGTATTGATCAAGTACTCGGCAGACACTCGTTATGCTTACAAAAAGACGAAGCTCAATGAGCAGTATCTGAGGCCACAGGCGATGGATGCAGTTGCAAGCATCTTGCCCGAGTGCCTGAGGGCGGAATAGCGAGTCCTTAACATCATTTGGAAACCAGGCAACGCCCACGCTTTGGCGCTGCCGAGGGAACGACTGCTACACTAACCCTTGGGGCGACACATTAGGTATGTTTGTCCCTAAACTAAAGGAACTGTCCGATTTAACATACAAAGGAGCACATCCATGTCCCAGTACGATTACCTCGTCGTCGGCGCCGGCCTCTCGGGCGCCGTCTTCGCCAACGCCGCCAAGCGCGCCGGCAAGTCGGTCCTGGTCATCGACCGCCGCGACCACATCGCCGGCAACGTCTACACCGAGGACGTCGAGGGCATCCAGGTCCACCGCTACGGCGCGCACATCTTCCACACCTCCATGAGGGACGTCTGGGACTACGTCAACCGCTTCGCCGAGTTCAACAACTACGTCAACTCGCCGGTCGCCAACTTCCACGGCAGCATGTACAACATGCCCTTCAACATGAACACCTTCGCCAAGATGTGGCCGGGCGTCGTCACGCCGGCCGACGCCCGCGCCAAGATCGCCGAGCAGGTGGCCGCCGAGAACATCGGCGAGCCGGCAAACCTCGAGGAGCAGGCGCTGTCGCTCGTCGGCCGCGACATCTTCGAGACGCTCGTGAAGGGCTACACCGAGAAGCAGTGGGGCCGCGACTGCCGCGACCTGCCCGCGAGCATCATCAAGCGCCTCCCCTGCCGCTTCACCTACGACAACAACTACTTCAACGACCGCTACCAGGGCATCCCCATGGGCGGCTACACCAAGATGGTCGCCAACATGCTCGAGGGCGTCGAGGTGCGCTGCGGCGTGGAGTACAAGGAGCTGGTCGCCGCCGAGCCCGATATCGCCGCCAGGACGATCTACTGCGGCCCCATCGACGCGTTCTACGACTTTAAGCTGGGCACGCTCGAGTACCGCAGCCTGCGCTTCGAGACCGAGACGCTCGACGAGGCCGACCACCAGGGCGTGGCCGTGGTCAACTACACCGAGCGCGAGATACCCTACACGCGCATCATCGAGCACAAGCACTTCGAGTTCGGCACGCAGGAGAAGACCGTCATCACGCGCGAGTACCCGGCGGACTGGAAGCCCGGCGACGAGCCCTACTACCCCATCAACGACGCCAGGAACGAGGCCCTCTACAGTCAGTACGAGGAGCTGGCGGCGCAGGAGGGCAACGTTATCTTCGCCGGTCGCTTGGGCGGCTACAAGTACTACGACATGGACAAGGCCATCGCCGCAGCCTTCGATCTCGTCCGCAACGAGCTAGGCGTGGAGCCGACGGAGGCGTAGAGACAAAGGTGCATTAGCTAGCCATCATAAGCAAACAGAATGCCCGGTGCAGCGCGAACGCTGCACCGGGCATCTTTCTGTGACGATGAAAGCGCGCCACAGTCCAAATTAACAAATATGGCCGCAAGTCATCGCCATGTCTTGGGGTCTGTGTTTAAACAATAGCATGCCCATGCGCCCAAATAGCAAAGACCCGGCATTAAACCGGGTCTTCAAAAACTCTCTGGTGCTCCATGGCGGATTCGAACCGTCGACCTTGGGATTAGAAGTCCCCTGCTCTATCCAACTGAGCTAATGGAGCATATAACCGCACGCCCAAGCAAGCGCAAGCCTGTCAGGCGCAAGTAATTATAACCTAGTTGAACTGCTCGCGGTACGCCTTACAGACCTCATCGACCGGGCCGTCCATGCGAAGGTCACCCTTCTCGATCCAAACGGCACGCTGGCAGATGCGCTCAACCTGCTCCATGGAGTGCGAAACGAACAGAACCGTCACGTCGCCGCTCTGGATAAAGTGCTGGATACGGTCCTCGCACTTCTGCTGGAAGAACACGTCACCGACGGACAGCGTCTCGTCAACGATCAAAATATCGGGCTCGGTAATCGTCGCGATTGCAAAGGCGATACGCGCAACCATGCCCGAGGAGAAGTTCTTAAGCGGCATGTCGACAAAGTTCTGAAGCTCAGCGAACTCGATTATGCCGTCAAAGTTGGCGTCGATGAACTCCTTGGTATAGCCGAGCAGGGCGCCATTCAGATAGATGTTCTCGCGGGCCGTCAGCTCAGGATCAAAGCCGGCGCCGAGCTCAATCAGCGGTGCGATGTTGCCATGGACCTTAACGCTGCCCTCGCTAGGCTCAAGCACGCCAGCGATAATCTTGAGCATCGTAGACTTACCGGAACCATTGGTGCCAACCAGACCGACAACTTCGCCGCGATGAATATCGAACGAGATGTGCTTAAGTGCCCTAAACTCCTCAAAGAACAGCTCGTGCTTGGCAAGCTTAATGAAGTACTCCTTGAGGTTGGTCAGCGACTCGGACGCCATGTTAAAGATCATGGTGACGTCGTCGACCTCGACAGCCAGAGGCTGCTCGCTGTAATCAACAACAGATTCAGTCATCACAGCACTCCTTAGATGTAGAGGATAAACTTGCGCTCGGACTTATGGAACACGGTGTAGCCAATGACAAGCGCAAGGACCGCCCAAGCGACGCACATACCAAACGTCAAAAGCGAGGGCGTGGTCTGGAACAAGAAGATATCGCGCATAAACTGCAGGTAGTTATACATGGGGTTCGCATACATCAAGATACGCACGAGATGCGGCATTTGCGCAATATAGTCAGTCGTCCAGAAGATGGGCGTAATATAAGTCCACGCCGTAATGACGACGCTCCACAGATGCATAACGTCGCGGAAAAAGACCGTAAGGGCAGAGAGCATCATGCCTAGGCCCATGCAGAAGCACATAAGCAGCAGCAGGCAAACCGGCAGCAGAATCAGATGCCAAGAAGGCATAACGCGGAACCACAGCATAACGATGGCGACGGCGACCAGCGAGAAGGTAAAGTTGACCAGCGAGAAGAGCACCTTCTGCACCGGGAAGACCCAGCGGTGCACCTTAACCTTCTTGAGCAGAGGGGCAGCACCCACGATCGACGTCAGGGCCTGGTTCGTAGACTCGGACATGACGGCAAAGGTAACGTTACCCACGATCAAGTACAGCGGGTACATCTCGGGCGTCATTGAGCCATTGCGGCCCTGGCCAAAAATCGTCGAGAACACGATGGCCATGACGATCATCATCAGCAGCGGGTTGAGCACCGACCATGCGACGCCCAGAACGCTACGGCGATACTTGATCTTAAAATCCTTGGTAACCAGCTGACGAAGGATAAACGCGTCCTTCTCAAATTCGTTCTTAGCAAACGTCGCAGGCAGACTGCGAGCTTCTTGTTGCTTTGTCTGATCCGACACGGATGCAACTCCTTTACTCGTAATCGTTGACAAACGAACAGTATAGACCCGACGGCCATGCAAACGATTCGCGCAACAAAACTGGAGAACTAACCCACATCTTAGGATGCCAGGCCCAAACGGCTATACTTTCTAGGATTGAATGTATAAGGAGCATTAAGTGAATTCTGAATCCATCGCCGTCATCATCCCTTGCTACAACGAAGCGCTCACGATCGGCAAAGTCATCGACGACTTTCACCGCGAGCTTCCGCAGGCGACGGTCTATGTCTATGACAACAACTCGTCGGACGATACCTCACGCATTGCCACCGAGCACGGCGCCACAGTCCGCTTTGAGCCCCGTCAGGGAAAGGGCAACGTGTGCCGCCAGATGTTTCGCGATATCGACGCCGATTGCTACCTGATGGTCGACGGAGACGACACCTACCCCGCCGAGACGGCCAAGGCCCTCTGCGAGCCCATCCTTAACGGCACGGCCGACATGACCGTAGGCGATCGCCTTTCCAACGGCACCTACGCCGAGGAGAACAAGCGTGCCTTCCACGGCTTTGGCAATAATCTGGTCCGCGCCATGATCAAGTGGATCTATGGCTACAGCTTCGATGACGTCATGACAGGCTACCGCGCCATGAGCCGCCCGTTCGTTAAAACCTTCCCAGTGCTTTCCGAGGGCTTCCAGATCGAAACCGAGCTCTCGATCCACGCCGTCGACCACCGCTGGCGCATCAAAGATGTGCCCATCGAGTACCGCGACCGTCCCGAGGGTTCCGAGTCCAAACTCAACACCGTGAGCGACGGCATTAAAGTCGTTGCGATGATCGGCACGCTGTTCAAGGACTACCGCCCGCTGAAGTTCTTCAGCCTCGTTGCGCTTCTGTTCGCGGTATTCGGCCTCGCCCTGGGCATGCCCATCGTTGTCGAATATTTCCAGACCGGCCTCGTCCCGCGCTTCCCCACCGCTGTGCTCGCCGCCTCGTTTATGTTCCTGTGCGGCCTGAGCCTTGCGACCGGCTTCATCCTAGATTCTGTAGCAAAGGTCGAAAAAAAGCAGTGGGAGGTCAACGTGTACAGCAAATACGCCTACGACGACCAGCCCGGCCACCCTACTTCCATGCCAAGCGAGAGGTAGATCTTCCGCAAAATACTATTGGCACCACTGCGCAGATAGCCACCAACAAGAAAAGCCGCCGTTAAAGAACGGCGGCTTTTACTCTCGAAAAGTTAATAGCGGCTAGAGCGTCTTAATGTACTCCCCCAGCTCTTCCTCCCAGTCGGGCATGTGGAAGCCCGCGGCCTCGAGCTTCGAGAGGTCGAGCGCGGAGTGGACCGGGCGCGGGGCGATGGGGTCCGAGGCGTTCGCGTAGTAGTCGGCGGTGCTGACCGGGACCACGTTCTCCCCGTTGCCGTTGGCGGCCTCGAAGACGGCGCGGGCGATGTCCGCCCAGGACTTCACCGCGCCGGATCCGGTGCAGTCGTAGGTGCCGTAGGGGGCGTGCGTCCCCAGCACGTGGAAGATGGCCTCGGCCATGTCGCGTGTGAAGGTCAGGCGGCCCAGCTGGTCGTCCACGACCGTGATCTGCTCGAGCCCGTCCTCGGGGTCGGCGACGCGGTCGGACAGCGCCCTCATGGTCTTGACGAAGTTGTGTCCCTCGCCGATGACCCAGGAGCTGCGCATGATGTAGTGGCGCGGGCAGCCGGCCACGGCGATGTCGCCGGCGGCCTTGGTCTGGCCGTAGACGGACAGCGGGCTGAGGGGCTCGTCCTCCGTGTGGACCTCGACCGTGCCGTCGAAGACGTAGTCGGAGGACACGTGGACGAGCGTGATCCCGTGCGCGGCGCAGGTGCGGGCGAGCAGCGCCGGCCCGGTCGCGTTGGCCTTCCAGGCGATGGCGCGGCCCTCGGGGGTCTCCGCCCTGTCCACGGCCGTGTAGGCGCCGCAGTTGATCACGGTGCCGTAGAGCGACCAGTCGTATTTTGAGTAGGAGTCCGGGTCGGACATGTCGAAGGTGTCGATGTCGCAGAAGTCGAAGTCCTTCGCCACGCCGCGCTCCTCGGCGAGCGCGCGCACCGCGCGGCCCAGCTGGCCGTTGCAGCCGGTGACGAGGGTGCGCCTGGGCGCCATGGGGACGACGTCCCTCAGCATCGGATGGTTGAGGTCGGCCTCGGAGACGGTGGCCTGGTCCAGCGGGATCGGCCACTCGATGGCGAGCTCGGGGTCGGCGAGGTTCACGAAGGTGTAGGTCCTCTTGAGCTCCAGCGACCAGTGGGCGTCCACCAGGTAGGTGTAGGCGGTGCCGTCCTCCAGGGCCTGGAAGGAGTTGCCCACGCCGCGCGGGACGTAGATGGCCCTGGACGGGTCGAGCGTGCAGGTGAACACCCTGCCGAAGGTCTCGCTGCCCTCGCGCAGGTCCACCCAGGCGCCGAAGACAGAGCCGCGCGCGACGGAGATGAACTTGTCCCAGGGCTCCGCGTGGATGCCGCGGGTGACGCCGCGGCTGTCGTTGTAGGAGACGTTGTTCTGGACGACCCTGAGGTCGGGGATGCCCAGGGCGGTCATCTTGGCGCGCTGCCAGTTCTCCTTGAACCAGCCGCGCGAGTCGCCGTGGACGGCCAGGTCGACGACCTTGAGGCCCTCGATGCCGGTCTCCGTGACGGAGAGGTCCTTCTCGAATGCGATGTCTGCCATATGGGAATAGCTCCTATCGAAGAGGTTGGATAACCGGGGGCGCCCGCGCGGGGACGCAGGATCATCCCCATGCCCTGCGGCCCCGCGCGGGCGCCCCGCGGTGCGGTTCGCCGGGATGCGGTCTTACTGGCCCTGTGCGCGGTAGCGCGCCTCGGTGGCCTCCTTGGCCGGGCGCCACCAGGACTCGTTGGCCACGTACCAGTCGATGGTCTGCTTGAGCCCCTCGGCGAAGTCGGTGTGCGCCGGCCTCCAGCCCAGCTCGCGCTGGAGCTTGGTGGAGTCGATGGCGTAGCGGCGGTCGTGGCCGGGGCGGTCGGCGACCCAGTCGAAGTCCTCGGGATCGCGTCCCATCGCCTCCAGGATCATGCGCAGGACCGTGATGTTGTTCCTCTCCCCGTCGGCCCCGATGAGGTAGGTCTCCCCCATGCGGCCGCGGGTCAAGATGTCCCAGACGGCCGAGGAGTGGTCCTCGGTGTGGATCCAGTCGCGGACGTTCTCGCCGCGACCGTAGAGCTTGGGGCGCACGCCGTCGACGATGTTCGTGATCTGCCTGGGGATGAACTTCTCCACGTGCTGGTAGGGGCCGTAGTTGTTGGAGCAGTTGGAGATCGTGGCGCGCAGGCCGTAGGTGCGGGTCCAGGCGCGCACGAGCATGTCGGAGCTGGCCTTGGTACTCGAGTACGGCGAGGACGGGTGGTACGGCGTCTCCTCGGTGAACTTCGCCGGGTCGTCGAGCGCCAGGTCGCCGTAGACCTCGTCGGTGGAGACGTGGTGGTAGCGGATGCCGTACTTCCTCACGGCCTCCAACAGGCGGAAGGTGCCCTCGACGTTGGTGCGCAGGAAGGGCTCCGGGTCCGCGATGGAGTTGTCGTTGTGGCTCTCGGCGGCGTAGTGGACGATCGCGTCGTGGCCCGGCACCAACTCATCGAGCAGCTCGGCGTCGCAGATGTCGCCGACGACGAGCTCCACGCGGTCGGAGGGCAGGCCCGCGATGTTCTCGGGGTTGCCGGCGTAGGTCAGCTTGTCCAGGACGGTGACGTGGACGCCCGGGTGGTTGTTCACGACATAGTGGACGAAATTGCTGCCGATGAAGCCGCAGCCGCCCGTGACGATGATGTTCTTAGGTTCAAAAATCTCAGACATGAAAATCCAATCTGAAGCATGTACAGCTTCTTTAGTATGCCGCAGGAAGTGATGCCGCGACACTATTCAACAAAACTATCGGACATTTCGGCACGCGATAAGAGCCATAACCTTCGCAGAATTACTTCCCCTACAAAACGCCTCCGGAATGCAGTCTTTGTCGTACCGGAAGACCGAATTCCCAGTTTTATCGCGTAAGTACTTATAGAAGAAGTCCTCCCAGCTTTTAAACTTCTCACTGTCTGCAAACGCTTCCGGCTCTTGCAGAACTGCTTTGGCATCTAGCCCTGAAATTACGCCGGAGCTCAGTAGAAGCCACTCGAATGATTCGGGAAGACAAACCGTAACAGTATCGCGGTGAATGTCTTGCAGCTTAAGGACGCGGTCCGCATAGCACCCAAATGCCGCCCCGTCCGCGACAACAAACACGCGATCGTCGAGATGCTGATCCAACCAGCCCAAAATCGCGCTGTTCGTCATGGCCGAAGTACAGGTAAGCTCACTGTCAGCGAAATGCCGTTCAAAGAACTGGAAACCAGACTTACTGTCCTCGCATAGAAGGATAGAAAAGTCCTGTTTTGGCGCCGACCGGGAAATAGCATAACGATGATTCCCGCGATCTTGATAAACAGGGACGAAAGAATGGTATTTTCCGCTCGTCTTAATCTTGTAAATCTCATCCACGCTATACGGAAGATTGGGGAAATCAGCCCTTGAGATCAGCACGAAATAATTCGAGGAATACAGCACATGATGGGCAAACTCATCAGAATGAATCTCTTTTAAGCCCTCATCGACAAATACAATCGAGTCATGAACGGACGAAAGCTGGTTTCGCCAATCATAATCGGTCAGGGCGACACAGGGACAATCGCATTGCAAGGAAACACCCGACTGCTCGCCCGTTCGCATGTAGTCTGCGACCATGTTAAACAGTGTCGTCTTACCCGTGCCACTATCCCCACGCACAATAGTAATGTTCCGTTTAATGGTAAATGTGTACTTGGTTCCCCTGCGGCGGGAAATCTTAACGAGATGCGAACCGTTCATAAGCAGCACCTACAGATACGGAATCGACTCGTGAATCAAATCGGCCATGCTGTGAACGATTCGGCCGCTATTCACGACTTTAATTTTAAAATCCTCGCGACCAAAGTCCATCACATGATAGAGATTCACAACGAGCTTGCGGTCTTTCGCCATGTCGAGAATCCACTTGGCACAGTTGTCACCACAGGTAGAAGCGTTAAAAATATGCTTACGATCAAATCTCATAAGCAGCAGCGTTTTCACGCCACCAGAAAGCTGGAGTGGGGAGATGGATCCAAGCACAGGGCTTTCGATGACGTTTTCGGAGACAACAACCGATCGATCGACATCTTTAATTATCGAGACTGCATAGGGATCCGTAATCCAAGAAGACCGGTAAGAGTTTTTGAAATATGTCGCTGTGTTGTAAATCGCTTCTGGCATATCGCCAAAGTAGACGCTTAACACATCCACTCCCAATCATATTGTCTTTATGGTCAACGTAATCATAACGAAAGGGGCCACCAGATAAACGGTGACCCCTAAAGAAAACAAGCTTGCGCTAGTACTCGCGCGGGCTGTTGACGATCTCGCCGGCGGCGACCTTCTTCAGGTGCTGCCCGTAGACCGACTTGCCGTAGGCCTTGGCCGCCTCCTCCAGCTCGGCGGTCGTGATCCAGCCGTTCTCCCAGGCGATCTCCTCGGGGACGGACACCGGCAGGTCCTGGGAGTGCTCCACGGCGCGGACGAACTCCGCCGCCTCGTGGAGGCTCTCCATGGTGCCGGTGTCCAGCCACGCGTAGCCGCGGCCGAGGGTCACCACGGACAGCGTCCCCTCCTCCAGGTACATCCGGTTGAGGTCGGTGATCTCCAGCTCGCCGCGGGCCGACGGCTCGACCTCATGCGCCTTGGCGGCCACGTCGCCCGGGTAGAAGTACAGGCCGGTGACGGCGTAGGAGCTCTTGGGGCACTCGGGCTTCTCCTCGATGGAGACGGCCCTCCCCTCGCCGTCGAACTCCACGACGCCGAAGCGCTCGGGGTCGTCCACGTGGTAGCCGAAGACCGTGGCGCGGCCCGACTCGGCGTTCTGGACGGCGCGCGTCAGGTGGCGCGACAGGCCGTTGCCGTAGAAGATGTTGTCGCCGAGCACCAGCGCGCACGGCTCGCCGGCGATGAAATCCTCGCCGATGGTGAAGGCCTGCGCCAGGCCGTCCGGCGAGGGCTGCTCGGCGTAGGAGAGGTTCACGCCGTAGCGCGAGCCGTCCCCGAGCAGGCGCTCGAAGTTGGGCAGGTCGGTCGGCGTGGAGATGACCAGGATGTCCCGGATGCCCGCCAGCATGAGGGTGCTGAGCGGGTAGTAGATCATGGGCTTGTCGTAGACCGGCAGCAGCTGCTTGGAGGTCACGAGCGTGAGCGGGTACAGGCGGGTGCCGGACCCGCCGGCGAGGATGATGCCTTTCATAAAAATCCTCTCGATTGACAATCGTTGAGCAAAAGCCGCTGATTACAGATGCATAGTTAATTAAATTATACGCACCGGCAGCAACCTCCCCGTCTTCTTATTTAAATCGGACAGCAGAAACACGCAACTCTTTCTGCATTTCTAGCGAGGCAACAAATGAAAAAGTACAATGAGCAGTGTCCAACAAACGAAAGGCAAACAATGCGAGTCGAAACAACCGGAGTATGCAGAGGAAACTGGAAAATCTACCAGCAGCTTAAGATTGAAGGCATCCATAAAGGCTCCAGCGTAACAGCCCAGGCGGCTACAGACGATAACCGCCGCTCACCTTTATCCCTCCTAAAATTCCGGGACAATAATTGTGACTCGAACTCATACGTCCTTGTAGTCCCCGATCCCGATGCTCGCACCATCAAAATTGAGTTTAGCGAAATCGGCCAAGACGGTCGCACCCTGAGCAGCGACTCCCTTTCGCTAAATTGCAAGAACATCAAATGGGAGTCGCGCCTTAACTACAAAATTAAACCTGACATGTGCAGCAAACTCCGAAACTACGATGACGTTTCAGAGTTTGACATGGCAACGATTGATTTCTGGCAGTGCATCGAAGATTCAAGCGACTATATCCTTAGGTGCACGGTGAGAACTCCTTATCGTAGCGACTCGCAAATCAAACTTCGTTGTTTCGATCGAACCCTTAATGAAGTTAATTTGAGCATCGTCAATTTCGGTTCGAATGTAACAAGCGTTGGATTTACGTCTGAGAAAAAGCAGCTTGAAACGCAGCTCTCAATTCGAATGCCAAAGGCGTTCGATCGTTACTACTTTGTTATTGACGATCAAAATCACCCATCATTCAGTGCATTTGACTGCTTAACACCCGATAAGTTAGGCTTGCTTCTTGAGGAGACCAACTTTCTCTTTACCCATGCGCAGTTTGACCCTGAATACCCCGAATGGTTCACGGAGCATAAGGCAACCATCGGCGCTCTGGAGAAGCAGAGAAAAATCGTCTTCAACAGTGCTCCGAAGTTCAGCATTATTGTCCCTCTATACAACACACCCATTTCGTTCTTTAACGATATGACCGAATCCGTAAAAAACCAGTCTTATGCAAACTGGGAGCTCATCCTAGTTAATGCAAGTCCTGACAATCAGGAACTAAAGGTTCACGTTGAGCAGGAGACGGCCCACGACAACAGAATTAAATCAATTAACCTTACCGAGAATAAGGGCATTTCCGAAAATACAAACGCCGGCGTTGCCATCGCTTCGGGTGATTTCGTTAGCTTCTTTGACCATGACGATATTCTTGAACCGGACTTGTTGTTCTCATATGCCGAGGCAATTGAAAACAATGATGACGTCGATCTTCTATATTGTGATGAAGATAAACTCTTGCCTGATGGAAAGCTAGCGCAGCCGTTCTTTAAGCCGGATTTCAATATCGATCTGCTCAGAAACAATAACTATATCTGCCATATGCTTACCATCCGTAAGTCTCTGCTTGACACTCTAGAACCGAACGCGAAAGAGTTCGATGGAGCGCAGGATCATAATCTGACTCTCCGCGCCGTGGAAAAGGCAAGGAAAGTTCATCATGTTCCAAAGGTTCTATATCACTGGCGCCTAAGCGAGACCTCCACCGCAGCAAATGCCGATAGCAAGCCGTATGCCACTATCGCAGGTATCAAAGCGGTCCAGAGTCATTTGGACAGGCTTGGGCTCAATGCGAAGGTCGAACAAGCGCGTCGTCCCTTTACATATAAAGTAACCTACGCTGTGCCAGATTCCCATCCACTCGTGTCAATTATCATTCCAACTAAAGACCACGCCAACATTCTGGACAACTGCATTAAGTCAATTGTTGAGAAATCAACGTACGACAATTTCGAGCTTGTCATAATCGAAAACAACAGCACAGAAAAGGAGACGTTCGATTATTACGATAAGTTGCAAGCAAAATATCCTGACATCGTTCGTCTTGTAACTTGGAAGCACGAATTCAATTTCTCCAAGCTCATGAACTTTGGCGTTGCTCACGCCAAGGGCGACTATCTCTTGCTGTTGAATAACGATACTGAGGTAATTACGCCCAATTGGATTGAGACTATGCTTGGCATCTGCGCACGTGAGGATGTTGGCGCAGTTGGTGCAAAACTCTACTATCCCGACAACACCATCCAGCACGCGGGCTTATGCGTCACTGGTGGCGTGGCAGGACATCTTTGCCAAAGCATGCCAAGGGATAACTGGGGCTACTTTGCACTCAACGATGCACAACAAGACTTCAGCGCCGTCACCGCAGCTTGCATAATGACCAAGCGTGATGAATATGAGAAAGTCGGAGGTTTCACGGAAGAGCTTCAAGTTGCATTTAATGACGTTGACTTTTGCTTAAAGCTACGCGAGATCAACGACCTAATTGTATACACACCCGAAGTCGAGCTCTATCACTACGAGTCGATTTCTAGAGGCGTTGAAAACAATACGGAGAAGCAGATTCGCTTCCACAAAGAGGTCGCGTACATGAATTATCGATGGGCTAAGTATTACGTCAAAGGCGATCCTTATATGAATCCAAACTTCACCGTCGGGGAACCCGCGAATCGTTATTATCATTTATAGAAATGAGTATTTACTCATTTGGGCGCTGTTGAATATCGCGAAACTGCGCCGTCGATATCGCGCTTGGGCACCGGGCCCGACATGGGCTCCGGTGCCGTTTTGCTACCTGCGGTCCGCCCCGCGGCACGGCCTCATGTTGGCCTCTCGCATGCCAACCCAGCGCTCGGTCAAAGTCTCTGCGATCGCGTCGAAAATGTTGGTGTAAGGGTGACACCCTAGCGCCCGTTTAACGAAAAACGGCCTTCGTCCTAGAATCTGAAATCACCACAACAACAGGTTCTAGGAAAGGACGAAGACCGCTATGGGAATCTTATCAGACCCGACGCCGGACATGCTCGCCATGCCCCGTTTCGACGACGGCGCCATCGACATGCAGGAGCTGCTCCGCAGACTAGCCGAGCAGGTCGTGAACGCCGTGATGGACGCCGAGGCCGACCAGCTGTGCGGCGGCGGGGCGAACAGCCGAAACGGCTACCGCGAGAGGTCGCTCGCCACCTGCGTCGGCACGCTGACGCTGCGCATCCCCAAGCTGCGCTCCGGCAGCTTCTTCCCTGAGGACGTGCTCGAGCGCTACCAGCGCGTCGACCGCGCGCTCGTGGCCGCCGTGGCCGAGATGTACGCCACGGGCACGAGCACCCGCAAGGTGCAGAGGGTGGCCGAGAAGATGGGCGTCTCCAGGCTCTCGAAGGACCAGGTGAGCGCCATCGCCTCGAGCTTGGACGCAGATATCGAGGACCTATGCGGAAGGCCGCTCGGCGGCTCGCCGGTGCCCTACGTCTGGCTCGACGCGACCTACGTCAAGTGCTGTTAGCGCCGGGCGATTTTAGCCGCTAATAGTCAAACTATTTTGACCAATCCCGGTCACCGAATAATGGCCACCGTGCCTCCCCGCCGCCACTACGCTGGTGGTGCCAACACGCCGGCGTTAGGAGGACCATTGAGGTGAACGAGAGACACGATGACCTACAGGAGATTATAGACGCGGCGCTCCGGGAGATGGCCGCGGAGGAGGGCGACGGGTTCGACCCGCAGGCATGCAACCTCGCGGAGTTCTGCAGGAGGACGGGGCTCACCCGCTCCCGCGCGAGGACGGTCAGGGCACACGGGTTCAGGGCCCTGCCCCACGGGAACAGCGGGAGGAGGGCCGCGCCGGGCGTGCTCGCCGGCCACACCGGCCTGGTGGACGACCTCCTGCGGAAGGGCGTCACCAACTCGCAGGTGATATTCGAGCGGCTGCTCGGCCAGGGCTACGCCGGCGGCCTCACCACGGTGAAGACCTATATCGCCGCGCACCGGGACCTCGTGCCCGCGAAGAGGCGGCAGGCGGCCCCGCAGGGCTGCCGCGGCCAGCGCTTCAGGACGGCGCCCGGAGAGGCCTACCAGATGGACTGGGGCTTCGTCGCGGTCGAGCGCCCTGGCGGGGAGCGGGCGCGGATCGCCTGCTTCGCCATGGTCTGCCACCATTGCGGGGGCGCCCACGTCGAGTTCTTCCCGAACGCGCGCCAGGAGAACCTCCTCATCGGGATGCTGCACGCGTTCTCGGCGCCGGGCGTGCCCGCGACCGTGCTCACCGACAACATGAAGAGCGTGGTCGTCCGCCGCGATGCCGACGGCCGGCCCGTCTGGCAGGCCGACTACGCCGAGTTCATGGGCGTCGTCGGCTTCCGCACCAGGTTGTGCAGGCCGCGCCACCCCTATACGAAGGGCAAGGTGGAGAGGCTCGTCCGCTTCGTGAAGGGGAACTTCCTCGCGGGAAGGTCCTTTACCGACCTTGACGCCCTCAACCGGGAGGCCGCCCTCTGGTGCGCCGAGCAGGGAGGCCGCTGGCGGCGCGCGGCGGCATGCGTCCCGATGCGCGAGCACGAGGCGGCGTGCTCGGCGAACACCAGGCCGCTCGAGGTCACGGCCGAGGTCGAGCGGTACCTGTGCCCGCGCCGGAAGATCTCCTTCGACGGCTTCGTGAGCTTCGAGGGGCACCGCTACGGCGTGCCCTACTGGTACGTCCGCCGCGAGTGCAGGGTGAACCGGGAGGGGCGCGTGGTGCACATATACAGCGACGACCTCTCCCGCGAGCTCGTCGCCCACGCCGTCGGCACCGGCGCCGACAGCTGGTGCGAGGGGCAGTGGGAGACATCGCCGGCGCAGCCCGAGGAGCTGCCGACCCAGCCGGTGGGGACCGTGGTCGAGCAAATCGCCCCGCCCAGGACGAAACCCGGTTTCGAGAGGTTCGACTTCGGGAGGGCCGAATGATGGCGGGCGCGGGGGCGAGCCCCTACGAGCTCGCGAGCGACGCCGCGTCGAGGCTCGGGATCGCCGTCGGGGCGGAGGAGCTCGCGACCCTCGCCTCGGACCTCGACCTCGGCGACGGGGAGATGGCCGCCGTGGCAGCCACCTTCTCCTACCTTGCGGAGAAGAGGAGGCTCGCCTCCATCGAGACGCTGCTGAGGCTGTGCAGGCTGCCCAGGCGCGAGCCCAAGACCTTCGAGGGCTTCGACTTCTCCAGGATCCAGGGCCGGGACGCGGCCGCGCTGGGCAAGCTCCCGTCGCTGGCCGACCTCTACGCGCACCGCAACGTCGCCTTCGTCGGGCCCGGCGGCATAGGGAAGACGCACCTCGCGCAGGCCTACGGGCGCGAGTGCTGCATGCGGGGGCTCAAGACCTACTACATAAAGGCGACCGAGCTCAGGGACAGGTTCCAGAAGGCCGTCCAGCGGGGAAACACCTCGCGGGTCGTCTCCTCGCTCGTCAAGCCGTCGTGCCTCATCGTTGACGAGGTGGGGAGATGCGTCTACGACAGGCCGTGCACCGACCTGTTCTTCGATGTCGTCGACAGGCGCTACGAGAAGGAGGGGCCGAACGCGATGGTCCTCACGAGCAACATCGCCCCGAGCGGGCGGGATGAGTTCTTCACGGGCGACGACACGCTCCTCTGCGCCCTCGACAGGCTGTTCGACAAGGCGTCGGTGTTCGTGATGCGGGGCCCGAGCTACCGCGGCAGGGAGCTTGACACCTACTCGGTGGAGGCCGTCCCCCAGGCGGTGAAGGTGAGGGGGCTCCAGCCCGAGGGGATGTAGGAATGCGATAGGAAAGTCATAGATGCGGGCGTGTTGGCTAAAATGGGTCGGCCGGGATTGGTCAATCTCGGCCGACTATATTTGGCTAAATTATTCCGGCGCTAACACTTAAAAATTAAACGGGTTAAAGGACTAGCAAAAACCGATATATCATCTGCATTATGTATTACAAAATGATGCGCAAATACACACCACATTGAGATTAACCAAAAAAGCTCGACAATGGAATTACGTTCTTTTGCCATGGAGTTCTCCGGCTGGCTTAAGTTGACTCTATGCATCGATACAAGCCAATTGGCGTACAGTAGTGGTGAATTATAACGGCTGAGACGATTTAACAATCGGACCAAGGACCTCGTCACCGCTGTCCATCCAGATGACGATTTACAGCGAAACACCCCAGTCAAATTATGCTTCGGAAAGAATATTGCTCAGGCAGTTCGATAATGAAAGGACTTTTGACTCAAGAGCGAGCCCCCACCACCGGGACCACTCGAGCATAACGGTCCCTGGGCTCCGGCACTAGATTGACAACCACCCTGGGAGACTTAATGAGGAATAGCCGAAGTAACTGAATCAAACCATCGTATTGAGCTCATTCATGATTAGACCATTTCTCAAGTTCCTTTTCGAGTAGGGCAATCCTATGAGTAAGGTTTTTAATCGCCAAAACATGACGACTCACGGCAACGCTAAGAGACAGAGAGATTGCAAGCAACAGCACGATTGCACCCAAAAAAAGGAAATTGGCTGGGTTGACAAACCCAATAGCTGTTGAGCAACTATAAATAATTTGAGGACATATATCACAAATCAAGGCCGCCATACACATCAAAATCCACAACAGAGAGTACTTAAGAAGCATCTTTCCGTTGGACACGAGCCGCAAAACATAGACGAGAAAGCCGCCGAAAAAGAGGGCCGCACCAATCCTCAAAATTAGATTCATTATTTATCTCCCCTATGAACCCAGCACACAAGAACAATGGCTAACGTGACCTTGATCATGTAGTAGACGGAAGAGAAGCCCCCGATGGACGAACGTCCGCCTTGGCGTTCATTCATCTTTACAGGCGCCTCCATAACGGGAAGACCAAGCTTCATAGCCAAAGCAATCGACTCTGGCTCCGGGTAGTCATCAGGATAACTCTTGCAGAACAGGTCGATAGCATCTTTATTGCATGCCCTAAAACCAGAAGTGGGATCGGTGACCACCTTACCCGTAAGCAGCTCGAGCAAAAATGAAAGCCACCTGATTCCAACGCGACGCATAAAAGTTGACTGAAAACCATCAGTCTCAACCAGAAATCGAGAGCCTATCGCCAGGCTCGCCCCACCCTCAATCAGCTTTACAAGCTCAGGAACATAAGAAGGATCATGCTGGCCATCGCCGTCAACCTGAATGTCAATATCATAGCCAAATCTCTGAGCATACTTATGGCCCGCTTGGACCGCTCCACCGATACCAAGGTTCTGTGGCAGGTCCAATATGTTGACACCATGCTCTCGACAAAGCTCAAGCGTTCCATCTTGTGACCCGTCGTTGATTACAACATAGTCATATCCCGCAGCTTTTATAGACGCAACGGTATCGAGAATGCACTCCTGTTCGTTATAGGCAGGGATTATTACGAGAACACGCGGATATCCTTTTGAACATGTTGTTGCAGCAAGAGACAATCGAGATTCATCCATTCCAAAAAAGTTGGCTCTTAGCGACGCTTGAAGAAATTGCGACTCTTACAGCCCAACGCACAGTTTAACTCAAACTTAAGTTTACAGTATCCTGACTAGCCATCGCGAAGTTACATCTCAAGCTTAGATATTTAGCTTGCTTAACTGGGGCCCACACGGAGTCCCCACCCATCATAGCAGGGTAAGGGCCCCGTGCACCTCTGTCTCAAATGCGGAACGCATGTCCTGAGTCCTCAACGCCGTCCCATTCGTACCAATCTAATCCAACTATTATCCCCTCTTACTATAGCCATGACTTATAGCGCTAGTTTAGAAAAATCGGATATACAAAAGCTCGAAAAACACAAAATACAGCAGCCCAAATGGAATCCCGAGCATAAAGGCTGTACATTTAGTCTTCTCTTCCTCGTCGCAGTAAATAGGAAACCTGAGCAAAAGACAGGCGAAAGGTATTAACAAAGGTATGAGGTATCGCGCCTGAACACCCGCAACTGTCTGGCTTCCAACTCCTGTAAAGGCGATGTATAGAGCCAAAGCAACTAAATAGCAAGTAGCAAGAACCAGGAATAGAGTCCAAACAATCCCGAAACGGCTAAACTTAAATTTAGTAACTTTTTCATTATCAATAATGCATATAGCCTCAAACAACACGATGGGAAGATATGAAAGCCATGGGAACAGATTGGACACGTCCCCAAGATAAGCCATATTCGTTGATATTGAATTGAGAAACGCCGGGGTCAGCATCGATCCAAAAACGAAATTCGAGATTACAACTATAGTTCCAACTGGATTTGCAAGCACTCCCGTCGTTTGACCAGCCGTAGAGACTTCGGAGCCACCACGTGCATCAGAAATGTTATTTACGACAGAAGAGAAATATGGCGTCAAGAAAGATAAAATCATTATGGCGCAAACGAATAGTGCAGCTCCAATCAAGATACGTCTTTGCTTGCTCGAAGTATATTTATCTGCAGGAATTAAAAGCGCAAGTCCGAATAAGGGAAAATAAATCGCTTTAGCTGCAAATCCGATTGCAAAAGATAATAGAAATCCGAAGAATGTTTTTGCAGAAATATCCTCTTCAGAAACAAGCATCTTCAACAAAAGAGCTGTTCCTAGCAAACTGAACGATATCACACAGGGATCATACGAGTAACTGGCTGCCATTAACACGGCAGACGGGAACAACGCAATACAAGTGAAAAGACATTTTCTGCAAGGGGCTATACGAATTGCGATTCCGCAGATAACTGCATACGCAAGTAAATTAAATAATTTTCCCAATGCAAATTTGATAGAAAATGGGAGATGAAGCAAGCGACCCAAACAAAGGCCGATAGATGAAGGAATATAGGCAATTTTAGAAAGAGCCACACTATCAAAACAATTAACACGTTCGATACCTTCAGCTATATTATTTTTATCGGCCTCTCTGACTAATTGCTCAACAGAGCCACGGTTAAACTCTCTTGTTTCATCTATTGGGTACTTACCCAAAGATGCATCCAAACTAAAGCCGTCCCCCCTATAAAACTGTTCGAATATCATTCGGTCAGAATTTGTTATTTCAGCATTTGTGAGGTAGGAAACACTATTTGCATTTCCATAGTGGACCTCATCATCCCATGTCAGAAAATTTGTAACGGGGAAGCAAATAATTACGGATAGACCGACCGAGACAATGCATGCGAAAGCGAACAGTTCGGGCTTCAGATAAGAAGTGCCCCCATTAATAGCAATCAACCCGATCAAAACAGTAATGGGCAAAGCAGACGCGAACAACACCGTCTTTGACTTATCGAGCGGAATGCCAATAAAAGCGATTAAAACAGCAAAGCCAACAGAAACCGTCAAAAAAAAGAAACACTTCTTAGTATCAGTTTTCTTAACCGAGGCTACAAAGCTCTTCACCAGGCCATAGCAAAGCTCAATGCCTTGAAACGCTAAAACTAAATGAAAGCATATAACAAGACTTGCGATATTCCATGCGTCAAGATCGAAGGGGCCAAACGTCTTCGCACCAGTCAATATGATTAAAACTAGCAGAAAGCTGCTGAGAATGCTGGACGCGACGAGGACGGTTATCTGACGAATAGCGTCACCACCCGACTGTGATTTCGGTTGCAAATATAAGCACGCAACAGCAACGACATCGCAAAAGAGTTCAAGAATGAATAGATTTAAATTCTTATAGTGCAATGATGTCGCAACAGCTAATAAAAGAAGTCCCAGCCCAAAGATGGCAAGCGCGTACTCGCTTTTCTTAATTGCAGGATTATTCAAAACGTGCATCTCCAACTAAAGACAAAATCGAATAGGGTAAGTCGACAATAACAAATTCGTATCTCAAATCCAACTTCACTCAAAAGCTAAGCAAAAGCCAGCCAAGTATCACTTAGCAAATACAAAACGCCTTCTCGACATCCATAGCAGTGGCATCCCAGTTATATCGATTTTCAACAAGCGCCCTAGAGTTTCGAGACTGAAGAGAAAGCAGCTTTCGATCATCAAAAAGCCTGCATAATGCCGAAACCACCTCATCAGATGCCATGGACCGAATTATTGTGCCGTAGCTATCATCTAAGATAAGCTCGCGTGCCCCGCCCACGTCTGTTACCACTGCAGGCGTTCCGCAGGCTGAAGCTTCAAGAAGTACCGTTGAAAAGCCTTCGGAACGAGTTGGAAGACAAAGCACATCTGCTTGCTGAAGTAAGGAGGAAATATCCTCTGTGTTACATCTCCCAAGCCAAAACAAGTTAGACGAACAAGCTTCCTTGACCTCATTAGCCAGCGGACCATCCCCTGCAAGAACAAAACAAATATCACGCTTGGTAATATCTTTTGTGCGAGCCGCCTCAATAATTGAATAAATTCCCTTTTCAGGAATAAGCCGCCCGACAAAAGCTACAACCAAAGATGACTGAGGGATACCTAATTCAGATCGGAAATCTCTCCCCGAAGAAATACTCCTATAGAATGAGGCATTGATTGAGTTTGAAATTACGCCTTTTGCAGTGATATTAAAGTGCTGAAGCCATTCAACACTTTTAGAAGAAATCCCATAGAAATCAGGTTCAAACGACTTTACGCGATCAGTAATCCAATCTTCATATCGGCGAACAAAATAATCAAGAAATGGCTGATTGAAAGAGAGATACGCTGAGCCGTGGTCGAGAACAACAGCCTTAGCACTATGATCCGCAGCAAACTTCAGCCCTTCGAGCGAGAGAGGGAAAAGTCTCGTGTTTATCAGAACACCATTCCACTCATAATCATCAAGGGTTTGCAGGAGTCGGTAATAATCACTGGTTTTTTTGGGAAGAGGAAGTCTTCCATCAAGTAACGGAATGCAAGGAAGACGAATTACCTCCAGGCCGTTTTCGACTGAATGACCGACTCCCACGCGCATCGAATCATTAGTAACGATAACCACCCTATCGCCGCGTGCAGTCAAGGCGTGAGCGAGACCATCGACAAAATTACCAATTCCACTAAGTTGCGGGTGATAATGGTGAGTGAAAATACAAATAGAGGAGCTCATCACATAACCTCATCTGATATAGATGTCATATCCTTAATTCTGTGCCGTCCAGACTTCCCCATCTCCAAAGTCGAGCAAGAGCGGAAGATGGGTATGTCGATTATCCGGTGACGGTATTTTTTTCCAATCGCCATACATCGTTGTAAGATATTTATCCGTCATACGAGGAACAGGGAATTCACTGCCTTCGAAAACCGCACTGCTCAGAGGGAAAATCTCTGAAATAGGCACTGGCGCCATATTCGGCCAGCTTAACGTCAGACAGCAATCAGAGACCTCACCCGTATTTGAGTCGGCAATACAGGAATCGAACAAATCCTGGTAAGAGCATGCGCCTCGAGAAACCAGTTGTTCCACCACGTGCATAGCAGAACAACCAATTTGCTCGAGTTGACCAAGGAACCCTTTATGAGGGACAACAATGGAAGAAGAATGATATAAATAGGCTCTTTTCTGTGCAATTGATGCAGTTCGGACTTGCTTTGCACGAAGGCGTTTATCTGTATAGAGCTGGTCATATGGAAAGATGTCGACAAAAATGCCCATCGAACTGGAAGCCTCTCGAGCCTCTTGATTCTCGAAGCGAGTTCCATCGCGATACACCTTAGCAAACATCGCAGCATAGCCAGTAGTATTCCGCGATGTATGGAGCGAATATCCTTCCGGTAACCCACCCTCGGCTAAAGAGCAAAAGCGGTCATAATCTGAACGCATCATTCCGATATCTATATCATCATCCCAAGGGATAAACCCCCTATGACGCATTGCTCCTAAACATGTTCCACCGTCAAGCCACCACCTGATGCCGTGCTTAGAGCAGAATGCGGCGACAACCTGAAGGATATCCAATTCAGTGTTTTGAAGCTTTAATAGCGCGTGAGCTTTAGACATCATCGGCCTATCTCTTTTCCCCGAACCATTGTTGCGTCTGTTTCCCCAAAACAGAAGACTGATAAATAAGGCAAATGGCATTGGATATAAGCGCCGATACAGTAGGGCCATTTAAGCCAAACAGCATTTGCGCAGGAGCCATAACAGCGACAGCACTAATTAAGGACAGCATGCTGCCAACAAATACCCCTCGGTAATTATCAAGAGAAACCAACAAATCGTTGACAAACCAAGCGATGCCAGTCAAAAAGGCACAAGCCAACATAGGCTGAAGGAGATCGGTATGTTTAGCTATTCCAGCGCCATAAAACAGTGACAGCAATAATTTACCGAAAAAGAAAAGGGCAACTGAAGATATGACACCGACAAAAAAGATGCCAGCAAGTATTTTACCTA
Organism: uncultured Collinsella sp.; assembly: GCA_900544095.1. GTDB lineage: Bacteria > Actinomycetota > Coriobacteriia > Coriobacteriales > Coriobacteriaceae > Collinsella. The sequence goes on from UQTV01000001.1 coordinate 238,051, forward strand.
TGAGCGAAAAAAAGGACTTTTCTCTAGAATGGTAACGCTCTACTAGATAACCTAATAAAGGATTATAAATATAGGTCGCACCCATTTGGATAATTGCCACAGGTGCAGCAACTGATGCATAAATACCCAGAGCAGAATCTCCGAATGAATAAGATAAATACTGCCTGGGAATATTCGGCGCCGCAGAAGCAGCAATGCCGCCCAGAACGATGGGCAAACAGCTACATAGGAAGGCTCTGACCTTCGCTCGGCTAATTCCAAGCTTGATTGCAGAAATCCGATTTGATCTTGGATAATCGTAAATAACTCCGATGCCTATTGTCACTACCGTCATAAGCAACAGTGCACCTTCGAGGCTATTAAAAAATCCAAAGACAAGAATGAATGAAAGGAGAGAGCCGATGCCCTGCATTATGAGGGATTTCCCAATATAGTCCATCCTATGACCAACCTGATCATTAGCATGCATGACATCAATGACTAAGCCAGCGGTTTTATAGAGAGCATACAGAAGAATAGCGGGCACCGTACCAATACGACACGTTGCAATGGAATAGACGGCTAACATTGCAAACGCTATAAAAGTAGTAAAGAAACGAAAAGTCAGGTATTCACCAGCAGAGTTTTTCCTTTCAACATCTGCAATTTGCACCGTGTACATCCTGTATTGGGCTAATTGAGAAAACATGTTGAAAATAGACATAGCCAGCGAATAAATGCCTGCAGCACTATATCCATCAGACAGCCGAACGACCAAAATGGTGATAAGCCACTGACAGCCTAAATTAGTCAACGAACCGACGGTATTCCAGAACATATTATGTTTAATCGAAAGAGTCTTCTCTGTGGCCTTCACAAATATAAGCGCCCTTCTAAACCTGTCGAAATGAGGATACGGAGCTATCTCGCAGCTTTAAGTTCTTTTAAAATCAAAATAAACAGCCAATTCGGCATAAGACGTATAATGATATCTGCTTTAGCGATAGACGGGCAAGCTCGTCGGTATTTAAGTAAACCAATTATGGAGCGCCGCTCCCTTGCTTCAGCGAACCTCAATATTTCCTTTAGATGCGGTGAATCGGGAAATCTATCGGCAAATCGCCTAGCAGTATCAACCCTGTTTTTAACTCTTGTCGAATACCAATCATCTTTTGAAGAAACACCTGCAAGGAATCCAGTTTCGTTACCACCATGTCGACGATACTTAACCAAAGGAGTCATAGTAAAGCTGCACTTTCCCAGTTCACTGCAACCCAATGTCAACCACAAGTCATGTGCAGTCGATTCCGGAAAGGGAATCATCGACTTCGCCGCACTCGCATCTAACATGAGAGCCATACCAATGCCGTAACATACGCTTGCGGCCTGTACAGTAATATCCTCTCCAGAGCACCAATTTACTTCCGGCGAATTAGGATGAGCTTTCCTATAACTCTTTACCAGAATATTTCCGTTTTCGTCAATTACCGATCTATCACAAACATCTAGAATTGAGCCTTCTTCTAGCATATGGTTGAGCGAAACTTCAACTCTATTAGGCTCCCAAATATCATCCTGATCGCAAAGTACTACGTAATCCCCTTCCGCCAAGGAGAGCAGCGCCTCGAACGATTTGACATAACCGAGATTATTATCACCGTGATAATACCGATAGGCGTTTTTCGTTATATGCGCTTGGATAAACCGCTCTAATGAATCCGATTCAGGGCAGTCATTTCTAACTAGAAGCGTAAGCGGAAACGTTTGTTTATCTATCGAATCAAGTTGTTCCGCGAAAAACTTAAGATCGGGTTTATAAGCTGAGAGAAGTACGCATACGCCAATATCATTTCCCATTTCTATTTCCAAAAATCCTCCCAAATTCATTGCTTAAAGATTATCAAAGCACCCTCAGTTAAAAGAAACTCTTTTAAAAATAGAGTATTTATCCCTGTCTCTTAAAACGAGTGCCTAATATCAATAAGTAACAACCTTTGTTCCATAAGGAATGTTATCGTAAATCCATTTTGCATTCTGAATCTCAAGGCGTACGCATCCAGCAGAGGATGGAACGCCCATCGTGGGATCCATCACGCGGTTGCTGTTGACGTAGTAGGGTGAGGAATGGAATAAGTAATCACCATAGAACTGCGTGTAGTAATAGCAAGTATATCCATGCCCAAAGGAGTATCCCTTACCGTAGACTTGATACTCCCCTATCACCGTAGGCGTGCTAGCTTTTCCCGTCGAACATACATATCGACGGTTTAAGGACCAGTTATTCCAGGATCCAGTGTAAATACTCGTAACGCAACGTGACGTATCGACAAGTATCAGCCAATTTGTATTGCTTGAATAACTTTGAGCCTTAGCATCCATATAGTCTGACACCCACGCGCCGTTAGCCATAAAGAAATTCCAGGATCCGTCCACAACGCGCCAGCCAGTAGCCATAGCTCCACTAGCATCAAGCCAATACCAGGTGGCGCCCAGATTGAGCCATCCTGTCTGCATATAACCAGACGAATTCAAGTAATACCAAGATCCGTTAACGGCAACCCAACCGGTTTTCATAGCATAAGTGGACGGATCTAAATAGAACCAGGAGCCATCCTTGTACAGCCAGCCAGATCGTGCATAGCCAGCGGTCTCATCAAAAAAGTACCATTTTCCGTTAACGTTCTTCCATCCAGCGCAGGGGGAGCCATCGGTTGAATCAGCATAGAACTTACAGCCTCCAAGCATCACAAACCCGTGAGCTTCGACCAATTCGCCATCGCCGTTTGATGTAAACAGTTTTCCATTACGCAATGCTCCACACAATGAGCAATCAGAACCAGCAAAAGCCTTAGATGGCTCATCCTGAACCGAGTCCTGGACATCTACCCATTCACGACAAGCAACAGCGCCTGAAGCTTTTGCATAATAGCTTTTCCCATTTACAGAAAAATGACCAAGAAGCATTTTACCGTCGGCGGCAGGATCGAGATAATAGTATTGACCACCGTCCTTCAGCCATTCAGTCTTTATAATGCCCGACGCTTGAGAAGGCTCAGCGTAATACCAGTCTCCATCGCTCATAAACCAGCCAAGTGACAACGCTCCCGTTGAAGAAAAATGATACCGGTTGGATCCGATGACATAAAAGCCGGTAGCCATTCTATTGTCATTTGCGACATCGAGCCAATACCAAACGCCATTCACCAAACGCCAGCCCGATGCAAGTGCGCCGGAACCGTCAGCGTAATACCAGTCCGTCCCATCAAACGCCCAACCAACAGTCATTGCGCCGGAATCCGATAAATAGTAACGAGACGAACCGACAGAAACGATTCCTCTAGACATAACACCATCATTGGCGGGATCAAGCCAATACCAGTTATTGCCAGTTTGAAGCCAGCCGGTTAAGACTTCACCATTGCTACCCCAATACCATAAACCGTTATCAAGGTACCATCCATTAATCAGTCCATAGGTTCCAAGAAGATAAGGGTGCCCATCAATAACACGTCGACCAGTAGCCATAGAACAGCTGTTAAGGGAGTCAAACCAGTACCATTGGTCTCCAATAAACTGCCAGCCACTTGCCAAAGCGCCTGACGGACCCGCGTAATACCACTTATTTTCAGTAAAAATCCAGCCGCAGCTCATTGCGCCGTCACGAGCGGGGTCCAAGTAGTACAGCAAGTCGTCAATATTCTGAATTCCGGTCAAACGACAGCCATCTAGATAGTAATACCAGGACAAACCGTTCCATTGCCATCCAGATAGTTGTTCTGTAGTCGACGGGTCATGGCTATCGACAACCTGTAGGCTCGAATCTTCCGTTGTTTTGCCGGCACAATCGCTGGAGTCTTGAGAGCAACCGCCACCGACCAATGCTCCCGGCCCTCCTGTCGAGTCGCGCTCTACGACACCGTTATCCGCCCCCTCTTCCACGGCATAAGCAGTGCAAGAAAATGCGGGGGCTGTAACTGAAAGTAAGGCGGAAAATAGCATCAAGCCAATTACTCGCCAGCAAATTCGATGATCAATCCGAGCATTCATTTCAAGCCCCCAACCGGTACCGACTGTCTTGCAGGGAATCTATTAAATAAACGGACGAGCTGCGCCGATTACATTTCCCCTTGCGCTAATAGGATGAATTCCGACACCTTGATGAGGCCAGGAATCAATCATCAAGCCGCCGCCAAGTGCAATTGCAATATGACCGCGGTAATAAATCACATCGCCGCGTTGAATCGAGCTCGTGCTCACGGGCATAAAGATATTGCTTCGATACCAATTCATGGAATTGTAGGTTTGGCTTGGATCCCAGCGATGGTTATAAGGGTTGTAAACACCCATATCCATGCCAGTAGCATAAAGGCACTGCAAGACAAAACCAGAGCAATCAACAGCTCCACCGGGAGCGGTAGACCAAGGCTCAATATATTGCGTACCGATATACTCATAGGCGCGCTGGATAAAGGCGTTCACGCAATCTTCCCGCGTTGCTTCGACAGAAATGCGAGAAGGGGTCACATAGGTAAAGTATCCGGTGCAATAGCTAGGCAGCTGAACAGTCCAAGAACTGACCTGAGGATACTGGGATGGATTTTGCCAGCCAACTTTGTCGCACTGGCCATCGCTCCAGAAAATTCGGCGAACACCGTCGATGGTCCTTGCGCCCGTTGCCATAGCGCCGCTGCCGTCTAACCAATACCACTTACCCGAATCTTTAAGCCAGCCAACATGCATGCTTCCATTGGACTCAAGGTAATACCATGTTCCATTCAGGCATTTCCAACCAGTTGCCATTTTTCCGTCAGCGTTTAGGTAATACCATGAACCACCAGTAAAAACCCATCCGGTCTTCATCACGCCAGAATTGGCATCAAGCCAATACCAATCGCCGTCAATCTGCAGCCATCCAAGATGAATGGCACCCGTTCCGGGCTCAGCGTAAAACCTTAGATTTGCGACATTAACCCAGCCGGACGCAACCTGCCAACCATCAGCTCCAGCGGTTTTTAGAATAGCGCCGTTTTCGCGAATCACATCCTTGCAAAGATATCCATTATCATCGGCATATCTTTCAACGCCATCATTAACGGTAACCCAGCTTGAAACCACGAGCCTACCGCTCTGGTTTGCAAAACAATCGTTGCCGCTCACCTCAAATAAGCCCGTTTTCATTAGATGGCTAACAGGGTCCAGGTAATACCAGCTAGCGCCTTCTTTATACCAGTCAGAAATAAGCGCACCAGATTGAGAGGCTAGATACCAGCCGTTCTCGGACTGAGCCCAGCCAACAGCCATAACCCCATTGGGGTTCAAATAATATGCTGCATTGCCAAGGTCTAAATACCCAACGGGCATCTTACCATCGGAGGCTGGGTCGAGATAATACCAAGCGCCGTTAACGAGTTTCCAGCCAGTGGCCGCAATACCGTTAGAGCAGTAATACCAATCTGCTCCGTCTTTGTACCATCCATTTGCGAGGCCATAGTCACCAAAAATGTAGGTTCTTCCATCAATCTTTTGACGACCCTTAAACATGATGAACGTCTGTGGGTCAAAATAATAGCGAGCCCCACCTATCGTTTGCCATGACGAAGCAAGGGCACCCGATGAATAAGCCCAGTACCAATTCCCGTCAACGAGAATCCAGCCGGTTTTCATAGCACCAGTGGCATCTAAATAGTATTTCCCGCTCCCGAGGTCGACAAAACCAACCTGCATTATATGGGTGGCAGGATCCAGGTAATACCATGTGCCGTCTTGATAAAACCAACCAGCAGCTAAATCGCCTCCAGCATTGGCATAAAACCAATTTCCATCTGAGTTACGTAGCCAGCAGTTCTGATATAGCGCGCCAAAAGGCGTTGCGGCATTGCCGTCATTCGCATAAAACGAAGCAGTCGATCCGCCAGCATCGGTCACATTGAAATAACCTGTCTGCATTGCACCATCATTGGCTGGATCAAGCCAATACCAATAGCCCCCGCTTTGCAGCCAGCCAGTTTGGTGTTTACCGTTTTTTCCGTAATACCAAACTCCAGACGACTCGTCTCGTTGCCAGCCATCTTTTATGACGGAAGAATTATCAGGTTGCAAATCATCGGAAACCACAGAAGAAAAATCCGCTTTTGACTCAATACTCTGAGCCTCAACGGAATCCTGTGCAAACGCGACATTCGCACTCAGGGGCAAGCAGCAAGCAGTGATTAATGACGCAGCAGCACAAACAAGCGTGGCCTTCTTTTCGAATCGATACATAAGCGACCCTCCCAGATATCTCATTTATTTATTTTAATCCACATTCCAGGATTGATTTTCGTTACTGTCTGTTCAGTCTAAGTAGATATATATACTAAATTGAACATAACGTTCAATCATTCTATTCTTTTCCTAAGCAATGAACATCTTAATTGGAGGCCTGCAGTGGAACTGACCAAGCGTAACTTTACTGTTCTGTACGAATACCTAAAGAACCCATATGCCAGCCAGCGAGAAGTTGCCGAGCGCACTGGCCTCTCACTTGGATCGGTAAACGCAGCAAATAAAGAGCTTACGAATGAAGGCCTTCTCGAATCGGACAGCCTAACCGACAACGGTTACGAAGCACTTCACCCCTATAAGGTTGAAAACGCAGTGATATTGGCTGCGGGGCTTTCGAGCCGCTTTGCTCCCATTTCGTATGAAAAGCCCAAAGGCCTTTTAAAGGTACGTGGTGAGATTCTCATCGAACGTCAGATTAGGCAGCTGCAAGACGCAGGTATCAGCAATATCACCGTCGTTGTCGGCTATAAAAAAGAGTATTTCTTCTATCTCGAAAGCAAGTTCGGCGTTTCGATTGTCGTCAACAACGAATATGCATCCAAAAATAACCACGCATCGCTTATGTGCGTAAAAGAGCGGCTTGGCAACACCTATATTTGTTCAAGCGATGATTACCTTCTAAACAATCCGTTTGAAGCATACGTTTGGAAAGCATTTTATTCTGCTCAATATGCTGAAGGCGCCACCAAAGAATGGTGCATTCAAACCGGAGCAATGGACAGAATCACCAATGTTACGATTGGCGGTTCCGATGCTTGGTATATGCTCGGACATGTCTACTTTGATAAAGCCTTCTCGCTTGCATTTAAGCAGATTCTCGAAACGGAATATAACAAGCCCGAAACAACGGACAAGCTTTGGGAAGATCTATATATCGAGCACATCAAGGAGCTCGATATGGTGATCAAAAAGTATCCTGAGGGCGAGATCAACGAATTCGATTCTCTTGATGAACTGCGTGCCTTTGATCCGCATTTTATCGAAAACGTTGACTCCGATATTTTCGATAACATCGAGCAAGTGCTCGGCTGCTCCAAATCAGAGATTCACGACGTTTATCCCCTTAAACAAGGTCTTACGAATCTATCGTGCCACTTTAGAACCAATGACGGAGAGTACGTTTACCGCCATCCGGGAGTCGGGACCGAACTGCTTATTAACAGAAATGGAGAAGTAGCCGCACTTAAAAAGGCCAAGGAACTCGGCCTTGACGACACGTTCATTCATGAGGACCCAAAGCGCGGTTGGAAAATTTCGAAGTTTGTACCCAACGCAAAGCAGCCTGATCCGCATGATGATGCCCAAATGAATCGAATGATGCAGATGTGTCGTTCGCTTCACGAGAGCGGTGCAAATGTCGAAACCGAATTTGACTTCTACCTCGAAGCGAAGCGCTACGAATCACTTCTTTTGGAAAAAGGCCCTATCGACATTCCAGGCTACAGGGAAATGGCCGCCGAAATCGATGAATTGGAGCACTTTGTCCAGGCCGACAATGCGCCAAAATGCCTTTGTCACAATGACTTCTTTTACCTCAATTTCCTTATCGATGAAAACGACAAGTACTATCTCATTGACTGGGAATATGCTGGCATGAGCGATTATGCAAACGATTTTGGAACGTGCAGTGTCTGCTGCGAGCTTTCCGAAGATGAAGTCGACCGCGCGCTTGATGCATATTTTGGGCGCAAGGCAACAAACAACGAAGTTGCACATAACTATGCGCACATTGCCCTTGCAGGATGGTGCTGGTACCTCTGGTCTCTTCTGAAAGAAGCCGAAGGCGACTTCGTAGGCGAATGGCTCTATATCTACTTCAATTACAGTGCCAAATACCTTAAAAAGGCACTGGAGATCTATCGAAAAGGTGAGTAACGATGCAATTCGGCTTTTTTAGCGGTCTTCTTTGGGGCCTTGATACAGTAATACTTGGAATCGGTTTGGCGCTCGCGCCCTATATTGGATCGGCGGAAGCGCTTGCATGTGCCTCCATTGCGGGATCTTTTCTCCATGATGCCTTCTGTGCGATCTGGCTCTTTGGGTACATGGGAGTTCGAGGCAGATTAAAAGACACGCTCGCTGCACTTAAAACTCGTTCGGGCAAGGTCGTCATCGCCGGCGCACTGCTCGGTGGACCTATCGGAATGACCGGATACGTATTGGCGATTAATAATATCGGAGCAGCCTACACGGCAATTATATCCGCCTTCTATCCCGCTGTCGGAGCATTCCTTTCTTTCGTGCTGTTGAAGGAGAAAATGGGCAAAGGACAGATTCTTTCCCTTCTCGTTGCTCTTTGCGGCGTAATGACGATGGGCTATCTATCGGCCGGATCGAGCGAGATTGCAAATGCCCCCCTCGGCTTACTCGGCGCGGTGCTTGCTGTTATCGGATGGGGATCCGAAGCGGTGCTGTGCGCATGGGGAATGAAAGATGATGCCGTTGATGACGAAACGGCTTTGCAAATCCGCGAAACTACAAGTGCGCTTGTTTATGGAGTGCTTGTACTCCCCCTCTTCGGAGCATGGCATTTCACGCTGGGTGCCATCCCGAGCATGCCTACATTGATTATTGCACTCGCCGGACTCGCAGGAACTGCATCCTATCTGTTCTATTACAAGGGGATTGCGGCAATCGGAGCAGCGCGTGCGATGGCTCTGAATATCTCCTATTCGGCATGGTCGGTGGTCTTTGGCCTGATCTTGCTTGGAACAATTCCCGATATGGCATCCGTAATCTGCTGCGTTGTAATTGTATGCGGAACAGTTTTGGCAGCTAGTAACTGGGACGAACTATTTGGACGTAATAAGACGGCGTAGCTTGATTAACAATATAGTAAAAGGGGAGAGCTCGACGAGCTCTCCCCTTTTAGCATCATGGCTATTCAATTACCACAGCCTGGCTATCCATCTGTTGCCACGTGCCGAAGAACACCTGGGCATTTCGCGTAACATTGCCGTTAATCGAATCCGAAAGATAGACAATTCCCTGCTCGTCATCATAGCCTTTAAGGACTACGGCATGATTACCGCCCCACAGACCATAGGAATGCCCGTTATACCAACGAGCAGCATAACGGCCTCCTGGCCAACTTCCCCATTCGGTATTCCACATCTCAACAGGTTGTCCACAGGTCAGTCTGTTCTTAATGGAAGAAATTGACGAGAAAGAAACGTCTTTTGCCTGCATGATACTTCCCGCAGCGCGCAGAAAGTTATTACCAGCAATAGTAATCGCAGGGGCGACGCATCCCATGAGACCCCCGCTGCTACGCCTTGGGTTGCCATCAAAGGCGGTAACAAAGTTGCCGTTGCTTCCCTTGGGCAAGTAATAATCCGCAATAATCGTCTTACCTAAACCGAAACCATAGTAGTTAAGCAAGTTTGTAAGGGCAACCGACTCACAGCCAGTAGGAAGTTCCGGGTACTGCGAATAGCACGGGACATCGACCCAAGCGCCAACCATTGCGCCGGATGAACTGAACTTGTAGTCAGTAGAGCCGATCCAATACCAACCGTTGCTCAACATTACTCCCCCACGTGCGGCATCAAGGTAATACCATGTGCCCCCAAGGGAAAGCCATCCCGTTTTCATCGCGCCAGAAGCGGAATCCAGCCAGTACCAGTTGCTGCCATCGTTAAGCCAGCCGGTCGCCATTCGACCATCCGGGTTAAAGTAATACCAAGACCCAGCAATTTGCTGCCACCCAGTCAGAATTACTCCACTAGCAGAACAATAATATCGAGCACCCTGACTCTCAATCCAACCAGTTCTGGCATTACCGTCGTCGTCAATCAGCTGGATTCCCGAATCGGTCATGATGCCTTTAAGGTCAATTGCGCCGCTGGATGACGAATGATACATCCAAGACCCATCACCGTTTGACCAGCAATTAGCCATCATCTTGCCGGTACTATTAAATATGTATTCACATGATCCGATAGTTTGAACGCCCGTGGCCATGGCGTGCGTCGAGGGATCGAGCCAGTACCACGCACCGTTTAGGTTGAGCCAGCCGGAGGCGAGGGCGCCGGAGCCAGTCGCGTAGTACCAGGTCCCGCCGTCGAGGACCCATCCGGTCGCCATCGCGCCGGAGGCGCTGAACCAGTACGCTGAGCCGTTGCACGCGTGGAGGCCCGTCACCATGGCGCCGCCCGCGTCGGGGTCGAGCCAGTACCAGGAACCGCCGGTGTAAAGCCAGCCGGTCGAGGCGATACCGTCAGCGAACCAATACCAGGAGCCGTCGACGAGGCTCCAGCCGTTAAGGGGACCGCAGCTGCCGAAGTAGCGGCGGACGCCCTGCGCATCAGTCTGGTAACCCGTCAGCATGGCCCCCGTCCGGGCGTCGAAGCAGTAGGGCACGCCGCCGACGGATACGGGGCCGCGCGCCAGCGCGCCGGAGCCCGTCGCGTAGTACCAGGTCCCGCCGTCGAGCACCCAACCGGTCGCCATCGCGCCGGACGAATTAAACCAGTACAGGGAGCCGTTGCACTCGTGAAAGCCCGTCGCCATGGCGTGCGTCGAGGGATCGAGCCAGTACCACGCACCGTTTAGGTTGAGCCAGCCGGAGGCCAGCGCGCCTGAGTCCGTCGCGTAGTACCAGGTCCCGCCGTCGAGCACCCATCCGGTCGCCATCGCGCCGGAGCCATTGAACCAGTATGCGGAGCCATTGCACTCATGGAGCCCGATGGCCATGGCGTGCGTCGAGGGATCGAGCCAGTACCAGGCCCCATTGGTATAGAGCCAGCCAGAATGCAACGAGACCGGATTGACTGAATCCACATAGAACCAGTTGCCGTCAAACGAATTCCAACCCAGATTCCAATTAACGGATTCTTGAGCAGGACCATCATCGATTGAATCGGAAGGAGAAAGAGTCGAGGGGACGGATTGCCTCTCAATATCAGTAGGGATAGAGGAGCTTATGGGTTCTGCGTTCGCGATATCAACCACACCGGGCCCAGCGAGCAGTAGGGTTGAAAGAATGATTAGGATTAATATTATTCGCTTTTTCCTTGCCATGTGCAGCCCCCAGTAGTAACCAATTTTTACATAAACATAGTCTACAAATGGATGGCTAAGAGCAATATGTAATTAGAAAAAAGCAATTAAAGAAGAGCTGCTAGCCAAGCCATACACCATTGCTAGCAAAAGAGTATTGCACCCCATCGATTTCTTGAACACCCGTAGTCATTGCGTGCGTCGTGGGGTCAAGCCAGTACCAGGCGCCGCCGACGTATGCCCAGCCGGAGGCCAGCACGCCTGATCCCGTCGCGTAGTACCAGGTGCCGCCGTCGAGGACCCAACCGGTCGCCATCGCGCCGGAGGCGTTGAACCAGTACGCGGAGCCGTTGCACTCGTGGAGCCCAGTGGCCATGGCGTGCGTCGAGGGATCGAGCCAGTACCACGCACCGTTTAGGTTGAGCCAGCCGGAGGCGAGGGCGCCGGAGCCAGTCGCGTAGTACCAGGTCCCGCCGTCGAGGACCCATCCGGTCGCCATTGCGCCGGAGCTGTTGAACCAGTATGCGGAACCGTTGCACGAATGGAGGCCCGTCGCCATGGCGCCGCCCGCGTCGGGGTCGAGCCAGTACCAGGAGCCGCCGGTGTAAAGCCAGCCGGTCGAGGCGATACCGTCAGCGAACCAATACCAGGAGCCGTCGACGAGGCCCCAGCCGTTAAGGGGACCGCAGCTGCCGAAGTAGCGGCGGACGCCCTGCGCATCAGTCTGGTAACCCGTCAGCATGGCCCCCGTCCGGGCGTCGAAGCAGTAGGGCACGCCGCCGACGGAAACGGGGCCGCGCGCCAGCGCGCCGGAGCCAGTCGCGTAGTACCAGGTGCCGCCGTCGAGGACCCATCCGGTCGCCATCGCGCCGGAGGCGTTGAACCAGTACATGGAGCCGTTGCACTCGTAGAGCCCGGTGGCCATTACACCGCCCGCGTCGGGGTCGAGCCAATACCAGGCTCCGCCCTGGCGCAACCATCCGGTATACGCTTTGCCGTCAGAGGTTGCGTAATACCAAGTGCCCTCTTTTAACTGCCAGTAATAAAGAGAGACATCAACATACGCGTAATTCATATCAACATTTCCGCTAATACCAGAAACTTTTCCGCGGCTTGTATACTGCCAAAAGCTGTAACTGGCGGTATAGTGACATTGGGAGTTGTATTGAGCAATCCAATGATCCCAAGAACCGCTCTTAAATACAGGGTCGGTCAATATATTGTTAAACCAATTTAGGTTTGCATAAATGCCTGGCTTATATCCAGCACTAGAAATCTTATTACAGAATGTCTGAGCTCTAGATGCAATTCCGGATTGACGACCATCTGCAATAATTGTCTTGTCCTCAAGATCGTAATACACCGGTAGCCTAGGATTGTGCCCCGATAGGCAGTCAATCACCATGGACGCCTCATCGGCTGCCTGTTGATTATCAAAAGCATATGAATAGACATAGACGCCGTAGGGAATTCCGAGTCGCTCGCACTCAGAAATATTTCGATTAAATTGATAGTCAACTCGACCGCCGAAAGACGGAGCGCCAAACCCAACGCGCAGAATAGCGAAATCGATGCCAGAAGCTTTAACTGCGTCCCAATCAATACGCCCTTGGTGCTCGCTGACGTCAATGCCCTGAGCTGTAACCCCATCGGGAAGAGCGTCCATAGACAATAAAGCTATTCCGTCTTCTTCGGAAGAAGCATCATCTGAAACTAATTGTCCACCCTCATAACGCCAAGAATTCTCAACCAGAGTCTGAGCAGCCTCTGCATCCGCAGGGCATACAAACATAGAAACGGGCGCAAAGAGCATCAGCACCAACAATGCCGAAAACAACTTAAGATGTTTGTTCATGTAAACCTCGTCATTCGCTCTTGATTGCGTCTAGCTTACAGCATAGCTATGAAAGATTCCCGAACATCTAACAGGACAAGATGCCATCTAGGACAATAAATAGTTGGGCGCAATGCTGCAAAGAAAAGAAGAACTTACCGGCAGGGTTGAACCCGCAGGCTCATTGCCCCCTCCTCTTGCCCCCAAGAATACCGACTTCAAATAAACTTTCAAACCAGATGTCAAAAAGGTAGGGGGCCCAGAGAGTCCCCTACAACTCGGAATTCTAACGAATCAGTATTACTTTCGATGGGCCCAAAGCGGTCAAACCGGAGATGCGATTTCCATAACCATCACTATGCCAGAACAAATTTTCGCTCGGCGAATTGCCCCAGAAAAAGCCAATGTGGCTATCGTCCGCATATGGGTTGTAAGGATTGAAGAACACAATGTCCCCCTTACGAGCCAAACCACTACGTAACAACTCATCAATAGAGTTAAAATAAGTCACGTTCGCACACGTATCGATAGCGTAGCCGTACCAACGATAAGCGTTTACGCAGCCGCCCCTTCCGGGACCTCCACTCCAAGGGGAATGGCTCTGCTCGGCGGCAATGGGAGCTAAATTCCCGCCCGCCTTCATATATGCATGCGATACAAATCCACCACAATTCATGCCCGTATAACCGTCCCAACGCGGATCACCCTTTGGGTACATGCACGTTTCCTGGCTGAGATGCGTGTCGTAGCGTGTTCCACGGTAATAGCCGTCGTTTTCGTGGCTCATAAGCCAATTGACCAAGCTGGACCTATTGACCCCCAAAACAGAACCAGACGTATTCAACCATGCACCACTTGCATTGAAGTAATAGTCAACGCCATCGATTTTCAGCCACCCGTTAGCAAACATGGCACCCGAAGGCTGGAGCCAGTACCACGTACCGCCGTCATTAAGCCATCCAGTTTTCATCTTGAATGTGGAAGGGTCCATCCAATACCACGCACCGTTGACATATTGCCAACCAGACTTAAGGACACCATTGGAAGATGCGTAGTACCAAGTATTGCCACTTTCGTCAGAAGCGTCTTTCGACATAATCCAACCAGACGCCACGTTAACGACACCATTCGCATCCGCATAGAAAACCGCATCTCCAATATGAATCACACCTGGCAATGAAGACGAGTCAGTACGATCAGCGACTACAGGAGATCCATCAGATGAAGTAGGCAACGGCTCGCTCAGTGCTCCAGACGAATTCGCCCATGCCATACCATCGTTCAAGTTGATCCAGCACGAAGATGCCATTGCACCGGAATCATAAGAAAAATAGCGCTTGCTTCCTACCGCAAATTCACCAGTACGCATTGCGCCGGATACATCATCAAGGTAATACCAGGCGCTTCCGGACTTTATCCATCGCCCTCGTTGAATAGCTCCGTTTGATGCGGCGTAATACCAAGTACCATCAGCAAGTGCCCAGCCTGTTGCCATGGCACCTGAGCTCGTAAGGAAATAGGTGGACGAGCCCACTTGCACAAAGCCCGTGAGCATAATATGGCTTCCTGGATCCAGGTAATACCAAGAATTCCCTAGAAGTAACCAACCTCCATGCAGTAAGCCGTTGGAGTCAGCGTAATACCAGTTGTTGTCAATAAGTGCCCACTGGGAGGATAGCATGGCCCCTGAACTGTTAAAGATATAAGAGGTGCCATTGCATTCATTCAGCCCGGTGGCCATAGAACCGTCTGCAGGATCAAGCCAGTACCAACGACCCCCATCCGAGAGCCAGCCCTTTACCAGAGCGCCAGAGCCGGAAAAATAATGCCAGACAGAAGCATCAAGATGCCATCCGATAAGCATTGCACCAGAAGAAGAGAATCCATACGTGGCTCCCCCAATCTGCAGCATCGCATCGTGGACCATCTTGCCCTCATCATCCAGCCAATACCAGTTGCTGCCGTCTGAAAGCCAGCCTTTTACCATGGCGCCAGAACCGGAGAAATAACGCCAAGCAGAAGTGGAGCCCGTAGAATCTAGGTACCAGCCGACACGCATTGCGCCCGAAGAGGAGAAGGCATACGTCGCACCCCCGACTTGAACCAACCCATCCTGAGCCATTCGACCTTCGTCGTCGAACCAGTACCAGCTACCGTCTATATGTCTCCAAGAAGAAACAGCGATTGTTCCGTCGGACAAGCCCCAACGCCAAAAACCAGCCCCTTCTTCGGGTGATATCCACCCCTGATGCCAAATAATTTGATTCGAAACCTCGGAAGGGGTCTCATTATCCACCTGAGAGTTCTGCTCGACAGCGAAGGTCGATTCGCGCTGAGCATCAACGCCTGACTCGACAGAAGCAATAGCAACGTTAGATGCGGGACCTTCGTCAGTGTTATTCGAATCAAGGGCGTATAACATCGAGAGCGAACCCAAAAGGAGCCCAAAAGAAATGAGGCCCGAAAAAGCCAGCACTCCGAATGACCATTTCTTCATAACAGCACGGTATCCAATCACGCAGCGGCCCCGTCGCTTCAGGGCAACGGGGCCTCAATCAAAACTAGCTCAGTAATGTGCTAGCCAATTTGCTGGCAGTTTTTGCACTCTCGTGAAGCGCCACGCCTCTGGGCCTCCTGAATAGAGATCTGCGAATAGCCCTTTGCGTCCTTACCAACGGTACGGCACTTATGCGTATGGTAAACATCGCTACCGTTCTTATACCAAACTAAACCGTAGCCCGGAATCCACTTGCCGTCCTCGCCGACATAGTAGGAGCCAACCCAGGCATTCGTAGCCATGGCACCGGAAGACTGGAGGTAGTAGTCGCCGACCCAGGCGTCGTGAGCCATAGCGCCGGAACCGCTAAAGTAGTACCAGGCGCCGCCGACCTGACGCCAGCCGGTGGCCATCGCGCCGGAATCGTCGAACCAGTACCAAACTCCACCAACGTTAGCCCAAGAGTTAGAGGCCATAGCGCCCGAACCTCCGAGCCAATACCACGTGCCGCCATTGCTGAGCCAGCCGGTTGCCATGGCGCCCGAACCGCTCGCATAGTACCAAGAGCCGCCTGCCAAGAACCAGCCAGTGGCCATTGCACCGGAGTCGCCGAACCAGTACCAGGAGCCGCCGAGGCTGCGCCAGCTGTTAGCGACCATGGCGCCCGAGCCGTCGAGGTAGAACCACGTACCGCCGATGTTGAGCCAGCCAGTGACCATCGCACCGGAGGCATTAGTGTAGTACCAGGTACCCGAATCGTTGATCCAGCCAGTCAGCATGACCCCAGATTCGTTGAAATAGTACCAAGCCCCGCCGAGATTATGCCAACCGGTCAATAGCTCACCGTCGGAGGTCGCATAGGACCACTTTCCGTAGATGGAGTCGTAGAACCAGCCACTATGCTGCATGCGGCCATCGGCGTTGGCACCAGGGGTGTTCAGGAAGTAGTTCTTGCCGTCAATCTGAACTCGGCCGTATGCCATATCATGGTTTTCGGGATAGAAGTAATACTTGTCCCCACCGATAGACTGCCAGCCCGACACCGCGGTCCCGTCAGCGCCAAAATAGTACCAGACAGCTTCGTATTCGTTATGCCACTGGTTCGTGACCATGGCGCCAGTTTCGGGATCGAAATAGCGAAGGTTGCCGTCCTCGCACCGAACGAGTCCAGTCTTCAGACGACCGTCGGAACACCATTCCGTAATCGGTCCACCGCCTCCGCCACCGCCAGCAATATCAGCAAATGAGGGCGCCGGGGCAACCGTCATGCAGGCAGCAGCAAATGCAACAACTCCCAGCACTGTTAGTCCGTGCCATCTTTCTCGAAGGTTTTTCATACGACATCCTTTTTCCGAGATTTAAGGCTCTCTTAAGTTATTTTTAAACTATCAATTCAGTATTTCAACGGGAAATCGATAAAAGGTGTCTTTGTGACTGCAATTTAAATATGAGTCGCCACACCTCAACCGTTACGCCAAATAGCTTCTAAGGCAAACTGAGCGCATGAGCGAACCGATTTAATACAACCACCTGTAAAAATCTTGAGGCACGTTTTCGATATGACAAGAGCTGCTTGAACGAGGAGTACTTGAACCCCACCGCCCTTGCAGCTCTTGAGGATACTTTGCCGGAACTTGGCATTACTTCGCACTAAAACGAGAAGTACTCACTGTCGGAGGATAGGTTTGGTCCGAGCCACGGGTCGCCATCGAGGAAGAACTCAGGCCAGTGCTGCATGAACAGCGCCTGCTCACGCTTCCAGCGGCGCAGCTTTTCCTCGTTGGCCTCTTCCCTGCCGCGCGAGGTGAACTCGTAGTGGTACAGCTCGGCATAGGGCGTAAAGATGGTGCGGTAACCCGCCTCCCACACGCGCAGGCAAAAGTCTGCGTCGTTAAAACCGACGGCGAATTCCTCGTTGTAGCCGCCGACGCGCTCAAATACGTCGCGTCGCACCATCTGGCAGGCACCCGTCACGGCGCTAAAGTTGCCCGGGCGCACGGCACGGGCAAGATAGCCCTCGCGCTTTGCCGAGAAGTCCTGGTTGGCATGGGCAAGTGCGCCACGCACGCCAATCAAAATGCCGGCATGCTGCACCAGATGATCGGCAAAGTAGAGTTTGGCGCCCACCACGCCCGCATCGGGACGCTGCAGATAGCCCATCATCTCTTCGATAAAGTCCGGGCTTATGACCTCGGTATCGTTGTTCAGCAGCAGCAGGTAGTCACCCTTGGCGTGCTTCACACCAAAATTGATGATCTGAGAGTAATTGAACTCGCCCGGCCAGTACACAACGCGCGCGATGCCCTTGCCTTCGGATGCTGCAGCCACGCGCTCTGGCAGGGTTTCGTAATACGCAAACGTCTCCGGGGCTTCACTGTTGTTCTCCACCAAGACGATCTCGTAATTGGTATACGTGGCCTTCTGGGCGATCGACATCACACAGGCATCGAGCGTCTCAATGTGATCCTTGGTGGGGATCACAATGCTCACCAGCGGCGCAGGCTCCGGCAGCGCATGGCGCATGCGGTAGACAAACGGCGTCTCGGTCTCCTCGACCGTTCCGCAAATGCCCAGCGCGTTAAAGTGGCGCTGAAGCGCAAGGCGCCCGGCTTCAATAGCATACGGCTTGCTATCGGCAGAACCGTCGGCGGTCGATCCCGGATGCACGCGCCAGTGATACTGCACATGCGCAACGTGCTCAAAGCGCGCGCCGGCTGCAAGACAGCGAAGCGTCAGGTCGTAATCCTGGGCACCCGTGACGTCTTCTGGGGACGTACCGATGTGATCGATGAGCGCCTTCTCCACCATAAGGAAATGCGTCACGCAGTTATGGCTATAGAGCAGGTCGACGTTGAGCTTAGTCTTAAAGACCGGCTGGCCCCACTCCCCTGCTTTCTGGAACATGTCCTCGTCGCAGAACAGGACCTGGGGACGCTCGCCCTCGGCAGCCTTGTTCAGCGCGGCAACATAGTGGAATAACGCGTCCGGTTCCAGAATGTCGTCATGGTCCAAGAACGCGATGTAGTCGCCCGTCGCTTGCTCAATACCAGAGTTGGTATTGACCACAATGCCGCCGTTGCCGGGAAGCTCGATGCGACGGATGCGCTCGTCATTGGCATCCGCCGCAAGATTGGCCACCGCATCCCATTCGGGTGAGGCGTCCATAAGGAGCAGTTCCCAGTTGTCATAGCTCTGGGCCAGCACCGAGTCCAGCAGCTCGCGCAGGTAGACCCGATCAGTCTTGTAGCACGGCACCACAATGCTCACGAGCGGTCTATAGGCAAAGGCCGCCGAAGCGACACGCTGGCACGCCAAATCGCCCGGCTTTGCGCGATGCTGCTCAAACCAACGTCGATAAGCTGCGTCGTCTGCACGCGCGTCCTTCATACGGTTCCAGCTGTCGTCGACCATGCCGTTGTACAGGCGACCATCCATGGCGCAAAAACCGCTCTGGATCTGCTCCGTGGAATCGCTCACAATCGCGACAAAATCTCGTATATCCTGAGGCATCTCTACGCTCAGATACGTTTTATTGACACGGCAACCGTTGCGCTGCGGCACATCGGCCTGCGACTCAAACACATGCACGGTGACATCGATGGCGTTCATATGCGTATCGAAGATCTGAAGCTCAGGTGCGCACTGGGGGTCTCCCGCCCAGATAACCTCATAGCGCCACACCGCGCCGGCGTCTGCCGGCAAATAGCGAATGGCATCGATCTCGTAGCAACCGCAGCGTTCGCCACGCTGCGCATCGCGGATAAGCGCACACAGTGCAGGCTTTGTTTTGTAGTTAATCTTGGATTCCAGCTTTGCCACGCGGCTATCAAGGCGAATGGAGCCCAACCTTTGGTCACCGGATGCAAATGTGACGTCAATCGTAGAGCCGTCCAAAAACGGAAGCACCAAGACAGCGAGCTCGCGCTCGTAATCGGAAACGGAAGGGCAAAGCGCCAGCACACGGCCATGATCGACCGGGAGCACCAGCGACGGCACACAAGAACCGCTCGTCGTCGCATGGGCAAACGCTTGAGAACCCTCCCGCTCAATAAGCGCGGCGACATCCTGACCGACAAAACGAAGCAGCACAAACAGACGGCCCTGGCTGCGGCAAAGTGCCAAACGCTTGATACTCATCTACACTTCTCGCTTTCCCAGAGCGTTCGCTGCCATGCGTTTGCAGGCACCCAGGCGCCCAAACCTCAAGACGTCGTAATCGAACATGAGCTTTTTGCACTCACGGGCATTGGGGGCCTTGCCGGTAAGCGCCGCACGCACCATAGCAGCAACAGAAGGAGCGCATTGTGCGAGCGCGGCATCGCTACCCACGGCAGAACCGACAAGCGCCGTGGCAACGGCAGCAACCACCTTGCCGCAGTCCGAACCCAGCAACCTGAGCGCATCGTACAGCACCAGATCGCAGAGGAAGTACGCCAGGTCCTCGGCATGCTGGGCATCGAGACCATCGCGCTGCCAGTCAGCCAGCACCGCGGAGTAAATCTTCACGTGCTCCAGCAGTCGCGTCTCGTCGTCATAGCGCATGGTGTCCATAAGCGAGCCCTTGCGCGCCACGCGGTAGTCATACAGCTTGTTCGAGATAAGCGCGGTCTTGCGCGAACGACCGTACACGGCAAAATCGAAGACCTGGTCCTCGCCATACTTGACGGTTTCGTCGAACACGATCCCGTTACCCAGCAAAAACTCACGCTTGCAGGCGGTGCGCCATGCAAAGGGGCGAGATGCTTCCTTAAACAGCAGGTCAGAGCTATAGCCTTCAAACGACACATCGCGCGGGCTCAGCACATAGTTAAGCCACGGATACCCTGCCTCGAGCGGATACGGATTCGCGCCAAAGGTCAACACGTCGCAATCCTCGCGCTCAAAGGCATCGACGATCACACGGCACGCATCGGGCGTAAACCGGTCGTCGGAATCCAAAAACGCGACGATAGGCGCCGTGGACGCGGCGATGCCTGCATTACGCGCACTCGACAGGCCGCCGTTCTCCTTATCGACCAGCGCAAAGCGCGAGTCCTTTTCGCAATAGGCAGCCGCAATATCGCGCGAACCGTCCGGCGATCCATCGTTGACTAACACGCCTTCCCAATCGGGCATGTCCTGCGCAAGCAGGGAGTCCAGGCACCAGGCCAGGCACTCCTCCACTTTATAGATGGGAACGACAACGGAAATCTTGGGGGTAGCCATAGTCACTCGCTCCTACTGTGCGGCCGGAACGTCATCGGGGTGCGGGTTGTCGCCGTAGGTGCACTGATACGTCAGCACACGACAGACCAGCGGCAGGCCGCCAATCTTAAAGTAATGCTTAAACGTATTGAGCTTGCCCGGCTTCTTAAAGTCAAAGCGCGAATCGATATAGGCGCGGGGCGACTTGACCATCAGGCGCAAGTCGGTCTCGCCACGCGGATCAAACAGCGACAGATCAAAGCGACCGGCATCCCAGTCGGCCTTGAGCTCGGACGAGGCTTTCTTCCAAAACTGCTCGCGCAGTTCATCGACCAGGCGCTCATCGTTCCAACGGTACGTATCGACCTTCATGCGCATTAAAATACCCTGAAGCTGAGCCTTAAGCTCGGGGCGTTCATCCAAAAAGCGCTGCATCTCGGCGTATTCGTCGCACACGCAAAATACCTTGTTGGGCGAATTAACGGAGCTCTTCTCGTTGTCTTGGCGATAGCACAAAATGGGGTCCGCGATAAACGCAGCACGCTCGGCGCATGCCCAGACCTTAAAGTTAAAACCCGCATCCTGATACGAGGCACCCGGCGTGGGAAGGAAGCGAATCTGATTGTCGTTGAGGAACGCGCGCCGATAGATAGCCGACCAAATGGAAGGTTTGCGGTAGAAGATGCCCGGGCGATCGACGGGGCGATACGCGGCGCCCGTCATATGCTCGTCGATAATCCCAAACAGCTCACGTCGCTCGCTGGGCGTGGACCAATACAGATAAAAGTCGCCCTTTACCGCATCGGCATGCTCAGCATCGGCCTTGGCGACCAGCTTTTGAAGCGAATCCTCAAACATAAAGTCGTCGGACTCAAGGATGCCCACGTACTCACCGCGCGCCATCTCCAGGCCACGGTTCATCGAGTCGCCGTAGCCGCTGTTGGCCTTGTCGATCATCTTTACACGGGGGTCGTGCTCCATGTACTCGCGGATGATATCCGGCGAGCTATCGGTGGAGCCGTCGTTGATGCAGATGATCTCGATGTCATTGAGCGTCTGCGCCACGGCGGAATCGAGGCACACGCGCAGATAGCGCTCGACATTGCAAATGGGGACAAGCAGCGAAACTTTAGGGGTATCAGAGTTCTGCAAGAGAACCTCCCGTTGAATAGCGTGTAACAGGGTTATTTTAGCAGCCGAGTTGCGGCGGGCGGCAGCGCTTGGAATTATAGAAAGCGCTCCAGGCAGGCTTTGAGACCGCGAGTCGAAAGATAGAACAGCGTGGCGTCTGCCATCGAAACGCCCGAGGTCGCCGCAACGAGCTTGTGGGCAACACGGCGAACGGCACCCTTAGCAGGCATATCCGCCCACTCCGTTCCCAAAAACGTCGTGAGGTCCATGTTGACGCGAGCCGCCACGCGATGGAAGTCATCGGCATCCAAGCGCGCCAGATCGAACACAATTAGGTCCAAAAACCAAGTTATCAGCTCGCCGGGACACAGGTCCAAAAGACCATAGGCCGCCCAGTCTTCCAAGACCTCCTCGAGCATCTTCATGTGGGAGTCAAGCTTTTTGGCGCGCGCCTCGGCACTGTTGAACTCGTGCGTCGCCGATTCGCTCTCCATCACGTAGTGGTAGAACTTGTCAGGCATGACGACGGTCCTGCGGGCAAGCGCATAAGCCGCAAATTGGAAGACGACGTCCTCGCCCAAAGCCAAACCGGGGGCGAAGCGAATGCCTTCGCGATTGAGCAGCTCGCGCGAAAAAGCCGCACGGCAGGCATAGGGCTGCGCATTCGAATGGAACAGCAGTTGAGGATCGCGGGCGCCGAAGGTACCAGCTTTGGGGCTCATGAGTTGCTGGACGCGTTTGGGGGCAGCATCGGCAGGTTCACAGACGCCGCCAAAAACGGCGGCCTCGGCATCCGCAGACTCCATGGCATGCAGCACGCGCTCGACCGTCTGGGCATCGATGTAATCGTCGGCGTCCACAAAAAAGACGGTCTCGCCCTCGGCGACATCGATACCGGCATTTCGAGCACACGAGACACCCGCGTTTTCCTGGTCAATCACCAGTACGCGATCGTCGGCCTGCGCGATCTGGCGCAACACGTTCAACGAATCATCAGTCGAACCGTCGTTGACGCAGACAACCTGAATCGAACACTCAGACTGGACCAACAGCGAATCGAGGCATCGCTGAATGGAGCGTGCAGAGTTGTAAACGGGGACGACAATGGTAACTTTAGGAAACGAGGCCTCTCCCATGCCGACCTACCCCCTCAGCGATTCGATGAGGAAGGCGGCGACCACGCCTGGGCCTCCAACCGAGGCGTAATACTTAGCACGCCCCAAGGCACCATCCGTCGCAAAACTCGGATGCTCGTCAACCCAGCCCTCGGGATCTTTGAGGATGGCAGCGAGATTTGCGCGCTTCCACGGTTTGAGGTCGTCAAGCAAAAACTCCCCCGCGTCCAAGGCCGCCTGAAATTCCTTAGCCATCTGAACCAGGAACTCCTTATAGAACTTAGGCGCCAGGCGCACGTAGTTCCACATGTATGAATCGTACTTAATGAGCTGGTTGAACTTGAGCATGCGCGCGACATCGCCGCTTGCGTGGTCGCGGGCATAATCCTCTCGAATCCAACGCTCAATCTCGGCATACTCGGTATTGACGCAAAAGACCTTAGCTGAAGAATTGACCGAGGAATTCTCGTTGTCCTGGCGATACGACAACACGGCATCGTGCAGGTAAATAGCCTTATCGGCGCACGCGATCACCTTAAAGGCAAATGACGTGTCCTGAAAGGATGCCCCCGGAGTCGGCAGGAACGTAATGCCGTTGCGCTCAAGAAAATCGCGACGGTACACGGCCGACCAAATCGACGGCTTTTGCTTAAAGAACTGCGTCGTATCGCTCGGGTGCACTGGCTTGCCACAGTCCTTGGCTTTAAACATCTCGTGCAGCGAACGGCGCTCCTCGGGCTTAGACCAGTAGAAATCAAAGTTCGCCTTCGCAAAGTCGGCATTATTGCTATCGGCGGCCGAGACAAGCTTTTCGAGTGCGTCGGGCGCCATAAAGTCATCGGACTCCAAGATACCAACGTACTTGCCACGCGCCATCTCCAGACCGTGGTTCATCGAGTCGCCGTAGCCGCTGTTGGCCTTGTCGATCATCTTGACGCGCCCATCGCGCTCCATATACTCGCGGATTATCGCCGGCGAGTTGTCGGTCGACCCGTCGTTAATGCAGATGATCTCAATATCCTTGAGCGTCTGCGCCAGGGCGGAATCGAGACACTCGCGCAGGTAGCGCTGAACATTGTAAATGGGAATAAGCAGCGACAGAACAGGGCTGCCAGAGACGTTAGTAGACAAATGTGCTCCTTAGGAAATACCTGTCGTTTCATGGTATCAAAGGGTCAGCGCGCCAGCGGGCGTTTATATAATCTATGGAGCTCGCAGAGGCAAACCGATACGAAAGGACGTCATGCAGCCCAAAGCCGCACGCAACATATCCATCGAGGCCTTGCGCCTGGTCGCAGTCGCCGGTATCGCGGTGTTCCACACCTTTCAGTGGACCTTCCAGGCAACCTGTGTCGGCTTGCCGGAATACGCGCCGCTTGCCGCCTTCCCCTATTCCGGCGTGCTCGGTTTTATTAACCTGCTGGGCTGCTGGGCCAACGAGGTCTTCTTTATGATCTCGGGCTATTTTCTCATCGCTTCTGCCGCGCGTGCTTGGGACGGTGGAGCAACGTGGAAGTCGCAAATGCAACGGACGACGCAGCGCCTGGGCAAGGTCGTTATGCCCACTACGTTTTATTGCCTCGTGGCGCTCGCGTGGTCCACGGTCGTCTCCCCCATTCCCGATGTTACCCTCAACACGCACTACTGGTACACGCTAGGCCTTGAGTTTATCTGGGTCTATGCCGCCACGGTCTTCATGGCGCCATGGTTTGGACTGGCTAAGAGTCGACTCTCCCAGAAGAGCTACACGACGACGGTCATCGCCGTTGGCATCCTCGCATTTGTTGTTAACGGGTATATAGCCGCCATGAGTACGACAAGCGCCGGCGAGTTTTCTTGGCTCCAGAAGCTCATGAGCGCTGCCACGTACGTAATCGCGTTTTTGATCGGCGGTCTGCTCCGCGACGTTACCGATGTCATGGATTCGGACAGGGCGGGCGCCTTGGGCATGCGGTCGCTCGCTGCGATTTTGGCGCTCGCCACCATCCTGGAAGGAGCACTCTCCTTCACCGGCAACCTCACGGCGATGGCAGTCCTCTCCTACAAGTCGACCTCGCTGATCTCGTTTGCCCTCGCTGCCGCCTCCTTGCTCTTTTCGGCAACCCGACGCAGTGCCTCAGGCAATCCGCGGACTGCGGGTGTCATCGTCACCTTATCGACCGCCACGCTCGGTTTCTATGTGATGCAGTCGCTCACCAGTAGCCTGTGGCGTCCCGTCTTCAATACGTTGCTCGCAAACATGCTGGTCAGCCAAAACAGCCCGGCAGCTATATGTATCATCACGGGTACCGTCATTAGCATCGTCTTTGCTCTGGCGCTCCTCATCATCGATGCAGCTAGAAGCCTTATCGTTCGCAAGCTCAAGCGGCAATAGACACGCTGCCGTCAGACGTCAAAGCCGCTACACCCGTGGCAGGTTCCTGCGTTTTATTCAAAGCTTGCCGTCAAGGTGCGGCGAGCCTTTACAATAGGACAGTCCCAAGGACGTATTCGATAGCTTCCGCGCAGCGCTCGCCCGCCGCGCGTGAAAGGATATATTGCCCCATGACTTCAACCCTTCCCGCCCCCATCGATAAGCTCGCCATCGTTGTCGTTACGTACAAGCGCCAGGAACTCCTGGCCAACTTGTTCGACTCCATGACCGAGCTCACGGCAACGCCCTGGCGCATCGTGATTGTCGATAACGAGAATTCGCGCGAGACCGAGGCCATGTGCACCGCATTCAACGAGCGTCTGGCCAACCTGTGGGGCATCGACACCGAGCAGCCCGACGCGCAGGGCGGCACCGACCGTGTCATCTACGCCCCGCAGCTCGAAAACGGCGGCGGTGCGGGCGGCTTCTCCGCTGGCACTAAATGCGCTTACGACCTGGGCGCCCAGTGGTTCTGGGTGATGGACGACGACGTGCTCGTCATCCCCGAAGGCATCGAGCGTCTTGCCAAGTGGACCGACCGCTACGATGTCATCCAGGGTTCGCGCCTGGACTTTGACGGCGGCGCTTTCTTTTGGCAGTACCAGCTCATCCTTTCACTCGGCATCCCTAACCCCATCGCCAAGTGGGACTTGGGGCCCGAGGGCTACCGCAACATGAACCAACTGTGCTTTGAGGGCGGCATGTTCTCGCGCCGCGTGGTCGACAAGATTGGCCTGCCCGACGCGCGCTTCTTTATCTACGGCGACGATGCCTGCTACGGCTACGTGGCCAGCCAGCACTTCCCCGCCGCCGTGGTTGCCGACGTGGTGCTCAAGCGCGCCCGCGCCGTCTCCAACTGGGATATCGCCGGCAAACGACAGCTCAACTCCACGAGCGACACCAACCGTTACTACATCATGCGCAACCGAGGCTTCCTCGCTCGCTATATGCAGATCTACGGTGATTACCACCCCATGCTGTTCCGTCTGGGCAATGCCGCGACCTTCTGCAAGGAGTTCATTCGTCTGGCAGCAGTCGACAAATGCTTTAAGACCGGCATTCCGGCGCTGCGCCGCGGCATGAAGGACGCCCGCAAGATCGTTAAGGATCCCAACTGGAAGCCCATGCCGCCCCTGAAGGACGCCGAGTAGTAAAGGGCTTTCGCCCGCCGCTACAGTCGTTGACACACCACGGACACACGCTGACCGTCAAAGCCAAAGCCCCAACGCATGCGCCCGACGGCGGGGCGCGGCACGCGGATATCATCGATGCCGTCGCGCTCTATGTCGAGCAGCGCCTGAACCGCCAACAGTTCCAGGCCCAGGGCATCGACGCCAGGGTCGTACAACATGTTGACCGTAATGAGCGGTCGCTCATCGAGCATGCCGAGCGTGTCGGCCACGTCAAACACCCGACCGGTGGGAATCACCTGGATATCCCAGCGATCCGAGACGCCACTTCGCTTGGAGCTGGGATTGCAATAGCCGGGCAGTCCAAAGCAGAGCCCCTGAAGCGCCAGATGATAGGCTGTC
Source organism: uncultured Collinsella sp. (assembly GCA_900544095.1). Classification (GTDB taxonomy): domain Bacteria; phylum Actinomycetota; class Coriobacteriia; order Coriobacteriales; family Coriobacteriaceae; genus Collinsella. Next base: position 265,061 of record UQTV01000001.1, read on the forward strand.
GGCACATCTGATTGGCCCACATCGATGCCCAGATCGCCGATAGCACAGCTCAAAGCTTGCTTTACAGTGTCCTCGTCTCCTCGACACAGCCCGTCATGGAACGAGTCGATAACTCCAACGTCCTCAACGGCACACTCAAACCATTCCAGAATTACAAGACGGAGCGCCTGACGCACTTCGTTGTTAGGCAGACGCAGGGAACGAAGGCACGCGCCGTCCTCCGAATGCCCCGTCATGTCCGTCGTAAGAAATCCAGACAGATACAGCGCTGTCCAGATATCTTCGGGCTTGGCGACATCGGCCACCTCGGCATGCACATGCACTGGCGCCTCAATAAACCCATGCGGCTCAAGCAAATCGAACAATGCGGACAGGCGCATGAGATTCCAGTCACCGACGCATGCGCTCAGACGGTCGACGTAACCATACAGATCTGCCCGAACGGGCGCGACGCAACCGCGATATGCGTAGTCCACCACGCGCTCCGGGATCGAGCAATAAAAACCACCAAACAGATAGCCCTCGAGCCACTCACGCGCGTCATCCAGACAGCCGTTGCGACCGATGCGATCCAACAGCACCTGGACTTCATCGTCCGAAAGACCGAACCATCGATCACACCAACTCGACAGCGGCGTCGCCGATCGGTAGGAAACCCCACGTTGGGACAACGCAAACTCGGCGGGACCGGGGCGCTCGCCCATAAGACACGTCAATCGCAACAAGTCGCCGGCGTCGGCAATGGTGTCGAACAATATTCGGCTGAGCGACTCTAGGGAATCCACGCTACCGTCGTCCTTGGCGTCCAAGCGCTTTGGACATACCACGTCGTAGTCGTCTATCAGAAGAACAACCTGCTCATCGAAAGCTGTCTGGAGCAGCTTAATAAGCACGCTAATCGCCGCATCGATCTCCTTATCGCTGGCCACCCCACGCGCCGCCCTCTCGATAAGACGAACCTCACGTCTTGACAAATCAGGCGCGGCAAACAGCGGCAGCAATCGAGCGCACTCGTGCGCGACAGCGCTGCGAATAGCCGCCGCAGCATCAGCGTCGCGCCTCACAGCGGCAGCTGAAAAGTCGAGCATGATGACCGGATAGCGCGCGTACTCATCACGATAGCGACCGCCACCCGCCTGCCAAATCTGGGTGCCGACGAACGGACTTCGGTCCGGCCGCCGGTGATCAGGTCGTTCCAAATAGCATTTGAGCATCGATAGGTTCATGCTCTTGCCAAAACCCTTGGGCCGACAACAAAGCGCAACAGGCGCTTCGCTGTCCAATATATCGGCAATAAACATAGTCTTATCGACGAGTAAACACCGATTGATTGCATCGGAAAAGTCGTGTACATCAACCGGCAGAGCTGCGTTATCCGCATAACTAAGCAACCGTGCGCCAAACGCATGAGCAACACCATAATTCGCCTGTTCAGACACCGTAAACTCTCCTTCTAACGCAGCACGATGCCCATTGTAGCGAGCGGGTAGAGCGCAACAATATCGACATGCAAACGTTTCGGGCAACGGTAGCAACAGACCCCCGAGGGGGCATAACAAATCGTTGCACAACAAAAACGGGGCCCGATGCCGCCGCACCGGACCCCGTCTCAAACTCTTATAGAAAACGATCTAGAAGATTACTCCTCCGAGCCGTCCTCCCCAGAAGCCTTCTTCTGCTGATCGAGCTTATGCTTACCACTTACGATAGACGTAGCGCCCAGTGTGGCCAAGCTCGCGCTGGCAAGGCTCGCCATCACAATCAGATCGCCCGTCTTGGGCATGTTGCCGCCCGAGGACTTGGTAGTTGTAGTCGTCGTGGTCGTGGTGGTCACCGTTTTGGAGTCATTTTGCTCTTGGACCTGGTTGTCAGCACCGCTCTTGTCGTCGTCTTCGGACTGTTTCTTTTCGCCCTCGGCCTTGCTCTTGTCCTTCTCCTCAGATTCAGACTTCTTATCCTCGTCCTTCTTCTGTTCGGACTTGTCGCTCTTCTCCTCAGAGCTAGAACCCTTATCGGATTCGGTCTTCTCGGAAGCCTTGTCCTTGGAGTCGCCCTTTGCGGCTTCGATCTTTTCCGTGGAAACCTGATCAGAGTTGCCCTTGTTCTGGGTCGAGCCGTTATTGACGCCAGCCATCAGCGAAGAGCCCAGCGTAGAGCCAAGCTGCTCGGAGAAAGAAGGCTTCTTGTCCGGCGAAGCAACGGGAACGTCCGGCGCCTTATTCGAGTCATCCTTGGAAGCATCGGAACCAGGGGTTGCGTCAGAGCCGGAGCCGTTGTTAGAGCCGGTGCCAACGGACGAATCGCTCGAGCCGGTGGATGAGTTAGAGGTGCCAGCGCCGGTCGAACCAGAAGCGTCGCTGTCCGTATTGCCGGCAGAGCTTGAAGACGAATCGCCCGCAGCAGAGCCGTTTGAATCGGAACCGTTCGAGGTAGAGCCGTTGTTGGTAGTGCCACCAGCAGAGCCATCACCGTCAGCACCGGTCGAGGGCGCATCCATCCTGTCATCGTTGGCATCGTCGCTCGAGTCGTCATTCGAATCAGGCGTCGGCGAGGGCGCCGGCGTAGGTTCGGGCTGCACGGGCGTCGCAGCGGCCTCGTCCTCGGCGATATAAACCAAGCAGTCCTTCAGCTCATTGCGGTAGCGGTTCTTCCAGCCCTCATGATACTGGGGCTGGCTCGAATACTTGGTCGCCACGTTATTGACCACACTGTTGGAAAGCGCCGTCACAAACTCGCGGTCGGACATATCGTTGGAGAGATTCGCCCAACGGAAGAAGTCCCTGCAGCCACCGGTGCCGCACATGTTGGTGATGCTCCACACCATGCCCTTAACGCAATCGGCACGGCCCGAAATATCAATGCCCAGGCCACTCTTGAGCCACGCCTCGGTCACCGCATAGTACGAGTTGTACGCATAGGCATCTTGAAGAGCTGAGAACTCAACAGGATCGATGTTATAAGCGCCCTGGAAGGCCTCCTGCGCAATACGGCCCAACTCGGTGAGCTGGCCGTTCTCGTACATGGCATTGCTCATGTTGGAAATCTCGCTGCCGCGATCAATCGCATCCTTGAGCATGCTGTATTTTTCGGGGTTGTAGTTGTAGGCCTGCTTCATAAACGGAATGAGCGACCAACGACGGTCGAACTGGTAATAACCCAGCGCGTTATAACCGTCACCGTACGAAAAGCCCTGGTTATAGTTGCCGTGACTCTCATATTTGGTGAAGTACTTCATCTCGGGAGCCACGTTAACAAACGAAACGCCCTGGACCGACCTCAGCACGCCCGAAAAGGACTGCTGGGTATAGAGACCCTTATCGATATCGGTCGCATCCGAGGCAACGCCCGGCGTGGGCTCCTCGGCAGCGGCGGGTGCCGGCGCGGAAACGGCGCCAAACGAAAGCGCCAGCGTCAGGCCCGCGACAATCGCAGAATGCTTGGGCTGCATAAGATCCTCCCTGCATTGGTGTAGTTAAAGTGCAGTTTGCAAAGATAAAAATAAGTATTGCAGCTCGCCCGTTGTTGCACAACAACCCCTCGGTAAACGGCAACAACCCTCCGCGAAATCTTAAGGAATTGCGCTCAACCTACAGCTTAATGTCAAAGTTGATCTCTGGGACGGCGGCAAGGTCGGCCAACGACACGCCGTCGACGTACTTTTCGATCACGTCGTCCAGACCGCGCCAGAATTTGACGGTCGAGCAGAGATCGCTGCGAGCGCAGCTGTTGTCGATGCCATCGCACGCCACCGGAGCCGTGCTGCCCTCGACGGCGCGCAGGATGTCGCCGGCACGCACCTCGGCCGGGTCCTTGGCCATCATGTAGCCGCCGCCCTTGCCGCGCACGCTCTTAAGTAGGCCCGCCTTCATGAGCGGACGAACCAGCTGCTCCAGATACTTTTGCGAGATACGCTCGCGGTCGGCGACCTCGCGCAAAGCGATCTTGCCCTCGGCGTCGCCCAGCGCTGCGATATAGATCATCAGTCGGAGGGCATAGCGGCCCTTAGAAGAAATGAGCATACCTACCCTCCCATCGCATCTGGGACAACATAACCAGGTTTGTTTGTCCCAAATCTTAAGTAAGTGGGACAAACACAACAGGTTATTTTGTCCCAGAATTTGAAAAGTCGAGTGGATTAGTCGGGTTTTCCCTTGACTAACGCCGAACCCATAGTAACTTTATTCCGAGAAGATTCCTAGGGTTTAGTACACCTATGAGTACACCATATACAGAGAGGGACAGCATGAGCGCAAATCCGCTGCTTTCCATCGAAGGTCTGACTGCCTCCGTGGACGAGAAGACCATCCTCCACAACGTCAACCTCAACGTCGCCGCCGGCGAGACCCACGTGCTGATGGGCCCCAACGGCGCGGGTAAGTCCACCCTTGGTCACCTGGTCATGGGCGACCCCGTCTACACCGTCAACGACGGCCGCATCATCTTTGACGGCCAGGACATCACCGGGCTCACCACCGACAAGCGCTCGCGTGCCGGCCTGTTCCTGAGCTTTCAGGCCCCGGTCGAGATCCCGGGCGTGCCGCTGTCGAGCTTTTTGCGCGCCAGCATCGCCGGCCGCCCCGGTCTGGAGATGAAGGGCAAGGAGTTCCGCCGCCGCGTCAAGGAGCTCGCGGCCGAGCTCAACATGGATACCGCCTATCTTAACCGCGAGCTGGGCGTGGGCTTCTCGGGCGGCGAGAAGAAGAAGGTCGAGATGCTCCAGCTTCTGCTGCTGCAGCCCAAGCTCGCCATCCTCGACGAGACCGACTCAGGCCTGGACGTCGACGCGCTTTCCACCGTCAGCCACGGCATGGACGCCTACCGCAAGAGCTGCGACGGCTCCATGCTCATCATCACACACAACACGCGCATCTTGGAGCACCTGGATGTCGACCGCGTCCACGTTATGGTCAAGGGCCACATCGTGCGCGAGGACGACGCCTCGCTCATCCCCTGGATCGACAAGAACGGTTTTGAGACCTTCGAGCGCGAGGCCGCCGAGCAGCGCGCCCAGGCCGAGGCCGCCGCTGCCGAGCAGCAGGCGTAAAGGGGCGACGCAATGACCAAGAACCGCACCGAGGTCGCGGACATCGACCGCAGCCTCTACGACTTCACCTATGGCGAGGAGGGATTCGAGCGCCTCGACGCCGGCATCACGCCCGACATCGTGCGCGAGATTAGCGCCAAAAAGGACGAGCCGCAGTGGATGCTCGACCTGCGCTTAAAGTCCCTCGAGATCTTCAACCGTTTTCCCGACCCGACGTGGGGCCCCTCCATCGAGGGCCTGGACATGGACAACATCGTCACCTACGTCAAGCCCAACACCGAACAAAAGCACGACTGGGAGTCGGTGCCCGACGACATCAAGAATACCTTTGAGCGCCTGGGCATCCCCGAGGCCGAGCGCAGCTACCTGGCGGGCGTCGGCGCGCAGTACGACTCCGAGCTCGTCTACCACAACATGCAGGACACCGCGTCCAAGATGGGCATCGTGTACTCCGGCATCGAGGAGGCCCTGCACGACCCGCAGTGGGAACCGCTCATCCACGAGAAGTTTATGACGCTCATCCCGCCCACCGACCACAAGTTTGCGGCCCTGCACGGCGCCGTATGGTCGGGCGGCTCGTTTGTCTACGTGCCCAAGGGCACCAAGCTCGACTTCCCGCTGCAGAGCTACTTCCGTCTTAACGCCAAGGGCGCCGGCCAGTTTGAGCACACGCTCATCATCGTCGAGGACGATGCCGACCTGCACTTTATCGAGGGTTGCTCCGCGCCCAAGTACAACGTGGCAAACCTCCACGCCGGCGCCGTCGAGCTCTTTGTGGGCAAGCGTGCGCACCTGCGCTACTCGACCATCGAGAACTGGTCCAAGAACATGTACAACCTCAACACCAAGCGTGCGCGCGTGGACGAGGACGGCGACATCGAGTGGATCAGCGGCTCCTTCGGCAGCCACGTGGGCTACCTCTACCCCATGAGCGTGCTCAATGGCCGCCGCGCCCGCTCGAGCTTTACCGGCATCACCTTTGCCGGCGCCGGGCAGAACCTCGACACCGGCTGCAAGGTCGTGCTCAACGCGCCCGAGACCTCGGCAACCGTCGAAACCAAGGGCATCTCCAAGAGCGGCGGCATCCAGACCTTCCGCAGCTCTATCGTGGCCACGCCCAAGGCTGAGGGCTCCAAGGCAACCGTGAGCTGCCAGTCGCTCATGCTCGACGACCAGAGCCGCTCCGACACCATCCCCGCCATGGACATCCGCGCCAAGAATGTCGACATCGGCCACGAGGCCACCATCGGACGTATCGGCGACGACAAGGTGTTCTACCTGATGAGCCGCGGTATCTCGGAGGAAGAGGCCCGTACCATGATCGTCAACGGCTTTGCCAACCCGGTCTCCAAGGAGCTGCCGTTGGAGTACGCCGTCGAGATGAACAACCTGATCAAGCTCGAGATGGAAGGAGCGATCGGATAATGAAACAGACCACCAACACCGCTGCTACCACCCTTGAGCAGGTTAATGCGATGCCGGCTGCCACTTGGGGTTGGCTCAAGATGAACCAGACCAAGCTCGAGCTCTCTGACGAGCTTGCCGCCGCTCCCACCGAGGCCGTTGAGGTCGAGGGCTTGGACGAGCAGTTTACCGGCGTGGCAGACGCGTTTGAAGCCGCCATGGACGCTATGGCCGAGCGTTTCCCCGAGCGCCGCGCCTCCGCCCCCGGCGATGCCGCCGACCGCGCCCGTATCACGCCCGAGACCGAGCTCGACGTGCCTGCGACCTCCGTCTACCAGGCCGGCGCCATCAAGCTCGAGGAGGAGCTCTCCCCTGCCGAGGCCTTCGAGACTGGCATGGGCGAGGCTGCCTACACCTACCTGGCCGACCACGCTACCAAGCGCATCGTCATCGATGTGCCCGCATACAAGCACGCCACGGTTACCGTGCGCGTGAGCGCTGTCGATGCCGCCGCGGCCATCGCCGCCATCGACGTCGTCGCCCGTCCCCAGTCGACGCTCGATCTACATATTGCCCTAGACTCCCCCGTTACCGGCGAGGGTGTCGTGGGCTCCGTGCTACGCGTGTGCGCCCACGAGTACGCCACCGTCAACGTGACCTGCACGCAGACGCTCGACGATAGCTGGATCGCGCTCGACGACACCGGCCTGTTCCTGGACGAGGGCGCGCGCGTCAACGTGCAGCACAGCGTCCTGGGTGCCGGCGCCAGTGCCACCGGCCTTGCCGGCGACCTGCTGGGCGATACCGCCAAGGTCACCATCGATACTGACTACCTGGGCGCCCGCGAGCAGGTGCGCGACTTTAACTACGAGCTGCGCCACCGCGGTCGCAAGACCGAGTGCGAGATCGACGCCAACGGCGTACTGACCGGCACGTCCAAGAAGGTCTACCGCGGCACCATCGACCTCGTGCACGGCTGCAAGGGTGCAACCGGCACCGAGCGCGAGACGGTGCTTTTGGCCAACAAGGGCGTCGACAACAAGACCGTCCCCGTCATCCTGTGCGACGAGGACGACGTCGCCGGCAACCACGGAGCCACCATCGGTCACGTCCGCGACGAGCAGCTGTTCTACCTCGCCTGCCGTGGCCTTGACCAAAACGCCGCCGAGGACCTGTTCATCCGCGCCAAGCTGGAGGACGCCGCGCTTTCCGCCACCGACGAGCGCACCCGCGCCGCCGTCGTCCGCCTAGGCAACAACCTGATCGACAACTTTGAAGAGGAGCTCGCATGATCGACACCGAGCACGTTAAATGCGACACCTGTACCGCCCCCGAGCCCATGGAGCTCGACGCCAGCGACGAGGCTTCGCGCGGCTGGCCCACCGTGGACATCGAGACCAACCCCTACAAGGGCCAGTTCCCGCTGTTCCAGCAGCACCCCGAGATCGCTTTCCTCGATAGCGCCGCCACCGCGCAGCGCCCTGCCCGTGTGCTCGACGCCGAACGCGACTTCTACCAGCGCATGAACGCCAACCCCCTGCGCGGCCTGTACTCGCTGTCCGTCGAGGCCACCGACGCCATCGCGAAGGTCCGCCAGCAGATCGCTGACCTCATCGGCGCCTCACAGGCCAACGAGGTCGTCTTCACCCGCAACACGAGCGAGTCGCTCAACCTGGTCGCTAAGAGCTTTGCGCCCACAGTGCTCGAACCGGGCGACGAGGTCGTCATCACCATCATGGAGCACCACTCCAACCTGATTCCGTGGCAGCAGGTCTGCCGCGAGACCGGCGCCAAGCTCGTCTACCTCTACCCCACCAAGACCGGCCAGCTCACCACCGAGGAGGTTCTTGCCAAGGTGGGTCCCAAGACCAAGATCCTAGCCGTGGGACAGGTCTCCAACGTGCTGGGCGTCGAGAACCCGGTCAAGAACCTCGGCAAACTCGTGCACAAGTACGGCGGCTACCTGGTCGTCGACGGCGCGCAGTCGCTGCCGCACATGCCGGTCGATGTGGCCGACCTGGGCGCCGACTTCTTTGCCTTTAGTGCGCACAAGGCCATGGGCCCCATGGGCATCGGCGTGCTGTGGGGCAAAATGGACCTGCTCAACGCCATGCCGCCCATGCTTACCGGCGGCGAGATGATCGATTCGGTCACCGAGCAGAACGCTGTCTGGGCTCCCGTCCCCGAGAAGTTCGAGGCCGGCACGCAGGACGCCGCCGGCATCTTCGCCACGGGCGCCGCACTCGATTACCTGGTCAACACGGTGGGTTACGAGAACATCCAGGCCCGCGAGCAGGCACTCGTCCACTATCTGATGGGCGAACTCATGCAGCTCGACTTTGTCCAGATCATCGGCTCCATCTATTGGGACAACCACCACGGCGTCGTGAGCTTTAACGTCAAGGGCATCCACCCGCACGACGTAGCGAGCATCATGGACATGGACGGCGTCTGCATTCGCGCCGGCCACCACTGTGCGCAGCCGCTGCTCACCTGGCTGGGCGTCGAGAACCTTGCCTGCTGCCGCGCCAGCGTGGCCTTCTACAACGACAAGGCCGACATCGACAAGTTCATCGCCGGCCTGCATCACGTTTGGAGCACGTTCAATGGGTAATCTGTACACCTCCACCACGTTTATGGAGCACAACTCGCACCCCGACTACAAGTACGAGATGGACGCCCCCACGCACGAGCACGACGGCATCAACCCCAGCTGCGGAGACGAGCTCACCTTGCAGCTACGTGTCGAGAACAACGTGATCGAGGAGGCCTCCTTTACCGGACACGGCTGCGCCATCAGCCAGGCAAGCGCCGACATCATGGCCGACCTCATCACCGGCGAGACCGTCGAGGAAGCTCGCCGCTTGGCAGAGCTCTTCCTCGCCATGATCCGCGGCGAGCAGCTCTCCGAGGAGGACTTGGAAGACCTGGACGAGGCCGCCCAGCTCCAGGACATCTCGCACATGCCCGCCCGCGTCAAATGCGCCGAGCTCGCCTGGCGCACCCTCGACGGCATGCTCACGGGACAAAATAATCAGTAGTATTTGTCCCAAATCTTAAGACTTTTGTTGGCCGAATCGCTTGACAAGAGTGGTTCGGCCATTTTCTATTCCGAGCCCTCAGCCTGAGCATTCACCCGAACATAAGCGCGCACGATACGAGAGACGGTACTCTTGCTGATTCCCGTATATCGTTCGATCTCGCGCACCGTGTAGCCGACATCGTGCAGGGCGAAAATGATTCCATCTCGCCGCGAGGGCGCTACGGTCTTGAGTTCGTTGAGCGGCACGCCCAGGCGCTTCGCCATCTTGTCGGCAAACGCACGCCGCTCCCACTCTGTCTCATCCATATCGTGAATCACCGGATCGGAACCATCGGGCATCGACAGAGAATAATCCAGAAACCCCTTGGCAGACTCAAAGAGCTCAAGCACACAAGAAGGGTCCGAAAATCCCCTCGTCGTATCGTTGTCATACGCTCTCAGATACTCGGCAAAGCTGCTCCAGGGATAACGCTCGATCAGGGCGATACCCGCCTCCTGCGGATTAGCGTGAACATAGCGAATGGCAGCCATTAGATAACGGTCGGTATCGAGCGAGCGCCGGTCAAAACGGTTCTGGAACAGATGACCCGTGCGCCCCGTGCGCTTATTGAACCGCCGCGCGTACGTCAAAAGCAGCCGGTGCATCGCCGCGCTCATCGCGTCCTCGTAATCTGCAAGCACCAGATGCACGTGATTGCCCATAAGGCACCAGGCGATAACCGTCACGCCCGCCTCGCGGCAGCACTCGCGCATCAGCTCCAAAAACTCCCACCGGTCTTCATCGCCCTCAAAGATGAGCTGCTTGCCCACACCGCGGGCACAGACATGGTAAAAGCCGGTAACCGTTCTCCAAACGCGCTGCATGGCGCTCCCTTCGCCGGGATCTGATTGCCATCCAATACAGCACGATTGAAGCGTGCCATCAAAACATTCACGCAAAACAATACACTCGCGCGGCCAAAGGCAGTAAACGGGCGGCGAACGGCACCGTTGCAACAGGTCAACCCCTGCAACGCTTACAAGAGCTGACCAAAAGCTTGCCCAAGACGAACCCCCTCTACGGAAATTCGCGACCACAGAACATATAGTTAAACCGTTTCAATTAAAACTTCCGGACTTCTCGCTACGAAAACTGAGCCGTTCGCCGAATATTCCGTGCATTTCGCGGTATTATAGGGGCTGCATGTCATGTCCCTTTCGAAGGGTCGCCCGGCAATCGCCAGCCACGACCCCCAGACGGGACGCCAACACGATAGAGAGGAGAGGCATGCAGTACTCACAGGAAGTGGAGAACATGTGCCCCGTTGCCAAGGGTGCATACCACGGCCCCGCACCCATCCCCGAGGAGGGCAAGTGGGTCCAGGCTAAGGAGATTTCCGACATCTCCGGTCTTACGCACGGTGTGGGTTGGTGCGCACCTCAGCAGGGCGCCTGCAAGCTCACGCTGAACGTCAAGGACGGCATCATCGAGGAGGCCCTCGTTGAGACCATCGGCTGCTCGGGCATGACCCACTCTGCCGCCATGGCTTCCGAGATCCTTCCCGGTAAGACCATCCTCGAGGCCCTCAACACCGACCTCGTCTGCGACGCCATCAACGTTGCTATGCGCGAGATCTTCCTGCAGATCGTTTACGGCCGCAGCCAGACCGCGTTCTCCGAGGGCGGCCTGCCCGTGGGCGCCTCCCTCGACGACCTCGGCAAGGGCCTTCGCTCTCAGGTTGGCACCATGTTCGGCACCAAGGCCAAGGGCGCTCGTTACCTTGAGCTCGCTCAGGGCTACGTCACCCGCATGGCTCTCAACGACAAGAACGAGATCATCGCATTCGAGTTCCTGAACCTCGGCAAGTTCACCGACGCCGTCAAGGCCGGCAAGACCCCCGAGGAGGCCATCGCTGGCGCTATGGGCCACTATGGTCAGTGGGAGAACGCTGCCAAGTACATCGACCCGCGCACCGACGAGGAGACTCACTCCGTCGCCAGCGTGTTCCCGGTTCACGAGTAGAAAGGGAGGGAAATAACTATGACTGTTACGTTCGAAGGTTACGAGCGCCGCGCTGACAAGATCAACAAGTGCCTCGCCGACAACGGCATCGCCTCCCTCGAGGAAGCTCTGCAGATCTGCACCGACAAGGGCTTCAACCCGCGTGAGATCGTCAACAACACCCAGTCCATCGCCTTCCAGAACGCCGAGTGGGCCTACACCCTCGGTTGCGCTCTCGCTGTCAAGCGTGGCGCCAAGACCGCTTCTGAGGCTGCCGCCATCATCGGCGAGGGCATCCAGGCCTTCACCGTTCCCGGCTCCGTCGCCGAGGACCGCAAGGTCGGTCTGGGCCACGGCAACCTGGGCGCTATGCTGCTCTCCGACGACACCGAGTGCTTCGCCTTCCTGGCTGGCCACGAGTCCTTCGCTGCCGCTGAGGGTGCTATCGGCCTGGCTCTGAACGCCAACAAGGCTCGCAAGAAGCCGCTGCGCGTCATCCTCAACGGTCTGGGCAAGGACGCTGCTCAGATCATCGCCCGCATCAACGGCTTCACCTACGTGAAGACCCAGTTCGACTACTACACGGGCGAGCTCAAGGTCGTCGAGACCATCCCCTACTCCGATGGTCCCCGCGCTGCCGTTAACTGCTACGGCTCCGACGACGTCCGCGAGGGCGTTGCCATCATGTGGCACGAGAACGTCGACATCTCGATCACCGGTAACTCCACCAACCCCACGCGCTTCCAGCACCCCGTCGCTGGCACCTACAAGAAGGAGCGTCTCGAGGCTGGCAAGAAGTACTTCTCCGTCGCTTCTGGTGGCGGCACTGGCCGTACCCTGCACCCGGACAACATGGGCGCCGGCCCTGCCTCTTACGGCATGACCGACACCATGGGTCGCATGCACTCCGACGCCCAGTTCGCCGGTTCTTCCTCCGTGCCTGCGCACGTCGACATGATGGGTCTCATCGGCATGGGCAACAACCCCATGGTCGGTGCCACCGTCGCCTGCGCTGTCGCCGTCGAGGAGGCCCTCAAGGCCTAATCGCGCCCGCGCGATGCTCATATAGTTGAGCTTTGGAGCCGCTACCTTTCGAGGTAGCGGCTCTTTTTGTTTGCGCTGCTGCAGGGTGGCTAACGCCAATATATCAGTTGGGGCGATATACGAGATGTGATGAAATGGAGCATCAGAACGCCCATGACGCCCACCTGCCATATGTGCGCTTTACCGATTTGCCGAGTCTTTGCGGCCCCATTGCCGATCACCCGTGCGACAATGCGCCGGACGAGAAAGGAATCCGATGGAATCGACTGATGTACTGGTAATTGGATCTGGCATTGCGGGACTTTGCGCCGCCATCGAAGCGGCACGCACGGGTGCAACCGTCACTGTGGCAAGCGCCGGCAAGACTATGAGTGGATCGAGCTTCTTCCCCGGAACCTGGGGCCTGGGGCTTATCGGACCCGTTAACGAAGACGACGAACAAGACCTCATCGACACCATCCAGACCGTTGGTGGCGGCGTCGCCGACCCCGAGCTTGTCCAGACGTTTGTCCGCGGCATTCCCCAGGCAATTACATGGCTCGAACGGGATCTTGGTGTTGAACTTCAACGCCCACAAAATGCCGAGAGCGCCCAGCAAAAGCAGTTTATCCCCTGCTTTGACCACAAGACGCGCATGTGGCGCGGCCTCACCCGCAAGCCCCTTGAGGACGCTCTGACGACCCGAATCGAGTCACTCGGCATTCGCCTGCTCCCCCGCTATGAGCTTATCGACCTTGTTGAGGACACGAACGGTAGAATAACCGGAACCGTGCTCTACGACCTCACCGAAAATCGAATCGTGCCCTTTGCTGCCAAGGCCACGATCATCGCAACCGGTGGCACAGGCGGCCTGTTCGAGCGCAGCCTTACGTCGGCTGATGTGCTCAGCTCCTCGCAGGCCATCGCGCTGGCGCACGGCGCAACACTTACTAATATAGAGTTCATGCAGATGATGCCCGGTTTCATCGAGCCCAAGCGCAACCTGGTCTTCAACGAGAAAACCTGGCGCTACGTACATGTAGACCAGCCGGTAGATATTGCCGACGACAAGCTGGACGACCTGCTTGAGCAACGCTCCGGATACGGTCCCTTCACTTCGCGCCTGGCTTCCAGCGCCATCGATCTCGTCATCGATCAGGCAGGTGTCGAAGGCCTGGCACTCCACTACGACTTTCCCCGCGAGGATGTCCCAGAGTTTGTGCAGACCTTTGCCACCTGGCTGCAAGACGAGCACGGCATCGCCCCGACTGACGAGATGCGCGTTGCGATGTATGCCCACGCCGCTAACGGCGGCATCAAGATCGATAAGACCGCGCAAACGGGCGTTGAGGGCCTCTACGCTTGCGGCGAGGCGACAGGCGGCATGCACGGCGCCGACCGCATTGGTGGCTTGTCAAGCGCCAACGGCATCGTGTTCGGGCGCATCGCGGGCGCATCGGCAGCCCAAGCAGCGCTGGACGCTCCCGAGGCGGCCGCTCCGATGGATATCGCCCTCCCTCAGTATGGCATTGCCACAACGGATGCCGAACGCCTGACACACAGCCTAAGGCACACGATGAGCACCTATTGCATGATCAACAGGACCGAAGCAGGTCTATCCAAGGCCCTGCAACAGCTTGAAAGCCTGAAAGACGAGGCAACGGCGCTGAGCAAGCCGCATGCCAATGACAGCGAGATCGCAGCCCTCGCCCGCCTGCAATCGCAGAATCAGCTGGCAACGGAGATGGTCAAAGCCATGCGCAAGCGGACCGAAAGCCTGGGTTCGCACTATCGATCGAATTAAACTGGACACCTATCTAGAGCAGAGCACAACTAATCGATATCTATGGGCCCCGTGACCTCGAAGTGGCACGGGGCCCATTCGTGTCCGCACGGCAGCGTATCCTTATTCTGAGTACAGAGCGGGCAAAGCGCGCATAGACAATAGATCAGCGAGGAGGAGATATGGACAGTAGAGATATCGAGAAGTGGCGTGTCGAACTTGATAGCTGCGCCAATGTGGAAGACGGCGTTGAGTATTGGCTCGCACGCGATTTAATGGAACCCATGGGATACACTCGATGGGAGAACTTCGCCGAAGTTGTTAAGAGGGCAAAAGTCTCGTGCGAAACAAACAAAACTCCAGTTGATTCCCATTTTCGTGACACCACGAAAATGGTAACTGCCGGTGTCGCCGCTCGCGCAGTTAAAGACTACAAACTTACGCGCTATGCATGCTATTTAATCGCCCAGAACGGAGATTCAAACAAGCAAGAAATCGCGCTCGCACAGGCGTACTTCGCCGTGCAGACGCGCCGGTTTTACTGATCCCCAGGGTAGACTCGATCTGTGAAAGCGGCCGTGCCCTTTCGGGTTCGACCCCATGAAAGGTCAACAAAAAAGACGGCCAACTTTCGTTGACCGTCTAAACATGCTTTGGTGGGCCGTCAGGGGGTCAGCCTGCTGCGCAGGCGGCCGCTGCGGCGCTTCGCGCCTTGCGCGCTGCGCTGGCAAATGCTCGCGCATTTCCTCAGCTCCGCGCCCTTACGGGTTCGACCCCATGTACTGTTAACAAAAAAAGACGGCCAACTTTCGTTGACCGTCTAAACATGCTTTGGTGGGCCGTCAGGGGGTCGAACCCTGGACCTTGGGATTAAGAGTCTTGAACGTGATGTTATGGAGTGCCTTGTAGCAGCAAAATCGCAGGTAGTTATGTTTCCACACGCTCTCACCGCACTGAAACTGCATTGCAGAACGGATATTGACGGATATCCGGCAATGCATAAAGCCCCTCCCCGTCAGTTTCATGCCGGGGAGGGGCTGCATCTATCAATTTCTAAAGTCTTTTTGGCTGCCGACGCGCACGATTGCCCATCCGAGAAGACCGGTCAGCAGTCCTGCAGCAGCGCCGACAATAAAACAGATATCAAACGGATTCATATGCACACCTATCGATAGAGTTGCTTGACGAGCGCTTGGCCGATGGCGACGTTGGTGTCGCGGCCCTGGTATCCGTCCGCACCCGATGATCCGCACGAGATACCTTGAGCGATAAGCCACTGCTGGTGTTTGAAGACCGTTCCCGAACCCATCTGTCGCGCCTGAACACCGCCGACCACGGGATAGACTTTGCATCCGACCTTGTCCTGCAGGGCGCGGACGGCATTCGAGCCAACCCCGCCCTTGACGTACTCGATTACGCCGCGGTCGCATGCCCAAAGGTATCGCTCATTCGCCGGCCATTGACCGGAGATCACGCCATCGGCAGTCGTGCCGAGCTGGCGTTGCAGCTCCTTGGCCATCTTCGGGCCGAAATATCGCGTGTCTCCGAGGCTCGGGACCGTATTGTCCGCGACTTCCGTATTTGACCCATTCAGTGTCTTGCCGTCGCCAAGCCAGTAGAGCGTGCCGTCCCATGGGTAGCTGTAGTACGCCTTGATGTTGGACTCGCGCCCGGTCTGGTCGCCCTTGGTGCCGGTGACGGTCCCCTTTTCAGAAATGGAGAATTGGCCCAAGAGGTCGCCGCGAGCTGATCCATAGGGAGAGACGCACACGGCGGTGTGGCACTTCTCGTTGAGGTAGATGTCTCCACGCTGGGCGGACTTGACGCCCATCTTACGCCAGCCGAAAAGGCCCGTCTTGAGCAGCTGCTCCCGCATGTTTCCGGTATACGAGGCTCCGAAGGTATTGACGCCGACCGCGCGGAGGGCGGTCACTACGGCCGAGGAACAGTCGCGATCGCCACCGGCAATAGTGACGGTGGTGCCGTCGGACAGACAAATCGTCTCGGTCGTTCCGTCCCCCATGCGGTTGGCCTGCGAGTATCCGTGACCGCCGCCCCCATCATGGGAGACGAGGTGTTCCATGACCTGCGCGAAGGCCTCGCGCTGTGTGATGGCCATGGCCTACTCAACCGCCTTGGCGTCATATGCGGCATGGGGCTCGCTGTACGACATGGCACGCTTCGAGTCCGACGCGCCCTTGGTGGTCGGATCGACGATCACGCCGAAGCCGGCGAGAACGGTCAGGATGATTCCGACGAGCTGGATGAGCGACCCCTGGGAGATAGGCGCCACGACTCCGAGGATTCCGAGCACCTGATAGGCTGCGCTGATTACGGTGGCGGCCAATGCCGCGAGCGTCTGCTTATTCTTGAAGCGAAGGGCCCAGTTGATTTTCATTTTTCAGCTCCTAATCTGACCCGCCGATACCGTGATGCAGGTCGTAATTCTTCTCGACGCGGTCGAGCCGGTTGAACAAGGTGATGACCTGTTGCTCAACTTTCGTGAGGCGCTCGCCGTGGTCGTCGAGCTTGCGGTTGATCTCCTTGACGCCGTCCTTGATCTCGCTCGTGTCGCCGCAAAGGCTGTCGAGCTTGTCTTCGGTCCGCTGCTCCTTGGCAGACGATGTTTTGGATACGGAGACGCGCCCGATGAAGAACGTGACAATCACAACGGCGGCCGAGAGGACCGACGTTGCCTCCCCGATGCTCAGCGCCGGCACCCTAAACCTCCTCCGCGTACTCTTCTCCGACGATCTCCTCATATTCGTCGCATGTGATCCACTTGCAGTCCACGGCTCGATGCACCATGGCCTTGGTCCAGAGGCCGCGCTCGTAGTAGCGCCTCACCTTGTCATAGTTCTTCGAGTGCGCCACCGTGGTTGCAGCCTTGACGCGTACCGCCATTACTGTTCACCCCCGACCGTCATCATCAGGTAGTCGATGTTTGCCGTGTTGGTCTCGGTTTGGCTGGGCTCGGCGACCTTCTCGCGCATCTGCTCAAGCAGCTTGTCCACGTCCGGGGCCTCACCCTTTCCGTAGGCGGCGACGGCCGCGGTGTAGGCGAGCTTTCGCGCCTTCCGCTCAACGTACTCGTCATCGTCGATAACGCCCGCGTCGTGCGCCGCGTCGGGGTCGCCGATCTGCGACAGCAGATCGCGCAGGGCGTTGACCTTGGCCATGGTGCCGTCTTGAAGCTCGTTGGGGCGCGGCATGTCTTCCTCAGTGTCCATGCGGACTCCTCTCTTGTCGGGGAATGTGTCGCCATCGTATTGGCGCCGTGAGATTGCCGGGCCGCTTCGATGGGCGCAAAGAAAGAAGGCGCGCCGCGGCACGCCTTCGATGCTTCTGTTATTTCGCGGCCGCTTCGCTTAGGCCGCTGCTTTGAGTTGCCGGTTCTCCGCTATTGCGAGGGCTTGCCTCCGCTTGAATCGTCCCTCGGGTTGGCCTGCATTGAGCACCCCCCCCCTCCCGCGCGAGATTTTCGAACAGGCTGCGGTACAGCGCGTCCATGGCCAAAACGCTGCGGTGCGCGTCCAGCCGCTTCATGCCGCCGCGCCAGCTCTGGTAGCTCCGCTCAACCTGCTCGGGGGTCATGACGCCATCGGCGACCATGCGGGCCATCTTCTTCAGCTTGCGGCGCTCGCGCGTGATGGAGTCGCGGCACGGCTTCACGACTATGCGGCCCGTCTCCGTGTAGAAGATGCGCTTCTTCAGCCACGTGAAGCCGCGCGACAGCTTCACCACGCGGGTCTTGCGCGGGTTCAGCTCTATGCCCAGCTCGGCGCACTTGCGCCCTATCAGCAGCAGGCACACCTGCAGGCACTCCTTGCTCTCGTGGATCAGGTAGAAGTCGTCCATATAGCGCCCGTAGGCCTCGGGGCGCAGCATCTCGGTCACGTAGTGGTCGATGCGGTTGGGGTGGGCCACCGCGCATATCTGGTTCGGCTCGCTGCCCAGACCCAGGCCCACCTCGCCCTGTGCGTCTATCAGGCGGTGCTCGAGGGCGACCACGCGCGGATCGAGCAGTGCGCCGGCCACCTGCCGCTTGACGGGTTCGTGGGCTATGCGGGCGAAGTAATCTGAGAAGTCGCCCAAAAGGATGTATCCCTCGCGCCTGTGCCGCCGCCAGTGGTCGGCCAGGTGGCGCTTGAGCAGCTTCAGGGCGTAGTCGGTGCCGCGCCCCTTGATGTTGGCGGAGTTGGCCGTTATGAGTGTCGGGACTATCGCGGGTACGAGGGCGTTCTGAGAAAGCGACTTCTGAATCACTCGCTCTGGGAAGTGCACGGCGCTGATGTGGCGCAGCTTGCCGCGCCCCCACAGGTCGAAGCGGATGAAGCCCCGGCATATGTCGCGGCCCTCCAGAAGGTCGTTCCTCGATTTGACCGCGTTTCGCAGATAGTCCTTCATATAACGCTGCGTGGAGGACTTCCACATCACGCCGCCCGCCGCCTGCTTGGAGGCCTTGCAAAGGCTGTTGAGGTCGGCCACGGCCTCAAGGGTGCACGGCTTCACGCGCTCGGCCTTGGCCTTGGCGCGCCTCTCCTCGCGGCGCTTGCGGCGCGCGGCCCTTCTTTCCTCGGAGTTCATCGAAGGCACCCCGCACGGCTCTCAGTGTGGCTCTGGCAGCCGCTTGAGGTATGGCCATGAAACGCGGCGAAGCCACGGAGCGCCGCGCCATGCAAGCAGCGTCCGGCCACCCTCGCGGGGTGCGTATTTACGGGCGCATGCCCGACGGTCGCGCCTTCCTTCCTCTTCGCGCTCTGCTTTCGGCTCTGGGGCCTACTCGGTCTGGCAATAAGGGAATCCGGGGCGGGGGCGAACCCAGACGTTCGTCGCGGAGTTGTAGTTGGCATTGCCGTTGTTGTTGACGTAGCACACGTTGGACGACGAGCCACCCAT
Source organism: uncultured Collinsella sp. (assembly GCA_900544095.1). GTDB lineage: Bacteria > Actinomycetota > Coriobacteriia > Coriobacteriales > Coriobacteriaceae > Collinsella. Next base: position 284,238 of record UQTV01000001.1, read on the forward strand.
GACGGAACGCAACCACCAATTGTACCGATAAACAAGGCGCGACCGCCGCCCATTATAGCGAACGCAGGCGCTCTAGCTCGGCCTCGGCCTCGGCTATGCGCTCCTCGGTGGACTTCTTGCCCGTCACGCGCACGTTCTTGCGTGCGCCCTTCAGTAGCCTGATCTCCTCCTCGACCATGGCCGCCAGCTCCTCGAAGCGGTTGGCGTTCACGGGCAGGCCGATATCCATGAGGCACTGCATGTCCAGCATAAGCTGCTCGCAGTCCGCTATGGCCAGCGTCAGGTAGCGTTTCCTCTCCAGCGCGTTGAACGAGCTGTTAGGGTAGAAACAGTCGGCGCGGTTGACGTTGTATACGATGCTGCGCGCGGTCTCCACCGTGGGGACTGCGTTCAGCAGCCTGTAGGCTTTCGGCACGACCGACGAGGAGGCCATGAGCTTGTTGACCTCCACGCGGATGGCGATGGCCTGCGTGAAGAACTTGTACTCGGACACCTCGCGGTTGCGCTGGTAGACGCCGCTCACGTGCACCTCCTGGGGAAACTGGCGAAAAAACCGGCCCGCTTCGCGGGCAGGAGGCGACCGCGCAAGGCGGTCGCCTAAAAGCAGAGTATAGAGCACTCGGCTGGCTAGCCGACGAGGACGCCGGGGCGGGGGCGAACCCAGACGTACGTCGCGGAGGAGTAGTTGGCATAGCCGTAGCCGTTGACGTAGCACACGTTGGACGACGAGCCACCCATGACGGAACGCAACCACCAAGAGTACCGATTTCCGTTGAGACGGTGCGCCGTGTCGCGGAACAGGTCGAACTGGCAGTCGAAGCCCACGCTGTAGCCCTTGGTTCCCCACACCGGGCATCCGTACACCTCCATCTCGGACAGCGAGAACACCTTGCCGATATCCTGCCAGCTCCACGAGTTGGAGTCGTTGAGCGCGCCGCTTGCGCTGTAACGCTCCTCCAGCAGGACGCGCTGGGTAAGCAGGTACTTGGTCAGCCCCTCGGGCAGGCAGGCCTCGAAGGCCGTCTCCCACGCCTTGAGGTTGCTGTTGAGGTAGGGGCATTTCTGGTCGGCGGTGCCCTGGTTCGTGTTGGTGGTGTTCCACATCAGGAAGCTGTCGTTTGCCACGCCTGTCACTGTTTTTGCCACGGCCACTGGGGCGGACGCCACGAACGCGATGTGGTGGCCCTTGCTGTTGTCGCCGCAATAAAGATACGGGTCGATGTGGGCCAGCAGGAAGCGCACGGACTGCTGGGCCGCGACGGCGGATGCGCTCACGAGGGGCACGTCGATGTAGTCCCCGACGCGAAGGCCCGCGAAGTTGCCGACCGCCGCTCGCTTGTGCAGCGCGTCGTACACGCTGCCGCTGCCGATCTCTCCCGCCAGGATGGTGGCGATGTTCTGCCCGCCGTACTTGCCGATTTGGCCCTGGCGGTTGTACTCGGCGTTGTTGAGCGCCGTCTGCGCGTTGCTGCGCGCGGTATCGTCGATGACGTTGAGCGACTGGCCGCCGACGACCAGTGTCTTTGCATTTGCCATTTATCCTCCTTAGGCAAGGGTTACCGTGCTGCCCGAGACCGAGCACGTGCCGCCGAACGACACCGTGTCGCCGGACACCGACGCCTTGGATGCCGGGCAGTAGACGGTCCCGTCCATGTAGATGAACTTCCCCGTCGCGTCGGCGAGCATCGTCGCGAGCTGGCCGTTCTGACGGCGCAGCTCCGCGATATCGGATTCGCCGCCGGCGCCCTGCGCCACCGAGTTCGCGATCTGCAGCGCCTGGTTCGCGGCGGCCTCGGCATGAGACGCCGCGCCGTTGGCCGCGGCGGCCGCATTGCTCGCCAGCGCAGTCGAGGCGCTTGCGGTATCGTTCGCGGCATTCGCCTTCTGAACGGCGGCGTTGGCGTTCTCGGTGGCAGTCGAGCACTTCGCGGCGGCCGTTCTGGCAGCTCCGGCGGCGACGTTGGCGTCATATGCCTGAGTCTTTGCGGTGCCTGCGGCGCTGCTCGCCAGCAACGCGGCGCTCTCGGCCCTCTTTCGCGCCGCCTCGACTTCGTCGTAGTTTGCCGGGCGGAACAGGTAGGTGGTGATGCTACCGTCGCTCTCCGTCACGTCGAGGCCGTCGATATAGTCGTCCTCCCCGACCTTCACCTCGTAGACGGCGGACCCGTCGCTGTTGTTGGCCATGCGGCTTCCCTTCCGCGGGCCTGCGCCCGCACGATAATCAAGCGATGATCCCGATCGCCGTCCAGAGCGGCGGCGACCCGATGAGGATGGCGCGCTGACCGGGCGCCGCGCCCCGACAGGACGTCGTCATGCAGATGCCGGCGACAACCGAGCCCCCGATGCGCACGTCGACGGTCCTGGAGTCCGCCGCGACGACGGTGCCGTAGGCGATCGAGACGCCGGGCGCCGAAGGGCCGGCGACGATATCGGCAAGGTCCGCGGCCAGGGACGGCATGGCGCTCACGAGGCATCACCCCTCATGTACATGCGGAGCTCGATCCTCATGGGGCATCCCATCGAGAGCTCGAGGTCCATCTTCCGGATGCAGGCGCGGGCGAGCTCGATCCCGACAGACGGCAGCCTGATGGCGCACGCCGAGTAGACGTCCGCCGACGGGTTGAAGATCGCCGTGATGATCGGGCGGCGGATGACCGAGCACTCGGTGGCGAGCAGGCTCGCCGCCTTCTCGTTCGCAGCCTCGACCGCGAACTGCGTTGCCACAACGCCCTCCTCGACCTTGACCTGCGCTACGTCGATGTACGATCCGGTCGGCGCGCTAGCGGCAAGGTAGATGTAGCCCGCGCTGTATTCCTCGGACTTGGCCGGGGTGGCCGTGAGCGACAGCCTCGTCCAGCCTGGCCCGATGGCGACCGTCGCGGTCTCTCCCCCGTCGTCCTCGCGCCAGATTGGCTGGACCCTCACCTGCACCCTCTGCGACGCGTAGAGGTAAACGGACTCGGTGTACGGCTGGCCCTTCTTGAGGAATATCTTGTCCTGGGCGATGCCGATCTCGCCGGAGCCCGACCCCTTCGTGATGCGGATCGCCTGGCTGATGCCGCCGATCGGGCACCCGGAAACGCCGACGGTCTCGATGGTCCCCCCGCCGCCGCTGCACCTGAAGGTCGCGCTGTCGTGGGTGCCGTCTCCGGCGAGCGGGTAGGAGCCGCCGGCGATGACGCTCTCCCCTGACGGGAGGTCGCTGTACTGGTACCGCTTCACGATGCGGCGGCCCGTGGAGACGGTCGACCACTCGCTCTGCGGGCTGTCGTCCGAGGCCGTTCCCCTGACGCTCTCGCCCTGGGTAGCGAAGTCGACGTGCACCACGTTCACCGCGTCGAAGTCGTCCTGCTCGTCGGTGAGGTCGGGAAGCACCCGGCAGTCCTCGCCCTCTGAGAAGGTGTGGTCGATCGGCCTCGCCGCCGGTTCCAGGTAACGCCTGAACAGCACGCGCCCGTAGGCGTCGGTCGACGCGCTCCTGAATCCTGCAGCGGAGAGCAGCCTATTGACCGCGCCCAGCTTGTTGTCCGGCGTGTCCGCCGTGGCGGCGATCCCGAAGACCCATGCCGTCGACAGCGTGTAGTCGCTCGGCTCCGCGACCACCTCGAGCCCGCACCCCTCCGCGATCGCCTTGGCCGCGGAGACCGCGTTTGCGCCGGCCGGCACGGTGTACGGCTCGTCGAAGTCGTCCTTCGCGAGGTCGTGGAGTCTGCCGTAGAGCGTCGCGATGCCGGTCGCCACCTCGCCGCTCACCGTGCGGGACGGCGTCGAGCACTCGAAGGTCCCCAGGCACACGGTGCGCGACGCGCCCGAGATCGGGTCCTCCGCGTCGAGGTAGATGCGCACGAAGTCGTTGCCCATGTCGAGCCTGCCGACGTAGTCCAGCGATGCGGACTCATAGGTGTCCGTGTCCTGGTTGCGGCTGATGCTCCCGCCGGTGAAGCACTCGATGGCGCCGGTCTCCAGGCCGGTCGACCGCGAAACGCGGGCGTACCGGTAGGAGGTCCTGAACGACGCGAGCCAGATATCATCCGACACCGTTGGGCTCCCTCCATCGCTCCCTCTTCGTCGATACGGACACCCTGTAGTCCTCAGGCGCGCACCTGGTGAGCGTCCCCGTGACGGCGGCGAAGCCGCGGTCGCCCAGATGGGGTCGCACCCAGGCGCTTCCGTAGCGGCCGAACAGGCCGCGGACGCGCAGGTAGTCGTCCTCCTCGATCGTGAACTCCATCGACTCCTTCATCGAGAGGTTGCCGCTCTCGAACCCCATGGGCAGGCCGCCGCCGACGAAGTGGAACTGGTCGCGCTCGCGCTCGGGGCTCGCCGAGTACTGCGGCGGGCCGCCCATGTTCCTGTCGCCCACGACGACCTCGGAGGCGTCCGGCCCGAAGTTGAGGGCGAACCCGTCGCACGGGCACACGGTCCCCACCTCGGTCGTCGAGGTGGTTCCGGAGGCCGCGTAGCCGCGCGCGACGTAGGAGAACCCGACGTTGAGCGGCGGCAGGCGGTCGATGACGCTCTGCCCGGACTTGAGGCCGCTCGCGAGCAGGAGCCTCGAGCCGTCCGCGAGCACGCGCTCGATATCGAACGAGGCGCACGGCGGGAGGCTGTGGACGGTTGCGCGCGTCCCCTTTATGGACATGCCGCCCCTGATGCGGATGTTGCCCTCGGGCGTCATGGCCATGGGGCCGCGCAGCTTGTGGTTCCTGACGGAGAACTCCGAGATGCCGTCGCGCACCGTGACGACGGCTGCGAGCGCGTCGCTGTAGGAGACGTTGACGATGGGCGTGGCGGGCACGAGCCAGTCGGTCGAGAACGAGCGGGTGACGGTCGTGGACAGGCTCGAGCCGCCGCGGACGGTGAGCTCGAGGACGTACGCGGACCTGTTCACCAGGCCGGAGGCGATCTCGTGCGACCGCGCGCCCGCGGCGACCGATGTGTCGATGACCGCGGAGCCGCCGCGCAGCAGCCTCAGGCGCTGGTAGGTGATGCCGGTCTCGTCGACAGCGGTCCAGGCGGCGCGCAGCGGGAGCTCGACGACGGCCTCGCCGTCCTCCGCGGGGGTCGTGAAGAACGCCTGCGGCGGGTCGGCGACCCTGAACACCGCGTACTCCGACCACGCTCCCCATGAGGGGTCGGCGCCCTTGGTGCGGACGCGTAGCCGGTAGGTGCCCTTCGCGGACAGGCTCAGGGATGTCGTCGACGCGGGCCCGGTGATGTGGTGCGGGACGGTCTTGCCATCGGGCCCGACCAGCTCAATCTGCGCCGCCGTCTGGGCTGTCCCGTCGGGGTGGTTCCGCGTCCAGCCGATGGTCGCCGTCGACCCAGTCGGGTAGGCGGGGTCGACCCCGGAGACGGCGGGCGCGTACGGCGGGCAGATCGTCGCCACTGCGTTGGATGCCGTCCACGCGGAGAAGACGGTGTCCCCCGCGCCCGCCACGGGCTCCTCGCGGTAGGTGCGGACCTCGTAGACGACCTTCTCTCCCGCCACGGCAGACGGGTCGGTCATGGTCCAGACGCCCGGCTCCTGTCTGTCGGCGGTAAGGGCGCGGGGCTTGTAGGTCCTGCCGCCGTCGGAGGTCGCGCGGACATCGAAGCCGCTAATCCAGAACGGGATATCGGGACCCCTGACGACCAGCGAGACCTCGCCGTCGCCGGAGCGCGATAGCGAGACCGATGCCGGTGGGGAGGGCGTCTTGTAGACGCGCACGGAGCTCGTTCTCTCCGACGTGCCGCCTCGCCAGCGCGCCCTTACGTCGTAGTCGTAGTAATTGTTTGCCGATGTCGACGTGTCGCGCCAGTTGGAGATCGTGACGCTGTTGTAGGGGTTCTCGGTGTCGCCGCCGTTGGTATGGCGGTAGACGTTGATGCCGTCGTAGTACTTCCTAGCATCGTCGTCCGGGTGGTTGACCCACTCGAGCTCGGTTGTCCCGTCGGTCGAGCGCGTGACCCTGAGGTCGGTCGGGGCCGCGGGCTCGTATGCCGGGACCTTGCCGATCCTGGCGCCCTCGCCGCAGGAGGTCGTCGCGCCGACCCCGCCGTAGCCGTTGACTGCCACGGACTCGGTGTACGCCTCGACCCAGACGTCGCAGTCGTTGTCCTTGCGCTCCGCGTCGGTGTACCCACTGACGGTGACGGCGCGCTTCCAGGAGGAGGTCGTGTAGCCGTCGCCCGACGCGCGCCAGACGCCGCCGACCTTGACGTGCAGGCGCACGCCGTAGTAGTACCAGTCTCCGAAGTCGACGGTGGCGGTCCAGTAGATGCGGGCCGTGGTGTCGTTCACGTTCGACACGGACGTGGAGAGGTTGACGGTGTAGTACGTCACGCCTCCCCTGGTCGTCTGCGCTGATGCCATCTGCTACCCCCTTCCGGTCCTGACGGTCCTCTTGAGTTCGGAGACCAGCGCCCTGAGCGCCTCCGCGACGCGCTCGTCGACCTCGAGGGCCGACCCGTCGAGGTAGATGTTGTAGACGTCGCCGCGCTGGCCCCCGAGCTTTGCCATCTGCTCGGCGATGGTCGCCGCGAACGGCTCCGAGTACTTTCGGTTGGTGAGCGGCACGATTGCCTCGGCGCCGTCCTCGCCCACCCAGTCGAGCGGGTAGCCGGTCACCGGCGCGTCGACGATGGCTCCGTGCGCGTGCATGCGGATGCCGCCATCGGCGTGCCGTATGCCGCCTGCGGCCTTCTCGTTGCGCGTCCTGTTGACGGTCACGTAGGTCGTGGTGATCGTCGCCGACCTTGAGTGGAACGGCTCGTTCATCACCGCCTGCATCGCAGACTGGCACTTCGGCAGCGTCCCGTAGCTCGCCTTGGCGGTCATCTCCTTGCTCTTGAGCTTGGTGCCGTTGAGCTTGTCCACCGAGGTCTGCGCCCTGTCGACTTCCTTCTTGTCGACCTTTGTCTTGGCGCTCTTGGACTGGAGAGCCGTGCCGTTCCAAGTCACGAGGTTGCCCTGGGCGTCGCGCAGGTCGCCGACGCTCACGTCGACGACGCCGTTCTTGTCCATCAGCTGCGAGCCGTTCCAGGTGTAAACGTTGCCCTGGGCGTCCATGAGCTGGGCCTGGTTGACGGTAACGTTGCCGTTCTTGTCGACGATGGGCTGCGCGTTGTAGTTCTGGACGGCCCACACCATCTGGTCGATGTTGCCGTTGAAGTTGCCGGCGAGCGCGGCGAGGTTGGCGGAGCCGATGCTGTTGAGCGTCTCGGTCGACACGCCGGCGGCGGCGCAGGCGTCCGAGAACGCGCCGAAGTCGATGTTCTCCTTCGAGAACGCCTTCTTGAGCTTGCCGCCCATGTCCTCGAGCGCGGCCTGGATCTGGCTCGCGGCGCGGACCGTCGAGGCGGCGCCCTCGTCCATCGATACGCCCCACCCGTCGAGGTCGTCGACGATGGAGCGGGCGGTACCGTCGTAGTCCTGAGCCAGCTTGGCGAGCTGGTCGTCGCTGAGGCTCGCCAGTTGCTCGGTGTCGACGCCGAGCTGCGTGAGAGAGCCGGAGACGGCGGACAGGGTCTCGCCGTTGGCCGAGAGCTGCGCCTGGAAGAGCGTCAGCTGCGCCTGGGCGAAGTGCTCGAAGGTGCTGCCGGCCTCCTGCGAGGTCAGCGCGGCGTCTCCGAGCTTGCCGTTGAGCACGTCGATGCTCTCCGAGGCGGAGTCGAACTGCTTCTTCGCCTCGTTGTACTCCCTGCCGACCTTTTCGGTGCAGGCGAGCGCCTCGAGCTCGCCCTTGGTGAGCTCCGGGTAGGTCTTGGCGAGTTCCTTCAGGCGGTCCTGGTAGGGCTTCGTCTTGGAGGCGAGCGTGTCGGCGGCCTCGGACTGGGCCTGGTACGCCTCGGTGAGGTTCGCCGTGAGGGCGCTCACCTCGGCCTCCTTCTTCTTGGAGGCGATGAGCTCGTCGATGGACTGCTTGAGGTTCTTGACGTTGCCGTCCGCGTCGACGTACTGCCCGTTCGCCACGTCCTGGGCCGAGATGTTGAGGCCGAGCTGGTCGTTGAGAAGCTGGAGCGCCCAGGTTAGCCTGCCCTGGGCGTCGGTGGACAGGTCGGTCTTTCCGGCATAGTTGTCGATGATTTGCTGCGCGGTGTTGAGCTGCGCGATCTGCGACTCGGCGGCCCTCGTGTTCTCGTTCATGGCGTCGACGTGTTTGCCGATCGACTCGGCGAGCTCGTCGACGGACATGGCGGAGAAGCTGGACTTCTTGCCTACATTCTCGACCCTGCCGGCGTAGGACTCGAGCGCCACGGTGTTCGAGGCCGCGTCGACCAGGCCGGTCGTGGCCTTGTTGAGCGCGTCCGTGCGGGCCTGCCACTCGACCTGCTTCTCGATGAGTATGCCGATGCCGGCGGCCGCGGCGGTGCAGCCGATCGCGACCGGGTTGAAGCCGATGCCCACCGCCTCGAGCGACTCGGCGAACGTTCCGGCGCCCCCGCGGGCGAGTTTGAAGGCCTCGGTGGCCTTGCCCACGCCGCTCGCGACGCCGGAGAGGACGGGCACTGCCTTCTGCCATGCCGCGATGCCCGCCGCGCCCGAGACGATCTCGGGCGCCAGGCCCTTGAACCCGCCGTAGAGCTGCTTGACCAGGGGCATCGACGCGGAGACTCCGCCGTTGACGACCTTGAAGAGGCCGTTCACGGCGCCCTTCGCGTCGTTGAGTACCCCGGCGATGTTGTTCCTGCCGATCGCCTCGAGCGTGCCGGTGACGCCCTTGGTCACGGAGTTCGACATGTTCTGGATGCTCGTCTGGACGCCGCCGGCCGCGGTCTCGGCCTGGTCCTTGAAGGACGCGAAGCTCGCGCCGCCCTGCGTGTCGAGCTCGACCATCTTGTCCATGAGCTGGTCGAGCGTGATGGTCGGGTCCTTGCCCCCGCCACCGAGCGCTGCGTACAGGTCGTTGGCGTTTGCCGTGGGGCCGAGCATGGATTTCGCCAGCTGGTCCATCTGGCCAGGCGCGGCCGTCGTCAGCGAGCGCCAGTCCTCCATCTCGGGCTTGCCCTTGGAGAGGATCTGGCGGAACTGCTCCATCGCCGCCGAGCACAGCTGGGTCGAGCTGCCCGAGGCGATGAGCATGTCGTTGAGCGCGAGGCCGACGTCGGTGGCCTTGTCGAGGTCCCCGACCGTGGCGGTGATGCCCTGGACGACCGAGACCATGTCGTCGAGCCTGGTGGGCAGGGTCGACAGGCGGTCGGACATCTTGCCGATAGACGCGTTGGCGGAATCGGCGGAGTACCCGAGGGACTGCATGACCTTCGGGTAGTTGTTGAGCGTGTCGAAGCGGCTGATCGCCGACCCGACATGGGACGATATGGAGTCCATGGCCTTCGACGTGAGCGTCGAGAAGGCGCCTATCATCGCGCCGGAGCCGGCCAGCCCCTTCCCGAACCCGGAGCCCGTGCTCTTGCCGAGGCTGGAGCCGGACTTGCTCGCCTGCCCCTCGCACTTGCCGAGCGCGGACTCGACCGACTTGGTAAGGTTGTCGAACCTGGGGACGATCAGCAGGTCCGCGCGTCCGATCTCAGCCATCCGTCACCTCCACCCACTCGGTGTTCTCGATGCGGGCACGAACCGACGCCGCGCGCTCTGCCGCGGCGCCGGCGGCGGCCACGTCCAGCGGGCGGGACACCCTCGGGGCTTCCGATGCCTTGCCGCCGCACAGCGCGCTCGCCGCCGCGTAGACGCTGTCAACGATGTCCGCCGCCAGGTGCTGCTCCCGGGTCCAGCTGCGCTCCGGGTGGAGGGCCGCCACGGTGAGCGAACCGTCGGGCAGCGTCCTCACGAGGTCGTACGCCTCGGCGGTGCCGACCTCGTCGTAGCAGCAGCCGTAGTAGGCCCTGAAATCGTGCCTGAGCAGGGGCAGGTGACGCTCCTCGAGGTCGGCGAGCTCTAGAAGTTTTTTAGTTCGGCCGAGTAGAGCAGCTTGTTGTATGCGTAGCCCAGGGCGTCGTCGTCCTGCGTGCCGTCGTCCTCGGTCACGGCCTCCATGAGGCTCGCGTACTGCTCGTCGCCGAGGAGGAAGCGGAACGCCCCGTCGAGCTCCTCGGTCGTGCGGTCCTCCTTGTTCATCGCGTCGATGAAGCGGCGGTCGTGCGCGCGCTTGACGGGGATGCTCATGGCGATGCCGAGAACGGTCAGCTCGGCGCAGCGTCCTCGCTTCTGCTCGATGAGCTTCGCCTTGTCGGCCGCCGTCTGCGCGGCGGCGGTCGTGAAGCCGAGGACCTTGGCGTATGCCTCGAGCTCGCCCTCGTCCATCATTGCCAGGTAGTCCTTGTTCATCTTTCCTCCCAGATAAAGGGCCGCCCCGGCAAAACCGGGGCGGCGTTTTCGTTATGGCCCTGTCTACGCGGCGGGCTTAGCGCGATAGATGTCGAACAGCGGCTTGTCCGCGGTCTTGAGGACCGTGAAGGTGAAGCCGTACTGGACCAGTCCGCCGGGCTTGTGCTCGACGTCGTCGTAGGAGTCGATGGAGACGCGCGGGATGACGGTGCGGCGGAGGTTGCCAGTGTCCTCGAGCTCGTCGATGACGAGCGGGACGCGCACGTCGGAGTTGGCGACGGCCTTGATGTGGCTGAACGTTCCGTCCTCGTTCGTCTCGACGTTGTCGGCGCCGTAGCGCAGCTTGGCGACGGAGGAGCGGACGGACTCGATGAAGACCATCTTGTACTGGTGCTTCTCCTCGGAGACCTTGGTGAGCACGATGGACTGGTGCCAACCCTTGAACTCGTTGACCGTCACGCCCTTGGAGGCCGTGAAGCCATCGGGCGACAGGTCGCCCAGCGACACGAGGTCGGTGAGCGTGGAGATCTTGGTCGTGGCGTCGGCCGGGAGCGTCGGCTTGGCCTTGAAGCTCGTGTACACGCAGCCGCCCTCGACGGGTGAGCCGGTGGTTACGAGCGAGGGGTCGATATCGGCCGCGGGGACCGCGTCCTCTGACGCGAGGGCGATCTTGGCCTCTTCGTTGCTGGATGCCATTTATCCTTCTTTCGGTTGGTATGTCTTCAGTCGGTACAGCGCGTACCAGCGCGGGGACCGGGCGAGGTAGTCGTAGTCGGTCCGCATCTCGAGCTCCTCGCAGGCGCAGAAGCCCCGCGCGAACGGCAGGCGCGACATCGCGTCGCCCACGAGCTCGGCGAGCTCCTCGGCCCTGGCCTCTGTCGGGGCCCACATGATGACCTCGACCTGCGGCGAGTCCACGAGCGCGTCCTGCCGCGCGCCCCCGCACCGGCGGACCACCACGACGGTCCCCGGCCGTTCCCCGGGCAGGCCGACCTGAACGGGCACGCCGCCCAGGGCGGACTCGAGGATCGCCCTGAGCTCGCCCATCACGTTGAGTCTCGGCACGTTTCCTCCTTAGAGCAGGTGGTCGAGCGTGTGGTTGCGGTTCTGGTCGAATGCGCCGGACGGGGTCGCGGCGCGAACGACGCCGAAGGTGTCGCAGGAACCCGACTTGACGACGCCCACGTAGGGGGCGCCGTCGAAGGCCCCGGGATGGAGCCTCTCGAGGGACCTGCGGTAGCCTGACGGCACGTGGTGTGATGCGGCCTCGGCGTTGGCCCTCGCCGCGAGACGGGCGGTCTCGGTCGCCACCCAGGCGCGGACGCCCGCGCCCTTCGTGACGGCGATGACGCCCGCGTCGCTGTGGACGAAGCGCCCGAACTTGATCTTGTCAGCCATGGACCCTCCCCGCCGCCGCCGTCATGTTCCACGCCGTGGGGCAGGGGTTCGTGATGTCGGGGGAACCGACGACCAGCAGCGCGGTGTCGGGGTCGGCTGGCATGCCGCGCCCCGTCAGGGCGATGCGGCAGCGCGCCAGCGGCGGCCCAGCGTACGTCTTGGGGAACGCGATGGAATAGCTCGCCTCGATGCCGTCCGGCCGGACGGCATCCCCCACATCAGAGCCCGCCAGGGGCCGCACGAGGCACCCCGTGACGACGGTGGCCTCCCACTCGACGACAGGCTCGCCCATGGCGTCCCTGCCCGTCTCCGTGCTCGACAGCACCGTCACCTCCTCGCCCATCACGGCCTGCGCCCGTAGCTCGGGCACACGGTGCCGATGCGTTGACCGCGCCCGAGGAGCCTCTTGAGCGCGGTGAGCGTCGAGCGGTCGAAGTAGGCCGTTCCGCTCGGGTTCTGGTAGGTGAAGCTCCCCTGGAACCCGTTGGCCGTGAAGCTCGACTGCGAGACGCCGGTGAGGTCCTCCACGCCCATGGGCGCGCAGACCGGCTGGACCAGCTTCTTGCGGGCCGCGTCGGTCACCAGGTCGCGGGCAAGCTCGCGGGCGTCGCCCGCCAGGGAGCGGTAGCGCGGCATGCCGAGGGTCGCGCGGAGCTTGGCGCTCTGGCGCGACAGCTCGGCCGCGACGCGTTCCTCGTCGGTCGCCGCGTCCCCCGTGTCGATGCGGTACTCGTCGACCGTAGCGAACGCGTAATCGTCCACGTCGGCCTCCTTACTTGGTGGTGATGGTTCCCTTCACGATGTAGTCCTTCACCTCGGGGAAGAACGTCGCGCCGGCGAGCACGTTGGTCTCGACGGACACGTGGTCGTACGCCGGGGTGTGCGCGACGCCGATCAGGCCGGAGTCGGAGACCGTGTACGTGAGGCCCGAGGTCGCGAGCTCGCCGAAGTCCACGCCGAAGATGCGGATGTTGTCGGCGGGGGTGGCGATCATGGTTCCCTTGGCGACCTGGTTGGTCAGGAAGACGCCCGAGAGGCCCAGGAAGTTCTCGAGGTAGGTGAGGCCGAACAGGTTCTGGTCGGTGATGGTCGCGGCGCCGAGGTAGTCGGCGGCGTCGTCTCGGTTGATGAAGTGGACGACGCGCTCGGCGGCGTCGCCGTTGGTCTCGAGGGTGTTGCCGAGCTTGGCGTCGACGGCCGCGGCGCATGCCTGCAGGCCCTTGCCGGTCGCCGTGCCCGTTCCCTTGAGCAGGAAGGAGAAGAACTGCGAGACGATGCTGCGGCGGACGAGCGAGGCCATGTGCTTGTCGGTCTTGAGCACGGCGTTGACGTAGCCGGACTGCTGGATCGCCTTGTGCGTGGTCATGCGGCGGTACGGGAAGGCCTCGGCCTCGCCCACGGGCTCGTAGGTGGCGGTGAACTTGGACAGCGCGACCTCGTCGCCCTCGACGTAGGACGTGCCCGAGCTGGATCCCAGCTGGACTGCGGTATCGCCGGTGGCGGACTCCTTGGAGCCGTCGGTCTTGGAGTTGTTGAGCTCGCCGGTCACCTTGAGCATCTTGAGCGTGGTGCCGGCGGCGATGGTCTCAGCACCGAAGATGCCGAGGACCTCGAGCAGGCGGTCGAGGTCGCCCTCGAAGTTGCGGATGAACTCCTGGTCCATCGAGGCGTTGATGGCCTTGGAGTCGGAGATGTTTGCGGGTACGGGCATGCTTGCCCCTTTCTTACTTGTAGAGGTCCATGTGCGCGGCGCGGGCCATGATGCGCTTGGCGGGGTCCTTGATGGACTCGATGGACTCCCTGTTCACTTTCTTGCCTCCGCCGGATCCGCCCTTGTCGAGCGGGTAGCCCGGCTGACGCGACTCGGCGAAGTCGGCGACGGCCTTGGCCGATGCCGTCATCGACTCCTCGTCGTCGCCGTGGATGAGCGCGGCCGGCACGCCGGTGGCTTGCGACACGCGGGCGAGCGTGCGCTCGCGCTCGCGCTCGGCCTCGGACGCGGCGAGGCGTCCCTTCAGGTCGTTGAGCTCGTCGTTGAGGGACTCGACGGTGGGCGCCTGCGCGCCCTGGGCGTCCCACAGGTCGGCCTTGCCCTTGTTCTCCTTGGCCCGGGCCTCCCACTTGCGGGACTCCTTCTTGAATCGCTCGGCCTCGGCCTTCCAGTCGATCGCGGGCGGCTCCTGCGGCGCGCCGGGCTCCTGGCCGGCGCCGGGCTCCGCCGGCGCGGCGGGCTGCGCCGGCGCGGCGGGCTGCGGGGGCTCGACGGGATCGGTCACGTTGTTGGCTTGCTGCTGGGTCGGCATCTTGCACTCCTTCCGCCCCGTGCGGGGCTCGTCTCGCGCCCCGTGCGGTGGCGCTGGCGGTGTTTTGGCATGGAAAAGGCCGCCTCCCGTGCGGGCTGCGGCCTCGTTTTCCTGCCGGCGCGTTGCGTGTCTTCGCCGGCGACGCTTGATGGCGCGTCGCGCCCGCCCTCCCACGGGGCGTCCTCACTCGGCCGAGAGCCTCTTGCTCACGCTCGCCGCGGTCTGCGCGAGCGACTTGGCGTAGGGGCTCCCGGGCTTGAAGCCCATGGCCAGACCCGCCCTGTTCGCGGTGGCCATGCGGGCCTTGAGGTCGTCCGGGGACGATGCCCCCTCCATGTACCTCTGGATGTCGCCGAAGCTGTCGAACCTCTTGCCGTCTACGAACGCGGCGACTACCTTGCCGCCCCTGCGGCGGCCGCGCGATCCCGCGCGTCGGGAGCCCCATTCGGGGTGCTTCGCGCGGTACTCGTCGTAGAGAGCCGCCGGGTCGTAGCCGTCGAGCGCTGGGCTGCCGGAGAAGTCGGCGACCGGTATGCACCTGCAGCTCGGGTGGCGCTCGGCTCCGGCTGTCGCCGAGCTCTTGAAGACGAAGCCGCGAGCGCCGATCATCCGGCACCAGTCGCACGCGCCCGCGTGCGGCACCAGCGCCCAGCGCGGGTGCGCGGGGTCGGCCATGGCGTTGCCCTGGATCGTGGCGTCCGCATAGCCCATGACGCGCTGCACGGCGGTCGCCGCGAGCGCCGTGGCGGCCGCGGAAGTCCGCAGCGCCTCGTCGACGTCGCTCGCGAGAAGCCCGCCGTGGCCGGGGTCGAACTGCCGCGGCTCGTATCCCTGCGCCGGGCCGGCGCCCGAGCGCATGGCGGCGTAGAACTCGACGGCCGCCGCGGCGGCAAAAGACCCGAACTTGGCCACGAGCGCCGCGTAGGTGCGCGCCAGCGCCCGGTAGAGCTCATCGCCGTAGAGGCCCGCGCACTCGTCTATCGCCTGCGCGACCGCCGCCTGCAGCATGTCGGCGTTGATGCCGAGCGCGCGGGCGTAGCGGTCGAAGTCCTCGCGCGGTATCACTCCGCCTCACCGCCGGCGGGCGGCAGGGCCACGGCCTTCGCGGCCTCGATGGCCATCGTGTCGGCCATGGCGTTGAGCGCCGCGATGGCCCCGCTCTGCTGCTTCTCGCGTTCCAGGCGGTCGATGGTCGGCTGGGACAGGCCCACGCCCTCGTAGTAGACGCGGGTGCCCAGCATGCTCTCGTCCGCGGCGGCGAGTTTCGTCCACGCGTCGGCGCGCGCCGCGATGGTCGGCATCGAGGGGTCCTTGAAGTACGCCTGGACGGCGCGCTGCTCGTCGGTGAGCCCGGATATCGGGACGCCGTCCTTGACCGCCATCATCATCTGCGCGACCGTCTCGAGCGCCTCGGCGTTGTGCTCGTTGATCTGCTCCACCTCGAGGATGAGCGGGTCGTTCGCCGCGCCCAGGGCGTCCGAGGACGTGTAGGTGTTCGACAGCACGCCCAGCTGCGCCAGCGGGACGTTGGTCGCGCCGGAGAACCGCTGCGCGTCGTTCTCGAAGACGCGCGTGAAGTTGTCCGCGGTCGGTGCGGCGAACTGCCCCACGGTCGGGACGTCGCCGTCCTCGTCCTTGGTGATGGCGAGGAACGACCCGACGTACGCGTTGAACTTGGCAATGGGCGACGGCGGGGTGGCGGGGCCGCCCTCGTCCCCGTCATCTTCATCGCCCTCCCCGCCGTCCCCGTCCTTCACGGAGAAGAGGTCTTCCTTGGCGCCGAGGATGTATCGCTGGGGGAACGTAAAGAACTCCGCGCCGACCTCCATGCGCAGCACGTCGCGCATGGCCTTGTCGACGATGCCCAGGATCTCGGGCGTGAGCATGGAGTGGCCGAGCGGGCGGTCCGGGTCGGGATCGTAGGTGAACACCTCCATGAGCGGGCGACCCATGGGGTTCGGCTCCGTCTCGCAGCCCCACTCATATGGGCCGCCGCCCGAGCCGATGCGTACCAGTGTGAGCACCGCGTCCGGGAAGTGGCACACGTAGCGGGAGGCGTTGCCCGACCGGTCGACGTCGGCGAGGACGACGCCGCAGCGGATGCGGCGGGCGTCCTTGTCCCACAGGCAGCAGAACTGGTTCGCGCTGAACACGCGGACTATCGCCTCGGGCTGTCCGGGGCCGCCCCTCATGACGGTCATGGCCGACACGCCGTAGGTGAGGGCGCTCGCGCACGCCTGCCGGTAGAGCGACCTCAGGCGGTTCTCGCGCACGAGGCGCTTGAGGTCCTGGTCCTCCGCGCCGTCGAAGACGAAGCCGTCGAAGACGGAGCGCACGGAGTGCGCCTTGATGGCCTTGGCGCACCACCCGGTGACGCAGTTGACCATCTCGAGCATTGGCGGGATGGAGATGCCGAGGCTCTTCATCTCGTTCTTCATGTCGTAGTAGCGCTTGAGGACGGTGTTGCGCGCCGACATGTCGCCCCAGGTGTCGAACATGTCCTCCACGGCGGCTCGGTACGGCTCGGGGACGGCGTCGAGGTTCGGCGTCTCGACGGAGGCCCTCTGCCCAATTCTCTGGATCACAGTGTCCTCTGCTTCCTGCGCGGGTTGCGCTTGGTGTTCCTCGCGCCCCACAGCGCGAGCGAGCAAGATTCGAGCGGCTCGGGCGACACGGTCGCGTCCTCGGGGGAGCCGAAGCCCCACCCGCCGCGGGACCCGATCTTCCTGCGCACGCACTTCCTCGCCGAATCCTCGAGCGTCGGGTCGTAGGTGTGCGCGAGCGTGCCGTCGTTGAGCGCGTCCACGAAGCCGACGGCGGCGGCGACCACGTCGCGCGTCTGCGGCCTCACGACGTAGCCGCGCGGAGGCTTCATCTCGGCGAGGCGGTCGATGAGCGCGTCGGCGCCCGACATGCCGTCGATGACGACGACCGACGCGGTCGTGCGGCGGTCGTAGAGCCACTCGGCGAGCTCGCGGGCGCCGCCCGCCGTCGTTCCGACCCTGATGAGCTCGACGGCGGCCTTGCCCTTGAGCGCGCGCTGGCCGAGCTTGCAGCCCGACAGCGCGTAGGTCGACCCGTCCCTCGAGAACTTCACCCCGAAGGCCTTCTTGCCGCGGTACCGGTCGCCGATGGCGTCGATGAGGGCGGCGCCCCACGATTCCCGCGGGATGGCCCTCGTGAGCATGGCGGCCGGGCTGAACCAGCCCAGGCGCTCGTGGGCGAAGCCGGTGATCGAGCCGCCGGCGAACTCCGTGCGGGTGAAGTCGAGCGACAGGATGATACCCATGCTCGGGTTCGATTCGTAGATGAGGTCCACCACGTCGTCGAACGTGGCGTCCTGGCGCGGGCACTCGTCCGTGGCCCACGAGCACCACTCGGTGCTCGGGATGTCACCGGCGAGGATTGCCGCGCGCGTGCGCGCGAACACGGTGCCGGGGCAGTCCTCGTTGGGCGGCGTGCCCGTGTAGATGATCTGGCGCTCTCCTGTCGCGGACGCGGCGAGCGTGTACATGATGGCGTCGTACTGGGAGTCGGTGAGCTCCTGCGCCTCGTCGAACACGACGAGCTGGATGTCATCGAAGCCTCGCGCGCTTCCGTTGGTGCGCGCCGAGAACTCGATGGAGCCGCCGTTGGTGAGGTAGATGGCCTCCTCGCCGTTCGTGCGGCGGATCCTCTCGACGAGGCACGAGAGCTCGGGGTGCTCCTTGTCCGTGAAGTAGCGGACGAGTCGGTTGAACGCCTTCTTGGCGGTCTTCACGCGGTGCGCGGTGTGGAGGATGTGCCAGCCGCAGACCGCCAGGCGGAACACCTCGTATATCTCGATGACGGCGTTCTTGCCGTTCTGGCGGGGCACGTCCAGGCCGCACGTGACGTAGGCGGGGCGGCCCTCGGCGTCGCACGCGCACCAGTCGGACAGAACCAGGGACTGCCACTCGATGGGCTCCATGCCCAGGTCCCCGCCGAGCTCCGCGGCGTCCTCGCCCTCGGAGTAGGCGGCCTCGCCCACGGCGACCCTATACCGCGGCTCTTGCCTTCCGCGCCTCGTGGCGCTCGGCGATCGAGAAGAGCTTGGTCTGGACGTTCCGGACATCTGGCGCCCCCTCGTGGCCGTCGGTTATGCCGAGCTGCTTGTTGAGCTGCCTGATCTCCGCCGAAGCGGTCTTCAGGGTCGCTATCTGCGGGAAGGACTTCAGGTCCCCCATGTCGTTCTGGTAGGCGGTCTGCTCGCCGAAGCTGTCCAGCTCGTCCTGGGCGAGCTGGACAATCTTGTACCACTGGCACAGCAGCGCGAGCGTAGGCGCGTCGGATTGGGTGAACGAGCGGCCGGCGGTGAGCTCGTCCCATTTGGCGCTCTTCACGGGGTCGCCGGCGACCGCGGCGGGCTTCTCGAGGGGCATCCGCCACCTCCAATCGGCATAAAAAAGCCGCCCCGAAGGACGGCTTTAAAAAATCCTGAATACCAGCAGCCTATCTGAACTGCGAGAGCATCTCGGCGTACGGGCTCAGCTCGCACGGCTCATAGATAATGTCGCCGCCGTCTTCGGTGCGGTAGTTTCCCGGCGGGAGATACCTGCCGTTGGGGAGCAGGCAGAGGTTCCCGCGCCACTTGACGCCCTTGGGCATCATCGCCGTGCCGAACTCGTCCTCGTCAAACTCGAAATCATAATCAACGTCGTATGCCACCTGGCATCAACCCCTATCACGCATAGGTGCCGGTCTTCTGGGTCACGAGAAGTCCGCTTTTCTTCGGTTGCTTCTCATAGCTGATCTCAATGCCTATTTTAGCAAACTCCGAGGTGTAGGCCTTGTTCATAGCTCTCCACATCGCGATTTCGCTCTGGTATTTCCTGCTCATGACCGAAGCGTCGGCTCGCTTTATGGCAGACTTGACGGCCTTGTCGCTCACGCTTTTCGTCACGAGCGCGGAATAGGTTCCCTCGTTCGACGTCGCGACAATCCTTTTGACGCGTCCTCCGCTCCTGTTGTAGGCCGAGGCGATGTATTTCAGGTCGCCACCGGAAAGCGGACCGCCCCATTTGCGACCGTCCGCGCCGCCATGAGGATGGTTATGGACAATCGTCGAGACACCCTTTTCATGGGCGACGGCGGACAGCGGTGCGACCCTGGTCGACCCTTCATTACCAGTCGACCCCAGCGCATGAACATATCCCGCGTCATCGATATAAGCTGAGTGCTCGTACCTATTGTCCATCAGCTGCTCGCGAAAGCGGGCTATGGCAGACTCCACCGTCGTTCCTCCAGCAGTGCCCTTGTTCAGGGATGCGACCGCGTAGGCTGACAGTGTCGATCCGTCCTTGGCTGAACGCTTGCCGGAGTAAGAGTATGAGCCCCTACCGCCCACGGAAACCGCCTCCCTTGTACTCGACGACCTCGCAGCCGCCGAAATCGAAACCTATATCGCCGCCGTAGAGCAGCACGCGCGCGGGCTCCAGGCGGCTCATGGCCTCCGCCATGCCATCGCGCCAGACGGCCAGGGCGCCCTCGTCCCCCTTCACGCCGACGGTCGACACGGCGACGGTCGAGCGGCGCGGGACGCCGTCGAACGCGAAGCGGAAGCTCCGGCGCTGCGCCCAAGAGAGGGTGGGGACTACACGGAGGCCCTGCTCCTGCCACCAGTGGCCGAGCGCCTGGGAGCGGTAGCGGTTCCACCGCTGCATGGCGTCTGGCATGTCAAGGTAGAGCGAGAAGTCGGGCGTGAGCACGCAGTCGAAGCCGCGCAGGCACTCGAGGTAGGCCGCGGGGCGGGCCCACACACGCTCGAACTGGTAGTCGTCGATGAAGAAGTGGCAGCAGCGGTCGGCCTTGTCGGCCTCGGGCGTGCTCTTGGCGTAGTTGAACCCGATCATGTCCGCCGGCTTGGCCATGCAGCGTTTCATGCGGGGCATGCCGTCGCGGCCGCAGTCGGATCGGCTGACGAGGCGCAGGTTGTACGCATCGTCCGTCCTCAGGCGCTCGTGGCCGTAGTCGAGCCGTTTACTCTTGAAGTCGAGCCCGAACCTCGACATGTCGAAGTCCTTGAGGCTGCGGACCTCCTCGCGCAGCATCGACTTGTTCCAGGTCGCCACCTCGCCGGTCTTGTTGTCGGCGATGCGGAAGGCCTTGATCTGCTCGTCCGTCAGGTCGTCGCAGTACTCGATTTTGGAGTCGGGAATCTCGTCCCACCCCAGGCTCCTGCAAGCCTCGACGCGCGTGTGCCCCCATACAATAACCGGGTGCTCGCGGCTCTCCAGGCCGATGGTCCCGCGCAGCCCGAACTCCTTGATGGAGTCGGCGACCACGGGGACGGCGGAGGCGTTGTGCCGGGCATTTCGCTCATATGGGACGATGTCGTGTATCTTCACGTACACACCCGCCTAGTTTTTCTCGGTTTAGCTGCGGTTTTGGCTTGACTTCTGCAAAAAAGCGTATTCGGGGGTATTGCGGCCCTGGCGCGGGAGGGTGGCCTGTCACCATCCGGCAAAAGACCCCCGTGGGGTCGAGTGCCGAGGCGCGTCCCCTACCACGAGGTCGTTGCCCGAGGCTGTTTGCCGGGCACGGACGGGGGACCAATAACCGATGCGCGATCGTCCTTGAGCGCCTTGCACAGCGCGACGAACGTCTCGGGCGAGTTCCAGGCGGCGCGGCGCGCGGCGAGAGCGGACCGGACGGCCGAGACCTCGGCGACGCTGCGGGCGCGGCGCCAGTTGTTGCAGCAGCGATGTGCGGCGGCGACGTTGTCACGGTCGAAGGGCGATCCGCCGCGGCTGACCGGGACGAGCTCGTCGCACTCGAAAGCCCGGGGGTCGCCCGCAGGCACCCCGTAGTCTATGGGTAGCCCACATATCCAGCAGGGCCTACCCTGCGAGCGCAGCCACCGCACGACGTGGCGGCGGCGGGCGCCGTTGGCCTTGCGCGGGTTGCCCATCCCCTACCACTCCACCGGGGAGCGCCCTCGGTTGGACATGCACGCCTCGATGCCCCCGTAGCGCAGCGCCTCCAGGCGCACGCCCCCGGCACCCCCCGGTCGGCGGCGCGGCGTCGCCGTGACCCCCAGGGCGCGGCGGAACGCCCACGCCATGACCGTGTCGTGGCGGCGGGCGGATCGCGCGATGTACTCTCGGCTGACCACGGGCATCATCCCCTATTGAATTGAACGTAATAGAAAGGCCGGAATCCCCCGAACTGCTGAAGGGAACCCCGGCCACTCATCTGTGCTTCCACGCACATCCGACCCGCACACCGCGCGGGCGGCGCTGCGAATCGACACCCTAGTTATATCCCAGAAGAAACCTGCAACGGTCTGCAATTGTGTGCAATCGTCTGCAACTATCTGCAATTGTCTGCAGTCCCGTAAAGACAAAAGGCCCCGACCGCACAGGGTGATCGGGGCCGACATGCTGACGCAAACCAGCTATCCAATTATATTGCCGCACGGCCCACGCCAGCCCTTGCGGTGGCGATGCCCACCATATCGACCCAGTCCAGGGCCGATGACATATCTGAATGAACCGACCTCACCGACACGCCCAGAGTCCCCGCGATCTCCTGCAGCGTGCGGTCCTCGCAGTATCGCAGCTCCAGCACGTCTCCCCAGCGCTTGCCCGGGTTGGCCGAGCGCACGCCCGCGCAGAGCTCGCGGCCCCGCTCCACCTCATGCCGCAGCTCGGACAGCTCCGCGCCGCTGCGGCGCTCGTAGTCGATCCGGTCGTCGGTGGACCTCATGAAGTCCGTCCCGTGCGCGCCCTTGCCCACGGCGTCGTAGCGCTGGGCGCGCACCTGCTCGCGCGCCTGCATCGACTCGATGACCGCCAGGCGGCGGTCGATGCCGCGCTGGGCGGCCCGTACAGTCTCCAGATATTCCCTTGCGTCCATGTGACCTCCCGCGTGGTACCATGCTCTACGCCATATAGAGGATGCCGGGAGGCGTCTTTGCCAAAGGCCGCCGGCGCTCCAACGCCAGCGGCCTTGATTATATATCTACCTGCGGTAACTCAATATCTCATCGCGACCTCGCGGCGCATGGCCATGATCTCATCGTGCGCCGGGCCCGTGGGCGCCAGGTAGCGGTCGACCTTGTCGCGCTTCGGCTTGGCGCCCCTGCGCCGGGCCTCCTTCGCGCGGTCCTGATCGTGCTTCCGACGGCAGTCCTCCGAGCAATACTTGGCCTTCGGCGCCTGGGGAATGAAGATCCTCCCACAGACCGCGCAGCTCCTCTCCTGCACGTCCCACATAACGGTCATCTCATCGACCTCCTGCACCTGCGGGCGCGCCGCGCCTCGATGCTCTTGCGCACTCGGCGGTTCTCGATGATTATCCGCCACAACCTCTCAAACAACCTCATCGCTTAGCCTTCCTCGACCTCTTGAGCGCACGGGCCCGGTCGCGTTCCAGCGCACGCGCCCTCCGCTCCGTCTCCCCGATCTGCTTCGACGTCACGCGCGGCGCGTCTGCCCGTCCGTGCGCGAGCGCCCGGCGCGCGGGACCCGACACCAGATCGGGCACCGTGCGCCAGGCGGTCGCGCGGAACAGCTCGGCCGCCGAGCGGATCACCGGCTGTTCCAGCTGTCCGCGAGCATGGAGACGGCCTCTTTTTGCGGCGTCGCCATCAAGCTCCCCCACGCGATACTGTTGGACATCCCGCAGGAGGGACACGTCACGCTCATCACATTGGGCCGGTCCAGGGAACGCTCACGCACGTCCTCCACCTTAGGCTCGGCCCCGCACCTGGGGCACGACTTGAACTCGACATCGTTAAAGGTCACAGCTCTCTCCCATCTCCCCGAACTCTGCCTCGTAGCACCTCGGGCAGACGGCGTAGCCGAACCCCAGGTCGTTGTGGATCAGCCGCGATGTATAGCTCTCGCCGAATGCGAGCTCGCACCCGCACTCCGCGCAGTCGACCACGGTCGAGAAGTCATCCGCGCACACGCTCGCGCCGTCCGGCACGCGCCAGTCCCTATACTCGGACCGCGCCGGCACCCACCTAATCGCTCGCTTCATTGAACACACCTCCCGTCGTGCGCCATCTCGTATACGAGTCCATCAGCATCGCCCAGAGCAGGCAGAGCGTCGAATCTTCTCTCAGGCTCTTCACGGCTTGCATCTGAAGGTCATAC
This sequence comes from uncultured Collinsella sp., assembly GCA_900544095.1. GTDB lineage: Bacteria > Actinomycetota > Coriobacteriia > Coriobacteriales > Coriobacteriaceae > Collinsella. Next base: position 307,325 of record UQTV01000001.1, read on the forward strand.
GTAAGCCGCAGGGCACCGCCACCGTCGGGGCAGTAGACCTGCACGCCGAACGGCAGGAGCCGCTCATCGTACAGCTTGTGCGCGAGGTCGCGGGGGCACACGAGCCAGTTCTGGTCGCCGTGGAACGTGAGGCCGTGGCCGCTCTTGAAGTCCGCCATGCAAGATTTGACCTCAACGAAGACGAACCTCCCGTGCTCGAGCGCCGCGTTCCGTCCGCCGCTGCCGGGAGAGAAGGCCACGAAGTCGACCCTATGGTCAGGATCGACCCAGACCTCCTGCGCGACAAGGGCGAACTGCCTTCGGAGCTTCTTCTCAACCTTCTCGGACAGCTCTTTAGTCACGTCTCCGCGCGTCATCTAAAAACTCCTTCATCGCGTTGTATCTATTGATTTCTCTGGATATCTTCCAGCGGCCAAACTCATGTGCGGATTCATCTCGCGACGAGCAGGGGCCTACCATAATCTCGTCATCTACGGCGAAGAACTCTTGGTCGTGCTGAAATATCGAGAAGTGCTCAACGGTGTTATGGTCGGGAAGCTCGGCAAAGCAGTGCCCGTGACCGGTAAGGACGTACACCCTTGGAAGCGGATGTTCCAAGCGCACAATGCTCGCCTCCTTGTTTTCCAGCAGGTTTACGAAGCCACGCTTGACACCCCCGACAAACGCGAGTTTATCCAAGTAGATCTCGGCCTGTCGGATTGTCTCGAATCGACAGGTCGACATCTCTGTGATTCCAGTCCGCGTGTCTGTAACCTCGATCGCGTACATCAGTCCTCCCCTCCCAGAAAACTAGGCACCAGCGCCGCGACCATGGCGACGGTCTCGAGGGTGGTCATCGCGTCCGCGATTTCATGGCAGCAGCCGAGGACCTCAACGTCATCGACCGCAACTGGGTCTTTGCCCTCAATCGCGCTCAGCACGTCGCGAGCGTTGGCGGCGATTTCGTTAATCAGATACGTCTTCGTTTTCGCATAGATCTCGTGCACCTAAAGCTCCTCTCCGCAGAACGGGCAGTACTTGATGTCCTCGATGTATGCGGTCGCCGTCACATCGGCGCTCACGCAGTCGCCGCCCGAGCCGTTGACCGAGATGTCGAGTACCACGTCGGTATCCAGCTCGACGCCGATGATGGGCTGGCCGTCATAGCGCCGCGCGAGGGTCATGGAGCCCACGGACCAGTTCCGGATGTCTCGGTCGGGCGCGGAATGCAGGGACGCGATGCGCGAGCCGCCGCAGAAATAGCAACTCATAAAAGCTCGCCCCCGTTCCAGCCGTCGGGCATGTCCTCCATGCGGCGGCGCGTACTATACGTGCGCACGGTGGTAATTTCGACCTCGAATGCGCGCCCACATGCCGGGCACTCGATTTCGTCCTCACCCTCGTCGTACTCCCACGGGTCACTGATAGAGTCCTCGCAGTAGGGGCAGATCAGATGCTCATCATCGAACTGCTCGTTCCGCCACTTGTACGAGATCTGGGCCTTCCTGGAGCACTCATCGCATGTCGAGGACCCCTGTTCGCCTAAAATCGCCGCCACCGAAGGCGACCACTCGTGATAGTTCGGTGTCGGCTTCCCGCACACAGATCAGGTGTACATCTTTGCCTCCTCACTCACCTCGTGCTCCAATCCTTCTCGATTTCCTTCTCCTCCGCGACCATGATCAGCGCCTTGTTGAGGCATCGCCTCGCCTGGCGCAGCTCATCGCAGATGTCGCACCCCTGTCGCAGCCTGTCGCACTCCCTGAGCGACCTCTTGGCGTCCTCGAGCCTGCCGATGGCGAGGTCGATCCAGTCGGCGGGTCCGCACACGTAGCTCATCGCGACTCACCCCTCACGCCGAAGACTTCCGCGAGGATGTCGCCGGGCGCGGCCACGAACTGATCCGCGCTGATCGGGTCGTACATGACCTCCAGATAGTCGGGATAGCCATCGGTTATGCCCACGGTCCGGACCTTCATCTCGGTCTCCTCGCCGTCGTCGGCGGAATCGTCGGGCTCGAGCGCGGGCAGGCACTGGTAACCCCAGATCACGCTCACCTCGTGCTCGTCCAGGATGGTCTTGGTGCGCTCGATTCGCATCCGGTGGCAGCCCACCGGCCCCGTGTCGTACGTGTCGTCGGCCCAGGGGATCTGGTGCCTGTCGAGGGCGTCGCGGTAGGCCCTCATCACCGCTGAGATCTCGGTCAAAACCTTCTCACTCTCCTATCTCAAAAGAATTAGGTGTTCTTTGCGCCAGGGGCCTCCCCGACGGCGTCGTTTCCACTCTCTAGCGGCGGGAACCCCATCGCCTGCTGGCCCAGCTGCCCCGCCGCCGTTGGCACACCTTTGGCATACCTCCAGCTCGGCTCCTCGCCCCTCGCGATGGCGGCGATATCCATCCGCAGATCCTCCTTGGAGCGCTTGCGGGCGCGGTACTCGTCAAGCTTCTGCTTCTTGGCCAGGCGCGCGCCCTCGTCGGCGCTGATGAGGTTGGCCATGTAGATCCGCGTCACGTCGAGCGGACGCCCGCCCGCCGGGTCGAAGCCGTCGAGCATCTCCCTGAGGGTGATCACGACGCCTCACCCAGCTCCCGCTCGAGGGCGGCTATGACGTCGTCCTCGCTCTCGGCGGGCTTCCACACCGCCGCGCGCCCGACCTCCTGGGAGGTCTGCCCGCCGCGGGCCTTGCGCTCCGCGTCGTAGCCGCGCTCGCGGTCGGACCAGATGCGGGCGACCGGCTCCCACTTCGCGATGGGGAAGCCCTGCCTGGTCCAGCCGTTGGACTCGTAGTAGTCGTAGAACTTGCTGGCGCTGCCGCGCAGGCAGTTCACCGCGAAGTACGCCTCGACCTCCTCGAGGGTCGGCGGGACGAACCCGGCGCCCCCTCCCCCTTCGTTTTCACAACCTGAGGGGTTAATCCAGACTCCTAACTCCTCTTCCCCTTCCTCTTCCTCTTCGCTTGTTCGTTTGCTTTCGGCTTTGCTTGCGCGTTTGCTTTCCGTTTTGCTTTCGGCTTTGCTTGCGGCTCCGCTTGCTGCGCCGCCACGGCTCAGCCCGCCCTTCCTTCCGGCCTCCGCCCTGGCGCGGCTGTTCTCGAGGACCGGCATGATCATCGTGATGGCCATCCGCTGGGCGTCGGTGCGCGGCTCGGGCACCTCGCCGGTCACGAGGTAGCGCACCATCATGCCGAGCAGCTCGTTGCTCTCGCGCCTGTTACCGAGGCACAGGGCGCCCTCCACGAGGGAATCAAGTATCGTCATCCGTCTCACCTCCGTGTGATATCGAATCGGTAAAGGCCGCGGCGGCGGCCTGGTCGCGGCCCGGCATGACCGAGCCGTAGATGTCGAGCGTCGTCTTGACGCTCGCGTGCCCCAGGCGCTCCTGGATGGTCCTCATGTCGAACCCGTTCATGAGCAGCCACGAGGCGTGCGTGTGGCGCAGGGAATGAAACACCGTCTCCTCCGGCAGCCCCAGGTCCCTCACGAGCGACTTGAAGCGGCTCGTCACGGTGCTCGGGCGCGCGATGCCACCGGCGGGCCCGAAGGTCACCACCAGCGCCGCCGGGCCCCTGCGCGCGAGCCACGTGTCCTGCCACTCCAGGTGGCGCTGCAGCTGGGCCTCCACCGCCGGGGCGAGCGACACGTTGCGCACGCGCCTGCCCTTGGTGTAGGCCTGCCGGTGCAGCTCGGGCTTCTCGACCGCCTGCCCCGCCACATGGAGGTCGTGCAGCGCCCGGCGCCAGTCGCGCCGCTGCAGCCCGCAGACCTCCCCGCAGCGAAGCCCCGTGTTGAGGGCGAGGTAGGCAGCCATGGCCTCGGTGCGCCGCGAGATGTTGGCGGCAGAAGCAGAGCGCGAGGACATGGCGGAGACCAGCGCCCGGGAGAGCTCGTCGGTATCGCATTCGGAAAGCGCGAAGGGCTCCACGGGGTCGGGCGAGGGCGCGGGCACGTCGAGCATGATGTCGCGGCCCAGCGCCGGCCGCCACGAGCGGTAGGCGCCCTTCAGCAGCGCGTGCATCTTGAGCAGCGTCTTGGGCTTCACGCCCTTCCCCGTCCTGGGCGCGAGCAGCATGCGGTACGCCGCCGACACGTCCCAGGGCTCCAGCTGGTCGTAGGGCAGCCGGCCGATAGTCGGCTCCACCATCGTCCTGACGACGCTGCGGTACGTGGCCACCGAGTTGTCGGACAGGCCGTTGACGGGGTCGGAGATGTACGTCTCGAGCATCGAGGACAGGCGCTTGGAGCTGTCCCGGGCCGACGACGGGTCGAACGTGGCCGCCCACCTGTCGCACTCGGCCTGGGCCTGCTCGCGCGTCAGCTCCGCGTCCCACGACCTGTAGGGCCTGATCCGCCTGCCGGTCACGCGGTCGGTGCCCATGTAGGGGCGGGCGAACCAGCGGCCGTCCTCCCCGCGCTGCACGACCGCGCGGCGCTCGCTAGATGTCGGCATCGACGCCCAGCTCCGCCGCCATGTCGCGGATCTCCCTGCGCGCATCCAGGTCGGTGGTCTGGATGCTGTCGGCGTGCCCATGGGGATTGGCGCCGAGCGCGGCTATGAGCACGAGCTTGCGCGCGTTCCTGTCCGGGACGCCCGCCTGGCTGAAGGCCGCGCAGAGCGTGTCGGTGCACTCGCAGGCGAGCGCGAACAGGTCGCTGATGTCGGTCGGGCCCACGAAGCATGAGTCGCCGGTGCCGTCCCCTTTGGCGGTCGCGACCGTCGCGCAGCGGCACTCGAAAGCGCGGACCTCGCCGCACGCCTCGACCGTCACCCTGACCTTCTTCTCGCTACTCATCCTTCTCATCCTCCTTGGCGCTCGCCTGAACCCTCTCCATGAGCCACACGTCCTCCTCGCCGGGCTCGAAGCCCACGGAACAGAAGATGTCATAGTGGTCGAGCCACGCCTCCGCGTCGTCGCCGCCCCAGCGGTTGTTGAGCTGGGCCATGTCCTTGGCCGCCGCCATGAGCCAGCAGCCGGCCTCGTACTCGCTGGGCCTGCACGCCTTGAGGTTGCGGGCGAACTCTTCGCGCACGAGCCCGAAGCGTTCCTCGTTCTCGACGCGTCTGTCGCTGCCCATCGCCGGGAGCAGCGCGGGCGGGTCGGCACGGCCCACGCGCGCCTTCATCATGAGGTCCCTGGACATGGCAAAGGCACCGGACGCCACGAAGCCGATCAGGCTCCTGTACAGGTCCCTGAGCGCCTCGTCCTCGCGCTCGGCCTCCTGCTCGGCCCGGATCTCCTCCTCGGTCTTCTCGGGCTCGGCGCCCGAGCCGTCATCCGGCTCGTAGAGGTTCCAGTAGCTGCCCTTCCACACGGCAACGGTGCCGGCGGCGAACTCCTTCCCCTCGAGTTTCTGGGCGGCGAGGCCGACGTTGGCCCAGTCCGTGTAGTTGAAACCCTCGGGCTGCTCCTTCACCACGGGAATCCCCGCGTCCCCGAACGCGTCGTAGTCCTCGGCCTTGGCCTCCTCGCGCTCGACGCGGCGGCGGATGCTGTCGGCCTTGCCTGCCCAGCCCTCGCCGGCGGCCAGCACGGCCTCGACGTCCTTCTCGTCGTCGAAGGCGCTCGCGGCCTCGAGCTGCTCCAACGTCACCTGCACGCCGGCATCGATGCGACCGCGCAGTTTGCGCGCAGCCCGGATCTGCCCGGCGGTGGCTCGGCTCGCGCGCTCGATGCGCTGCTCGTCGATGCCCAGCACGAGCATCTGCTGCACGCCTCGTGCGCGCTCGGCCTCGGTCAGCTGGCGCTTGTCGTCGGTGGCGAGCATGGCCACAAGCTCGTTGGCCTCGTCCATGCTCTCCGCCACCAGCGCGGACACCTCGCGGTCCTCCCCGTAGATGGACGACAGCGCGCGGTAGCGGCGCTCGCCGTCCACGATGCGGTAGACGTTGCCGTCCGCCACCACCACGGGCGGGTTCAGCGGCTCACCGCCGGTCGCCTCGATACTGCGGGCCAGGGCGCCGATGTCGCCGAAGTCCTCGCGCGGGTTCTGCTCACTCGGGCGGATGTCGCCCAGGCGAACCTGCCTCTTCTCGAATTGCATGTCATTCCTCCTAGTAGTACATCCCGCTCGGGGCGGTCCCCTCGATGGCGCCGGCGACGGCGATCAGGCCGATGAGCGCCACGGCGCACGCGACGCTGCGCACGCGCTCGGGCAGCGAGTTCCACCACTCGCCGAGCCTGCAGCCGGCATCCCAGATAAGGTCGCCCATCACGCCACCCGCCTCGGTCGGCGCGCCGGCACGCAGTCGGGCGAGGGCAGCGCGGGGACCGCGCCGCGCGCCATGATGGCGGCGTCGATGTCCTCGCTGCGCACCACCTCGCGCGAGCTGTTGGGGTTGAGCGACGGGTAGCGCGGTATCACGCCCTGCATGACCATCGCGCGGAACGTGACGTTGTCGCAGCAGGCGTAACGCGCGCCCTTGGCTATAGACATCCACATGGCCTTCTCCTTTCATTCGTTGAGCCAATCCCTTGCCGGAGGGCCGCACCGATAGATGCGGCCGGAGGGCGCTCCCCCGCCAAAGGGAGCGGTGCCGCCGCCCCGCCAAGTCGGCGGCGGACACCATGTGGGCCGGATGTAGGGAGTCCGGCCCCGTCGCGCCACGGGCCCCGTGGAATGGGGGCGGTGCGGAACCCGTGGCGCGACGGGGGCTGACTCCGCCGTCAGCGGCGCATGAGGCCGAGCCCGACCCCGAACAGGAACGCGAAGGAAAGTGCGAGAATGAAACCCATGGAAACCTCCTTGGAAGGGAATCGAAGATGAACAGAGCGCTCAGGGCGGCAAAGGAGAACATCGACCTGCTGGTCACCATCGCGGGCGCGGTCGGGTTCGGCTCGGTCGCCGCGATGGCCGAGGACGCCCGCCAGATGATCGCCGAGCACCCGGCCTCGTGCCTCCTCCTGATCGGCGCCGCCGCGATGCTCGGGTACGCGACCGCGCGCATCGTCACCGCGAGGAGCGCCTGGGCAAAGCGCCGTAGGATGGACGAACGCCTCTCCGCCGTATTCCTCGGCATGTCGCGGAGGCGGAAGGAGCTGGTGTCCCGCGCGCTCGACGAGGGCTCCGTCAGCCTCTCCCCGCTCGATGCCGACGCCCTCGCGCTGTGCGAGCTCGGCATCTTCGGCACGCCGCCGGTCGGCTCGATGCTCACCGCGACCGACTTCTCCATCAGGCCCGCGGTGATCAGGGCGATCGCCGGGCACCGCTCCGAATGGCTCGCCTAGCGCGCCCATAACGACCCTGCCACCCACGCCGCGATGAACGGCAGCGCGGCGGAAAAGCACATCCGCGCCAGGCCGTAGGCCCCCTGCGCGGTGCAGAGCCACCCGGCGCCGTCCATCACGACGGCCGAGGCCAGCAGCGCCCGGGTCATTCCTCTACCTCCAGATCCTCCATGGGCACGCCCAGCGCCCTCGCGAGCCGCTTGGCCGCCCCGTACTTCGCGTCGGCTATCCCCCGGCGCTCCCAGTTGCGTATCGTCGTCTCGGTCACGCCCGCCCTCACGGCGAGCTTGAACTGCGAGAGGCCCGCCTTCTTGCGGAGCCGTCTGATCTCATTCATTTCTGTGATTACCGCACGTGATGACCTCGTAGGCGAGCTCGACCTCGCCGAGCTCGTTGAGGATCTCGGCGGCCGCCTGCAGGTGCTCCGACGCCTCCCTCGCCTTCTCCGCGAGCTCCTTGGCCTCGGGGCACCTGCCCTCCAGGACGAACTCGCCCACCTTCTTGCCTTCCATCTCTTCCCCCATCACTACGCGGCCTCGTCCGTGTTCCAGCCCATCAGGTCGTTGGGCGTGCAGCCGAGGGCCTGGGCGATGGCATACGCCTTGTCGACGCCGGGAACCATCGAGCCGTTCTCGTAGCCGATGATTGAAGATGCCGAGAGCCCGGCCCTGTTGGCGAGCTGCTCCTGCGACATATCGGCTCGGGCGCGGGCGGCGCGCAGGTTTGCGCCAAACTCGTCCTTTGAAAACTTCATGGCTTCCTCCTTCTGAAATAGGGAACTTATTCCCTGTGCAAATCAGAGTATAGGGAATCTTTTCCCGATTGCAATAGCAAACTAGGGCTTTTCTTGCCTTTTCTTTTGCCTATCTATAGAATCCTCGGTAAATACTTCCCTAAATTGGAGGTGCCGATGAACCTAAAACTAAAGCAGGTTAGGAAAGAAAACGGATATTCGCAGGCCGATCTGGCAGACGCGTTGAGCGTTGACATCAAAACGGTAGGCAACTGGGAACGAGGGAAGACTCTTCCCGATATCGAGCAGCTCTGGAAGTGCGCGAAGGTTCTGCACACCGACCCCAACGACCTCCTCGGATGGTACGAGGAGCACCCCGAGGACAGGCCGACGGCGCCGGCGGGCGCGGAGGGCGAGCTGATCACCTGCTACCGACGGAGCACCGAGAAGAGGCGCTCGAAGATCCTGGAGACGGCACGCGACCAGGCCGAGCTCTCCCAAGCTCAACCTGCAGCGCCTGAAATCGAAGGGCTGGAAGCGGATCAAATAAGGTCCGCGTAGCAAGGTCAGGAGGTACCCATGGGCCTTTTCAGCTCATTAGTTAAAGCGATTTTTACGAGCAATGGAGCGTCGACAAGTGCGCGCACTCCTTCCACGGAAGGCATGTCCGACCCTGCCGCCATGTCCGCACGAAATGGCAGGCACCCCGCCGCGCGCGTCATAGACATCGACGGCGATACTGAGAAAGTCATTTACACGTACCTCGGCGCCGTGTTTAAAGGGGTCAAAAAAGGAGCGGTGTTTTACGTGGCCCCGCTCGGATTTGACACGGTTATTCACAGCAAGTCGACCGGGACAACCACTGATAGCGGCGCATTTGGGGACACGCCTCTTGCCTATAAAGGTCGCACATTTGGGCTCACGCCTTCATGCCTAGGCTTTCTCAAGGAAATGGTCGCAGCCGGATTTAAGGTTCAGGTCAAAGTTAAGAAGATCGGAATGTACTCCGCGGGGATTCCCGAACTTGTCACCATGACCGCGGACCCGCAACTCCTGAAGCAGTGGTGGGAAAGACAAAAAATAACAACCGAGCCCGTCCCCTTCTCAGAAGAGAACGAGCTACATATAAAAGAGGAACGATACATGGCGAGGATTTCAAAAATCAGGCAAAACCGAACCGGAATCGAGCTCCATGAGACCTCAATCGAAGTATGGATAGACGTTACGGAACGCAACTGGATCGCCGGAACACCGCCAATAGGAGATCTCCGCTTTACACCGAACTTCGAGATAATCCCGACACCAAAGGGTTCATCCGCAAAGCCCCATATTAGGATCTTGGCGGGAAAGGAGCCACTCGTAGAGATAAACGCGAGCAGCCATAAGGTATACAAGCAGCTTACCGAATACAAAGAAAGGCAGTGCCGCGCCTGCTATATGTATGACTACTTCCAAGACAGCAGCAACGCAACGAAGCTATACCTCGTGTTTGACTAGACGAGAAAGATGAGAGACCGGCAGCAGGCATCCTCGCCGTCGGCGGGAAGATCGCAGGGCTCCTCTAGACGCCCATGTACCCGATGAGGACCCATTGACCGGTCTGCGTGCACCTCACGGCGCGCACGTCGTATTCGGATGCCAGGGAGTACGCGCACGGCCTGAGCGTCGCAAACGGGACAGGGCCCGCAGCGTCGTCCTTCACTCCCAGGGCGACGACCCTCACGGTGTCTCCGCGCTCCTGCGACACGAGCTCGTACCCAAGGCTCAGCGGAATGCCCGTGAGCCCGTCGTAGATCATCGTATCGCAGGAATCGTCCTCGTACGTATATGCGCCGACACTGCAGCGAGCCATGGGTACCTCCGGGAGCCTAGATGGTGTTCATCACGATTATGACCCGCGGCGCGGCAGGGTTTTTCAGGATTTTCCGGAAAAACCTCCAACGGCGCAGGCTCCGAATAACCAGCCGCTGATTTAATTTAATCCTTAATTGCGCTAATCTTTTATATACTTTATTACTTAGCCGTGCTAATATTTAATTGTCGAAAGGAGCTAGGCGGTGACTAAGAAGAGGGACCTCGAGCGGGAGCTGACCGACGCGGGCTACGTAAAGCTCAGCGGCACCGGCGCCAAGCACGACAAGTTCCGCCGCGGGGACGTGACGGTGACAGTGCCCAGGCACCGGGAGATAAAGGAGACGACCGCGAGGGGAATCAGGAAGGAAGCGGGGCTGCTCTAGCCCCGCCCTCCCCTTCACCGCAGGAAAGGAGACCACCATGATCGTCATGCAGGAGTTCGAGGTCTACCCCGACCCCGAGGGCGGCTACGCCGTGGAGCCGTGCGGGCTCGCCGGTGCCACCGAGGGCGATACCTACGAGGAGGCCGTGGAGATGGCCGTCGACTGGCTGCGCGTCCATGCCCTGGCTGCGCTGGAGCGCGGGGCGGAGTTCGAGGGCGGCGGGCTTGGCCATGCGCCGTCCCACGGCGGCACGATCGTCACCGTCGCGACCAGCGTCGAGCTGTCCGACATCCCGGCCGTGACCGCCGCCGAGGCCGCCGAGATGCTCGGCGTGAGCACCGCGCGCGTGGCGCAGCTCTGCCGCGACGGGAGCCTGAGCAGCTGGAGGGTCGGCAACACCCGCATGGTGTCGCGCGACTCCATCGAGTACCGCATCGCGGCCAAGCCCGGGGCGGGCCGTCCGTGCAAGGCCGCGGCGGAGGCGTAGCCCCAACAGGGCGGGCTCGGCATCTAAACAAAAAGCCCCGTGCGGCTATCTTGGCGGATCCGCACGGGGCATGCCCTCCGGCAAATAAGGGAAAGGCAGGACCATTATATGGCAACCAACGATACTTCAAGGTCAAAACTCGGCTCGAAGCGCGAGGTGGCGCCCGGCAAGTGGGTAATCCGCGTGCAGGCGGGCTTCCGCGCGGACGGGCACGTGCGGCGCGTGTCGCGCACCGTATACGGCACCGAGACCGAGGCCGACATCGCCATCGCCCAGCTCGCGCAGGAGCTCGGCGTCTCCCAGGCGGCGCACGCCGGCGTGACGCTCGACATGTACTACTGGGGCGTGTTCCGCGACTCGCCAAGCAACCGCGGCAAGCCTCGCTCCCGCGCGAGCCTGCGCGAGTACGACGGGCAGATGGACAACTACATCTCCCCCGTCCTGGGCTCGACGGACATCTCGAAGATAACGCACGACATGATGCGCAGCTGCATCGAGCGCTCGGGCGCGCCGGCAAAGACCAAGACCACGCTTCGCGCCGTCATGCGCCGCGCCTTCGATGACGGATGGGTGACGGTGGAGCCCTTCCGCCGGCGCGTCATCGCGCCCAAGGCCAAGCAGGCGCCCGTGGAGCCGTGGAGCATCCCCGAGGCCGCCGAGGCGCTGCGCAGACTCGCCGCCAGCGACGACCGCGCGGACCTGGTCATGAACGCCTACCTCATCCTCGGCCTGAGCGGCCTGCGCAAGGAGGAGGCGCTGGCCGTGCGCCCGTGCGACCTCAAGGTCACCACGACCTACGACTTCGCCACGGGCGAGCCGACCGTCTCGGAGTACATCGAGGTCTGTCGCGCGTACACGGACGAGGACGGCGTGAAGGAGACCAAGAACGCCCATTCCGTGCGCACCGTGCCGGTTTTATTAGCCGGCCGCGAGCGCCTGCACCAGATCATGGACGAGCTGCGGCCGAGCATAACCGTCGAGGGCGGCACTTCGGTTACGGAGCAGGTGCGCGAGTGGAGCGGGCAGCGCATCGTGAACATGCGCGGCGACAACCTCGTGCGCGCCTGGCGGCGCATGTGCGTGCGCCATGACCTGCGGTATATCCCGCCCAAAGCGCTGCGCCACACGTCCGAGACCATCATGGCGGCGACCGAGGTCGACCCGCTGAGCATCATGGATTTGCACGGGCATACGGACCTGGGGACAGATTACCGCCATTACATCAAACCGGGCCTCGCGGAGCGCGAGAAGGCCGCCAGGCAGGTCGGGCGCGCCCTGCAGATCGTCGAGGGCGGCGGCGCGGACGGCGGTTTTAATTTCACCGGTCGCAGCGCCGAGACGCTCTAAAACGGCGTTCCCTAGGTCCATTACCTGCTAAATGCATAAAACGCCCCCTGCCGCGCATAAACGGCAGGGGGCGTAAAACGCGAACGGTAACGGACGGTTATGATTCGGCTTCTCGGCAAACAAAAAAGGTCAGCGCCGAAGCGCTGACCTGTGCGTTCTTGGGTGGGCCGTCAGGGGGTCGAACCCTGGACCTTGGGATTAAGAGTCCCCTGCTCTACCAACTGAGCTAACGACCCAAAGCTAAAGTCCGTTGTGGCGGACTTTAGAGGAGATATCGTGTGGTGGGCCGTCAGGGGGTCGAACCCTGGACCTTGGGATTAAGAGTCCCCTGCTCTACCAACTGAGCTAACGACCCGATATCAACACGAAGCAAGAACTGGGGTGGGTAAAGGGACTCGAACCCTCGACCTACGGGACCACAACCCGTCGCTCTAGCCAACTGAGCTACACCCACCGTGTCCTGTGCGCTTCGCGCTCGACTATTATTGCAAGGAACGCCACGCGATGCAAGCCCCAATTTTCAAGAATTTTGAAAAGAGTTTTTCGAGACCATTTCGAGCAATTCCCACCGGTTTCATAGGAGTAAACTTGCCCCACTGCAAATGCTCGAAAGGACAAGCATGAAAGAACTCTCCAACCGTACGGCAACGTTTACCGATTCGGTCATCCGCCGCATGACGCGCATCTCCAATAAGTATGGCGCCGTCAACCTGTCGCAGGGCTTCCCCGACTTCGATCCCCCGGCGCAGCTGCTCAACAGCCTGAGCGCCATCGCCAGCGACCCCAAGCCGCTCTATCACCAGTACTCCATCACCTGGGGCTCCCAGGCCATGCGTGAGGCGCTTGCCGCCAAGCAGGAGCACTTTATGGGCATGCCGATCAACCCCAACGAGAACATCGTGGTCACCTGCGGCTCCACCGAGGCCATGATGGCCGCCATGATGACGGTCACAAACCCCGGCGACAAGGTCGTCATCTTCTCGCCATTCTACGAGAACTACGGCGCCGACACGATCCTCTCGGGTGCCGAGCCCATCTACGTGCCGCTTAACCCACCTGCGTTCGACTTTGACCGCGAGACACTCGAGGCGGCCTTCCGCGACAACGATCCCAAGGCCATCGTCCTGTGCAACCCTTCCAACCCCTGAGGCAAGGTCTTTACGCGCGAGGAGCTCACCTTTATCGCCGACCTCTGCAAAAAGTACGACGCCTACTGCATTACCGACGAGGTATACGAGCACATCGTCTACGCGCCCCACGAGCACGTCTATATGGCCACGCTGCCCGGCATGTTCGATCGAACCATCAGCTGCAGCTCGCTGTCCAAGACCTACTCCATCACCGGCTGGCGCCTAGGCTACACCATCGCTCCCGCCGAAATCACCGAGCGCATCAAAAAGGTCCACGACTTCCTCACCGTAGGCGCCGCCGCTCCCCTGCAAGAGGCCGTCGTCACCGCCCTCAACTTCGACGACAGTTATTACCAGGAGGTCCTCGACCTCTACACCGCCAAGCGCGACCTATTCTGTCAGGGACTCGACAGCATCGGCCTCACGCACAACGTGCCGCAGGGCGCCTACTACGTGATGATGGACATCTCTGAGTTTTGCTATGACAGCGACCTCGACTTCTGCGAGGACCTAGCCTCAAAGGTGGGCGTGGGCGCCGTGCCCGGCTCGAGCTTCTTCCGCGAGCCCGTCAACCATCTGATTCGTTTCCACTTTGCCAAACGAGACGAGACGCTTAACGCGGCACTGGAGAACCTCAAGTCTCTGCGTGATAAAATCGAACCGCGCGGGTAAGGACGGTCAGTAACTAAAGGCACTAAAGAAACCTCGTGAACCCGTTGGGCCACGAGGTTTCTTTTTATAGCGACCTCATTTATTTTTTTGAGCGCTATACTTTAGTCACGGAGCAACTCGTCCCAGAGAGGAATACTATGGCAGAGCAGCTTATCGGAGCGCTCGAGGCCGGCGGCACCAAGATGGTCTGCGCCACGGGCTATGCAGACGGTATAGTCCTGGAGTGCGAGCAGATCGCGACCACGACCCCGCAGGAGACCGTCGAGGCCGTCAACGCATGGTTTGCGAACAAGGGCATCGCCGCGCTGGGCATCGGCGCCTTTGGCCCCACCGCAGTCAACCCCGCCTCGCCCCAATACGGCAAGATCCTGGAGACGCCCAAAACGGCATGGCGCTACTTTGACCTGCTGGGCACCATCCAAAACGAGCTCAATATTCCCTGCGGCTACGACACCGACGTCAACGTCGCCTGCCTGGGCGAGGTCACCTTTGGTTGCGCCCAGGGCCTCACTGACGTGGTGTATCTGACCATCGGTACCGGCGTGGGCGCCGGCGTGCTCTCGGGCGGTAAGCTCGTGCACGGCATGATGCATCCCGAGGCCGGTCACATCCTGGTCACGCGCGACCCGCGCGACACCATTGGCGCGCACAGCGCCTGCCCCTTCCACGACAACTGCCTCGAGGGCCTCATCGCCGGCCCCGGCGTTAAAAGGCGCTGGGATGGCAAGAGCGCCGGAGACATGGCCGATGACCCGGAGGCCATGGATCTGCTCGCCGGCTATCTGGCGCAGGCGCTCATGACCTTCATCCTGTGCTATGCGCCGCAGAAGATCGTCATCGGCGGCGGCGTGGCCGACCACACCCCCATCGTGCCGCTCGCGCGCAAGAAGTGCGCCGAGATGCTCAACGGCTATATCGTCACGCCCGAGGTCAACGACATCGATACCTACATCGTCAACAACAGCCTCGAGGGCAAGCAGGGCATTATGGGCTGCCTGGCCCTGGGCGCACAGGCGCTTCAGTAGCAGACGCACCCACAGGGCGTGGCGCGCCCGGCAAATCTGACCTACGGAACGACGCCACCACGTCTCATATAAGCCCTCAAATAAAAAAGGCCGCCTAGGACCAAACAATACGTCCTAGGCGGCTTTTTTGGCGCGCATCAGCGGCCGTAAGAGATATCGGAGCACAACGCCCGTTGCCGCTCCGCAGCAGTCGATCATCACATCGGTGATCATGCCGGCGCGTCCCGGCACAAAGAGCTGAATCGTCTCGTCGATCGAAGGAATCAGCAGCAGGAACACCGCCGTGGGCAGCAGCACGTCAAAGGTGCGCCGGCCCTCAAAATCAAAGGCGTGCGTTGCCAAGATGCCGAGCACCATATACTCGGTAAAATGCGCGCATTTGCGAACAACAAAGTTGGTCACCCATTCATATGGAAGTCCCACGCTGTGCAGGAAACCGCGGATAGCTTCCATGACCGTTAGGCTCAGCGAGCCCGACCCCGAGCCGGGAACCAGCGAATTGCCCCAGATCAAGAGCGCCATCAGGCAGGTCACGACCGCCCATTTTCGATTGATCTTAACCATGCAGAAGTTATGCCTCCGCGCGGAGCGGCGCGAAGCTGGCGGTACCGCCCTCGATAACGCTCAGATAGGCACGGCCCGTACGCTTGGCGGTAGAGGACTGCAGGCGCTCGATCTCTTCCTCAAGGATCTGATTGACGCGCTCGTGACGACGGTTTTCCATAATGCCGGCGGCAATAGCCTCGGCCCGCTCGATGCTCTCGCGCGAGATACGGGCAGTATCCTCGGGGAACACAGCGCTGTGACGGCCGACATAGGCGGGGGCAGCAGGCTGAGGGGCAGCGACGGGAGCGGGGGCTGCAACAGGAGCAGGCTCGTCAATCTCATCCAGAATCGCGGTGGCGGCGGCCCACATGTCCTCGTGGCCCGAGTAATCGGCCATGGGGACATCAACCTCGAGCGAGGCGTCCGGAAGGTCGCCGGTGTCGATGCGATCTTGGGCATCAATCGATGCGGTGATGGCTGCAGGCTCATCGAGGTCATCGAGATCGATGTCCGCGGCACCGGAAATGATAGGCATGCTGGCGAGGTTTGCGTTGTACGGCGCAGCCTCAGCCGCCTGCTGCTGGGCAGGAGCGCCCCAAAGCGAGCTTTCGGCGGCACGGCGGGCGGCAACGGCCTCCTCGTCCGCGGTCATGGCTTCATCAACGTACGAATTATCGGCAGAAACGTTCGCGTCCGCCGAGGTGGCGCTGCAGGCGTTATTGACCGCCGCATTGGCAACGAGTGCCACGAAAGCCGCCGTGCTGCCCGCAGGGGCGGCCTGGGAGCCCGACACGGCGCGTGCCGCGGCGGCGATATCATCGCGATTGAAGGAGCCGGTCTGCCCGCCGTTGGTGAGCTCGTCGATGGCGACTTGATAGACGTCGCGCGAGCGTGCAGGGTCGCAGCTCACCGGCGAATCGTCGTCGAGCATGCTGTCGATCATGGACCAAGCCTCGGCCTCGTCCATAGCATCTGCGGCTCGAGCGATGGTAGGGACACCATCATCGGCATGACGGCGCTGGAACGCACCAGTCAGGCCGGAAAGGAATGCCGAGTTAGACTGCTCCGACTGAGCCTGAGAAGCAGAAGTCGCAGCGTAAGGAGTCGCATCCTGCTGCTGAGCTGGAATCGAGGCGGTCTTGAACTCGCTTTGATGCTGATTGAGATTGGCGGCACCGCCCATGGCATCGGGCTGGAACAGACGCTCTTCACGCTGCGCACGATACTCGGAGATACCCAGCGAGGCGGCATAGATACCCACGCCCGCCACCGCGCCCACGGCAAAGGGAACAGCGCCCGCGACAACCGTCTCGTTGACCGACGAGAACGGCAGCGTCGCGGCATACATCACCACGGGGGCGGCAAGGCCGATCCCGCAGGAAAGTCCGGCAAGGACTGCTCGTTGTGTTGCATCAGAAGAAGCCATGAGCTCTCCCCATCTTCCAGCACCCAAATCGCATCATTCAGTTGGCTGCGCGAGAGAAGATGAAGCGGGGCTATGCCCCAAAGCAACGGTATATGGTTCGTTTCATCTGCGTTTTCCGTCGCGAAGCTTAAAAGCTATTATGCGAAACCGCCCTGCCGATTGCAAGCGACGATGTCGGATTGAAACGGGAAACCTGCTGCTCGTCGGTCTTACGGTCAAAAATAAGCGCGGAGCGGCGCTATAGAAAAGGGCCGAGGCTCAAAGCCCCGACCCTTTATCGCATTGATGACTATCGCTGCGTGTGGATGACAACCTAGAACGTCTGCTCGTAGTCGCTGTGTTTTTTGGCCGAACGCACCAGGAACTCCTGGTTGGTGTTGGTGCCCTTAAGACCCTTGATAAACGATGCGGCTGCGCGCTCGGTGTTGTTCATGCCGGCAAGAATGCGACGCAGACCAAAGACAAACGGACGCATCTGCTCGTCGACCAACAGGTCCTCGTTACGCGTACCGGAGGCAACGGGGTCGATAGCCGGGAAGATGCGGCGGTCGGCCAGGTCGCGGTCGAGCTTAAGCTCCATGTTGCCGGTGCCCTTGAACTCCTCAAAGATGACTTCGTCCATCTTGGAACCGGTGTCGATGAGGGCAGAGGCCAGGATGGTAAGCGAGCCACCGTTCTCGATATTGCGGGCTGCACCCAGGAAGCGCTTGGGCGGATATAGGGCCGCCGAATCGACGCCGCCCGAAAGGATGCGGCCCGAGGCGGGAGCCGCCAAGTTGTAGGCGCGGGCGAGGCGCGTGATGGAGTCGAGCACCACCACGACGTCGCCACCCAGCTCTACGATGCGCTTGGCGCGCTCGATGACGAGCTCTGCCACGCGGGTGTGGTTGTCGGCAGGCATATCGAAGGTCGACGCCACAACCTCGCCCTTGATGGAACGCTGCATATCGGTGACCTCTTCGGGGCGCTCGTCGACGAGCAGGCAGATGAGGTGCACCTCGGGGTTGTTAATCGAGATAGACTGGCAGATCTTCTTGAGGATCGTGGTCTTGCCGGCCTTGGGCGGGGACACGATCAGGCCGCGCTGGCCCTTGCCGATCGGTGACACGATGTCGATGGCGCGGCCGGTAATAGAGTCCTTGCCGTGCTCCATGCGCAGCGGCTCGTTGGGATAGACCGGGGTGAGGTCGCCGAACTTGGGACGGTTGCGAATCTGCTCGGGGTCCAGACCGTTGACGGTCGTGATTTTGGCGAGGCCGGCGCGCTTGTCGCCGCCGCGCGAAGGACGCAGCGAGCCCTCGATGACGTCGCCCGTGCGCAGGCGCGCGGAGCGGATGAGGTAGGCGGGCACGAAGGCGTCGTCGTTGGACTTCATGTAGCCATGGGCGTGGATGATGCCGGAGCTGTCCGGGCGAATCTGCAGAATGCCCTTGATGTCGCGGAAGCCCTCGGCCTTCGCAGCGGTGACGTAGATTTCCTCGACGAGCTCAGCCTTCTTTTTGCCGGTCGTCTCGATCTCGAACTCTTTTGCCTTCTCGCGCAGCTCGGCGACCTTCATGGCCGCAAGCTCCTCGCGCGAAAGCGTTGGCTCGGTGGGAGCGGCATTACGCTCCTTGTTGCGTTGCTTGCGATCGCGCTGGCGGTTGCGACGGTCGTTGTTGCGCTCGTCCTTGCGCTCGTTGCGCTCGTCGTTGCGCTTGTGCTGGCGACGGTTGGGGCGAGCGCCGTCTTCGCCCTCGGCGGGGGCGGCACCATCGGTTGCGGTGGTGTCAACATTGGCCGCAGCGGCGTCATTGGCCTCGGCGCCGGAATCGACCTGCGCTTCGACATCAGCATGCTGCTCGGCGGCCTTGGCCTTAACGGACTTCTTGCGACCGCGCTTGAGCTTCTCGGATGCAGGCTGTTCGACGTCCTGGGGCTCGACGGCATCAGTCGATGCATCGGCGGTCGTCTCGGCGGAATCCTCGGACGCGCCCTTCTTGGCAGCCTTAGCCTTGGACGTGCGCTTAGCAGCAGTGCGACGCCTGCGACCGGGACGGACGCCGGCGGGCTCGGCATCGGCAGAAACGGCCTCGGAAGTCGTAGCATCCTGGACGGGTTCATCGGCAGCAGTTGAGGACTTGGCGGTCGCCGCAGCATCCCGAGCGGCGGCGGCTGCGGCTGCGGCCTTCTCGGCCTCGACAAAGGCCTTAGGCTTGCGACCGCGACGGTGCGGGCGCAAAGCCGGATCGACAACGGGAACTTCGCTGGCCTCGACAGGCGCAGCGGGCTCAACAGACGATGCACCCTCCCCTGCCGCGGAACGGACCGAAGCCTCAGTGGGCTCGGGGACTACCTGTTCCGCAACCTGCTCGGCCTTAGCAGCCGTGCGACGGCGTGTGCGCGGTGCCAGCTTCTCGGTCGGCTGGTCGGCGGCAGGAACCTCGGTGGCGGCAGGGGTCTCGAGTACAGACGGAGCTGCAAGCTCGGTCAGAGCCGCGGCCTCGCGCTCGGCAGCACGACGGCGGGCGCGCACCACCTGAGCCTCGCTAATCTGCGCCAACGCACGTGCCTGCGCGACCTCATCGGAAATCGGCGCCGAGGAGTCAGCTGCA
Source organism: uncultured Collinsella sp. (assembly GCA_900544095.1). Taxonomy (GTDB): domain Bacteria; phylum Actinomycetota; class Coriobacteriia; order Coriobacteriales; family Coriobacteriaceae; genus Collinsella. Next base: position 326,724 of record UQTV01000001.1, read on the forward strand.
ACGGTGAGCTTGGCGCGCGTCGTGCGCGTGGTACGGCGCTTTGGCTTGGTGACCTCCTCGCCGTCAGCGGCAGGCTTGGCCGTGCGGCGCGTGCGCTTGGGCTTTGCCGGAGCAGCCTCCTCACCAGTTGCAGGCACGGCCTTCTCAGCCGCTACAGGCATAGGCGTCGAAGCAGCCTTAGGCGTCTCAGGAGCCGAGGCTTGCGCGGGCGCCGCGACCTGGTCCGACGCAACCGGTGCAGCGGGAGCGGCCTGCGTCGTCGTTATTTCGTTTTCTTGCTGTTGATCAGACACAGTGTTTGCTCAACTTTCTTTTCAAGCCCTGTGATCACATGCTCCCTGCATAAACCTTCAGGGCGGCTAAACAGTCTAGTTCCGTTCAAAACGACGGACATCATTGATCTGTATCGAGATGATTGCGTCAACTACGCAGCGTTAGTGTAACACAACCGCCGCCACCTGCAACTTAGTCATTGGGGACGTTCTTAAACGACTAGTCAAAAGGGACACTCTTTGTTTGCCACCCACAAATCTGACTGCCTCCGCCAAAACTATGGCGGTTTACTACGATGAATCGCTCAACCGCGACCACTCCGAAACTTGTTGAACTAAAACCGCAGGTAGATGCCTTGCACTTTTTAGCAAAAAGCCGGCGTGGTTAGAATTCCTCAATTCGTCGTAGTAAACCGGCATAGTTTCGTATTTCTAGCAGCTCCAAATTCATCAATACGTCGGCGTTTGCGAAAAAAGCCCGACCTCCGTGGGAGATCGGGCTTATAGGCCTCAGTTAAACCAAACCTACACGGTCAAATGACCCGCAGGTTACATCTGCTCGGGCGCGGAAACGCCAACGAGGGTGAGCACCAGGGCGAGCGTCACGCGGACGGCATCGCAAGCGGCCAGACGGGCACGCGAAAGCTCGGGGTCGACGGGACGGCCCTCGCTCGGCAGCACCTGGCAGGCAGCGTAGAAGCTGTGGAAGTCACCGGCGAGTTCCTCGGCAAAGTGGGTCAGACGGAACGGGGCGCGATCGCGAGCACAGCTGGCGATCAGGTCGGTGAGCTCGTTGAGCTTGCGCGAAAGGGCGAGCTCGGTCGGGTCGGTCAGCAGCGAGTAATCGACGTTCTCACCGATGGCCTTGGCGGCAACGGCCTTCATGCCCATCTCGTCGGCCTGCTCGGCGGTAACGTCGGCGGCACGGCGCAGGATGGAGCACACGCGGGCGTGAGCATACTGCACGTAATAGACCGGGTTGGAGTTGTCGCGCTTCTTAACGGCCTCGATGTCGAAGTCGACCATCTGGTTGGAGCTCTTGGAGATGAGCGTGTAGCGAGCGGCATCGGAGCCAACCTCGTCGACGAGCTCCTGAAGGGTCACCATGGTGCCCTTGCGCTTGGACATACGGACGGGCGTGCCGTTACGCAGCAGGTTGACGAGCTGGCCCAGTAGAACCTCGAACTTGCCGGGGTAACCCAGAGCGTCGCAGACGCAGCGGACGCGCTCGATGTAACCGTGGTGGTCGGCGCCCCAGATGTCGATGACGTGGTCGACGCGCTGGAACTTATCCCAGTGATAGGCGACGTCGGAGGCGAAGTAGGTGTACTCGCCGTCGGACTTGATCAGGACGCGGTCCTTGTCGTCGCCCAGATCGGTGGAGCGGAACCACAGGGCGCCGTCCTTGGTGTAGAGGTAGCCCATCTTGTCGAGCTTCTCAAAAGCGCGGTCGACGGCGGAGGTGCCGGCGGTCTCGCCCTCGGTGTCCTTCACATACAGCGAGCGCTCGGAGTACCAACGGTCAAAGTCGCAGTTGACGGCGTGGCAGAGGTCGCGCATGTTGTCGACCATCTTCACGTAGCCGCGCTCACGGAAGCTCTCCATACGCTCCTGCGGATCGGCGTCGACCCACTTGTCGCCGTCGGTGCGCCAGAACTCGGCGGCCTCGTCGATGATGTAGTCGCCGCCGTAAGAGTCCTTGCCCAAGGTCTCGGCAAAGTTGTCCTGATACGGATGGGTCTCGGGGTGCTCGTCGTTCTCGTCGGCAACAAAGGCGTCACGGTCGGCGATCAGCAGCTTGTGAGCCTCGTCGATATCAACGCCCTGCTTGGCGATGATGTCGGCAAGCTGCATATAGCGCGTGCTGATGGAGTTGCCGAAGGTGTTCATCTGAGAGCCGTGGTCATTGATGTAGAACTCACGCTGGATCTCATAGCCGGCGTGGTCCATAACGCGGCAGAGCGAATCGCCCAGCGCGGCCCAGCGGCCGTGGCCGATGTGCATGGGGCCGACGGGGTTGGCGGAAACGAACTCGACCTGGGTCTTCAGGCCACCACCGACGTTGGACTTAGCGAAGTCCATGCCCTTCTCGCGAGCCTCGCCAAAGATGGCATTCTTGACGGCAACGGAGAGGTAGAAGTTGATGAAACCGGGGCCTGCGATCTCAACCTTCTCGATCGCGGGATCCTCGGGCATATGGGCAACGATGGCCTCGGCGATCTTGCGCGGGGCGCAGTGGGCCAGCTTGGCGGACTTCAGGGCCATGGTGGAGGTCCACTCGCCATGAGAAGTATCAGCCGGTCGCTCGATAGCGCAATCGTCAAGTTCAAATGCGGAAAGGTCGCCGGCCTCCTGGGCCGCTGCAAGCGCAGCGCGTACCAGCTCTTCAATCTTCTCGGGCATAGATCCTCCTTGTGTTAAAGCCCCCGAGCTCTTGGTCACTCGTAGGGCAAAAGCCAGAGTTTGTAGCACTCTATCACAAGCGACGGGCACTGTCGCAGGGTAAAGCTAATAGATATTGCATATGCACAAAAATGACTACAGCTTGCATGGAGTCACTCAAAGATGCCGGTCTGCCTGCAGATTATGCAGGCGTTGAAAATGCATAAAGGTGTGAATGAGCTGTGTCTTTTATCGAATACTCTTACCTATCAGAATTGTGTGGTTTTCCTGCATAAAGTAAGGGTTTGCGCACGTCAGCATGTTATTCTAGACATACGTAAATTCGTATAAGTTGGAGGTAGCATGTTCTCAATCGGTCAACACGTCATTCATCCGGGTCAGGGAGTCTGCACCGTCGTCGGTTTTAGGGACGACACGCCGCAGCCCATGCTGTTGCTCGAGACCAAGCAGGGACATGCGCAGACGATCCTCATGTACCCCGTGGCGCAGGCCGATCGTTTGCATGCCGCCATCTCCCAACAAGATGCCGAGCACCTGCTGAGCCACTATGACGAGCTGGAGTGCGACACCTTTACCGAGCGTAACAGCTCGCTTGAGGAGACGCACTTTAAGCAGCAGCTCAAGCTGGGCGCGCCCGAGACGGTCCGCGTGGCAAAGACCATGATGCACCGCATTCGCCAGGCCGAGGAAGCTGATAAAAAGCCCAGCTCTTACTACATGCGTGTACTCAAGGAAGCCAAGCGCCGCTCCATTGAGGAGTTCGCCGTGGCCCTGGGCGTCACCGAAGAGGACGCCGAAGCCCGCCTAGCCCAAGCCGCCCTCAACTAACCCATCCGCGCCAAAACCACCACAAAGGGGACAGGCACCTTTGTGGTGGTTTTTTCGTTCTAGTCGTTCTAGTAGTATTCATTCTTAGCGATACCTGCGAGCACAAGGAGTCTTTTATGGCAGAGCCACTTTCCGCCGGAATCACCCGCGACCGTGCGTTCGAATTGCTCAACGAGCACAATAAGGACCCGTTCCACATCACCCACGGCGAAACGGTCGAGGGCACCATGCGCTACTTTGCGCGCGAGTTCGACCCCGAGAACGAGGAGTTTTGGGGCATCGTCGGTCTGCTGCACGACCTAGATTGGGAGGAGCATGAGGACGACCCCATGAACCACACCATCTATGCGGCCGAGATCCTTGAAGGCGAGGGCGCCTCTCCCGATCTCATTCGCGCCATTCAGACGCACACGTCGGACTTCAACACCTCGCTGCCCAAGCCCGAGCTGCAGATGGAAAAGATCCTGTTTGCCTGCGACGAGCTCACCGGCTTGATCGGTGCTGCCGTCATCATGCGTCCGAGTAAGAGCGTCATGGACTTTACGACCAAGTCGCTCAAGAAAAAGTTCAAGGACAAGCGCTTTGCCGCCGGCTGCTCGCGCGACGTGATTACGCAGGGTGCCGAGATGCTGGGCTGGGAGCTCCCCGAGCTCTTCGACCGTACCATCGCGGCCATGCAGTCCTTCGCCCCCGACCGCGACACCTTTCAGGCTTAATTCCAAAACCACCACAAAGGGGACAGGCACCTTTGTGGTGGTTTTTGTTTGCGCGGGCGTTAGGGGCGGACCTGGCCGGTGCCTCGGAGCTTGTATTTGTAGGTGGTGAGGGCCTCGGCGGCAAAGGGGCCGCGGGCGTGGAGCTTTTGGGTCGAGATGCCAATCTCGGCGCCCAGGCCAAACTCGCCGCCGTCGGTAAAGCGCGTGCTGGCGTTGGCATACACGGCCGAGGCATCGACCTCGTCCAGGAAGCGCTCGCAAGCATCCGTGTCCTCTGCAACGATGGCCTCGGAGTGCATCGTGCCGTAGCGGTTGATGTGCGCGATGGCCTCGTCCTCGTTCGCCACGACCTTCACGCTCATCTCGAGCGCCAGATACTCGCGACCCCAGTCCTCCTCAGTCGCGGCAACGTAGTCATCGCCCTCGGCAAGCCCGGCGTCGGCGCATGCGGCGCACGTGGCCTCGTCGCCGTGAATGAGCACGCCGTGGTCATGCAGCACGGCCACGACCGCGGGCAAAAACGCATCGGCCACGGCACGGTCGACCAGCAGCGACTCGGCGGCATTGCACACGCCCACGCGCTGCGTCTTAGCGTTGACGATAATATTGAGCGCTTTATCGAAGTCGGCGGATTCATGCACGTAGATGTGGCAGTTACCCGTGCCCGTCTCGATCACCGGAACGAGCGACTCGCGCACGCAGCGCTGGATCAGGCCCGCACCGCCACGCGGAATGAGCACATCGACGACGCCGCGGAGCTTCATGAGCTCGCCGGTGGCCTCGCGGTCGGTAGACTCGATCATCGACACGGCCTCGCGCGGGAAGCCCTTGGCCTCGAGCGCATCGGCCAGCAGTTCGGCAATCATGGCACACGAGTGATAGGCCAGCGAGCCGCCGCGCAGAATGCAGGCGTTGCCGGTGCGGATGCAGATGCCCGCGGCGTCGGCCGTCACGTTGGGGCGCGCCTCGTACACCATGGCGACCAGGCCCAACGGCACGCTCACGCGGGTGAGGTCCACGCCGCTTGCGAGCACGCGGTGGTCGAGCACGCGGCCGACAGAATCGGGCAGCTCGGCGAGCTTCTCCAGGCCGGCGACCATACCCTCAACGCGCTCGGGCGTCAGCAGCAGACGGTCGAGGAGCCCCGCCGAGGTCCCCGCATCGCGCGCGGCGGACATATCGAGCTCGTTGGCGGCGACGATGGAGTCGATACCGTTGCGCAGCGCTGCGGCCATGGCGCGCACGGCCTCCTGGCGCTGCTCGTCGCTCGCCGTGGCAAGCGAGGCCGACGCTGCCTTAGCGGCAACGGCAAGATCGTGGACATACGTGGCTATATCGACCGACATGGGCGGCCCTTTCTCCTAGAAGTTTGCAACCATGGTAGCCGATTTGCGCATGGCCTCGCCCGCGGCGGTAGAATTGGTCAACCCGAAACACCGCAACGAACGGAAGACTCACATGGCCCTCATCACTTCGTACCACGTCCCCGGCCTGTATGTTGAGGACCACAGCATCGATGTCCCCCTCGACTGGCGCGGGCTGGACCCCATGCTTTTGGCCGTCGGCAGCACCATGCGCCGCGGCGCCATGCCGGCACCCATCGCCGGCGCACCCGAGAGCATCAAGCTTTTCTACCGCGTGGTCTGCGCACCCGACCGCATCAACGACGACCTGCCGCTCCTTCTGTTTTTGCAGGGCGGCCCCGGCGGCGAGAGCCCGCGTCCGCTGTCGCCCACAAGCGATGGCTGGATCGAGGAGGCCGTCAAGCACTTCCGCGTGGTCCTTCCCGACCAGCGCGGCACCGGACGCAGTAACTGCGTGGACGGACGCACGATCAAGGCACTGGGTGATCGCGCAACGGCCGCCGGCGCCGATACAGCACGCTCACAGGCGGACTTCCTCAAGCGCCACCTCGCCAGCTCCATCGTGCGCGATTTTGAATACCTGCGACTGGTGGGTTTTGGCGGCAAGCCGTGGGTCACGCTCGGCCAGAGCTACGGCGGCTTTTTGACGCTGAGCTATCTGTCGCTCTTCCCCGAGGGCGTGGCGGCGAGCTTTACCTGCGGCGGCATCCCCCACGTGCCGGCGAGCGCCAGCGAGGTCTACGCGCACACCTTCCCGCGCATGGCCGCCAAGACGCAGCAGTATTACGACCGCTACCCCGCCGACGTCGAGCGCGTGGCAGCCCTGGCCGATGCGCTCGAGGCACAGAAGCCCGTGCTGCCCGACGGCTCGCCGATGACGGTCGAGCGCCTACAGCTCATGGGCAGCGACTTTGGCATGAAGCCGAGCTTTGAACGCATGCATTGGATTATCGATCACGCTTTTGTTGATGGCGACGGCACGCTGACCTGCGACGCCTCGGTATCTGACAGCCTTTTGATGCGCGCCTTCGAGCGCACCAACACGCGTACAAACCCGCTGTACTGGACACTGCAGGAGTTCATCTACGCCGACGGCGATACCATGCCCATTCGCTGGGCCGCGGCAGAAGAGAAGGCACACCGTGCCGAGTTCGACACCCTCGCGCGCCCGCTCATGTTTACCGGCGAGGCCATGTTCCCGTGGATGTTTGAGCAAATGCCCGAACTTAAGCCGTTTAAACCCGCCATGGACCTGCTGATGGAAGACACCAGCTGGGACAAGATCTACGACCCGCAGCGCCTGGCCTGCAACGAGGTGCCGCTCCAGGCCGCGGTGTATTTCGACGACATGTACGTCGATTCGGGCCTGCAGCTCGATACGCTCAGCCGCGTGGGCAACTCGCACGCCTGGGTGACCAACGAGTTCGAGCACGACGGCCTGCACGGCAGCGTGGTGTTCAAGCACCTCTTCGACGAAGCACTCAACCGCGGAGACCTACGCCAGATCTTCTAGCAAAGGAGTGCCCCCGCCTGCCGGCACAATAGGAACGTCCCCAAGTGCCGGATGATGTCCTTCGCCACGAAAACGGCCCATCTACTACGTTTCACCCGCATGGCCCAACCAGATGCCATAAATAAAGAAAACCGCAGGCGTTCTACCTGCGGTTTTCTTTTTGCAATTCTTGGCATGGTCACCGATAGCCTATTAAACGTAGTAGATGGGCCGTTTTCGTGGCGACCAGCTCGGACATAAGCGCGGCGGGGCAAAGTTACCCTGGTAATTTCGCCCCACGTGCATTGCAGATCGAAGGCGCCCGGCGTCGAGGCCTAAGCAAATACAATCAAGTTGTCTCGATGGATCGCCGGCTTCTCGGCTAGGTCTGCCAGTAGGCGGTTGCTGGCAATCTGGTCCTGGCGGCGGCCGGCTGCAAGCTCCAGCACGTCCGAATCGGCCTCGGCGATACCACGGGCGACAACCATGCCGCTCGGGTCGCACACGTCGAGCACATCGCCCTCGGCAAACTGGCCATCGACCTCGCGAATACCCACCGCGAGCAGCGACGATCCGCGGCTGACCAGCGCCTTCGCGGCGCCATCATCGACCGTCACCGAGCCATGCGCCTTGTCACCCAGTGCGATCCACAACTTGCGCGGCGCAATGTCCAGGCGCTCCGCCGGCGGATCGAACAGCGTACCCACGCTCTCGCCGCGGGCCAGACGCACGAGCGCATCGGGCTCCTCGCCCGAGCAAATCACGCTTTGAATGCCCGCCGTCATGAGAATGCGGCTCGCGCGAATCTTGGTGATCATGCCGCCCGTACCCACCGATGTGGAAGAATCGCCCGCCGAGGCGATAATCTTGGCATCGATCTTATGCACGACCGGGATAAACTCGGCCGTCGGATCCTCATGCGGATTGGCGGTGTAGAGGCCATCGATGTCCGAGAGCGTCACGCACAGATCGGCAGAAACCAGGCAGCTCACAAGCGCCGCCAGCGTGTCGTTGTCGCCGAACTTGATCTCATCGACGGTAACGGTGTCGTTCTCGTTGACGACCGGCACCACGCCCAGCTCCACCAGGCGCAGCAGGGCGTCGCGCGCGTGCAGGTAGGACGTGCGGCGCGCCGTGTCGTGACGCGTGAGCAGCACGAGCGAGGTGAGCAGGTCGCGCGCATGGAACTCCTCGTCGTAGGCCGACGAGATGATGCACTGACCGGCCGAGGCGCAGGCCTGCAGGCTCGGCAGGTCACCGACCGGCTTGCGGTCGAAGCCCAGCACGGGATAGCCGCAGGCAATGGCACCCGAGCTCACCACGACCAGGCGCCAGCCAAGCTCGCGCAGCGCTGCGGCCTGGTCGGCAAGCCCGCCGATAAAGGCGCGGTTGACCTTGCCGTCGGCGCCCACCACCGTGGACGAACCGATCTTTACCACCATCGTTTTATAAGAAGTCGTCATACGTCAAACCAATCGAATGTCGAGCGTTCGGGCGAGCTGGGGCAGTCGGGGCGCCTGGTGCGGAACGGACGAAAATGATCCGTTTTCCTCCGTCCCCTTCGGATCATTTTGCCCAGGGGAAGGCCGAAGCCGCAGCCATGTTCTTGCGCACGAGCTCGTCGCGCACCTGAGCCAGGCCCTGCTCCATGCCCACCACATAGGTCTGCGGGTACAGGAAGCGCTTGAAAGCTGCGTCCAGATGGTCAAGTGCCCAGGCGCAACGCTCGCGCGCGTCCTGGATGCTCTCACGCGGAGCCACCGCACTGCCATCGCGCACGATCGGCACCAGCAGCTCGCGATACTCAAGTTCGGACACGTCGGTCACCAGAGCGGCATCATTCACGGCCACGAGGGTATTGCCGCGCGCGGCGCCCTCCCCCGCCAGATGGTCCTCGTCGTAGATCATGTCGCAGACTGGGCCGCCAAAGCCGTCGTAATAACGGCGCACGCGTTGCACACCCGGGATCGTGCGCTTGTAGGGCTGCTCGGAGAGCTTGACCACCGGCGTCCACGGGTCCGTCTCACTCGCACGGCGGGCGGCGAGCTTGTACACGCCGCCCAGCGCCGGCTGGTCGTAGCAGGTCGCGAGCTTGGTGCCCACGCCAAAGCTATCGATAGGCGCGCCCTGGTCGAGCAGCGACTGAATCGTGTACTCATCCAAATCGTTAGAAACCGAGATCCCCACATAGGGCAGGCCCTCGGCATCAAAACGGCCGCGCACATACTTGGAGAGCTTGGCGAGGTCGCCGGAGTCGATGCGAATGGCCGACAGGCGCTCGCCCACCGCTTCCATCTCCTTGGCAACCGTAATGGCATGCTCGCAACCCTCGCGTACGTCGTAGGTGTCGATGAGCAGCGTGCAATTCTTGGGGCTCGACTTGGCAAAGGCGCGGAAGGCCTCGAGCTCGGAGTCGAAGCTCATGACCCAGCTGTGCGCATGCGTGCCAAAGACGGGAATACCGTAGCGGCGGCCGGCGAGCACATTGGACGTAGAGGAGCAGCCGGCAACGTAGCTCGCGCGCGCGACGGCCAGCCCGCCATCGGGACCCTGGGCGCGGCGCAGGCCAAACTCGGCAACGGGACGGCCGTCCGCCGCCAGCACCACGCGCGCCGTCTTGGTGGCGACAAGCGTCTGGAAGCCGACGATGTTGAGCAGCGCCGTTTCGAGCAGCTGGCACTCCAGCGCGGGACCGGTGACGCGAACCATGGGTTCGCGCGGAAAGACGAGCTCGCCCTCGGGGACGGCGTCGATGTTTACATGTGCATGAAAATCGCGCAGGTAGTCGAGGAATGCAGGCTTGAACATCGCGCCGCCGGCCGGGGCCTGGAGTGAGGCGAGGTAGTCGATATCCTCGGGCGTAAAGCGCAGGTTCTCGACCAGCTCGGGCAGCTCGGCGGTGCCGCACATGACGGCATAGGCGCTGCCAAAGGGATGGTCGCGGTAAAACGCGGTAAAACAACCCTGCTCATTGGCCTTGCCGCTCTCCCACAGGCCCTGGGCCATAGTGAGCTCGTACAGATCGGTGAGCATTGCAATGTCGGTGGGATGCGAGATGTCGGTCAAAGCCATGGGGCGACCTTTCGGATGCGTTGTGCAGAGGTTGAGGGTTGGAAAAGGGCAGAGTGTTCGGGCATGGCACCCAGCGCGAATGGGCTAGAGCAGGCCCATGCTGGTCAGGATCGTGTAGCCCATAAAGATGACAAACGCGATGAGGGCAAGGACAATGATGATTTTTTGAGCCGGCGCCATGCCAGGGATCTCGTTCTCGCCCGTAGGCTCCTTGGAGGTAACCATGCGCTGGGCAAAGGTCATCTCGTCACGGCTCGGCTTGGGCTCGACGGACTTGGAACGAGCGACCTTTTTAGGCTGAGGTTTAGGTGCGGTGGGCGCGGGCTTCGCGGCGGCGGGCTTGGGCGCGGGGGCGACGTTCGCGGCGGCCTCCTCGGCCTTCTCGCGCTCGGCACGCAGGGCGGCCAGCTCCTCACGCTCGCGGCGTGCCTCTTCCTGGGCCTCGCGACGAGCTTTCTCGGCGCGGAGCTCTTCCAACTCGGCGCGTTCCTCGGCAGACAGTGGTTGGGACTCAAGCTTGGCCATGGTACAGCCCTTTCTTTTAAAAAAAGCCGCCGACACAATGTCAGCGGCTTATCAAATCCAAGGGTGGAGACGAAGGGAGTCGAACCCTCGGCCTCTGCCATGCGACGGCAGCGCTCTCCCAACTGAGCTACGTCCCCAGGACAAGTTGATATTTTACCTACGGCTCGCCAACTGTCAACGCCCAATACCCAGTCTTTTTGGGACGCGGCTGTTTTAGCTACCCCGACAGACAACGCGAACGGTTTGGTCGAACAGCGGCAGGGGTAGCTAAAACAGCCCCGTCCCAAAAAGACTACTCAAAGAGCCTCGTCCCAGATTAGCTGGTTTGAGCACTAGTAAGAACACCGGTGGTATCGAACGCCGGGGTAAAGCTCTCGTCTACCGCGCCGCCTTCTTGCCAAAACATCGTCGTAAAGCCCAGGTCGTCGGCATGGTCGAGCACCTGCTCGTACTCCTCGCGCGTCACGGCGCGCGCCAGGTCGCCGCCTTGTTCGCGCATGAGGGCATTGGGCGTGTACTGGTTCATGACCGAGATCGGCACGTCGCCCACCGTCTGCCACACCAGGTCCAACACGCGGCACGAATCGTCCGCATGCCCCGGCAGCACCAGATGACGCACGATTATGCCGCGCCTCATGAGCCCGTCCTCGTCTACCAGCTCTCCCCCGCGGCGCTCAATCTCGCGCGCCATCTGGGCCAGACCCGACACGGCCACGCGCGGGTAGTCCTTAATATGAGAAAGCGACTGAGCAAGCCCGGCATCGGCATATTTAAAGTCCGTAAGCCACACGTCGACAAGGTCGCCCAGCGCCGCCACGGCACTCGCGCGCTCGTAACCACTCGTGTTGTAGACAATTGGGATGACCAACCCGCGCGTCCGTGCCGCGGCAATCGCGGCAGGCAACAGGTGCGCATAGTGCGTCGCCGTCACCAGGTTGATGTTATTGGCGCCCTGGTCCTGCAGCTCCAGCATAATCTCGACCAAACGCTCGGGCAAAATCTCAAGACCGAAATTGCCCGTCGAGATCTCGTGGTTTTGGCAGTAGATACATTTGAGCGAACAGCCGCTAAAGAAAATCGTACCCGAGCCGGCCTCGCCCGAAATGGGCGGCTCCTCCCACATATGGAGCGCCGCGCGGGCGACCTTAAGCGTGTTGTCGGCGCCGCACACGCCACGCGCGCCCTCGTCGCGCGCCGCACCGCAACGGCGCGGACACAAATGGCAGGCGGGCGAAAAAAGTTCGGTCAACGACGTCGGCATAAAAACATGCTCCAAAACAATGATTCAGCAGCTCAAACGTAAAGGGACCAACCGCACAGACGGCTCGAGCCCAAGGCGCCGTAATCGTCCGACACGATTTTTGTAATGTCAAGACTGGAATCGATAAAGTGCCGCTTTATGATGTAGGTATTCCGCCCCCCGCGGAGCAACTGGGTGAACCGTCGCGTTTATTTAGGGAGCCCACACAGTCGTACCTAGTACAGGTATCCTTCGTTGTTAAGGACGCTGGAACAGTCGATGAGGGCACCCACCTGTTTTAGGTGGGTTCATTTTCGTAACGTGGGGGGTGGTTTTCATTTGCCGAAAACCACCATTACAGCCCATATGGATCCCCGCCGGTATCCCGACAAGCCATCGACAACATCCCAATATCTGGTAAGCGCGTGATTATCGCTGCATGCAATTCCATGCACCCCCCGTGGTCGAGTATCATGGTTCGGCTATGCCCTTTGCGCATGGCGTTCTTCTGACCTTTTCCTTCGACGCTTGGCGGTTTTTAGATTCATGGCTTCATCCCCGAGCTACATACCGTACCTATGCGTGGCAGCGGCGGCCTTTATCACGACCTTCCTCATTGTGCCCCTGGTCAAGCGCTTGGCAATTAAGCTCGACGCCGTCGACTATCCTTCCAAGCGCCGCATCAACACCAAGCCCATCCCGCGTTTGGGCGGAACGGCGGTGTTTTTGGGCCTGGTCGTTGCCTGCATTGTGCAAATCCTAGGCACCTGGCACCTAGGCTGGCCGCCCGTCCTGGTGCCGCACCCGCGCCTTCACATTAGCTATCCCATGCTGGCGCTCTCCTTTACCGTCATCTTTGCGACCGGCGCTATCGACGACGTCTTCCAGCTCAAGCCCAAGCAAAAACTGGCCGGTCAGGTCCTCGCCGCGCTCATCGCCTGCGTGGGCGGCCTGCGCATCGGCGTCATCGTCAACCCGTTTGCCCCCGGCGAGATCATGCTCGGATGGCTCGCCTACCCCATCACCGTGATCTATCTGGTGGCATTCACCAACATCATTAACCTCATCGACGGCCTCGACGGCTTGGCCACGGGCATCTGCGGCATCGCGTCGTTCACCATGTTTTCGATGGCCGTTCTCTCGGGCCGCATCGACGCCGCCGCGCTCTCCATTGCGCTCTTTGGCGCCTGCCTGGCCTTTTTGCGCTACAACTTCAACCCCGCAAGCATCTTCTTGGGCGACTCGGGGTCGCTGCTTCTGGGCTTTGCGCTGGGCTCCATCTCGTTGCTCAACGTGAGCCGCACCGCCGCGCTCACCTCGCTTATCATTCCACTCATCGTTGCCGGCGTGCCCATCATCGACACGTTTAGCGCCATCGTGCGCCGCAAGCGCGCCCACATTAGCATCGGGCAGGCCGACAAGGGCCACATCCACCACCGCCTGATCCAAGAGGGCTACAACCAAAAACAGGCAGTGCTCCTCATCTACGCCTGGTGCATTATGCTTTCGGCCGGCGCCGCCGCGATTAACCAGGTCGAGGTGCCCATGCGCGTGCTCATCTTTACCGTGCTCGCCATTGGCTCGGCGGCCTTTGCCAAGCATCTACATCTGTTTGAGCCCGTGCTGCGCCACCATTACAACAAGCGCACACACGAGGATGAGCTCGTCACCCCCGACGATCCCGCCTTTAAGCAGGAGGAGCAGGCGGCAGAAGAGCGTAAGGAAGAGCGACACCACAGGCGCTAGGGTAAGCTGCCGAGGATGCGCCCAGGCGCCGCCGGCCAAACGCGCAGCCACGCCGCGCCCATCGCACATGCCACCCCTTGCCAGCCCCTCGCCTACTTACGCCCCGCCCCTCAAATAAACGCGTTATCATCTTGACCCATGAACATACGTTAGGAGCAATTATGCCAAACGAGAACAGCTACGAAGTCGCTCTGCAGAAGAGCAACGCCATTCGCGAGGGCCTGGCCAAGACGCCCGACAAGTTCACCATGCTCACCGGCGACCGCCCCACCGGCCGTCTGCATCTGGGTCACTACTTCGGCACCCTCAAGGGCCGTGTGGAGCTGCAGAACATGGGTGCCAAGACCAACGTACTCATCGCCGACTACCAGGTCATCACCGACCGCGACACGACCGAGCACATCCAGGACAACGTGTACAACATGGTCATGGACTACCTTGCCTGCGGCATCGACCCCGACAAGACCATGATCTACGCGCACTCCGCCGTGCCCGCCGCCAACCAGCTCATGCTGCCGTTCCTGTCGCTGGTGTCCGAGGCCGAGCTGGCGCGCAACCCCACGGTCAAGGCCGAGATGGAGACCTCGGGCCACGAGCTCACCGGCCTTCTGCTCACCTACCCGGTGCACCAGGCCTGCGACATCCTGTTCTGCAAGGGCAATGTGGTGCCCGTCGGTCGCGACCAGCTGCCGCACATCGAGCTCACCCGCACCATCGCCCGCCGCTTTAACAACCGCTACGGCAAGGTGTTCCCCGAGGTCGACGCACTGCTGTCCGAGACCCCGCTGCTGCCGGGCCTGGACGGTCGCAAGATGAGCAAGAGCTACGGTAACGCCATCAACATCTCGATGACCGCCGAGGAGACGGCCAAGCGCATCAAGAAGAGCCAGACCGACTCCGAGCGCATGATCACGTTCGATCCCGAGAACCGCCCCGGCGTGTCCGGTCTGCTTTCGACGGCCGCCATCTGCACCGGCCGTTCCGAAGTCGAGATTGCCGAGGAGATTGGCATGGGCGGCTCCGGCCAGCTCAAGAAGTACGTGACCGAGGCCGTCAACGAGTACTTCGCGCCGATCCGTGAGCGTCGCCAGCGCTACGAGAACGACCTGGATTACGTAAAGGACGTCCTGCACGAGGGCAACCGTCGCGCCAATGAGATCGCCGAGCAGACCCTGGGCGAGGTTCAGGACGCCATGGGCATGGTGTACTAGGCAAAGCGCCTTCGCACAACATAGACGGTGAGGCTGAATCCTCACCGAAACAGGAACAGGCCCGCTGGCAGATAGTTGCCAGCGGGCCTGTTCCCGAAGTACACCGTTGAATCGCACAGAGGGGAGGAATGCGAATCAAACTCAACAGGGCAGGCTTTTTCATCGCCTATTGCCTGCTCCGTTGCTGAAAACAATATAGTTCACCGTGGTTTACTTTGCTGCGACAAACCGCGCCGCCATACCTTCTCCATAAGTTAACCTCGGTAAACCTGCCAAAACCACCACAAAGGGGATAGGCACCTTTGTGGTGGTTTAAGCCACGGCAGAGCCGCTAGAGCCCTGCAGGCCAGCGACAGGCGGCCAAGTCGACGTGCATGTCGTCCTTAAACGCCACACCCTCCCCTAGCAAAAGCTCACGTTGAGCATCGGGACCGCCAAAAGCAAAACCATCGCATATGCGGCCATCGGCAAACACCACGCGGTGACAGGGACTCTCGCCGGGGCGCGGATTGCCATGCAGGGCATACCCCACGTACCGCGCACTTCGTGGACGTCCAGCAAGCAGCGCCACCTGACCATACGTGGCGACCATCCCCTCGGGAATCTGCTCGACCACCTCGTACACCCGCTCAAAAAAGCCCTCAGACGCCATTGCTCGCTCCCTTCCACCCGGAATAGCATAAACCACCACAAAGGTGCCTGTCCCCTTTGTGGTGGTTTTGGCAGGTGGGCTAGTTAACGGGCTGGAAGAAGGCCACGGCTACGGCGCCGGGGCCTACATGGGTGCCGATGGTGGCACCGATGGTGTGAACGGGCAGTTCGCCCTCGGTGTGGCCAGCCCACAGTGCCGCGCTGTCCTCGATATACTTCTTGAGCACCGCATCCGAAAGGCCCGTATAGCCGAGCGCCAGCGGCATGGAAAAGTCGATGCCGCCTGCCTTTTCGACCTTCTGGTTGAGCAGGTTACGTCCGTTCTTGGAACCGCGCGCCTTGCCCAGCTGCACGATCAGACCGTCCTCGGCAGCCACAACAGGCTTTACGTTGAGCAGCGTACCCACGGCACCGGCAGCAGCAGACAGGCGACCGCCGCGCACCAGGTACTCCAGCGTCTCGAGCAGACCAATAACCACCACGCGGTCACGGACGGCCTCGACAGCCGCCGCGATCTGGGCCGCGCCCTGGCCCTCGTCCACTAGGCGCAGGGCATACTCGACCAGCACGCGCTCACCCAGGGTAACGTTATTGCTATCAACCACATACACGTCGCCGCCCGGCGCCTCGGCAAGTGCGGTACGGGCGCTCTGATTGGTCCCCGAAAGTTTGGCACCCACGGTAATAATCACCGCCTCGTCGCCGGCCTCACGTGCTTCGGCAATCGCCTGCGAAAAGGCGTACGGGTTGACCTGACCGGTCTTGGGCAGCTCGTCGCGCTCCACGAGCATCTCGTAAAAGCGCTGGTGATCGATATCGACGCCATCCATATACACATCGGTGCCAAAGGTAACGGACAGCGGCAAGACGGACAGCGCCGGGTGCTCCGCCGGCGACATATCGCTGGCGGAATCGGTAATAATGCGGACGGACATAGCGAATCCTTTCTTGCGCAGGTCTCGCGCAGGGAATTTTGACAGCAATGTCCCGGCACGGCATACGCGCTCAAACGGGACGATGCAGTTTTTAATGGGAAGCAAATGCCTTGGCGGCCTTAGATCTCACGCAGGGTGTTGAGAATCGTACGCAGCGACGCATACATCTGCTCGCGCTGCTCCACACCCATAGCCTTACCGGTGGTGTCGAGCACCTCGCGAATGATGCGGTCCGCCTCGCTCATGCTCTCGCCGCCCAGAGCGGTCAGGCGCACCGGGGCACGATACTTAACGGCCGCATCACCCGAGTCGTCGACCTCGACGTAGCCGCCCTCCTCCAGATGCGCGAGCGTGCGCGAGACGGCGGCACGGGTCACGCCTGCCATGCGAGCCAGGTCAGCGCCAGTCAGGCCGTCCTTGCTGCGCTCAAGATAGTACAGGCACATAACGTCGGAGCCCTTGAGGCCCAGCCTTGCGCCCTCGGATGTCTTAATGCGCTGGATCTCCTTGTAGAGCCCGCTGATCAGTCCGACAAAGTCCTCAAAACGTGTCTCGTCGTTCTGCTGCATGGGAGACGACCGCCTTTCGCTTACATGATGCTAACGGGTAAACATCTTAGCCGCACGAGGCAACACCCATACCCAAATATCCCATTTGTTAACCCATCAACATAAAAACCACCACAAAGGGGACAGGCACCTTTGTAGTGGTTTTGACCGGCGAACATGATCCGCAGGCGTCGCTACAGTTCCACGCAGGGATTGTCGCGGGTCACAAGCGTCTTAACGACAACCGTCGCTCCCAGATAGCGCTCGAGCAACTCGGCGAGACGATCAACGGCAGCCTGGCAATCCCCCATCCGCTCGGGCTCCACGCACTCAATCGCCAGGAATGCATCGGCCGAATCGTCGGACAGCGCCGTGCGAACGCCATCGCGCCAGTTCCAGCAGCGGCATACGGCGCCCGCATCATCGATGTAGGCGAGCTCGCCGGGCAGCGTCGGGTCATCCGTTTCCTCGCCAAGTGGCAGGAACGCATCGCCGCCGTCAGTCACCTTCAAGCGAAGATCCCCCTCAATCGCATGCAGGTCCTCGCCGCCAACGGGCAGCGCGTAGGTCAGCGACACCGTGTTGTAGATGTCCACCGCGGGCGTAATGTGGCCCACCGGTTTGCCCTTGAGCACGCGCTTGAGCAGGCTCTCAATTGAGCAACGCGCGCCCTTTTTGGTCTTGAACAGCCGATAAGCCTCGCGCCATGCCTTGACCGGTGCGTTCTCGCTGATAGTATCGCTGGTCAGATGACGCTCCGCATCGATATTGGCGCGGTCGAGCAACGCCGCAATCGCGTCCACGTCCTCTTGAGGAATCTGAGCCGCGGGCTTCATGCCCTTTACGACCACAACACCGACAGCCGCCTGCGGAAACAGCTCCCAAAACGAATCCTCGGCAATAAAGCTCTTCATGTGCTCTCCCTTCATAGCATGCGCCCGAGCCCGGGTGCCTAAACAAAAAGCGCCCTTACGACGGCCACCTTCAAAGTCCTACGGTGCCGCCACAAGAGCGCTTACGCTGCCCCCATCCGGAGAAGGGAGCGATATGTCAGGCGTATTGTAACCCGAGTCATCCGCGCGAGTAAAACCACCACAAAGGTGCCTGTCCCCTTTATGGTGGTTTTGGGTCTGAGGCGACGCTAGTGGCGAAGTCCCAGCAGGCCGTGGCCGCGATGACGGGCGTCGGCGTGCACCTGAGCATGCGGACCGGCGGCCTTGACGGATTCGGGCAGGTGCGAGTACTTCTTCTCGAAGTTCTCCTCGAACAACACGGCCAAGTTGTGCGCCGCCTCGTCGTAGCGCGCGGTGCTCTGCCAGTACTGGCGCGGCACCAGGATGCCGTCGGGCACGCCGTGGCACGTGGTGGGAATGTCAACGTTAAAGATATCGTCATGCACGAATTCGCTGTCCTCGATGGTACCGTCGAGGGCGCGGGCCACCAGGGCGCGCGTGTAGGCAAGCTCGATGCGATGGCCCACGCCGTAGCCGCCGCCAATCCAGCCGGTGTTGACCAGGTACACACGTGTGCGGCCGTCGGCGATGCGCTCACCGAGCATCTTGGCATAGACCATGGGGTCGAGCGGCATAAACGGCTCGCCAAACAGCGAAGAGAACGTGGGCGTGGGCTCGGTGACGCCGACCTCGGTGCCGGGGATCTTGGCCGTAAAGCCCGTCACGAAGTGGTACATGGCGGCATCGGCCGTCAGGCGTGAGATGGGCGGCAACACGCCAAAGGCGTCGCAGGTCAGGAACAGCACGACGCTTGGAGTGGTGCCCATGCCCTTGGTCCACGCGTTGGGAATGTGCTCCACAGGGTATGCCACGCGCGTGTTGTGCGTGATCGAGATGTCGTCGTAGTTGGGCTTGCGGTTCTCGTCGAGCACCACGTTTTCGCAGATCGCGCCAAAGCGGACAGCGTTGAAGATCTCGGGCTCGTGGAAGGCGTCCAGGCCCTCGCATTTGGCGTAGCAGCCACCCTCGATGTTGAAGATGCCCATGTCGGACCAACCGTGTTCGTCGTCGCCGATCAGCAGGCGCGTGGGGTTGGCCGAAAGCGTGGTCTTGCCGGTGCCGGACAGGCCAAAGAACACGGCGGTCTCGTGCGTGACGGGATCCATACTGGCCGAGCAGTGCATGGGCAGCACGTCGTCCTCGACGGGCAGCAGGTAATTCATGACGCTGAAAATGGACTTTTTGATCTCGCCGGAATAGCCGGTGCCGGCGACCAGAATCACGCGCTCCTGGAAGTTAATGACCACGGCGGCGCTGGAGTTGAGGCCCTTGATGGCGGGATCGCACTGGTAGCCCGGCGCGGCGAGCACACAGAAGTCCGGCTCGCCGGTGCGTGCGATTTCACGGGCAAGCGGGCGGGCGAGCATCTGCTTAATAAAGAGCGCCTGGCTGGCACGCTCGCAGGCGACAAGCAGACGACGCGTATGGTTGCGGTCGGCACCGGCCATACCGCGAGTGACGAACACGTCGCGCTCGTTGAGATAGTCGACGATGCCGGCCTTGATGGCCTCGTAGCTCTCGACAGATAGCGGGCGGTTGACGGCACCCCAGGCAATCTTGTCGTGAACATCGGGGGTGTCAACGATAAAGCGGTCATTAGGCGAGCGGCCAGTGCGCTCCCCCGTCTCGATCACCAGCGCGCCGTTGGAGGCCATACGACCTTCGTTGCGACGGATGGCGTGCTCGACGAGCTCGGCTGCCGGCAGGTCGACCAGCAGGCGGGGCTGGTTCTCGGCAGGATCTTCGACCAGCGTAATGCCAAAGTTGGACAGAACTTCTGCAGGGGTAATACCTGGCATGGGGCCTCCTTTAAAGGCGCGACACGTGGACGAGGCGCGCACTTTACTCACGTAAAGCCCGTTGTACCCGATATGCAAAAACGTTTTTGCGACAACGGCGAAGCGCCCGCCCAACGGTCAAAAATCGCACGCAAGCGGCCTAGTCGTTAGGGACACTCTTGAACAGGCAACAACCAAGGAGCGTCCCCGGATGCCAGCACTTAGGGACGTTCCCAAAGTGCCGGCACATAAGGAACGTCCCCAAATGCCGTCTACTGAATGGCGCCGCCGCAATTATCGAACAACCTGTTCAAAAACACGAACGAACACCGTCGCGTCTATACTAGAGCGCAGCAATAGAAAGGACTCCGCTTTGAGCATCACGCCCATCGATAGCATTCGCCGCGCCATCGCCCGCCGCAATGGCGTCGCCGACCCCACCGTATCGGACGGGGCGCACGGGCAGGGCGGACGCATCGAGAACGGCCTGTTCCCCGCATCGCACACCGCCGAGGAGCTCGCACGAATCCAAGAGCTAAGCCAGCGTAACGCCGGCGGTCCCGACAGCAGCCAGGCCACACGCCGTCGCCGCGAGCGCGATCGCCAGCCCGGCCCCATCCACCGCATGGTCAATGCCTGGTGGAACCGCCTGCTCGGAGCCGTCTACGGCGGCGGCTTCTCCACGCAAGAAGCCGAGTACGAAGATCACGCCACCCGTCGCGACTACCTTTGGAATACCCTGGGCACCGCCGTATGGGGCATGGCGTTTCCGTTGCTCACCATCGTGTCCACACAGCTCGTGGGCGCCGAGGAGGCTGGCAAATTCTCCATCGCCTTTGTCACCGGCACGCTCATCATGATCGCGTGCAACTACGGCGTGCGCAATTTCCAGGTCTCGGACATCGACGAAAAGACGTCCTTTGCCTCTTACCAGCTCAACCGCTGGATCTGCGGAGCGCTCGCGCTGGCATGCGGCCTGGTATACAGCAGCGCCCGCGGCTACGATGCGCAGATGGCCACAATCGGCCTGGGCGTCTACCTGTATAAGGTGATCGACGGCATTGCCGACGTGTACGAGGGCCGCCTGCAGCAGGCCGACAAACTCTACCTGGCCGGCATGAGCCAAACGCTACGATCCGTCGGCGTCATCGCGGTCTTTAGCGTGGTACTGTTCCTCACGCGCAGCATGCCCATCGCGGCTATGGCCATGGGTGTTACCGCGATTGCCTCGCTCGTGCTGGTCACCGCCCCGCTCGCCCTGCTCGAAACCGAAAAATCGCGCCGTGTGAGCCTGCGCGAGGTCGGCCACCTGTTTGTCCAGTGCGCCCCGCTTTTTGGCGCGCTGTTCCTGTTCAACCTTATCGAGAGCATGCCCAAGTTCGTGATGGAAGGCACGCTGGCCTACAAGTATCAGCTGTACTTTAATGCCCTGTTCTTTCCGGCGCAGGCTATTTTGTTGAGCATTGGATTTATCTATAAACCGCAGCTCCTGCGTTTGTCGAGCATTTGGGCTAATCCTCGCAAGCGTCGTCGCTTTGACCTGATTATTGTTGCCGTTATGGCACTGATCGTGGTCATCACCAGCGTGTGCGCCGCATTTATGGCAGGTCCCGGTATTCCCCTCATGAGCTTCATGTACGGCCTCAATTTTGAGCGCTACCGCACGCTGGCACTGCTGATGGTTGTCGCCGGCGGCGTCACCGCGGCCATCGACTTTCTCTACGCCATCATCACGGTGCTGCGCCATGCCGGCGACGTCACCAAAATCTACCTGATCTGCTTCGCCGTAAGCGTAGTGCTGCCGGTGATCCTGATCAACCTGCTGGGTCTGATGGGCGCCGTGGTGAGCTACCTAGCCATCATGGCCCTACTCCTGGTGCTGCTGATTATCGAATACGCCCACATCCGCCAACGCATCGAGCGCGACCGCAACCCGTACGGCGCCTAATTGGCGCAATGGGGGGGTCTCGTTGCGGACGATTTGCGACACGCAAAACTAAGTGAGTAGACTTTTGCCGAATCCCTGACCACACCGGCAAAACACAAGTCAGTGACCTGCGGTTTTGTTGAGGCA
This sequence comes from uncultured Collinsella sp., assembly GCA_900544095.1. GTDB lineage: Bacteria > Actinomycetota > Coriobacteriia > Coriobacteriales > Coriobacteriaceae > Collinsella. The sequence goes on from UQTV01000001.1 coordinate 348,592, forward strand.
AATTTGCCGGCTGCTCGGCATTTCCAAAAAAGTCTACTCACTTAGCCAGCGGGCAGCCAAAAAAGAACCGTCGCAACGTCGTTTGACTCCGTTGCGACGGTTTTTCGAGCATTTTCGCACTGCCGAGGACGCAGACGTTCCTCATTTCTCGCGCTTACCGAGCAAGAAGGCGCTATTCTCCGAAAGTAGTCAAAAAAGCTCCGTCCCAAATTAGCTACCCTTTGCACCGATTATTCGCCTGGGTTGATGTTCGCGTAGAACTCCGCCCCATCATCGAGCCGCAGGATGCCCACGCGACCGAACTCGGAGCCGGTGGCGGCAGCGCAGTCGATGTCGATGCGATCGGGCACACCGGCGGCATCCTCGCCGCCCAGGCGCACGATCTGCCCGCGGCCCGACTCGTCATCGAGCCCCGCAAGACCACCGACCTCGCAATAACGCCCGAGCGACACCGTTGGCGTGTGACCGCTCACCACGACCGGACCCTTGCCCTCGGCAGAAAGCAGCCCGGTCGGCGCATCCCAATAGCCGTGACGAATCCACAGCAGGTCATCGGCCGACTGCACCGCGAGCATCTGCTGCAGCAGCTCGCGATCGGCACCCACCGCTCCAACGCCATCGGCACAATCGACGCCATGCTCAAGCAAAAACGCGCGCGCCGCCTTCATCTCGATTCCAGCATGTACCAGCAGATACGGGCGCTCCTCGGTCTCGGCCACCGCGTAGAGCGGCAGCGCGGCCATCCATCGCACGAGCTCCTCGTATGCGTCAAATTCCATGTCGTTGAGCTGCTCGCGCGTCGTCCAGCCACCGTTGATATCCCAGGTCTCGGCATCGAGCGGATCCTGGCCAATGATGGCATCGAGCATGATCTGCTCGTGATTACCCTTGAGCACGCGAGCGTTGGGCAGCGAGCGCACGAGCTTAATAACGCCGACCGGATCGGGCCCGCGATCGATCATGTCGCCCAGCACGTACAGCGTGTCGTCGGACGCCAACGAGATCTTAGACAGGGCCTCGTCAAGCGCACGCACGTGCCCGTGAGCATCAGATGTCACATAGATCGCCATGGTACGCCTCTCCTTGCATTGCGGCCAAAGCCCGGCGCCGCAACTAAAACTTCAAGTTGAACTTAAACGTTACCCATTGTACTCCGTTGCAATAAAGCTGGAAAGGGTTTCCGAGCAGAGGCAAAGATGGCAGCCGTCTATGACGATATCGCGCACGCCCGCAATCCAACCCCATAAACCCACCATCTTTGGGTACAAATAACCGCAGACAACTAACCGTGCCACGCCAACCACCCAGGAGCGGACACCATCCATGAACCAGATCCTTCTTTTTATCGGCCTCGTCATCATTTTGTGCCTGACCATCAAACCCGTCGGCAAAAAGCTCCCCTTCCCCACCCTGCTTATCTTTATCGCGCTCGGCATGCTGTTGGGCGTCAACGGCCCGGCGCATATCGACTTTAGCGACTACGCACTCACCGAAACCGTCTGCAGCACGGCGCTATTGTTCATCATGTTCTACGGCGGCTTTAACACCAACATAGACCGCGCCAAGCCCGTCGCCGCGCCGGCGGTGCTGCTGAGCACGCTCGGCGTCGTCATCACCGCAGGCATCACCGGCGTGTTCGCCCACTTTGTGCTGGGCTTCGACTGGATCGGCGGCCTGCTGCTGGGATCGGTCGTGGCGTCCACCGACGCGGCCAGCGTCTTTAGCGTTCTGCGCGAGCACAGCCTTTCGCTGAGGGGCGGCACCGACTCGCTGCTCGAGGTCGAATCGGGCTCCAACGACCCCGTCGCCTACATGCTCACCGCCGTGCTCGCGACCCTCGCGGCGGGCGGCAATATCGACATTCCCGTGCTGCTGACCAAGCAGATCATCCTGGGCGTGGGGTTGGGCCTTGCCATCGGCTGGACATCCAGCCGTCTGATTGAGCGCGCACACGCAACGGCCGAAGGCGCGCAGACCATCTTCTTGTTCGCCGTGGCCATCGTCGCCTACGCGCTGCCGAGCTACCTGGGCGGCAACGGCTTTTTGGCCGTATACCTTGCAGGCATTGTGCTGGGCGCAAGCGACATCACCGGTAAGGTCGAGATGGCGCACTTCTTCGACACCCTCACCGAGATGGCAGAGATGACCATCTTCTTCTTGCTCGGCCTGCTCGTAACGCCCGCACGCCTGCCGCAGATGCTGCTGCCGGGCCTGGCGCTCATGGCGTTCATGCTCTTCGTGAGCCGCCCCATCGCCGTCGGCGTGCTCCTAGCGCCCTTTAAGACGAATCCCAGCCAGGTCGCGCTCGTAAGCTGGGCGGGCCTGCGCGGAGCAGCTTCGGTCGTCTTTAGTCTCTTTGCCGTGGTGGCCGGCGTTCCCGGCGGACACGACCTATTTGACCTGGTGTTTGTGATTGCCGCGTCGAGCATCGTGGTGCAGGGCTCGCTGCTGCCGGCGGTGGCGAAGAAGCTCGATATGATCGATGCGACCGGCGACGTGCGCCGCACCTTTAACGACTACCGCGACGAGGACGGCATGTCGTTTGTAAAGCTCAAGGTGGGCGCTGGCCATCCGTTTGCCGGACGCTCGCTCGCGGACATTGGCAGCGCGACGGACATGCTCGTGGTCCTGGTGCTGCGCGACGGGGCGCATCCGGTACTGCCCAATGGCGACACCGTGATCCAGGAAGGCGATCTGCTGGTGATGGCCGCCCCAACGTTCGAAGAGCGTGCCGAGGTTACCCTGCGCGAGGTCACCGTGACGCCCCACGGTCGCCTGGCCGGTCAGCGCCTGCGCGACGTGCCGCAAGGCAAGCATCCGTTTATTGTAGTGATGCTCAAGCGCGACGGCCAAACGATCATTCCCGATGGCAACACCCTAATATACGCCGGCGACGAAGCCGTCATCGCCACGCTCGCGTCGTAGCGGCCAGGGGGGTAGCTAATTTGCGACGAAGAAATCAAGCGCCTAGAGAACCTCATGCCTTCGCTCGCAGATTTGGATTTGCCCGAGGAGTAAAGCACCCCTCCCCCATATAACCATCCTGTAAATCATAGCGGCGTACTCGGGTTTTGCTGTGATTCGGTCGCGCCTGACGCTCCACTGTGCTAAAGTATCCCGAACGTTCAAACGACTACGAGGGGAACTAGAAGATGGCACGTGTGCACAACTTCTCAGCTGGCCCGGCCGCGCTGCCTACAAGCGTGCTCGCCGAGATCGCCGACGAGATGATGGACTACCGCGGTTGCGGCATGTCCGTGCTCGAGATGAGCCATCGATCTAGCATGTACCAGCAGATTATCAACGACGCCGAGGCAACCCTGCGCCGTCTGCTGAGCATCCCCGACAACTACCGCGTCCTGTTTTTGCAGGGCGGCGCCACGCTGCAGTTTGCGGGCATCCCCATGAACCTCATGCGCCGCGGCCGCGCCGGCTACGTCGTGACCGGCAACTTTGCCAACAAGGCGTACAAGGAGGCCGCCAAGTACGGCGAGGCCGTGCTGCTCGCGAGCTCCGAAGACACCAACTTCGACCGCATCCCCGACATGGCCGACATCAACGCGCGTATTGCCGCCGAGGCTGCGGGCGACGGGCTCGACTACGTCTACATCTGCCAGAACAACACCATCTTTGGCACCATGTACCACGAGCTGCCCAATTGCGGCGACGTGCCGCTGGTCGCCGATGTCTCGAGCTGCTTTCTGTCGCAGCCGCTCGACGTTGAGCGCTACGGGCTCATCTACGCCGGCGCGCAGAAAAACGCCGGCGCCGCGGGCGTGACCGTGGTCATCGTGCGCGACGACCTTATCGCCGAAGGTCCGGCCTGTGCGCAGACGCCGCAGTACATGGACCTTAAGACCCAAGCCGCCAAGGGCTCCATGCTCAACACGCCCAACACCTTTGGCATCTACGTGTGCGGCAAGGTGTTCCACTGGGTCGAGGAGACCGGCGGACTTGCCGCCATGGCCGAGCGCAACTGGGCCAAGGCCAACCTGCTCTATGATCTACTCGAGCTCAGCGAGCTGTTCCATGGCACCGCGCAGGCCGATAGCCGCTCCATCGCCAACGTCACCTTCCGTACCGGCGATGCCGAACTCGACGCGGCCTTCGTTGCGGGCGCGGCAGAGCACCAGATCCAAAACGTCAAGGGTCATCGCCTCGTCGGCGGCATGCGCGCCAGCGTGTACAACGCCGTCACCATGGAAGACGTGCAGGCACTGGCCTCGTATATGAAGGACTTCGAAGCGCAGCATAGTTTGAGTCCGCGATCTAACTAGCCCGCAACGAGCGGGCCGACCAGCCACTTCAAACCACTTGTTATAAACAAATCCGCTAAGGAGTTTTTCATGCGCAAGATTAAAACCATCGACGACATTACCAAGGACGGCAAAGTCGAATTTGGCGAGGGCTACGAGTTTGTGGGCACCGCCGAGGAGGCCGACGCTATTCTGATGCGCTCCACCGACCTGCACGGCCACGAGCTGCCCGAGGGCATCCGCGCCATCGCCCGCTGCGGCGCCGGCGTCAACAACATCCCCGTCGAGGAGTACGCCAGAAAGGGCGTCGTCGTCTTTAACTCTCCCGGTGCCAACAGCAACGCCGTCAAGGAGCTCGTCCTGGGCATGCTGGTGCTTTCGAGCCGCGGCGTCGTGCAGTCGATGAACTGGGTGCGCGACAACGCCGACGACCCCGAGATCCAGGTCGATGCCGAAAAAGCCAAGAAGGCCTTTGTGGGCCGCGAGCTCAAGGGCAAGCGCATCGGCGTCATCGGCCTGGGCAACGTAGGCTCCAAGGTCGCCAACGCCTGTGTCGACCTGGGCATGGACGTTTACGGCTACGATCCGTTCATTTCCGTCGAGCACGCGTGGGTGCTGAGCCGCGAGGTGCAGCGCGTGGGCACGCTCGAGGATCTGTGCCGCGGCTGCGACTACCTCACCGTGCACGTGCCCAGCAAGGCCGATACCATCGGCATGATCAGCACCGAGCAGATCGACCTGCTGGCCCCGGACGCCGTGCTCATCAACTACGCGCGCGAGACCATCATTGACGAGGACGCCGTCGACGCCGCCCTGCGCGCGGGCAAGCTCAGCTGGTTTAGCTGCGACTTTGCCACGCCCAAGACCGTCAAGATGCCCAACACGTTTATCACCACGCATTCGGGCGCCGGCACCGGCGAGGCCGAGGCCAACTGCGCCGACATGGCCATCAGCGAGCTCAAGGATTACCTGGAAAACGGCAACATCGCGCACAGCGTCAACTACCCCGCCTGCAGCATGGGCAAGGCGCGCGCCGCAAGCCGCATTGCCTGCCTGCATGCCAACGTGCCCAACATGATCGGCCAGATCACGGCCATTCTCGCCAAGGACAACGCCAACGTGCAGCGCATGACCAACGAGTCCGCTGGCGAGAACGCCTACACCATGTTCGACACCGATGAGCACCTGGACGGCAGCACGATCGAGGCACTTAAGCAAATTCCGTCGATGTATCGTGTGCGCGTGATTAAATAGCGCCGGCGCCAATCCTGCCAGACAGACCACGAAGCCCATTCGGCCCCCGTTTTCACGAAACGGGGGCCGATTTTGTTGCTCCGGACGACTTTAAAATGATACCCAGAACAAGTTTTTTCAGATAATAGATAGTGAGGCTCAAGTCGCTAAGCACACCCGCTTTGATAAACAGCTTTATCAGGGACTTTAGTAGGTAAAAATCGATCACTATGTGCCGAATGTAAGTTGACTGTCCATTTTCCGAAACAACTTATTCTAGATAGCATTTTTAAGGCCCCTCCAAGGCGAAATATAAGTCTTTTTGTGACCAAAACTCTAGTCCGCGCGACCGTTTTCCACCCGCGCGGCTACATTCCTGCCCAATCGATAAAAATCTCCTCACGAAGCCGCCGTTCGAGCTCCTGCTGTCGCGGCGTCTTGTCTTTCAGCGGCACATCGAGATAGGACATGATGAGCTCCATCACCACGCGGAAGGCATCGGAGTCGGCCAGCTGACCATAGGTCATCAGAATGACGGGATATCCCATCGCTTGCAGCGCCGTCGTTCGATCGGAGTCCGAAATCTTGGATTCTATGGATCCGTGAATGGCTTTACCTTGGCATTCAACCAGACACTCTCTGCTGCCGTCCTTATTTGCCAGCAGGATATCGGCATAGCGCCTATCAAGCCCCGAAATCAGGCGGGCACTGCGCGTCAAGCGAATCTCGACGTTATTGGTAAGGCGCAGCCCTTCGCCGCCGCGCAACCTCGTAAGGCCAAACAGCATCGAAGCCTGGACCTCGAGCGGCGATGCCGCCACCCCCGTAATGCATTTCGCGGCACGCGTGAACGATTTAGCGCCGCGGAGCCCCGGGATCTTATCGACGTACTCGGTAAGTTCAGAGAGCTCAATCAAGGGAGGTCGTTTCCACAGGTCCGTTGGATTCCCCGAGGCATCCTTTACGTTTTCCCAGCCCGACCGTGCGTCACCCCACCGGCCCCCGTATGCCTGCTCAAGTGCCGACTTTACCTGAGGCGCAATCTTGCACACGGCAAAGGTGCCGCACATCTCATACATGCACATGATCAGACGCTCGTTTGAGACCGAGGAAGCCAGGGTCAGCAGGGTAAAGAGCGGGGACGCGACATCGAGGCAAAACTCTGTCTGTCGCATGGAATCAAACGGCCTCTCCCCGTTCCAAACATGCCTGACAATGCGATCGCCCTTACGCCCGCAGCCGCCCTGCGCCAAAACGTGTAACGGGGTGCCCAGGAAATGCGCGACGAGCGGATGCTCGCAAAGGCGCTCCCTGCGCGGATCGTCCGCAGAATCGGGCAGGTCCGGCATTATCGCCAAAACCTGTGGAGGTATCCGGTGATACCGAAAGGCAGATATGTCGCACAGCATGTCGTCCATAAAGGCTACGTACCCACCGCGCCGTTTGTAAACCCGCTCGGACGGCAAACGCGCTGGCTCGGCCTGCGAACGGTAAATGCTGCTGCGCGCGCGTCGCGAATCTCTCAGGAGGCTTACAATCGGTTTGGAAAGCAGACTGATTGTGAGGTTGCATATGGTTGATGAGGACTTTGCCTGGCGGCTTGCTCAGGAGCTCGTGCGGATCGACAGCTCAGACCCGGGCGCGTATGAGGATGAAATTGAGCGGTATATCAAAGCGCTGGTTGAGGCTCAGCTGGAGCGGTTGAGTCATCCGGTGCTCCATGCCGTGCAGGTTGAGGAACTCGAGGTGCTCCCCGGACGCCGCAACCTTATGATTACCATACCGGGCGTGAGCGACGAGCCGCGGCTGGTCTATATCTGCCACATGGATACCGTCACCTTGGGCGACGGCTGGGATACAGGCATTCCGCCGCTCGGAGCAATCGTGCGTGACGATAAACTCTATGGCCGCGGTGCCTGCGATATGAAGGGTGGCCTGGCCTGCGCCATTTCCGCACTGTTCCATACGCTCGAGCGCATGACGGCAAGCGGTGAGCTGCCCCGACGTGGCTTTTCGCTCATCTGCTCGGTCGACGAGGAAGACTTTATGCGTGGCTCCGAGGCGGCCATTGATGCCGGCTGGGTCGGTTCGCGCGAATGGGTGCTGGACACCGAGCCCACCGACGGACAGATCCAGGTGGCGCACAAGGGGCGCACATGGTTCGAGATTGAGATGGCAGGCGTCACGGCGCACGCGAGCCAGCCTTGGAAGGGCGCCGACGCCGTCGCCGCCATGGCAGAGGTCGTCTGCGCGTTGCGCCGCGCGTTCATGGCGCTGCCCGTACACGATGAGCTGGGGCCATCGACCATCACGTTTGGACAGATCGAGGGCGGCTACCGCCCCTATGTCGTGCCCGACCATGCCAAGGTCTGGGTCGATATGCGCCTGGCCCCGCCGACTGATACGGCCGCCGCGACGCGCATGGTAGAGCAGGCCATCGCCGGCGCCGAAGCCGCGGTCCCCGGCTGCCATGGAAGCTATACCGTGACAGGCGACCGCCCCGCCATCGAGCGCGATCCAAGCTCTCCCCTTCTGGCTGCACTCAAGCGTGCCGCCGATGACGTGACGGGCACAGACACGACCGTCGGCTTCTTTACCGGCTACACCGACACTGCCGTCATTGCCGGCAAGACAGGCAACCGCAATTGTATGAGCTACGGCCCCGGCTCGTTGGCGCTCGCGCACAAGCCCAACGAGTATGTGCCCCATGCCGATATCGTTCGCTGCCAAAACGTGCTCATCGCGCTTGCCGATCACACGCTCTGGGACGCAAGCGGCCAAGTTGGGGCATAATAAGCCGCGAACAAACCGACTCGCGCGTTAGGACCGCCCATGAAAGCACTTCCGTTTCCCTGCATCCGCCCAGCTCAGGACCGCGTGCTCGAGGCGCTGCCTGCGATGGGCGGTATCCTGAGCGGCAACGACGCCCTGCGCGGCGCCATTGCTGACGGCCTAATGCTCAAGGATCCAGGCGCGGCGTATTACGTGTACGAGTGTTCGGGAGAGCTGGGACGCGTGACGGGCGTTGTGGCAATTTGCCCGGTTGGTGTACTGACGGACGACAACGCGTCCTCCGCAGATGCGGCCGCAGCCGCCCGCGCAATCGCCGAGCTTAAGGTGCAGCCTCGCCCTGTAACGCTCGCCTACGAAGCCTCGCCCGTCATGGATATCATCCTCGGCGCCGCCAAAGAAGGCGCGTCGCTCTATGCCGTCACCGACCCCGCCGGCATTACGCACCGTGTGTGGGAGGTCAAGCGCGAGGACGCCGTTGCCGCCATCCGTGCCATGCTCGATCAGGCGCCCGACCCGGTGTTCGCCGGTGACTCCGCCTATGTCGCCGCACTGGCTGGGGCATCGCAGATTCTGGCCGACGAGGCCCGCGCTGCCGGCGCCTACTCTGGCAAAGAGCCGTTCAACTTTGCTGTAGCCGTGCTGTTCCCCGCCGCGCAGGTCAGCGGCAGCGCGCCGCAGGTTCCGACGGGTCTGCTCACTCACCAGGTCTCACGGTTCTAGCGAACTCAAACGCTAAGCTGGAAAACCCAGCATCCAAACAAACAAGGGGCGGAGATGCAGCAAACGCATGCACCTCCGCCCTTTTCGCATCAAACAATTACGCCGGTAAACCGGGCCGCAACGTCAGCGTTATCCACGCTGCGGACCTGCCGCCGCCACGAGCGGCTCTAGCCCCAGCTCGCGCGCGTAGTCTTCCTGCGTAAAGACTTCGACCAGTTCAAACGTATCGGCCGCATCGTCAAACGCAAAATGCAGCACTGAGCAGTTGCCCGGCACGCGTTCGCGCTCGTCGGCCGCCGCGCCCCGCACGTGGTCCAAAAACTCCTTGATAGCTGAGCCATGACTTACCGCGAGCACGCACGTATGGTCCGGACGCCGCATAAGATCGGTCAGCGTCGCCACCATGCGCGTGCGCACCTGGATCTGGCCCTCGCCGCCAAACTGCCGATAGAAGTCGCGCCACGGGCGCTCGGGCATAAGCATCACGCGCTCGGCCTCAAAGTCGCCAAAGAACCACTCACGCAGGCCGTCCAGGCGCTCGTACGCCAAGCCCGGCCACAAGTTGGCGATAGTCTGCTCGGTGCGATGAAGCGTAGAGGTGTAGGCATGATCGGGCTCAATGCCGCGCGCACGTAAAAACATGCCGGCGCGCGCCGCCTGGTCGCAACCCAACTGCGTAAGCGGCGAGTCACTCCACCCCTGAATGATACGCTTAAGGTTGAATATCGTCTGTCCATGACGGACCAGATACAGATCTTTATTCATAGGGGTCCTTTCGTTCGTTACCAACCCAAGAGCGAAAACGCCCCGTCGCAATAGCCAAAATGAAGCACGGCACCGTTGTCGGGTAGCTCTCCCCCGCCAGTCACATACTCAAGAAACTCCTGGCAGGCTGAGCCGTGGGAAACCGCCAGCACGCAGTCGTGCTGCGGCCGGGCCATAATACGGGACAGCGCCGCGACCATGCGCGACTGAAGCTGCACTTCCGACTCGCCGCCAAAGGCCACCGGATAATCGCCCCAGGGCTGCGGCGGCATCTCGCGATTTGATGTGCCCTCCAGCGAGCCAAAATGCCACTCACGCAGGTCATCGACCAGCTCAATGGAACGGCCCTCGCCAACGATAAGCTCGGCCGTATGCCGCGCCCGGCCCAACGGCGAGGAATACACATGATCAAAGGCCACGCCACGCGCCGCAAACGCCGTACGCGCCGTCAGCGCCTGCTCGCGCCCGCGCGCCGTAAGCGGCGAATCGTGCCAGCCCTGCAAAATGCTCTGCACATTGAGCTCAGTCTGCCCATGCCGCACCAAATACAGATCTGCCACACGCTCTCCCCTCGTACCACCACAAAGGGGACAGGCACCTTTGTGGTGGTTTACCGTCTGATCACGCCGCGGTGACGCTCAGCTACACCAGCACGTCGGCGAGCGGGCGCTTGGGTACGTGGTGCACCTGCGCATCGTCACGCCAGTAATTAATTGAGCCGTCGGGGTTGGAATCGATCGCATCGATCATCTGCGTCTCGGCCGGCACGCCAAAAGCCATGATCAGCTTGAGCTCATACTTGTCGTTATCGAGCCCCATAGCATCGATCGCGCGGGGCGTAAAGGCCTTGAACATGCAGGCTGCCACCTCGGGCGTGGCGCTGCGAGCGGCGAGCATCATCGTCTGCGCGGCAATGCCCGTGTCGACCTCGGTGATGGGCGCGGCGGGCTTACCCGGAACAGCGCGCTCGGCAAGAATCGCGATGTAGCCGGTCGGACGCTCGCCCTCGGCAGGACCCGACCAATCCTTAAGCGCGCCGGCCCATGCAAGCTCATCAAATACACGCGCGCAATCCTCGGCACCGCTCACCACATGAAAACGCAGACGCTGAGCATTGGCGCCGCAGGGAGCCAGGTGCGCCAGTTCCGCCAGCTCGAGCAAAAACTCGCGCGGCACGCGCATGGACTCGTCAAAACGGCGGCACGTACGGGCGCGGCGGACCAGCGCGTCAAACGTGTCCAGGCCAAGCTTTTCGCAACCTTGCTTTGCCATCGATTCGACACTCGACGGTGCCTCGGGAACTGCTTCGTTCATAGGGACCCCCAATACAAGCCAATTGTCCTTAGGAAAATCTAACCTAAAACGTAGGCAATAACGAACAGGGCTGCAATGTTCTACACCTGTTGAATAGAAAATCGCGACGTGGGGAACAACGGAAACAATTCGGGGCCTTTGGGTTACGTTTCGCCCTCCCCGACCCATACGTCAGCGCCCTTAGGGGATACTGGTTGTAACGATCAAGGCTTACGCCGCACGGAAAGGAGACTTATGGGCATCTTTAAGAACGATGATCAAAAATCGAGCCAGTTTGGATTTGACGAGAAAAGCATGGCGGGCAAAGCCGTCAAGGCCGTACGCTGGATCTACGCCATCACGGGCGTCTTAGCACTCATTGCTGGTATCGCGCTGCTTTTTGCACCTGCCAAGTCCCTCGTCTTTTTGACGACTGTCCTGGGTTTTTACTTTGTAATCACTGCTGCCATCAGACTATTCACTGCCATTTTTGAGCCGCTGCTGCCCACCGGCTGGCGCGTGACGAGCATCATCTCCAACCTACTCATTATCTTGGGCGGCGTCATAATCCTGCGCAACCAGGCCTTCTCGACCGCGACGCTCACCACGATGGTGGTTATCGTGGCCGGCTTTGGCTGGATTGTCGAAGGTGTCATGTCCATTCTGGAGTCCGAGCTTTCGTCCAACCGCGCCCTCGCCATCCTGAGCGGCGCACTCTCAATCATCGCTGGCATGTTCGTTTTTATCTATCCGCTGTGGTCGGCCAAGATGCTCGTCATCTTTAGCGGCGCCGCGCTGCTGGTGTTTGGCGTAACGCTGATTGTTCGCGCTATTCAATTTGGCAAACTGGTGCACTAGATGCCACGAACGCTCTTTATTGATGCAGACGCCTGCCCGGTCACGCGCGAGTCGATTGACTGCGCGCGGCGGGCGGGCGTCGCCGTTGTTATCGCCGGCAACAGCACACAAAACCTGGAACGGCACATTCGCCGCGACGACCCGCGCGATGCCGAGCACGCGCGACGCGGCTTTTGGGTCACGACGCTCGACGTGAGCGTGGGCGCCGACAGCGCCGACTTTGCCATTGTCGAGCGTCTGCAGGCGGGCGACGTGGTCGTGACGCAGGATATTGGCTTGGCAAGCATGGTGCTCGGGCGCGATGCCGCAGCTATCGGTGTGCGCGGGCGCGTCTACGACAAAGCGACCATCGACATGCAGCTGTTTATTCGCCACGAGGAAAAGAAGGTACGCCGCGCCGGCGGACGCACTCGCGGTCCGGCAGCATTTACCAGCGAAGACCGCGCCCGCTTTAAACGCAACCTCACCGAGTTGCTGCACTAACCAAGGTAGATTTTTGAGACATGCCTAAAATCTACCTTTTTGTTTTGAGCGGTGTGAGCGCTCGGAATCCATGGCTCAACAAAAAACGGGCTTCAAAATGCCATGCGTCGCCGCATTGCGCAGGCGCTGAGCATGGCTATTTGAAGCCCATTTTTTAGGCCTACTTAGAGGCCAACGGCGGAGAGGATGAGGCCCCAGCCAGCGCCGATGACGTACATCATGATCAGGAACACGGCATTTTCGCGGGCGCTGCGGTTGGTGCGGAACAGCACCAGATAACCCACGCCGGCGGAAATGAGCGTGCCGGCGAGCATCGGCGCCAGTTGCAGCGCGCCTTCCAGATACAGCTGTGTAATGACCACGCTCGCCGAGCAATTGGGAATCAGCCCGACAAGCGCCGAACCCAGGACGGCGAGTGTCTCGTTGCCGCGCAGGAACTGCTCGATCGCGGACTCGCCGAACGTCTCGAGCACGGCGACCAGAATCAGCGTCACCAGAAAAATGAATACCGAGACCTGCACGGTGTGCGAGATCGCACTGCGGATGATCGACAGGACAGGCGTCCCTTCGTGGGAGTGAGAGTGACCGTGACCGTCATGGTGTTCATGTTCGCCCTCATGACCGTGATCGTGGCCATGCCCGTGCTCGTCCTCATCCTCGTCTTCATCACAACCGCAATGGTCGCGCTCACACAGCTCATGGATGTGGTCGGCGCTCACGCCCGCCTCGGCCACTTCGTCAATGATGTCGCCCCCAGCATGGTCGTCATGCGCACAGTTCACATGAGCCGGATTGGCAGCAGTCCCCAGCACGGTACGGCGAATCGCCGCATGCGCACGGGCGTTGCGACGCAGGCCACGAATGGCGGCATCCACGATAAAGCCCGTGACCAGCGCGATCAGCGCTTTCGAAGCCAAAAGCATCGCCATGGTCTGCACGTGAACCTGCTCGGCAAGTAGCAGCGGCAGCATCTCGTCGGAGGTCGAGAGAAACACCGCCACCAGGGTGCCCAGTGTCACGACGCGACCGGCATATAGCGTTGCCGCCATCGCCGAAAAGCCGCACTGCGGCACCATGCCCAGCAACGAGCCAACCACGGGGCCAGCAGCGCCGGCTCGCTTGATAGCGCCGTTGACGCAATCGCCCGCAACATGCTCGAGCGTCTCGAGAACCAGATATGTCACCAACAAGAACGGCGCCAGCGAGAGCGTGTCCTTGCCGGCGTCGAGCAAAATATCAATCAGCAAATCCATGACGGATGGAACCTTTCGTGTCTTTCGGCAGCATTGTAAAAGTCCTAGCGGTCAACTAGGGTATTGTAGTTGTCCTAGGCGTGATACCAATAGTTGCCCATGGTAAACTATCATCTCGCCACAACTCAGTAACCCCGAGCCGCGCGACGCGGCCCATCCAAGGAGCAGCATATGAACGTTTCGCAAGCACTCGAATACGAGCGTCAGCCGTTTATCCCCATGTTTATCTATGGCGATCACGGTGCCATGGAATCCGAGCGTCAGAAAGGCGAAGAGGCCCTCAAGGTGCTCGAGACCGAGTACTTTACCGCCGAGGGCGACCCCGGCTTCGACTTTGCCACCGTGCGCGACCTGGCCGACCGCAACCGCGACCTGTGCGACCAGATTGGCGAGGCGCGTCTGCGCAACGTGACGCCCGCGACGCTCTCGCGCGGCCTGTCCGATGCCGACACCTGCGCCGCCATCGGCAAGATGCAAAAGCGCACCGCCGCGTCCGTTATGCGCGAAATCCGCGGCGACCGCGACGCGCTCGGCGTGGCCTACGCCCGCAAGCCCATCCAGGGCACCGTGCTCGGTATCGACATCGAGACCACCGGCCGTGCACCCGAGCGCGGCTATATCATCAACGTGGGCTGGGAGATCATGGAGCTCACCAGCGACGCCGTCCCGCATGACGCCGAGGCACACTACTGCGGCCTGCCCGACATCTACCGCGGCGAAGATGTGCCGCTGTCGAATATCCACCACATTACCTGGGACGACATCGACGGCAAAACGCCCTTCCGCGAGAACAAGGAGCTGCAAAAGCAGCTGCTCAAGCTTATGAAGAAGTACCCGTACATGGCGCATAACGCCGCCTTTGAGGACAGCTGGTTCAAGATTCACCTGGACGGTTACGCCGAGGCACGCCGCGCGGGTAAGATCATCGTCATCGACTCGCGCCAGATCTGCCGCAGCCTGGACGCCGACGCGCGCTCGCTCCCCCGCGAGTCCGCCCCCGCCGCGCTCGAGAACTGGGCACGCCGTCGCGGCACCCTCGCGCCCGACGCCAACGAGCAGCATCTGGGTCTGGACGACACCGACCTCATGCTCCGCACGGTACAGGCCGAGTTCAACCTCAAGAACCTATTCGCGAAATAACCGATCCATCTGCGGGAGCGCCTGCCAGACACAGTGCAATCCGTCTGGACGCACCGGCACGCAGTAAACTAGGGCGCAGTCTTATGGCTGCACCCTAGTTTTAATCAAAACGAGCAAATACGCATGCTTCACATAGTCGGCAGGTTGGCCCACCTACTTTTTCGAGTTGTTCGGCCAGCTGAACCACTAGTCGAGGCCCCTTGAACCGCAATCGAGCGCTATAGTCGCCCCAATTTCGCAACCAAGCCCTATAAATCTACCTGAATCAATTCGAATAGGACGTTGCGATCGCACCATTCGTATAGGATAAGGCCGAATAACTCAAATTATGTTGGTGAGGCATCTGAGCGGTCGGCAAAAACGCTTAGAAGCTACGAATCCGCAACTAAAGTTCACCAAAATGGGGCAGCCGACAGAAACCTCCCCAGCCGAAGCTGCCCCCCTCAATACGACAGCTCAAAAACCCACCGTTCGCAGAAGATAAGCCGCGCCCCAATACCGTTGCCCGAAGTTTCGAGCGTATATGGCGTCCGCTATGCCATCATGCGCGTATGGGAATCGTTCTGTCACATACCACGGCACGCGCTGTATACCAAACAGTCAGCTCGCTCGCAAGCCACGCGACCGATCCCATACCTATGGAAAAGATCAAGGTGTCTGCGCCGACCACGTCCAACCTGGAAGCGGCGCGAGCATGGCTCAACAGAAAGAATGTCGATTCTGAAAGCATCCATGTGCTGACGTTTTCCAATAATGCCAAAAGGCACCGCAAGGGCTGCATCTGCCACTGCACGCGCTATACGTTTGATGCAGAAAGCTACCTAGAACTCGAGCCGAACGTTTACATCGTCGATATCAAGCTGTGCGCGTTAGAAGCAGCAGCCGACCTCAACCTTTCGGAGCTCGTTGAGTATTACTTTGAAATCTGCGGCTCCTACGCGCTTGGAACGTCCGACGAAACTCAATATCGCGAGCGCCCAGCCCTAACCAGCGTTGAAGAGCTCAGAGCCTTCTTTTCAGAGGCATCGGGGTATCGTGGATCTAATAAAGCACTTAAGGCACTTTCTTATGTACGCGAAGGCTGTCGCTCCCCACTCGAAACGGCGTTTGTCATGATGCTGACAATGCCCAAGTCAATGGGTGGCTTAGCCATACGCGCTATCAAAACGGACTATCCGATCCCAGTCCCCAAAAGATACGCCGCCCTAACGCGACGGACGGTTTTCTACCTCGACGCGCTGCTCGAAAATTCGATGACCGATATCGAATACAACGGCTTTTACCACGACGAGCCCGAACAGCAATCAATTGACGAGGAACGCCGAAACACGCTGCGAAACATGGGATATGCCGTTATCACAGTTAGTCGTCATTCGTTTTTCAAGCAGTCCGCTTTTAGGCGGGTCATGGAAGCGATTCGCATTCGCGAGAAGATATGGCCCGGTCGACTCCCGGATAACTTCGCCATCCTGCAAGAAACTCTTCGTCAATTTGTCTTGCGGCGCTACTTCGAATACGGTCGCCGCGTCCTGGAGACACTCAAAGAAGAAGAGGCCGCCAAGCGCGAAATTGCAAGCCAATATCCGCAAGCTGATGACCCGAGCATCAACGATGTGCCAGAACCCGACGACATGCAACACGTCGGGGCCCTTGCTGAGGAAATCAATGGGCCTTGGGAATGCGACATGTTCGCAAAAATCGATGGAAACCGCACGGAAGACGACACGATTATTGATCTAATTGAGAATTCGCTCTTCTAAAGGCGATCTCTGCGGATGTCCACCTACATTTTTCGACTTATTCGGCCACCGATGTGCCAGATTGGCTGCAGCAATGCTCAATATAACTTTAGATAAAACTGATTCTGCAGGAACTCCCGTAGAGGAAGAACTGATTCTCGCTGTATTTAACACGATAAAGTACAAATATGAACAGTCCTAAAGCTTCTCAAGGTGGCTTTCTTAGCATGCTGGCCGAACATCTCGAAATATGTTGGCGAGCATTGCGTCGATGTCTCCCAACCCGCAGAAAATCGCAGAGGCGGCAAGCAGTCATCGAAGTTAACGTAAATTGTATTGACATATGAACATGCGCTCATATAATCGGAAGTAAGTTATATGAGCGCATGTTCATATGAAAGGATATTGCAATGAGCAGCCACGCTGATGAAACAAAGACTGGCATCGAGGCCACCGAGCCGATCGTCCCCACCACCTGCTCGCCCGAGGACCTTCCCGACGAGGAACTTCTCTACGACCTTGCCGACCTGTTCAAGGTCTTCAGCGACACCACGCGCATCAAGATTCTCTATGCCCTCATGGGCCGCGAGCTCTGCGTGGCTGACATCGCCGAAGCGACCGCGACCTCGCAGTCTGCGGTGTCGCACCAGCTGCGCACGCTTAAGCAGTCGCACCTGGTCAAGTTCCGCCGCGACGGCCGCAACATTCTCTACTCGCTCGCTGACGATCATGTCTATACCATGCTCAACCAGGGCATGAGCCATATCTGCGAATAGCAATCAACCACGGTATCAGCGCGGCCGGCACCCAGACCGCCAACACAGGGAAAGGAACCCACCATGAAAAAGCAGTTTAAGCTCGACGAGATCGATTGCGCCAACTGCGCGCGTGAACTTCAGGACGAGCTGGCTAAGCTCGATGGCGTCAAGTCCGTTTCGGTCAACTTTATGACCCAGAAGCTGACGCTCGAGGCCGACGACGCCAAGTTCGACGAGGTCCTGGACCGCGTCGTTGAGTTCACCGCCGACGCCGAGCCGGACTGCGAGATCATTCTCTAACCCGCGCACACGTTGACCTGTAAGGCCGCGCTTGCCGCGGCCTTTGCTCGCGAAATTATATGAGCAAGTGTTCATACACTCAAATGGGAGGTTTGAATCATGGCAGCCGCCGACCCCAAAAAGAAAAAGAAGAAGCGCAAGAAGAAAGAGTCCCTTGAGCACAAGCGCAACCGCATCCTGGTAGCACTGGGCATTTTTGCCGTTGTTTATGCCCTCGACGAGCTCGGCGCCCTCACTATCGCATTTGGGGAGCCCGGCAACATCTACGCCAGCTTCGCGCTGTTCCTCGTGCCGTTTTTGATTGCCGGCTACGACGTACTGCAAAAGGCATTCAATAACATCCGCCGCGGCAAGGCCTTCGACGAGAGCTTCCTCATGGCCGTCGCGACCATCGGCGCGTTTGCCATGGTGCTCTTCCCCGACACCGACCCGCACATGGCCGAAGGCGCCGCCGTCATGCTGTTCTACCAGGTCGGCGAGTTGTTCCAGGCATACGCCGTGGGCAAGAGCCGCAAGTCGATCAGTGCCATGATGGACATCGCGCCCGACTACGCTAACGTCGAGCAAGCCGACGGCACACTCGAACAGGTCTTTCCCGATGACATCGCCGTCGGCACCGTGATCGTGGTCAAGCCCGGCGAGCGCGTGCCTATCGACGGCGTCATCGTCGAGGGCGAAACCCAGCTCGACACCGCCGCGCTCACGGGCGAGTCAGTCCCCCGCCCCGCCAAGACCGGCGACGATATCATCAGCGGCTGCATCAACATGACGGGCCTCATCCACGTGCGCACCACCAAGCCCTTTGGCGAGTCAACCGTCGCGCGTGTTCTGGAGCTCGTGGAGAATGCCAGCGAAAAGAAGGCGCGCACCGAGAACTTCATCACGCGCTTTGCCCGCGTCTACACCCCCGCCGTCACTGGCGCTGCCGCGGTGCTCGCGCTTGGCGGCGGCCTGGTGACTGGCGCTTGGTCCGATTGGATCCTGCGCGGCCTGACCTTCCTGGTCGTCAGCTGCCCGTGCGCCCTCGTGATCAGCGTACCGTTGAGTTTCTTTGGCGGCATCGGCGGCGCGTCCAAGCTGGGCGTTCTCATCAAGGGCTCCAACTACCTCGAGACGCTCGCCGACGTGGACACCATCGTCTTCGACAAAACGGGCACCCTCACCAACGGCACGTTCTCAGTCGTCGCGGTGCACCCCGAGGCTGGCTATACCGAGCAGTCGCTGCTCGAAGTCGCAGCCCTTGCTGAGTCGTTCTTCGATCACCCCATCGCGCAGTCCGTGCGCGACGCCTACCAGGGCGAGGTCGACCCCAAGCGCGTGAGCGACTCCGCCAACGACGCGGGCCACGGCGTGACGGCAACCATCGACGGCAAGCACGTCGTCGTTGGCAACGCCAAGATGCTCGCCGCGGCCGGCGTTGAAGCACCGGACTGTGAGGTTGTCGGCACGATCCTCCACGTGCTCGTTGACGGCGTGTACGCCGGCCACATCGTGATTGCAGACACCGTTAAGGCCGATGCGGAGCAAACGATTCGCGACCTGCATGCCGCCGGTATCAACCGCACCGTCATGCTCACGGGCGACCGCGAGGAGGTTGCAGCGTCTGTGGCCAGGCAACTCGGTCTCGACGAGTTCCACGCGCAGCTCCTGCCGGGCGACAAGGTCGAGCGCGTTGAGGCGCTACTCGCGGCCGAAAGTGGCAAGGGCAAGCTCGCCTTTGTCGGCGACGGTATCAACGACGCTCCTGTGCTTACGCGCGCCGATGTGGGCATTGCCATGGGCGCCATGGGCTCCGACGCCGCGATCGAGGCCGCCGACGTGGTGCTGATGGACGACAAGCCGTCCAACATTTCCCGCGCGATCCGCGTGGCGCGCAAGACCATGTCGATTGTTTGGCAGAACATAATCTTTGCGCTGGGCATTAAGCTGCTGATTTTGGTGCTTGCGGCGCTCGGCATCGCCAACATGTGGCTTGCCGTCTTTGGCGACGTAGGCGTGGCGATCATCGCCATCCTGAACGCCATGCGCGCGATGGGTGTCAAGAACCTGTAGCGTCTGTGGTCCTTCCGGCCGGGACCGGGCTTGGGTTTGAAAACGTCCTCGCGCATGAGGCCCGCCTTTCCTGCTCCTGCGGAGCAACGGAAAGGCGGGCCTCGCGCTGCGGATTGTTTTCAAACCCAAGCCCGGTCCCGGCCTGCGGTGACGTTGCTGGCGGTTCTTGGGCATCACTTGCTGGCGGGGTTCCTTGTCTGAGTTGGACTTGGTTGGTGGGGTTACTGATCCCGGTCGCTGCCCCGTCTCAGCATCGATCTTAGCTTCTCGAAGCTCTCCTCGCTCAGGCAGTGCTCCATGTGGCAGCCCTCTTGCGACGCGACCTCGGGCGTTACGCCTGCGTCCTCTAGCAGCCCTACAAAAAAGCAGTGGCGCTCCCACATTTGACGGGCAACCTCAAGACCGCGTTCCGTCAGATGCACGTCGCGTTTGCCCATCTCCACGTAGCCGGTGCTCTCCAAGGCCGCCATGGCTTTAGAGACGCTTGCTTTGGTTACGCCCAAGTATTCGGCAACGTCGATCGAGCGCACGGTGCCCTGACGTTCCGACAGAACGTAGATCGATTCGAGATAGTCTTCTCCGGATTCACGTAGGGCCATGGGCCGCCTTTCGCGATGGCTTCTAGTTAGCCTTTGGATACTTTTGCTTGATTTACTTTACCGCAAAAGTTGCCCATGTCTTACTACTTTGCCTAAAAGTTAGCCGTGTTTCACAAAACATGCGGGACGAAAACAAAATGGGGACGCCCCGCAAGGAGTGTCCCCAGCTGCCGGCAGAAAAGGAACGTCCCCAGATGCCGAATCCGCAGCTACAGCAGGCCAAAGTGTTTGGCGGCGTTGTAGATGCCGTCGTCGTCCGCGGCGGTTGTCACATAGGTCGCCGCAGCCTTCACAGTGTCCTGCGCGTTACCCATGGCCACACTTGTGCCCACGGCCGAGAACATCGACAGGTCGTTCTCGCCGTCGCCAAACGCAATCGCCTCACTCGCGTCGATGCCCAGGCGCTCCAGCGTCGCCGCCACACCCAGGTCCTTGCCGCCGTTGGCCGGAATAATGTCGCAGAACAGATCGCACCAGCGCGTGGTGAGCGAATGCGACACCGCGTCGGTCACGATATGCTCGTCGGCCGGATCAACAAAGGCGCAAAACTGGTAGACCGGCGCATCGAAGGCATGCTCAAACGGTTCCTCGTGGTAGACGATTCCCGCGTTGCTGCCGGCCGTCACCACGCGCTCGGACAGACGGTTCACAAACGAGTTATCGCCCTGCATGCACAGCGAGTCATAGCGCCCCTGCGCCACCTGGTCCACGATTACCGCAACGTCGTCCGGATCAATCGGACAGCTGCGGTAAACCCCCTCGGCATCAAAGCAGTGCTGGCCCGAGAGCGTAATGTACGCATCCCAACCCAGGTCGAACAGCCAATCGGGCATCTGGTAGGTCGGGCGACCCGTAGCAATCACGCATGCGATCCCCTGCTCGTGAAAGCTGTCGAGCACCTGCTGCGCCGACACCGGAATCCGATGGGTCTTAAAGCTCAGCAGCGTGCCGTCGATATCGAAAAACGCGGCTTTGATCATCCTCGTCTACTCCTCGCCCTCGAGCTTTTCGCTCGCCTCGAGCCACGCCATCTCCAGCTCGTCCATGGCGGCGTGGGCCTCGTCGATCTTTGCCTGCTGCTCGCCCAGCGCCGTGTAATTGGTGGAGTCGACCTGCGCCATCGCAGCCTCGGCCTCCTCCACGCGAGCGCGCTGCGTCTCCATCTTGCGCTCGAGCGAGCTCACCTCGCGGCGGAGCTTCTGGCGCTCGGCGTTGGAAAGACCGTTGGGCTGCCCGCTCGTCTTGGGCTTTTCGGCCGCAACCGCTGCGGCGCCGGTGTCGAACGTGCCGGTCTTGGCACTCGGTGCGCCCACGGGCTCGCCCTCGGCGGTGGCGTTGCACAGGCGCAGGTACTGGTCGACGCCGCCAGGCATATGCGTCAGATGGCCATCGAGCAGCGCCCACTGCTGGTCAGTCACGCGCTCCATCAAAAAGCGGTCGTGCGTCACCAGAATCAGCGTGCCGGGCCAGCCGTCGAGCAGGTCCTCGACAATCGCCAGCATATCGGTATCCAGGTCGTTGCCGGGCTCGTCCAAGATGAGCACGTTGGGTTCGTCCAGGATCGTCAGCAACAGCGACAGGCGGCGGCGCTGGCCGCCCGAAAGATCGCCGATGCGGCTCCAGAGCTGCTGCGTCGAAAAGCCCAGACGCTCGCAAAGCTTCTCGGGCGAAGTCTCCTTGCCGTCTATGACGTAGTACTTCTTATAGTTGCTGAGCACCTCGCGAATCGTGTCGCCCATGTAGGGCTCGAGTTCCTCGAGCTGCTGCGACAGCACGCCAAAGCGCACCGTCTGGCCAATCTTCACGCGACCGCGCAGGGGCGCGATCTTGCCCTGAATCACGTCGAGCAACGTGGACTTGCCGGCGCCGTTCTCGCCCAAAAGACCATAGCGATCGCCCGCACCAATGAGCCAGGTCACATCGGTGAGCACCTGTTTGGACGTGCCATCGGCATCCGCATAGCCGGCGTCCACGTCGACCACATCGATAACCTGCTTGCCCAGACGGCTCACCGCCAGGCGCTTGAGCTCCAGCTCGTCACGCACGGGCGGCACGTCGGCGATCAGCTCGCGGGCGGCATCCACGCGAAACTTGGGCTTGGTGGAGCGCGCCTGGGCACCGCGGCTCAGCCACGCGAGTTCCTTGCGCGCCATGTTGCGGCGGCGCTCCTCGGTAACCGCGGCCATGCGGTCGCGCTCCACGCGCTGCAGAATGTAGGCCGAGTAGCCGCCCTCAAAGGGATCGACCTGGCCGTCGTGGACCTCCCACATGCTGGTGCAGACCTCGTCCAAGAACCAGCGGTCGTGCGTGACCACGAGCATGGCGCCCTGACCGCGCTGCCAGCGAGCCTTAAGATGGCGTGCAAGCCAGTTGATGGTACGCATGTCCAGGTGGTTGGTGGGCTCGTCGAGCATAAGCACGTCGTAGTCGCCGATCAGCAGGCGCGCAAGGTCCACGCGACGGCGCTGGCCGCCCGAGAGCTCGCCCACCGTGCCCTCCCAGGGCACATCGCTAATAAGACCGGCCAAGATCTGGCGCGTACGAGGGCTCGAGGCCCACTCGTACTCGGGCGTGTCACCGACGACGGCATGGTGCACGGTATCGGTATCGACCAGATTGTCCTTTTGGCCGAGCAATCCGATCGTGGTGTCGCGGCGGTGCGTCACGCGGCCGTCGTCGGGCTCCAACGTGCCGGCGAGCACGCTCAGCAGCGTCGACTTGCCGTCGCCGTTTTTGCCAACGATACCAATACGGTCGCCCTCGTCCACGCCGAGCGTCACGCTATCGAAAATATGCTTGGTGGGAAACTCTAGGCTGACGGAATCGCATCCCAAAAGAATCGCCATATGCCCTGCTCCTTCGTAGAAATTCAACGTTGTCCATGATAGCGAAAACCACCACAAAGGGGACAGGCACCTTTGTGGTGGTTTTGGGCAAGCGCACCAGCACACGACACAAAAAGGCGGGCCATCTCCCGCAAGAGATGACCCGCCTCTCCAATCAGTCCCGCGACAACCGTGGCCGCCGCAGGCCTCAAGCATGTCCCGGACTAGGAGAACATGCCGGTGAGGTAATCATTCAGCCGCTTATCCTTGGGCCGTTGGAAAATCTCGTCGGTCTCGTCGTACTCGACCATATCGCCCATGTAGAAGAACGCCGTGCGGTTGGACACGCGCGACGCCTGCTCCATGTTGTGCGTCACGATGACGATGGCGCGGTCGGCCGCGATCGACGACATGAGGTCCTCGATCGCCAGCGTCGAGATGGGGTCGAGCGCCGAGCAGGGCTCGTCAAACAGGATCACGTCGGGGTTGAGCGCAAGCGTGCGCGCGATGCACAAACGCTGCTGTTGGCCGCCCGAAAGCGCGTAGGCGCTCTTGTCGAGCTTGTCCTTGACCTCGTCCCACAGCACGGCACCACGCAAGCTTTCCTCGACCATGCGATCGAGCTCGTCGCGGTCGGTGATGCCGTGGCGCTTGGGCGCAAACGTGATGTTGTCGCGAATGGACTTGCGGAACGGGTTGGGCTGCTGGAACACCATGCCGATGGAACGACGCAGCTCGTAGGTGTTCTCGGTCTTGGTGTTCACGTTGCGGCCGCGGTAGTTGATCTCGCCCTCCACGCGACAGCCGCGAATCTCGCGGTTCATCAGGTTGAGGCTACGCAAGAAGGTCGACTTGCCGCAGCCCGAAGGCCCGATGAGCGCCGTGATCTCACCCTTATGGAAGTCGAGCGACGTGTCGTGCAGCGCATGGTGGTCGCCATAGTACACGTTGACGTCCTTGGTGGAGACCACGACCTCGTCGCTCACGGCCTTGCCGCTCACGCGAACACGTTTCTCGCTCTCCCCCACGCTCGACAAAAAGTCCTGGGTGTCGGACGATGCCGCCTCGGTTGCGGGCGTCGCATTCATCTCGCTCATTCGGCCGTCATCCTCCTTGCCAGTTGCTTGCCCACGATACGGGCGACTACGTTAAACAGCAGCACGCAAATCATCAGCAGTGCCGCGGTGCCCCAGACGATCTGCTGGGCCTCGGGGCTGCCCTCGCCATAGATCTTGTAGATGTGCACGGCCAGCGACTCGCCGGGACGGAACACGTTCCAGGCGCAGGTGGGGCTCGACAGGTTAAAGCTCAAGAAGTTCAGGCGAACCGGCGAGCTCATGCCCGAGGTAAAGAGCAACGCCGCGGCCTCGCCAAACACACGGCCGGCCGAAAGCACGATGCCGGTCACGATGGCGGGCATGGCCTCGGGAATCAGGATGTGCAGCGTGGCCTCCCAGCGGGTGAGGCCCATGGCCAGGCACGCATCGCGCTGGGCCTGCGGCACGTCCTCGAGCGCCTGCTGAATCACGCGCACCAGGATGGGGATGTTGAACATGGTGAGCGCGACGGCGCCGGAGATGATGGAGTACTTCCAGCCCAGCTGCACCGAAAACACCAGAAAGCCGAACATGCCCACGACGATGGAAGGCAGCGAAGACAGCGTCTCGATGGCGGTCGAGGCGATGTCGCGAATAGGCCCATCGGGCGCGTACTCGACCAGGAAGACCGCGCCGCCCAGGCTGATGGGCACCGAGATGATCAGGGTAATCAGCAGCAGATAGAACGAGTCGAACAGCTGGTAGAGCACGCCGCCCTGGGTTCCGTTGGCGCGCGACGGCTGTGTGAGAAAGCCCGGCTGGAACAGCGTCGAGATGCCCTCGAACAGGATATAGGCCACCATGGAGACGACGACGAGCATGACGATGGCGACGATTGCCGTCAGCACGCCCGTGGCGATGCGGTCCTGCTTTTGGACGCGCCCGAGTCTCGCCTCGTCGATGTGGATGCGCGTGCTAGCCACGAGCCTTCGCCCCCTTGCGGCCGATAAGGTGGATGATCAGGATAAAGATGAGACTCATGCCCATCAGCAGCAGGCCGAGCGCCCACAAGACGTCGTCCTGGGCCGAACCCTCGGCATAGACCGCCATGGACGTGGTGAGCGTGGTGGTAATGGTCGAGGCCGGCGACAGCAGCGATGTCGGCATGGCCTCGATGCCGCCGATAACCATGCGCACGGCGAGCGTTTCGCCAAAGGCGCGGGTCATGCCAAGGATAACTGCGGTCATGAGCGACGGCATGGCGGACTTGAGCACCACGTGCCAGATGGTCTGCCAGCGGGTGTAGCCCAGCGCGAGCGAGCCCTGGCGATAGCTGTCGGGCACGGCGCGCAGGCCATCGACCGAAAGGGTGGTCATGGTCGGCAGGATCATGACGGCCAGCACGATGGCGCCGGGCAAGATACCCAGGCCCGTGCTCACATGGAAAACGCTCTTCATAAGGCCGACGACCACGTGAAAGCCGATCAGGCCAAAGACGACTGAGGGAATACCGGTCAAAAGCTCAATAAGCGGCTGAAAGACCTTGGAGCCAAACTTAGGGCTAATCTCGACCGCAAAGATGGCAGAGCCGATGGCGATGGGCAGCGCGATGAGCGTGGAGAGCACCATGACCGCAAACGAGGTGACGATCAGGGGCAGGGCGCCGGTGTAAGGCAGGCCGTTTTCGGCCGTGTTGGCCAGGTCCCACTTGGTGCCGGTGAAAAACTCGACGACCGAGACGCCGTCCTTGACAAAAGCCGAGAGGCCCTTTTGGGCGACCATAAAGATGAGCGCGGCAACGACAAGCGTCACGAGCGCTACGCACGCACCCGTGACGCCCAGGCCCACGTTCTCAAGGTCGCGCTTTGGCAGCTGTTTTGCCATTGCAAACCTTTCCGGGGCGATTACTTATTTAGTGGAGACCTTGCCGCTGGCGTCCTTGACGACCTTCATGGCGGAGACGGGGATGAAGCCCTGCTCCTCGACGAGCTTGCCCTGGACGTCGTCGGAAAGCATGAAATCCAGGAATGCCTTGGTGGCGTCGTCGGCGTCCTTTGCGCAGTACATGTGCTCGGTCGCCCAGATCTTGAAGGAGTCGTCGGTAACGTTCTTGCTCTTGGGCTCGACGCCCTCGACTTTAATGGCGTTGAACTTGGAGTCATCAAAGTGCGAGAAGTCGAGGTAGGAGATGGCATTGTCGGTGCTGCCCATCTGAGTCTGGACGTCGCCGGACTTGTCGAGCTCGGCGTCGCCCTTAAAGTCGACGGCCTCGTCACCAAAGACGGCGGCCTCGAAGGTGGCGCGGGTGCCGGAGCCGGCCTTGCGGTTGAGGACGACGATGGTGGCGTCGTCGCCGCCAACCTCCTTCCAGTTGGTAATCTGACCGGAGAAGATACCCTTGAGCTGCTCGAGGGACAGGTCGTCGACCTTGACGTTCTTGGAGACGACGGGGCCCATGCCCACGACGGCGACCTCGTGGTCGACGAGGTTCTTGACCTGATCGGCCTCGAGCTTGGTCTCGGCGAAGACGTCGGAGTTACCGATGGTAACGGTGCCGGCGGCGACAGCGGTAAGGCCCTTGCCCGAACCGTTGCCCGAACCGGAGACGGAGACGTCCGGGTTGGCATCCATGAACTTCTCGGCAGCGGCCTCGACGAGAGCCTGGAACGAGGAGGCGCCGTCATAGGTCACCTCGCCGGAGACAGACTCAGCAGCGGCAGCGGCGCTGCCCGTATCGGCGGCGTCGGATGCGCCGGAGCCACCGCAGCCAACGAGGCCGAGACCGACGATGCTGGCAAGACCACCAGCGAGGCCGAGGAACTGACGACGAGAATAAGCCTGATCGAGCATGATCTTCCTTTCATACATGCGACTCGCGGGCACCCTGCCCGCTTTGCTGTTTGGAAAGATACGGCCCCGACCGGGCAGCGCCCGCGCCAACTGCGGTTTTTTACGGGCATCTGATAGACCCTTACCGCAAGCGCGGCTCGGCTTTACAAACGAATAACAAACCCGCCACCAAGCATGACCCGCCTTTTACACCAATAAAAACAAAGTTGCGGTGAAATAGTTCCTGCTTGGCCATCAAATGGCCCATTCTAGGAACTATTCCACCGCAACTTAAAAAGCCCGGACGAAAGGGGTGCTAAGTTGTTAAAACGCCGCAGCCTTAAAGCTCAAGCTCGTTCAAACGTAAGATTGCCACGATGTAGATCTTGAGCGCTTGCTTGAGCTGTTCCTCGTTGGCGCACTCGTTGGGGCCGTGCATCTGGCCGCCCCATGCGGGCAGCTCCAGGCCGGTCTCCTCGGGGCCAA
This sequence comes from uncultured Collinsella sp., assembly GCA_900544095.1. Taxonomy (GTDB): domain Bacteria; phylum Actinomycetota; class Coriobacteriia; order Coriobacteriales; family Coriobacteriaceae; genus Collinsella. The sequence continues at coordinate 376,011 of UQTV01000001.1, forward strand.
ACGAGACGGCGCGGGCAAAGTTGCGTGCGTACGTGCCACCGCCCATGGCGAAGGGCTCGGCATGCTTACCCGTAAACTCGTTATAGGTGTCAATCAGCGCCTTCACGGCCGGGTCGTCGGCAGAGACCGAGAACGGCACCTTGGCACGACCCACACGGCACGTCACGCCAAAGCGGCCAACGAGCGGCTCGAGCTGCTCGCGGATGGTGTCGGCGCTCGTGCTATCGGGAAAGCGTACGTCAATGACCTGCTCAATGTGGCCGTCAACCACACGGATGACACCGGGGCTGCAGGTAAGCGGGCCAAAGGCCGCGTTCGTCGCATCGATTCCCAGGCCGCGACCATAGGCGTCCGCATGCACAAAGGCCAGGAACTTGACGAACTCGTGCTCGGCAGGCGTCAGCAGGCGCTCGTCGCGTGCACCAAACGCGTCTTCGGCCTCGCGCAGATACGACACGATCAGGCCGACGGCGTTGATGGTGCCCTCAGGCATCGAAGCGTGGCCGCCAATACCGTGGGCGAAAATCTGCGCATGCCCGTTATCAAGCGCCGTGATCTCCAGGCGGTCGGCGTTCTCAACGGGCGCCGGCAGCTCATCGGCGGCAATCGCGAGCTCGCAGATGGACTGCGACGGAATGGCATTGCTCGCCTCGGAGCCGCTCCACGACACGATGCGCCCGCCGTCGATCTTGGGACTCACGAACGTCGCCCCAAACTGGCCCTTCTCGGCATTGCAGACCGGAAACTCGGCATCGGGCGTAAACAAAAAGTCAGGGTCTGCGTGGTTCTCCAGATAATGGTGAACGTCGGACATGCCCACTTCCTCATCGCAGCCCAGCAGCGCGCGGAAAGTATAGCGCGGGGTAATACCGTGCTTGAGCAGATAGGCGCCGGCGTAGAGTGACAGCACCGCCGGACCCTTGTCGTCGATAACGCCGCGACCGAGCAGCCAGCCCTCGCGGCGCTCCATCGCAAACGGATCGGTGTTCCAACCGGGACCGGCGGGAACCACGTCCACATGGCAAATGGTCGCGAGCTGCTTGTCGCCACGGCCCGGGATATCGGCAATGCCCACATAGCCCTCGTCGTCGCTCGTCTGGTAGCCGAGCTTTTGCGCAATGCCGAGCGCGCAATCGAGCGCGTCACGGACCGGGCGACCAAACGGCGCGCCGGGCTCCGCATCGGCAGAAACTGCCACGGACGGATAACTCACCAGCTGCTCGATATCGGCGACGACATCTTCCCAGACCTCGTCGACATACTCAGCGACGCTTTGCTCCACCTGATTCATGGACGACCTCCTTGCCAATGAGCGGCGAGCGTGCCCGCCCCTCACATTACGTCATTAGATAGCGAAAAGTTTAGCAAGCTCGGCCACCGAGTGCACCACCGCATCAGCGCCCGCGGCCTCATGCTCACCCGGCGCCGCCGCGCCCGAATAGATGCCGATGCACGGCACGCCCATCGCGTGCGCGCCCTCCACATCGTTAAAGCGGTCGCCAATCATCACGGCCTCGTCCGCGGTCGCGCCCAGGGCCGCCAGGGCATCGCGGACCGAATCCGCCTTGGTCTCGCGCCCCTGCGGCGGATTCATGCCAACCACGGCTTCGAACTGGCAAAGCCCCAGCTCACGCACCATATCGATGCACTTCGCCTCCATGCGCGACGTCGCCACGGCCATACGCTTGCCCTGGGCGGCCAACCCATCCAGCAGCTCGGGGATCCCATCGAACACGGGGTACTCTTCCGGTCCCAGCTCATCGAAAAAGGCACGGTACTCGTCGGCCACCACAAGCGACTCCTCGCGGGAGAAGCCATAAAAGTCGTGGAAGCTCTTCCACAGGGGCGGCCCGATCATACGGCGCAGGTCACCCATCTGCGCCTCAGAAAACCCGCGGGCAGCCAGCGTCTTGCGCGTCGAGGTCATCACCGCCCGACCCGTATCGGCCACCGTGCCGTCAAAATCGAACAGCACGACCGGCCGTTTGCCTATCTCCAACGCTCCCATCGGCATTCCTCTTCCCCAGTTGACGATTTCCACACCGACACTTCAAACTGTTGACTATTCAACAATTGAACCTAGTAATGTGGAACGACTCTACTATACTTGTCGCACTTTGCTCTCAGAAGGCGGCGCGCAAGCGCCCCAACGAAAGGTGCAATTATGTCTTTTGCCATCATAACCGACTCCACGTCGGACATCTCCCCCGCCCGCGCCCAAGAGCTCGGCATTTACGTGATTCCGCTGCATGTGATTATCGAGAGCGAGGACCTGCTCGACCAGGTACAGATCACCGCCGAGGAGTACGTCGCCCGCATGGCCGGCTCCGAGCAGCTGCCGCACACCTCGCAGCCGAGTGCCGGCGAGTTCAAGGAGCTCTTTGACCGCGTGCGCGCCGACGGCCACGACAGCGCCATCTTTATCTCGCTGTGCAGCGAGTGGTCCGCCTGCTACGCCAACGCGTGCCAGGTGGCCGATACCCACGAGCTCGACGTGCGCTGCATCGATTCGCGCACCGGATCGGGCGCCGAGGGCCTGCTGGTGGAGTACGCGCTCGCCATGTGCGAGGACGGCCGCAGCTTGGACGAGACCGAGGCTCAGATCCGTGCGACGCTGCCCGACGCCCACCTGCTGCTGATTCCCCGCACACTCGAGAACCTCGTTAAGAACGGCCGCGCGCCCAAACTCGCCGGCCAGCTGACGCAGATGCTCAACATTCGCCTGGCCGTTTCGCCGGAGTGGCAGTCGGGCGAGATCAAGGCAATCAAAAAGGGCCGCGGCGCCAAGCGCATCGTCGCCAACACCATGGCAGATTGCCTCGCGTTTTTGGACGAGCACCCGGGCTCAAGCGTGCGCGTGCTCACGACCGGCGCCGCCGAGGAGCAGGAACTTGTCAACGAGGCGCTCGCGGGCCAGGACTACGTAGACGCCGGCACTGGCCCCATCGGCTGCACCATCGCCACCCACGTAGGCGTCGATGCCATCGCCATCAGCTACTGCCCCCGCTACCAACCTGCCAATTAGGGACAGGTTTATTTTGGCAGGTTTTATCTGGGCAAACGTTAAACGGTAACAAAGGCTTGCCTGGCAAGATCGGACATGCCAAAGCCGTCGAACAACCGAAGTACACCCAGCCACAACAAAGCCATCACGCCGACGCGCCGCAACTCAAGGCGCGCCGGCGTCTTTTTAGGAGTCGCGGCGGAAAAGGTGCCGTTTTAGCCAAAAGGCCGCGAAACGCTTCCCATTACGCCGCAACTTCATTGCCGCCCAACCAGCCAATCGAGAAATTGGCGGCGATCGATGCTTTGTTCAACCCCCTTGCGATACCCTCTGGGCAAAAAATGGCAAATATGAGTACTGTTACCAGTTTAGTAACAGCGAAATCTGGCTGAAATTGCCATCTTCCGCCAATTCCGAGCGTCATAAAGTCCCGAATCGCCATGTTTAGAGGGTTGATTATATCCAATCCGAATCGATTGGTCTTAAATACTTTCCAGATGATATGTTACCGCTCAAACCACAGTACTCATATTTGCCATTTTTTGCCCAGCGGGCTATTCGAGGGCAGCTCCCGGAATCTCCAGCCCGCCCCGCAGCCGCTAAAACCCACTCAATAACAGCTGCCACATTTTTTGGCACCAGCCAAACACCACTCACGGAGCCGCACTCCACTATCACCGAACTAAAATCAGAATCGGATGCCCAAAAAACCAAAATAACGTACCCTCATTTCAATGAACTCCGACAAGAACGGCATTTACATGAGCACCGTCACGCATCAATACGCCCTCATCGGGGACACGGTATTCCAATTCAAGGAAGCAGTCGTTCATGTATCTGAGCCGCACGGCCAAATCGTCATCTGCAGCAATGGCCCAGACATCCGTTACGCAACGCTCGAAGAATGGGAGAAAGCTGGCACATCTTTCGATAGACGGGCGCAGGTCGAGGGTATCGTCACCAGTGCGAGTCCAGCGCGCGACAAACTGGAACTCTTTCGCAATCTCTTTACTGGCCGCAAAGATGTTTACGCTCATGGGTACCGCAGAAAAGACGGGGGAATCGGCTATACACCCGCCTGCGCAAATGAGTGGAAGGCAGGCATTTGCCCCAAAGTAAATCGTCAGAAAACCAAATGCGCGGAATGCGGCAACCGCATCTTCCCCGAGCTGAGCGATGCCGCGATCATCGCCCATTTTAAAGGCAACGACGACAGGCTCCGAGACGTCATAGGTCAATACGTTCTCGATAGTGACAGCAACACAAAAGTCCTGGTCATCGACTTTGACGGAGCCGATTGGAAAGAAGCGACAAACGCCATTCGGCTTGTCGCAAAAAACCATGGAATCGATGCTGCAGTCGAGCGATCGAGATCAGGTAACGGCGCACATGTCTGGTTTTTCTTCCTAGAACTCACCAGCGCAAAGATCGCGCGAGAATTTGGAAGCAGCCTTATCACCGAGGCGGCGGCGCTCAACAAGACAATCACCTTTCAAGCTTTTGACCGAATGCTGCCCGCGCAGTCCACCATTCCTGAGGGCGGCTTCGGAAATCTCATAGCACTGCCTTTTCAAGGAAAAGCGCAGCGAAAAGGGAACAGTGTATTTGTTGACAAGCAATTTGAGCCCTTTCCCGATCAATGGCTTTACCTTTCGCAAATTCAGCTGATTCCACATGCAACGGTGCAAAATCTGATCGAGAGCATCGAAAATAGGTCACATGGAATAGCAGCTGTTGCGGCGGTAAACACCGGTGTGCCACATTCCCAGAGACTGCGAAAGCGGCTTCCGCTCACACCGCGGGACTTCCCGTCATCGCTGTCCGTCACGCAGGCCGATATGCTCTATATCCCCGAAAAATCTCTGAGTCCCGCAGCTCAAATGGAAGTTCGCAGGCTTGCAACATTTGCCAACCCGGAATTCTTCCGTGCCCAATCAATGCACCAATCAGTATTCGGCAAACCGCGGTACATAGACCTCAGCGAACTTAGAGATGGCTGCGTTGCGATTCCCAGAGGCTGTAAAGCTCAACTCGAGCGGCTGCTTCAAGAAGCCGGCGCTTCTGCTCACTATTCAGACAAGCGCATGTCGGGCAATCCAATTGTGATGACATTTAAAGGGGCTCTTCGCCCTGAACAGCAAATTGCCGCCGAACAGATGCTCAACTATGAAGACGGGATCATGTCCGCGCCGACGGGTTTCGGGAAAACCGTCATTGGAGCCTATCTTATTGCTGCCATCGGTCTTCCAACGCTTGTCATCGTTCCCAAGACTGCGCTCATTGCCCAATGGAAATCCCAACTCGAACGATTTCTCGACATCACGGACAACAGAGAGCCCGTCCGAACCCCAAAGGGACGAATCAGCAAAAGACAGCCTCCGCTCATTGGGCAAATCGGAGGAGGCAAGACCGCCATAAGCCGTCTCATCGACATTGCTTCATTCCAGTCGCTATCCGGCAAGGATCCCCAAACCGGCGAGTCATTAGCCAAGGAGTTCGTTCGCGATTACAGTCTCATCATCTGTGACGAATGCCACCATGCGGCCGCGCCACAGCTTGAGCTTGTCCTCAAGTCCGCTCCAGCCAAATATGTATATGGCCTTTCCGCAACGCCCGAGCGTTCGGACGGACTCACGCGGGCACTCTCGATGCTCTGCGGCCCGGTTCGCTATGTCGTCGATCCAAAAACGCAAGCAATCCAGCAGGGGATTCAGCGCATTGTTAGACCGCGTTTCACCGGAATTCGATTACCCACCTACGAACCAGGAGCATCCTTTAACCAAATTCTCGATCTCCTGTGTGTACACGCCGCGAGAAACGAAGCAATTATCGAGGACGCCCTCGAGGCCGCATCAAACGGCCGGCATCCGCTTGTGCTATCTAAAAGAAAAAAGCATGCCGAAGAGCTATGCAGGCTACTTCAAAGCCGTGGACACGAACCCATACTCTTAACCGGAGAAATCGACGCCAAAGAAAGAAAAGCAATACTGAAGAGTCTTCCCAGCTTTGAGCATGAGCATCGAATCATCGTCGCAACTGAAAGTCTTCTGGGCGAGGGCTTCGACCTGTCTTACCTTGACACTTTGCTCATTGCCACTCCAATATCTTGGGACGGCAGCATAACGCAGCAGGCAGGTAGGCTACACAGAAGCCACGAGGGCAAACAGCGGGTTGAGATATTCGACTATGTTGACCTGTCGATACCCATGTTCGCGCGCATGTATCAAAAGAGGCTCAAGACCTACGCCAAGCTGGGGTATGAAGTCTTTGCGGCAAACGACAACAGACAGGACGATCGAAATATCCTCGTTAGGTCGGCAAGAGCCGTGGAGGCTTTAGTGAATGACATCGAGAACGCATCGAAAAGCATTTTTATTGCCGCACCCTACGCGTCCGCCGCATGCCTTGAAAAGCTCGCCGCTGCACTCGCGGATGCCGCTACCCGTGGAATTGCCCTTGAGATTTCTATTGCTTCAACTCCACGCGATGACGTGAAAGCGATTTTTGCCGAGATGAACGTCAACTATCTCATCAAAGCCGAAGGACGCCTGTGCGCATCAGTGATTGACGAGGAAACTGTCTGGTACGGAGCTATTCCGTTGCTGGCTTTCCCAAAGAAAGAAGACTGCAGCATTCGTTTCAAAAGCAGCGAAGTCGCAGCCGAGCTTTTGGGCGAAATTCAGCGAAAAGTGGAACCGGAGGCCGCGGCGACGAACGGGGTACCCCCAGCAGTTGCGGTTAAATAGGGACTGTTTTTGACTTATTAGCCGTCAATCAATCCCTATTCCACCGCAACTTAGAAATCGGCAATCAGCCCTGCGGACCCTGGAACAGCTCCTCATGCGAACCCATTCTTACCAGTCTGATCACCGGATTAGTCTTATGCGGCAAGTACAGAACGACCACATCGACCAAGCCATCGGATAGATGGAAATCGATGTGGCCGTTGTAGTTGCCGCCCGGGTTTGAAAGCTCATGGGCGCCATATTCCGCGGGAAGCGAACCGTGAGCCGCAAGCTCTGCGACTACCGCCTTAAACTCGGTTTTTAGCTGCGGATGGATGCGCATCGTCCGTTTGTAATCCGCCTTAAACTGAGCCTCGACTTTAATCTCAAACATCGCTAGTCCTCATCGAGGAATGATATAAGCTCATCAGCGTTATTGAATGACGGGCTGTCGTCTGGCAGAATCCCCAACTCATGAGCCTCGGCAATCACCATGGCGCGTCTCGTCGCCTCGTTGGGCACCTCCGCCCTTCCTACGATCTCAAATGGAATCTTTCGTTGATTTACCAGCTGCCGAACAGCAAGGTTGAGATACGAATTGAGACTCAGACCGACCGTATCCAAGAACTCAGTCGCCTGTTCCTTGAGCCCCTCTTCGATGCGAACCGTCGTAGGCTTAACCGTTGCAGTAGACATACGCGACCTCCTCGCCCTCGTCTTTTGCATCAGTATACCCAGTTTAGATGGCAGATTGATGTTAAGTAACATCAATCTGCCGTTCTCATTACTACAACAACAGGCACGCTCGCCCTACATCAGCCCGCTCAGGGCGATGTCGACGGCCTCGTTGAGGTCGTCGGTGATGTGGACGAGGTCTGGATCGAGTGGGCTGATCATGCCGGCATCCATCACCGGGCCGTTGAGCCAGTTGAACAGGCCCTGCCAGTACTCGGTGCCCACCAGCACGAGCGGCATGCGCTTAACCTTGTGCGTCTGTACCAGCGTGAGCACCTCGAACATCTCGTCGAGCGTACCAAAACCACCGGGAAACACGATGGCTCCCGAGCTGTATTTGACGAACATGGTCTTGCGCACAAAGAAGTAGCGGAAATCCATGCCAAGGTTCACGTATTTGTTGAGCCCATGCTCGTGTGGAAGCTCGATACCCAAGCCGACCGACTTGCCGTTGGCACTCGCCGCTCCCCTGTTGGCCGCCTCCATGGCGCCGGGACCGCCGCCGGTGATAACCGCCACGCCGCGCTGGGCGATCTTGCGACCGACCGTGCGCGCCGCCTTGTAGAGCGGATCGGTCTTGGGCGTGCGGGCGCTACCGAAGATGGTCACCGCAGGTCCAAGCTCGGCAAGCGCGCCAAAACCATCGACAAACTCTGCCTGAATGCGCAGCACGCGCCACGGGTCGGCATGCAGCCAGTCGGTCGAGTCCTCGGGCGCCAGCAGGTTGGCGTAGGTGTTGTCCTTAGGAATCATGGGGCCGCGCATGACCACGGGGCCGCGGCGGTACGTCTCGTCGTAGGCAGGCTCGCCCTCGACGTTCTCATTCTTAATCATGGGTACTCCTATCGAGAAAAAGAAAAACGGGCGGGGTCGACGCTGTGCGCCAAACACCCGCCCGAACATCAACTATTCGGTATGGTACCCACGATGCATCAAGTGCTTGCAAGCTATCGGTCATCGGTCGCGCAAGCGGTGTTAGCAAACGTGATGACCGGCCGGCGCTCGCCCCTTGCCGTTGCCCGCGCTCTGCAAGCGCCCGTGCTGCTCTTAGTAATCCACCGCCGCAGGGCTGTTCATCCAGTCGCTCACGAACGCGCCGTAGCGGCCCTCGATAATGGCCTGGCGGGCCCGCTGCATAAGGTTGAGCAGGTAGTAGATGTTGTGCATCGAAAGCAGAATGCCGCCGAGCATCTCCTTCTGCGTGACCATGTGACGGATGAGCGCACGGCTGTAACCGCCCGTGCACACCGGGCAGGTGCAGGTGGGATCGATGGGACCGTCGTCGTGCGCAAAGCGAGCGTTGCGGAAGTTGAGGCGACCCTCGCTGGAGAATGCCGTGCCCATACGGCCGGTGCGCGTCGGCAGCACGCAGTCAAACATGTCGATGCCCACGCCAACGCCGCGCACGAGCGTGGTCGGGTTGCCGACACCCATCAGGTAGCGCGGCTTATGCTTGGGCATGTACTCGCTCACGAGCGGCGCCAGGGTCTCGAACATGGTCTCGTGATCCTCGCCCACCGAATAGCCACCGATACCATAGCCCGGGAAGTCGCCGCACTCCTCCAGATGGCGCAGCGAGCGCAGGCGCAGATCCAGGTGCATGCCGCCCTGAACGATGCCAAAGAGCGCCTGGTCATCGCGGGTATGCGCCTTATAGCAGCGCTCGGCCCACATGCTCGACAGCTCAACGGCGCGCTCAACGTAGGCGCGCGTGGCGGGATAGCCCGGGCACTGGTCGAGCTGCATGCAGATATCGGAGCCGAGTTTCATGGCGATTTCCATGTTGTCCTCGGGCGTCCAAAACACGTGGCGGCCGTCGTAATCGTTGACGATAAAGCGCACGCCCTCATCGGTGAGCTTGACGGCATCGTTGTGGCTGAAGACCTGGAAACCGCCCGAGTCGGTGAGGATGGGGCCGTGCCAGTTCATGAACTTGTGCAGGCCGCCCAGCTCGGCGATGGTATCCTCGCCGGGACGCATGGACAGATGATAGGTATTGGCGAGCACGATCTGGGCGCCGAGCTTCTTGACAGTCTCGGTAGGAATGCCCTTGACGTTTGCCTTGGTGCCCACGGGCATAAAAATCGGCGTCTCGATGTCGCCGTGCGGGGTGTGCAGTACGCCGGCACGCGCGTGCGTCGTCGGGTCCTCGGCGATCAGGTCGAATTTAAAAAGGTTCTGGTCCATAAACTGGAACTCCTTGGTTGCGGTTCATACGCAAACCATTATACGGGCAACCCGCAAGAAGCACCGACTCGACAGAAACTAGTGCATTAGGATCAGGTTCCCGCGCTAGTCGTTGGGTAGTCGTTGGGGACAGTCTTAAACGACTAGACGTTGGGGACAGTCTTCAGCGCCATCTTGCAAATGAGCGCCCCAATCTGCCGGCACTCAGGGACTGTCCCCAAGTGCCGGCAAGAGTGTCCCTTTCGACTAGTCATTTAAGAACGTCCCCAACGACTACATCCAACAGTCAAGGTAACGCCGATGCTCTGACAACATCAGCGAGCGGTCACCAGAGCGAACAAATTGGCATGAAAAGAGGACGGCATAGACCTTCTGGTCATGCCGCCCTCTTTGAATGACAAGTTGTCGCTCTGGTGACCGCGCAGCGTCGGCCCGTTACGCGGTTTGGTAAAACCGCGTAACTCCTACGGACGCTGGCCCATGCCACCCTCGAGGGTGACGGTCTCGCCGTTCATGTACTTAAAGTCGGGACCGCAGAGCTGAACGACCACGCGGCCGATTTCCTTCTCGACGTCGCCGTAGTGACCCGCCGGTGGCATGTGGACGTTGGCCTTGAACGCCTCGGGATAAGCATCCTGGAAGTTCTCGAGCGCAGCGGTCCAAGCAAGCGGGCAAACGATATTGACGTTGATGCCGTCCTTGCCCCACTCGTTGGCGGCAACGCGAGTCAAACCGCGGATGCCCTCCTTGGCAGCGGCATAGCTGCACTGGCCGTAGTTGCCAAACAGGCCGGCGCCCGAGGCAAAGTTGACCACGGAGCCCTTGGTCTCCTTCAGGTGCGGGTAGGCCTTCTGCATGTACAGGTAGGTGGCATACAGGCCAGAGTAAATGGCCAGGTTAAACTGATCCATGGTGTGGTCGGCGATGGTCACGCCCGAGGCGCTGGCCTGAGCATTGTTGACGACGGCGTCGATGCGGCCGAACTCCTCAATGGCCTTGTCGATGACGTTCTGGACGACGGCCTCGTTGTCCTGACCAGCCGAGACATCGGCCTGAACAGACAGAACCTTGACGCCGTACTCGGCCTCGAGGGACTCCTTGGCGGCCTCGAGCTTGGCGACGTTGCGGCCGGTGATGACGAGGTTCGCGCCCTCCTTGGCAAATGCGATATCGATGCCGTAGCCGATGGAGCCAGCGGAACCGTCCTTGAGCGTGGCCTTGCCGCCGCCGGTGACGATCACGGTCTTACCAGTGAAAAGTCCCATACAAAGTCCTTTCAAATCGCGACGGGCACGCCCGCCGACTGCGCGTGTCCAACTTCACGCGCCAAAAGCTGAAATGCAACTTTAGCGTGTTCAAGTGAATAGAAAAGACCTCGGTAGGCGAACGGCATAACGTCTTTCGGCGAAGGGATTGTCAAGTACAAACTGGATAAAGTGGCCGAATTTTTGCTATCGACACGTGTCATCGAACACGTTTTGAAACTTTGCTGCGGCGCGCGGGATGTCGGCGCGAGACTTTATCATAGGGTGACAAACAACGATGAGGAGCACATGCCTATGACAGACGAGCTGGACCCCCAGACTCAACAGCATATTGATGATTCCGCAGACGTCACCGCAGATGCTGACGCTGTGACCTGCGATGATATTGACCTCGACGACCCCATCTTGGACGAAAGCGCTACGGCGGAAACCCCCGGCGCCGAAGATGCAGGCGAGCAAAATGACGATGCGCCCGCTCAGGACGACGCCCCCGAAAAGGACGCCGCCCCGCAAGCAGCAGGCCCCATCGAGGTATCTTCGGAAGAGGAGCTCGATGCCGTCATGGATTCCATGATGGATGCCGTCAAAGCGATGAAGGACGCTGTCGCCGATGCCGACGTTGACGCCGAGGAGGAAGAGGCTGCCGAGGCCGCCTCGACCTTTGTACCCGGCGAGACCCCCGTTGCCGATCAGGGCAGCACTATGCCCTCGTTTCTGCAGCTTGAGCACCCCACCATTGGTGCCGATGCAGTCGACCCGCACGCTGCCGGCTTTTCCGTAGTCGAGGGCGGCACCGGCAGCATCGCCACGCCGCAGACGCCCGATGCGGGCACGGCGAACGCCGCTCACCCGACCGCCCTGCACACCCCAGCAGCCAGCCGCGATCTGGGAGGCGCCGTCTCAAACACCGCCAGCGCCGTGGGCGCCTTTATCGCCCAGGGTGCCTCGGCCATGCGCGAGATGAACGCCGCAAAGAAGGCACTCGCGGACGCCCGTGCCCACCTGGCCGAACTTGAGCAGCGCATCGCCGATCAAGGCGAGGAACTCGAGACGCGTCAGGATATCGCAGGCCGCTACGACCAAATCGTCGCCGAGCAGCGCCAGACTATCGGCACGGCACAAAAGGCCGCCGCGGCGGCAGAAATCGGCCGCGATACCCATGCTGCCAAGGCAACAGAGCTCAAGGCGCAGCTCGAACAAATGAAGGAAGAGGACGACGCCACCGAGCGGCGTCTCAAAGCCGCACTCGATGCCGTGGAGGCGCGCGAAGCAAGCTCGCGCGAAACCGGTAACCGCCTCGTTCGACGCCTCGAGGATTCCAAGCGCATCCGCGACAAGGTGCAAGCCGAGCGAGACGCCGGCATTGCGGCCGCACAACAAACCGTCGACGCCACGCGCGCCCAGCTCGAGACGCTGCGTCATGAGTATGCCGAGCTGCAACGCAATCCCTCGGCAAATCCCGCCAACTATACGGTGCGCACCAGCGAGCTCTCGATGCAGATCTCCGACACGGCAGATGCCCTGCGTAAAGCCGAAGAAGATGTCCCGCGCATCACCGCCGACCTTGAGCACTCGCTTGCCGCAGCCGAGCAGGCCGTCGAACAGGCTCAAGCCCCTATCGCCGACGCAAAACGCGCGCACCAAGCCGTGACGACCGAAGCCGATGCCGCGCGCGACGAGCTGCAGACGGCGAAGACTGCCGCCGCGACTCGTCAGCGCGAACTGCGCGAGAAGATCACTGCCGAGGACAAGGCACGCCGCGACCAAGAGCAAAGCATCGCCAACGCCCAAGCAGATGCCGCACATGCACAGTCGATCATCGAGCAGGCGACCGAGGTACATGACCATCCAGAGATCACTGAGTCGCTTGCAGGATCCTTGGCCCGAGACAAAGCCGAACACGCCGAGACCGAGCGAGAAGTCGCCCAGCTCGAGGCCACCGAGGACGCGGTGCGCGAGCGTACCCGCGACTCACGCATCAAATTCACCGGCGCCATCGTCTGCATTGTCGCCGCAATCCTGGTGATCATCCTAGTCTGGCTGTTCGCAAGCAAGTAGTCATTGGTGACGTTCTTAAACGACTAGTCAAACAAGAACATCCCCAACGACTAATCAATGATGAGAGTGGATAATCTCCCACTTTGAGCCCGCAGACGGGCCAAAAACGGGAGATTATCCACTCTCATTCCGCAGGCACTCATTTAAGTACGTCCCCAATGAGTGCCCCAAACGACTAGTCCGGACCAAGGCGACGCCGATGTCTTGGCAACGCCAGCGAGCGGGTCGCATTTGAGACAAGGTGACGTGAAACGAAAGGGCGCTGACCTTCTGGTCGCGCCCTTGAAGTTGAACGTCAGATTGTCCAAATGCGGCCCGCGCAGCGTCAGCCGGTCCGCCGTTCGGTAGAACGGCGGAACCCCCGATTGCCGCTTAGGGGCGTTTGCAGCGTCAGGTGGTTACGCGGTTCGTAGAACCGCGTAACTAACAAATGAGCATCGCGTCGCCAAAGCTGAAGAAGCGGTAGCGCTCCTCGATGGCGGCGGCGTAGGCATCCATGATCTGGTCGCGGGTGGCAAGCGCGCTCACGAGCATCATGAGCGTAGAGCGCGGCACGTGGAAGTTCGTGATCAGCGCGTCGACCACGTGATAGGTCGAGCCAGGCATGAGGTAGAGCTGCGTCGTCGCGTTCTCGCGCACCACGATGTCGCCGCGGCCGAGCGTGTCGGCGCCGTCCTCACGGCCCTCAAAATAGCGCGCCGTCACGGCCGGATCGGACACCGGCGCGTCCGCGTCAAACGCGCTCTCAAGCGAACGCACCGCGGTGGTGCCGACGGCGATCACGCGGTGCCCCTCGGCCTTCGCCTTATGCACGGCGTCGACAACCTCCTGCGACACGTGGTAGCGCTCGGTGTGCATGACGTGCTGCGTAGGGTCGTCCTCCTCCACCAGACGGAAGGTATCGATGCCCACCTCGAGCTCGACGGCAGCAAACTTCGCACCCTTGGCCTCGATGGCGGCCATGAGCTCGGGCGTAAAGTGCAGACCCGCCGTAGGAGCGGCAGCCGAGTGCTCCTCCTTCATGGCGTAGACGGTCTGGTACTTCTCGGGATCGCCCTCGTAATCGGTAATGTAGGGCGGCAGCGGCACGTGACCGGCCGCATGGATGGCCTCGTCGAGCGTGCGCGGGTCGCCGACGGCATTGCAACCGGCCGGCTCAAAGCGCACCAAACGGCCACCGCGGCTATCGGTGACAAAGTCGATAATCTCGGCCGTCAGCACCACGGGAGCCCCCTCGGGCGCATGAGCGCCACCGGCGCGATACTCAATCTGGGCACCGGGTTTCAGACGCTTGCCCGGCTTGACCAGGCACTCCCAAACATGACCCAGCGGGTCAACATCCTCGCGGCGCTTGAGCAGCAGCGTCTCGACCACGCCGCCCGAGCCGGCTTTGCGACCGATCAGGCGGGCCGGCATCACGCGCGTCTTGTTGATAACGAGCACGTCGCCCGGCTCGATATAGTCGATGATGTCGCGGAAGATGCGGTGCTCGACGGTGCCGCCGTGCTCCAGCGGCATTCCCGCCTGGGAGCCTTTGCGATCCACCACCAGCAGGCGGCAGGAGTCGCGCGGCTCGGCAGGCGCCTGGGCAATGAGCTCTTCAGGCAGGTTATAGTCAAAATCATCGGTACGCATAGACACGTCGGATTCTCCTTATATAGCTAAAGTCCGCTCTACATCCTAGCAGGCTGCCAGCCCAAAAGAACTACTTTTTGGAAGCTTTGCGCTCGTCGCGGATGCGGGCGCGGTCCATGGCCGCCTCGACGGCCGAAAAGCGGCAGCCACAGTAGTTCTGCCGATACATGCCCAGCTCGCGCGAACGACGCGTGGCCTCGGGATAATACGGACGAAAATCGCGAATCACCGGGGTGAGCCCGCGGGCGGCGGCTAAGCGCTCAAGCACATCATTACACGTGTCGAACAGTTGATACGGCGATACAGCGAGCGTCGTGCCCACATATTCAAACCCGCGCTCCTGGGCCACACGGCATGCTTCTGCCAGGCGCAGGGCATAGCACGCGCGACAACGACGGGGCCGATCGGCGCCCAACGGGGCCACGCCGGTCTCCCAGCGCTCACGGTCCTCCTCCGCCTCAATGAGCTCGATGCCGCCGTCGGCACACCACCGGCGCAGCTCGTCCAGGCGGCGCTGCCATTCATCGCGCGGTTGAATATTGGGGTTGGTCCAGCAAATCGTGGGCTCAAACCCCTCCTCGCGCAGCAGGCGAACCGGCTCAAGCGAGCACGGCGCACAGCACGCATGCAGCAACAACGACTTCATCGACATCTCCTCCCCCGCAATGATTTTTCTGGGACGGGGATTAAAAAATCATTGCGTACCTAATGATTTTTTAATCCCCGTCCCAGAAAAATCATCTCAAAAAGACTACCTTGCGAAAAAGCGCACGCCAAAGGACGTATCCTCGCAGGCGACAATGCGGCGGTCGCGCAAAATGGTCCACACGTAATACCAGTCGCCTACACAGCCCGACAAATGCAAGCCGGCCGCCAGATAGCACAGCAGCGGATAGCCCGAAAACGCAAACCCCAGGGTAAACGCTGTCGTCACAACAACCGTCGGCGCCAGGCAAATCGCCATATACCGCCGGCGCGAATACACAATCCCCTCGGCGCAGGCATAGATCATCGCCGTCTCGCGATTCGCCCCAAAGGTCACCTGCGCGCCCGCAGGCGCCAGCAGCTTAAAAAACACACCGTGCACTAGCTCGTGCACGGCAAATGACGCCGCCGAAGCCGCAGCCAAGCCGACTAGCCAGCCCAAGACTGCCGTCCAGCCACCCGCGTCAGCCGCATCCAGATCCGCGGGCCCACCCAGCAGCATAAACACCGGCACCAGGCACACGGCAAATGCGCCAAGCACTGCCATCCCCCACACAAAGCAGGCGTGCAGAAAATCCTCGTCCTCAAACGCATGTATGTTGGAAATCTCATTCATAGCATCTTAGGATAGCGCCCCTGCCACGTACCCGTCCGCATGTGCGATAATGTCGAACGATATGCACGAATTGACCACCGCGTCGCCAGGCTTTGCTCCCGGCCGCGCTCTCACCATATGCGAAGGAGTCCCATGGCATCCAAATACTCCATGAACGACCGTCCCAGCTGGCCTCGCCGCGCCATCGTCACCGCCGGCGAGCCCTACGGCAACAAGGGCCTTCACTTTGGCCACGTTGGCGGCGTCTTTGTCCCGGCCGACTTCTTCGCCCGCTTCCTGCGCGACCGTCTGGGCCGCGAGAACGTCATCTTCACCTCGGGCACCGACTGCTACGGCTCGCCCATCATGGAGAGCTACCGCAAGCTCAAGGAAAACGAAGGCTACGACAAGTCCATCGGCGAGTATGTCGAGTCCAATCACTCCCGCCAGGCCGCAACCCTCAACAACTACAACATCAGCTGCGACATCTACGGCGGCTCGGGCCTTGAGCCGGCTGCGCAGATTCACAACGAGGTTACCGCCGAAATTATCGAGCGCCTGCACGAGCAGGGCACCATCTCCAAGCGCTCCACGCTGCAGTTCTACGATGCCAAGGCCGGCACGTTCCTCAACGGCCGCCAGGTGATCGGCCGCTGCCCCATTCAGGGCTGCAAGTCCGAGAAGGCGTACGCCGACGAGTGCGACCTGGGTCACCAGTTTGAGCCCGAGGAGCTCATCGCGCCCAAGAGCCAGCTCACCGGCGAGGTGCCCGAGCTGCGCCCGGTCGACAACCTCTACTTCGACCTGCCGGCCTACCTCGACTTTATGAAGACCTACACCGCCAAGCTCGCCCAGAACCCGCAGGTTCGTTCCGTGGTCTCCAAGACCATGGAGGAGTGGCTGCTGCCGGCACAGCTCTATATTCAGAACAAGTTCCGCGAGGCCTTCGACGCCGTCGAGGACCAGCTGCCCGAGCACACCGTGCTGGAGCCCGAGGGCAACAAGAGCAGCTTTACCGTCACCTTCCCCAGCTGGAAGGAGCGCGACGACGCCCACGCGGTGCTCGCCAACGGCGGCGTGCGCTTCCGCAGCGGCAAGGCGCTCGTGCCCTTCCGCATCACCGGTAACATCGACTGGGGCGTTCCGGTGCCTGAGGTCGATGGCGTGACCGACGTCACCTGCTGGTGCTGGCCCGAGAGCCTGTGGGCGCCCATTAGCTACACCCGCACCGTGCTCGCCCGCGACGCCCGCGCCGCTGGTGTAACCGAGGGTGTCGCCGCCCAGGACGCCGCCCTCATGGGCGAGCCCGCCGCCGATTCCACGCAGGTACCCGCACCCACCTACCAGCACAGTTCGCTCGACTGGCGCGACTGGTGGTGCTCGGACGACGCACAGATCTACCAGTTCATCGGCCAGGACAACATCTACTTCTACTGCATCGCGCAGACCGCCATGTGGGAGGCCCTGGGCTGGAACCTCACGCAGAGCACCGTCAGCGCCTGCTACCACCTGCTCTACATGGGCAAAAAGGCCAGCTCGTCCTCGCAGACGCCTCCCCCGCCGGCAGACGACCTGCTCAACCACTACACCTGCGAGCAGATGCGCGCGCACTGGCTGTCGCTCGGCCTATCCGAAAAGCCGGTGAGCTTTAGCCCCAAGGCATACGACACCCGCGTGACCGGCAAGGACAAGGACGGCAACGAGGTGCGCGCCTGCGATGACAAGCGCGTTATCGACCCGGCCCTTAAGGAGAGCGCGCTGCTGACTGGCGTGTTCAACCGCTTGGCCCGCAGCTGCTTCTACGGCGTCGCCGTCAAGGAGGGTGACGAGAGCCCCTATCGCAACGGCTGCATTCCCGCCGGTGCCGCCTCTGCTGCCGTGGTCGAAGCTGCCGAGCAGGCCGCCCTTGCCTTTGAGCAGGCCATGTACAAGTTCGAGACGCACCGCGCGCTCGCCGTGTGCGACGACTACCTGCGCGCCGCAAACAAGCGCTGGAGCGATGCCTCCAAGGCCGCCAACAAGCTCGAGGGCGAGCCAGCCAACGCTGCCATGAAGCAGGCCCTGGTCGACGCCTTTACCGAGCTTCGCGTGGCGACCGTCCTGATGCACGGCATCGTCCCGACCGGCTGCGAGCTCATCTGCGAGTACTTCGACGTCGACCCGGTCGCCTTCTTTAGCTGGGACAACATCTTTGCCTCCACGGACGAGTTTGTGGAGAGCCTGGGCGAGAAGCCCGGCGAGCACCGCGTGAAGCCGCTGCCCCCGCGCTTCGACTTCTTTAGCAAGCACGAGAGTCAGTACTAAAGCACGGCAGCAGCAGCGTGCCCGGAAAGTAACCAATTTGGGACGGGAAGGAAAGACGGATGTCCAAGCCGCGTCGTCGTAAGCAAAATAAGCAGGTTAAGCCCGAGCTCAGGCTCAGGCAATTTGCCGCTACCGAGCTTTCCGACCAGCTTGCCGCCCTTCCCTGCGCCGCCGACCTGCCGCGCTTTATGGTCGACACGGTCGCCGGCGCCTATGCCCCCACCGATGCCGAGCTCATGATCGAAGGCTTTGGCGCCGCGGCCACACGCCCAGTCACACTGCGCGCCAACACGCTCAAGGCGACCGCCGAGGGCATCGCCGCCGCACTCGACGAGGCCGGCATCGCGCACCGCCCCGTCGCATGGTATCCGGACGCCTTCATCCTGCCCGAGGCCCAAGTTTCCGACCTATGGGACCTCGACATCTACCGTGACGGCAAGATCTACCTGCAGAGCCTGTCGTCCATGATGCCTCCTTTGGTGCTGGACGCCCAGGCCGGCGAGGACATCCTGGATATGTGTGCGGCCCCCGGCGGCAAGACGACGCAGATCGCCGCCCTCACCCAGGGACAGGCGCACCTCACCGCCTGCGAGATGAGCATTCCCCGTGCCGAAAAGCTCGAGGCCAATCTGGGCCGCCAGGGCGCCAAAAACGTGCCCGTCATGCGTATTGACGCACGCGAGCTTGACGAGTTCTTCCGCTTTGACCGTATCTTGCTCGACGCCCCCTGCACCGGCACGGGCACCGTCATCAGCAGCAACGAAAAGAGCTTGCGCGGCCTCACCGAGCAGTTGCTCGGCAAGTGCGCCCGCTCGCAGCGCGCGCTTCTGGACCGTGCCATGGGGGCCCTCAAACCGGGCGGCACGCTTGTCTATTCGACGTGTTCGATCTTGCCGCAGGAAAACGAGGACGCCCTGCAAGAGGCCCTCGACAAGCACATGGACTGCGAGCTTATCCCCCTCGATGGCACGCCGAGCGAAAGCGAAACGCGCCGTGCTCAGGAAGCTGGCGACAAGCCGCATATCGAGTGCAACGCCCTTACCGAAGCCATTGCCGCGGGCCACGTCTCGGCCATTGCCAACGGCATGCCCGGTACGCTGACCATTCCGCCCAGTCGCGACTTTGAGGGCTTCTATATCGCCCTGGTCCGAAAACGCAGCTAGCGCACGGATTCAAAACTCAGCAAGCTATCGCCGTGCGCGCCTGTCCTGCTGGTCCTTATGCCGCGCAAGCGCTTCACGCTCCTTGCGCTCGGCCTTTTTGCCCTTAATGGCCGTGACCACAAAGTAGATGACCGCGGCGGCAACGATTGCGCCCACGCATAGGCCAATCGAGCCCAACATTGCCGAGAATTCCATACCGCGTCACCTCTCTTTTGTATACGGGACATTCAAGATAGCACCTCGATTCCCGCCACCACAGCTCCTTCACGTTCACCGGCCCCTCAGTCTAACGGATGGCGCGGCGGGGAAAAATCAACTCGTCAAACGATTTAGCAATCGTAGCGCCGGTCGTACACTGCCGACCGCACAACATAGAAACGGACCGCCATGGATACTCTCAACGATTTGAACGAGCGCGTCGACGCCTTTGTCGCCACCAGCTCCTTCGATACGCCTGCCGCGACGAACGACCAAGCCCCCATCGATGTTCCCGCCGAGGTTCACGAGGACATCGTCGCTTCGGTCGACTTCTCCGAGGTAGAGCTTGCAGACGAATTTACCGAGCCCCAGGTGGCCGTAACTCCCAACGGCCTTTTGCCCATGGAGCCGCTGCCCATCGACGGGCGTCTGCGCAAGGCGGCCCTCCGCATGCCCGATGAAATCGAGGAGGCCAGCGGCTTTACGCTCTTTGGCCGCCGCATCAAGTCGCTCATCTACACCACCGACGTGGCGGTCATCCGCAACTCCAATGCCGACGCCGTGTTTGCCGTCTACCCCTTCACGCCACAGCCCGCCATTACGCAGGCGCTGCTGACCGTTGCCGAGTGCCCGGTCTTTGTGGGCGTTGGCGGCGGCACCACCACCGGTAAGCGCTCCGTGCAGATGGCGGCCGTCTCCGAGATGCAGGGCGCGGCGGGCTGCGTGGTCAACTCCCCCGCTACCGCCGAGATGGTCGAGCACATTACCAACATCGCCGACATCCCCGTCATCGCCACGGTCGTACGTTGCGACGACGATGCGCATGCCAAGGTGCGCGCCGGAGCCAAGATCCTCAACATCGCCGCCGGCAAGAACACGCCTCAAGTCCTGCGCGAGCTGCGCGAGCACTATCCCAACCTGCCGCTCATCGCACCGGGCGGCAAGACGCCCGAGAGCATCCGTGAGACCATCGCCGCCGGCGCCAACGCCATCATCTGGACGCCGCCTTCGGCCCAGCAGCTGCAGACCGACATGATGCAGCGCTATCGCAAGATGAAGGAAGACGCCACGCCCGTCATCTCGCGCGACGATGTGCCCATTATCGACCAGGTCGCCGCCGCCGAGGTTAGCCAGGTCGAGAACATGAATCCCGACGTGCCGATTCCCGACGAAGTCATCGAACGCGTCGCTTCGATCCACGATCATATCGAGGAGCGTCGCGCCAACCGCGGACTCAAGCCCTCGCTGCACGGCTTCTTCTTCCGCGGAAAGAAACGCTAGCCGCAACAGAAAAAGGCCGGTCCCGCAAACAACGGGACGGGCCTTTTTCTGTTATCAAATATCAGGAGGGACAAGCGCAGCCGTTAAAACCGTCGCCAGCCCACGAACGTTAATCCACGCGCTTGTCGCCCATAAAGAAGACGGCCACCGTGCCGGGGCCGGTATGCGAGCCAATCAGAGCACCGATGCTATTGATCTCAATCTTACCTTTGAGCTGCGGAACCTGTTCCTCTATCAGTGCCGCAACGGCCTCGGCGTCCTCGCGGCACGCCGAGTGCGACATGATGCACTTGCCCGAATAGTTCGCGCCATCCTGCACATGCGCCATCACGGTCTTGGCCATCTCGGAGATCGCGCGCTTCTTGGTTCGAATCTTCTCACGCGGCGCCAGCTCACCTTCGCAATCGACCGTCATGAGCGGGCAAATCTTGAGCGCCGTGCCGATGATCGCACTCGCGGCCGAAATGCGACCGCCGCGCAGGTAGCTCGACAAATCGGTCGAGAAGAACCAGTGGTGCAGGTTGAGTTTATGCTCCTCAATCCAAGCGGCCGTCTCGTCGAGCGAAGCGCCGCTATCGCGAACGTCGGCGGCACACTCCACCAGCAGGCCAAAGCCCGAAGACGCCGCCAGCGAATCGATGACGCGCACCTTGCCGCCCTGGGGATAGCGA
Organism: uncultured Collinsella sp.; assembly: GCA_900544095.1. Lineage (GTDB taxonomy): Bacteria > Actinomycetota > Coriobacteriia > Coriobacteriales > Coriobacteriaceae > Collinsella. The sequence continues at coordinate 397,537 of UQTV01000001.1, forward strand.
TCCGCGAGCATCTGCGCCGCAACGCAGGCCGATCCATACGTGCCCGAAATACCCGACGACAACGCCAGGTGCAGCACGTCTTTACCCTCGGCAACGAACGGCTCCCAAAACTCCTCGTACTCACCCACGCTCACCTGAGACGTCTTGGGCATGGCGCCCGCGGCAATCTGGGCAAAAAACTCGTCCGGCGTAATCGCCTGATACAGATCGTCCGTATAGACAACATCGTCGATCTCGTAATGAAAACACACGACAGGGATATTGCGTGATTCAAAGAACTCACGGGTTCGATCGGCGGCGGATTCACAGGTCAGGACAAAATCACTCATATGAGGCTCCTTACTCATTGCTGCGTAAATTATTGCACAGTGAGCCTACATACGGTACATATGTCCACTATTTACCAAATCGAACCAATAATAGCGAACATCTTTACCACCATCGTCTCCACCGACCCCACGCATGAATATCTGAGAAAACACCCTCTGTCGTCTCCACTCAACCGCCATATCCACCTCAACTAAATCGATTTACCAAACCGTTCAGCTGACAATTCAGCCGCCGGCGCAAAATCGAAACAAAGCCGGCGCATACTGATAAACGTTTGACGCTGTTTATCAGTTTTACCAACCACATCGGAAGGTGCTTCATGGTCGCATTCGATCGCAATCCGCAAGACTTCAAGTATCTGCGCCTGCTGTCGAGACAGTTCCCCACCGAGCAATCCGCGTTTACCGAGATCATCAATCTCTCGGCCATTCTCAACCTGCCAAAGGGCACCGAGCATTTTATGAGCGACGTGCATGGCGAGTACGAAGCCTTTATGCACATCCTCAACAACTGCTCGGGCGTCGTGCGCGAACATGTCGACGAGATTTTTGGCGACACGCTCTCCTTTGACGAAAAGGGCGAACTGTGCACGCTCATCTACTACCCGCGCGAGAAGATCGACCTGGTCCGCAGCCAGCGCGAGGACTCACCCACCTGGTACAAGACGATGCTTGACCAGCTCATCATGGTCGCCCGCTCGCTTTCGAGCCGCTATACGCGCTCCAAGGTGCGTAAGGCCATCCCACGCGATTACGCCTACATCATCGACGAGCTGCTGCACACGCATCCGGACGAGAACAACTATCGCGTGCGCTATCACGAGCGCATCGTGGAGTCCATTCTGGAGACCGCCAGCGCCGACGACTTTATCGAGTCGCTTGCCTCGCTCATCAAGCGCCTCGCCGTCGACCACCTGCACCTGGTGGGCGACATCTTCGACCGCGGTGGCGGCGCGGCCAAGATTATGGACCGCCTGCTCACCTATCATTCGCTCGACATTCAGTGGGGCAACCACGACCTGCTGTGGATGGGCGCCGCTGCCGGCGAGCCCGCCTGCATCGCCACGGTACTGCGCAACAACCTGCGATACGACAACTACGAGATTCTCGAGAACGACTATGGCATCTCGCTGCGCGAGCTTGTCGCCTTCGCCGACGCCACCTATACCGCCGGCGAGTCCATCAGCCCGCTGATCAAAGCCATTAACGTCTTGCTTTTTAAGCTCGAGGGCCAGATTATCCAGCGCCACCCCGAGTTCGACATGGCAGACCGCCTGCTACTCGACAAGATCGATCACGACGCCGGCACAGTCACGCTTACCGACGGCAGCGTGTGGCCGCTCACGACCAACGACTTCCCCACCGTCGATCCGGCGGACCCCTACACGCTCACACCCGAGGAACAGCACATCATCGACAAGCTCGTGTCCGAGTTTGTCACTGCCGACCACTTGCATCGCCATATCGATTTCCTCTATACCCACGGCTCCCTGTATAAGGTCGCCAACGGCAACCTGCTGTTCCACGGCTGCGTGCCGCTCAACGAAGACGGCACCTTTAGCAGCATGAACTGCCTGGGCACCTGGCACGCCGGCCGTGATTACCTCGATTTTTGCGACCACATCGCCCGCCGTGCCTGGCGCGTGGGCGACCGCGACGCCCTCGACTGGATGTGGTACCTGTGGATTGGCTTTAACTCACCCGCCAGCGGACGCCTGGTGCGTACCTTTGAGCGCGCCTATATCGCCGATAAGAGCACCTGGGTCGAGCCGATGGACCCGTACTTTACACTTACCAAGTCGCCCTCGGTCTGCGACGACATCATGCGCGAGTTTGGCGTCGCCCCCATGGCTTGCTCGCCGACGGGCCACATCATCAACGGCCATACCCCGGTCAAGACCACCAAGGGCGAGCAGCCCATCCGTGCCAACGGCAAGCTGCTGGTCATCGACGGCGGTTTCTGTCGCGCCTACCATCCCAAAACGGGCATCGCCGGCTACACGCTTATCTCCAGCTCGCGCGGATGCCGCCTCAAGTCGCACCAAGCCTTTACTACGGTTGCCGAGGCGCTCACTCGCAACATCGACATCGAAAGCGAGACCAACCGCTTTGACGAGGCCGACCGTCGCCGTATGGTGAGCGACACCGATACTGGCGCCAAGATCCGCAGCCAAATCCAGGACCTGCGCCAGCTGCTCGAGTCATATAGAAACGGTGCTATCGAGGAGCGCGCCTAGCCCCGCTTGCGGGGATTGGCTAAACTTGCTGAGTTTGTCATCCCCACGGCGCCGCGGCGCCACCCTAAGGCAGGTACCATGCAAAAGCTCCTTGCGCAGATCATGAAGTTTGGCGTCGTCGGCGTCATTGCCACCGTCATCGACTTTGGCATCATGAATCTGCTCCACTACGGCCTGGGCCTCAATATCCTGATCGCCAACACCAGTGGCTTTATCGTCTCGCTCATCTTTAACTACGTCGCGAGCATGAAGTACGTATTTGCACACAAGGAGGGCATGAGCCGCCGCCGCGAGTTCATCATCTTTGTCGTGTTGTCCGTTATTGGCTTGGCACTCAACGACGGTATCGTGCTGGCGCTCAACGCCGGCCTGGGGCTCGAGGCCAATATCGCCAAGATTTGCGCCACCGCGCTTGTTATGGTCTACAACTTTGTGACCCGAAAGATCTTCCTGGAGGGCGACGAGACCAAGTAGCTCGACATCCCGATAGCCTTACGGCGCCCACAGTCGACGCGCGCTCAGCGAAGCATCGTCCGTGGGCGCCGCTCGTTTACGGGCAAATTTTCAACGTTTGCGGATTAGCTCTTGAATATTTGGCGAGTTCGTATAGTTCTTGCCAAAGACCTTACGTTTCCCATGCAAAAGCTCTAAAGTATCCTCTGCTCGATTCATCAACGCATTGGATGTGATTGCGTGCGCAAGGCACTGGCACAACCTCATACTAAGCAGTTCCTCAAGTTTGCTGTCGTGGGTCTTATCTCCTTTGGCATCGACTGGGGCATGCTCATTGCGCTCGTCGAGCTGTTCCACCTCGACTTTTTGATGAGCACCACGATCTCGTTTATCACGTCCGTCGTGGTCAACTACTGGCTCAGCATGAAGTACGTGTTCGATCACCGCGAGGGCATGAGCCGCAAGCGCGAGTTCACGATCTTCACCATCCTGTCGGTGATCGGTCTGGGCCTCAACGACCTGTACATGTTTGTGGGCGTCACGTTTTTGAGCATCGGCTACCAGGCCATGAAGGCCATCGCCACGTTCCTGGTCACCTGGTACAACTACTTCAGCCGCCGCTTCTTCCTCGAAGGCGCGCAGTCATAGTCGATTCGACATTTGCTTGAATGTATAACCGGTTGGAATTCCCATTCCAACCGGTTTTTTTGTTTGCCGAAAGACCCAGCGACCAAGTCCTCTACGCATGAAAAGCGGGCGGTCCGGATGTTTGTCCGAACCGCCCGCTTGGTGCGCTATGTCGAGGTCATTAGCCTGCAACGTAATACCAGACCACGTTATCGCCGTTGGAGAGAACGTAGTTGCTGCACGCCGTCATGGGCGTTGAGCCGTTGACGGAGTACATCCAGCCACTCGTGCCGCCGTACTGTTTCTCGGCCAAACCACCAATCGCAGAAACATACGTGCCGTACGATGAGCCGTGTGCGTTGACAGAAAGACCCAGCGCGCACAGGGCATCGTAGACGGTAGCACCTTCGTTAAAGGTAAAGGTGCCGCCAGAAGACACAGGATTGCCCACAGCGCTCGAAGTGACCGAGACCGACACCGTTACGTAGTTGGACTCCTGCGAACCGCCCTGTCCGCCCGAGGGAGCGCTGCCGCCATTAGAGCTGGAGGCTCCATCAGACGACTGACCGCCGCCCGAAGAAGCACCGCCAGACACATTGGGAGTATCGCCGGCTCCCGTATTCTGGGCAGCGGATTTATCGCCAGACTTCTTGCCGTCCTGTTCCTCGGACTTCTTACTATCCGAGTTTTTGTCCGATTCCTTGTTTGAAGACTCGGAATCGTCCTTGGACTTGGACTCATTAGAATCCTTGGACTCATCTTTTGCGTCATTCGATGACTTGGAATCCTTGGAACTAGCCTCGCCCGAAGTCGTAGTCGAGTCAGACCCCTTGGCGTCCTTCGCGACGACGCTCTCCCCCGTCACGGTCTGAATGATCCAGTCGATGGACCAGGCACCGCTCTCGGAAGGATGGACGAAACCCAGCGAGACGACGATCAGAACGGTGCACGCGGCAGTCAGAACGCCGAGGAGCGCCTTGCGGCGAGGGGCGGACGCCGCCGAAGCGGCGCCCTTTTGCTTTGCATCGTCAAGCTGGATAAACGAGGAATCTGATTGCTTGGGGTCAGCGTCCTTGGATTTATTGGACACAGCCCTCACCTACCGACGTTTGGTGAACACGAACACGCCGACGATGGCGAGACCGATGACGCCGGCGGCAACGCCAACAATGGCGAGCGGGTTGGTGCCAGTCTCCTGCTCGGAAGCACTAGAGGACTTCTTAGCAGTGGTCGTGGAAGCAGCACCCGTATCGGACTTGGAATCGGACTTCTTGTCGGACTTGCTGTCCTTCTTGTCAGACTTCTTCTCGTCCTTCTTATCGGACTTATCGGTGTCCTTCTTGTCGGACTTGTTGTCCTTGGTCTCGGTCTTGGTCGACACCGTCGTCTTGGTCGTCGGCTTATGACCCGGGGCGATAGCGCCGCCGGCCTGCTGGCCCTTCGTGCCGAAGCCGGAACCCGTGCCCGTGCCAGCACCGGAACCGTTACCAGCGCCACCATTGCCGCCATTGGAGCCAGAGCCGCCATTGCCGCCAGGGTTAACAGCATTCTTGGTCCACTTGGCATACAGCGTCAGATCGGCCGTCACCGGCGCGATAAAGTCATACGCCTGCGTGCAAGCCTCATCGGTATACCAACCGCCGAAAGTATAGCCATCGCGCGTCGGATCGGCCGGCTTGACCAGCTTGCCATCGGCCGTAGTCTGGAAGTCGACCTTAGAACCCTCGCCAGTCTCAAACGAGACCTTAACGCCACCACTCAGCTTGAAAAGCGTGCCGGAATCGTTGATGTAGTAGAGGTTACCCTTGGCATCGCAGGCAATCGGCGAGTCACAGTAATTGTTGTGTCCCGCCGCGCTAAACGCACCGGTCGCCTGTGCGTCACCCATCTTGTAGCGATACACGCCACCGCCCGAGGTGTAGTTCACATAGTCGGAAGTCGCACCATAGTTGACAGTGAAATAAACGTACGTGTCATCCGCCTGGACACTCACGAGCGGTGCGCCCTTAATGCCACCGGCAGGAAGCACGGAGCCATCGGCAGACGAAACCAACGTCGTAGCAAAGTCATTATCAAGGTCGACAATCGCCAGCGCCGAACCGCCAGAAACCTCGCCACCGACAATCAGCTTATTGCCATACAGCGTGGGCATGCAGGCACAACCCGTAAGACCAAGATCGATGACGCGTTCTTCGGAAATGCGCGAAGAGGCCCTTGCGTTTGCGTCCGACAGTGCCAGCACGTGGAGCTTGCCGTCACGCGAGATCACATAGGCATGCTTGCCGTCTTTGGACAGTACACAGCTGGAGTTGACGATGGCACCAACCGAAACGCTGCCGAGCACATCACCCGTCGACTTGCTCAGCATCTCAACGGTACCTGCACTCGTCGGAACCAGAATATAGCCGTCGCCCACTGTAGCGCTCGTCCAGTAGTAGCCCTCATCAGCATTAACATGCTGCCAAGAAACAGCGCCGGTCAGTATATTAATACGCGTCAGATGACCGTTATTGTACGTACTCGTTCCATAGTCGACATCAACGGTGCCAACGTAGAGATAGTTGCCATCGACCGTCAACTGGGAATTTGACTGGGCAGATTTGCTCACAGAGTCAGTGACCCAAACCGTCGTCAGCGTATCGGCCGTCAGAGCCTGGACCGCACCGCCGTCGAGCGGGACGATGACCAAGCCTTTCGTATAAATCGGACGCGTGGTGTAGCCAATCGCAGTCTGAAGGTTCGACTCGGCAAGCACCTTGCCCGACTCGGCGTCGATCTTAAGCAAACGCTTGTTCACGGCAAGGTAAACGTTGCCGTTCACGACAATAGGCTCGCTCGCATTGGGATACGTGGCACCCGAGTAGGCCCTCCAATCGAACGTCCAAGAGCTTGCCAGCGTGCCCGTAGGCGTGGACACGTTCTTGACCACCGCATTGGAATTGCCACTCCAGTCGGCTTTCCAATCGGTCGGGCGCGAAGCGCTCGGATCGACTACGACTTCATCGGGATTAGGAACGGTGTCGCCAGGGGCGTAAGCCCAGACGATTTTGTCGCCCGACTTGAGCACGTAATCGCTATCGAGCTGAGGCCCGGGAACGCCGTTGACAAAGAACGACCATGCACCCGACAGCTCGGTGCCATCAAGCGGGGAGACAAGACTATGAACACCCCAATAACCAAATTGGTCGTACATCTTGGACTCAATGCCAATGGCATCGAAGTAGGCAGCGGAAGCGTCCTTGATCGTCGTGCCCTCGACAAACACCTGCGTCGAAGGATCGGTCCAGCGCTGCGCCTTCTCATCCTTCTTACCGATGATCTCCATTGAAACGGAAACCTGGCCGGGCATGGTTCCATCAAAGCCATAGACCCAGGTAACCTTGTCCCCGGCCTTGAGTGTGTAATTGCCCGCGCCGACATTGGCCGCCTGACCGTTAACGAAGAACTGCCAGAATTTCCAAGTGTTTTCGTTAACTTTCTCGCTCGAAAGCGTCACGGTCTTGTTGAACGGTGAAGTCAGCGACTCGAGATACCAGCCGTACGTGCCTTTTCCCGTTTTGGCGCCAATGCCGGCCTTTTTAAAGGCCTGCTCGGAAAGATCAGCAGCGGTCGTGCCCTCTTCCACCAAAGCTGTCGTGGGCTGCGCCCATGTCTGCTGAGCGCCCGAGGCGTCCTGGCCGACAACGGTGCAGCTAACGGAAATCTGATTGGCGGGCGCGGGGTCACCGTACTTCGAGTAGCACCAGACGACGGAGTCGCCGTCCTTGAGCGTGTAGCCGCCGGCGCCGACCGCGGAGACGCTGCCGTTGACGAACAGCTGCCAGTGCGCGCCGGTCGCCGGGTCGTAGGCGAGCGTGCGGCCCGCGTCGAAGGGCGACGTGATCGAGTTGAGCGCCCAGCCCCAGGAGCCGTTGGGGTCGTAGTCGGCCTTGAGGCCGGCCTGCCTGAAGAGCTGCTCGGAGAGGTCGGCCGCGGTCGAGCCCTCCTTCAGAGCGATCTGCTGCGCGGCGGCCCAGGTCTGCTGGGCGCCCTTGGCGTCGGTGCCGACGACGGAGCACGTGGCCGCGACCTCTTGGCTTGCGGCTTCGGTAGGCTGAGATTCAGCCTCATCGGAAGCGGCTACAACACTTTTGACGTTCTGTTCGGATGAATCCGGCGAAGCAGTAGAAGCCTCGACTGCGGCAGAATCGTCCGACGCTACGCCGTTGCTATCTGCGGCATTCGCCGAAGCGCCATCGTTAACCGACGCATCGCTCGCGTTAGAGCCGGTTTCAGAAACGACACCGTCGGCAGCACCGTCCGCGGCACCCGTGCCCTCGCCCGGCGTCGCAGCCTGAGCCACAGCCTCGGCAATGCCCTCGGCGCCCTCGGCCCACAGCTGAGCCGGCGTGGTGCCAAAGGCCATCGCGAAGGCCAGGAATGCCACCAGGCCGCGCTTGGCTATACCGCGTGCAATCGCGCCACGGCGATGCAACGAGGCGCACACACGCTCGTCCTCAAACATATCCATTTGTCCCCCATTGTCTGTACTTGGAGCGTTGCCTTGAGGCTGCCCCACGTCATCGCGCATGTTGCGCTCGAGTTCCCCCATCGGGGTCCTCCTTCCCTCCAGAGCCCAACGCGTACCGGCGGCATGCGCCGCGGCCGCGTACAAGATGGGAGGCGATCCGACTTAACCTTACCGACCCGGGCGCGCCGTCCGATCTGCGACGCGACCATCCCGGGCCAAGAGGAATTACGGTTACTGGTACAGCCGGGGACTTGCACCCCGATTCTCCCAAACGCGCAGGAAAACCGCGCATTCGTGCGTCTCCGCACCACCATCTAGGCCATCGATTATTACTGTCGATATGGTAGCACGCAAAAGGGCCCCGCACACAGGCGAAGCCCAAGGTAAAAGCTATGGTTTGCGATAGGAAAGGATGCGGATGGGGTGCCGAGCAAAATAACCCGTTTCCTCCGACCCCGGGAAATCGTTACCGCTTGCCGCCGTGACTGTTGCGCCAGATCTCGCGGCCCAGCATCAGCGCCAGCACCAGCGCACTCACGTAGCCCATAAAGCCAATGACCGGGATACCAAACACAACCGGCTCGATGCGCGCGTAGTACACCACCGACGAACCGATAAACAGGCCGGCGATCACAATTGCCATCGACATGCGGTCGATAATTCCGCCCAGCTGTCGCAGCGCCTTGTCGCTGCTCATGATCTGCGTATTCACCTTAAGCTGACCGCGCGTGAGCATGCGCGAAGCCAGGCCCAGGTACTCGGCCGCCTCGAGCGAGCCTTTTGCCGCGCGATAGCTGCTCGCGGCAAGATCGCGCCCCATTTCGCGGACGCGTGCGTAGGTGCTCTTTTCGTTTTTGATGTGCGTCTGGATGATCTGGATCATGTTGACGTTAGGCATGTACTCGGTCAGCAGGCCCTCGAGCGTCACCATGCCGCGGGCGAACATCGTCACCACGCTCGGCAGCTCAACGTCGTTTTTGCGCGCCAGATTCACCAGCGAGGTCAAAAACTCGCCGATATCAAGATCCTTAAGATCGAGCCCCGCAAAGTCGGCAACGATAAAGTCCAGGTCGGACAAAAAGGCCGAATGGTCGAGCTCGGCAGAATCGCCGCGCGTCACGGCAAAGCGCATAAGCGAGTCCTTGAGCTTGGGCACGTCGCCCTCGGCCACGGCGAAAATCATGTCCTTGACGATACCGCGGTCGTGACTCGACATGCGCCCGACCATGCCCAGGTCAATAAAGTAGACGATGCCGTCCTTGAGAATGATGTTTCCCGCATGCGGGTCGGCATGGAAAAAGCCATCATCGAGCACCTGCGTCGAATAGTCCTCGACAATCGCCGAGCCGATTTTTTCCAGGTCATAGCCCTCGGCCACCAAGCGCTCGGGATCGGCAATCGAGATGCCGTCGACGTAATCCATGACCACGACATGCTCGGTGCACAGATCCAGATAGGACTTGGGGCACGTCACGCCATGGACGCTCTTATGGAACTCATAGAAATCGTTGAGGTTTTTGGCCTCGGCCAAAAAGTTGGTCTCCTCGCGAAACGAGGTCCACAGCTCCTCGACCACGCCGTGCAGGTCAACAAACTGATCGGTGTTGACGAACTTGGAAACGATGCGCACCACCGAGCGAATGATGTCGATGTCCTGCGCCATAACCTGCTGCGCACCAGGGCGCTGCACCTTAACGGCCACGTCCTCGCCGGTCACCAGGCGGGCACGGTGAACTTGCGCGAGCGAGGCGCTTCCGAGCGGATTGGGGTCGATCGCGTCGAACATCTGCCCCAAGCGCTGGCCGTACTCCTCTTCCAGACAACGCAGCACCACCTCATACGGCACCGGCTCTACGTCGGAGCGCAGGCGGCGCAGCTCGTCGCAAAACCGCTGCGGCAAGATCTCGGAGCGGTTGGCCAGAATCTGCCCCATCTTGACGAACATGGGGCCGAGCTCTTCGAGCAGACGGCGCAGGCGAACCGGCGTGAGGTTGTCCCACACACGGTACTTTTTGATCAGGCGAACGATTTGCCCGATGCGTTCGCGGCGGCCCGCCGGCGTGAGCTGGTACTCCTCATCCGGCGCCATCGCGTCGGGCTCTTCGGGGACCATATCGACAGCGCGCGGCTTCTTGCGAGCGCCCGAGACGGCGGCATCGACCTCATCGACAACCGCCGTCTCGTCACCCAAAGGATCTAGATTGTTGTAATCGGTGGTGGAATCTGCCATCTGCGCTACTACTCGGCCTCTTCGGCGTCCTCTGCATCGTCGGGCTCAACAGACTCGACAGGCACCGAAGTCACGTTGTCCTCGACCGAATCGACGATATCGCGTACATGAGCCAGGAAGGCCGTGCGCTCAGGGGCGGTCATAACGCGGACGCGAGCCAGGATGAGCTCATCGAGCACGCGCTGTGCCGCGGTCTCGCCCTGCATGCCCAGGCGCTCGGTGAGGTCGGAGATGGTGCCGCCGGCCTGCTCGAACATGTCAGACACGCTGCGGGCGATATCGGGGGTGCCGGCATCCTTGCGAACCTGCTCGCCCTTGGTACCGAGGTCGTCGAGAACCTTCTTGCCGCCCTCGACGGCAACGGCGGCGGCGCCGAAGCCCACGTTGATGGCACCGTTAACAAGCTGATCGAGTTTCATAACCATGGTTGGCTCCAATCATGAACAACTGCATTGGCCTTCTTGTACCCAAGATTGAGTGAAAGCGACAAAGCGTTTTAGCGCTATTCGATCGACGGGAAATCCCTACCTCACGTTGTCGTTCATCGCGAAGGAATTCTTCATGGCGCAACTCGTGGTGTAGAGCACCTTGCCCAGTAGAGCATCGGTCTCCACGCGAACAAGCTCGGCAAAGGCCTCGTTGGCGCGTGCAAGTTCGGCAGGTACCTCGGCCTCAGGCAGAGCGGCTACGGCAGCATCGACGTCATGGATCTGCTTGTGGCCCATGCCACCGACCTTCTCCTGATAATCCTCGACCGCGCGACCGCACTCATGGAAGCGGACGTCGGCCAGCGCGCCGATCAGGCGGTTGGCCCAGTAGAAGTTTTCGGACGTCACGCGAGCCTGCGTGTCGGCATAGTACTCGGGCATGGTCTCGACGTTGGCGTACAGCGGAACCAGCGCGTTAAACGAGTTGGAGCCAAAGGCCATCCACTGCACGGCGCGGTAGGCCGGCTGCGCATAGGGGCGCAGCTGCAACACGGCGAGCTGGCTGTTGCGGTTGATGCCGATGGGGCGATAAGCGCCGCGCGTGGCGGGCGTGCCCTTGCTGCCGTAGCAGTCGTACTCCGTGCCCTGGTAGTGGCTCGAAAGCACGTACTTGATGTCCTCGATGGTCACCTTGCGCTCGGGCACGCGGCTCCAGGGGATGTCGTCGCTCTCGGGCGTGTAGTCGGCGTCGGGGCCGTCCCACACGTCGCTGGGGTTGAGGCAGCGCTGCATGTACCAGGCGCGCGGCGTGTTGTAAACGTGGTCGCTGTCACTGTGCGAGCCAAAGGCCTCGCGCGGGTTAAAGACCGCGGCCGGACCGTCGCCCTCAACGCCCAGCGTCAAGTCCAGATGCCACTCGGCCATCCAAGCGCGCAGGTCGGCGGAGCACATGTGATCGGCCTGGGCGCCCTCGGCGTCATCCAGGTCAAAGCTATCGATACCCAGCTGGTTGGGCATGGTCACATAGGCGTCATCGGGCACGCGCTTGGCGATCCAGTGGTGGCCGCCGATGGTCTCGAGCCACCAGATCTCGTCCACATCGCTAAAGGCGATGCCGTTGTTCTCGTAGGTACCATAGCGCTCGAGCAGGTCGCCCAGAATGCGTACGCCGTCGCGGGCGGATTTGGCATATGGCAGCACCAGGGTCACCATGTCCTCCTCGCCCAGACCGCCGGGCTGCGCCGGAACATAGCCGTCCTCGCCCTCGTTGCCCTTGGCGGGCACGTAGTCGACGAGCGGGTCGGCGCCGCGAACGCGCTCGTTGGTGGTGAGCGTCTCGGTTGCGGACATGCCCACATTGAGCTCGTTGAAACCGGCCTCGGCCCAGATGCCGTGGCCCGGGACAACATCGGGGACGCTCGTGTAGCGCATGGGGTTATCGGGCAGCTCAACGGTCAGGTGACTCAGGACGCTCGTGTAGACGCGCGGCTGCTCGTCGGGATGCACCACGCGCATGCGCTTGGGCTCAAACACCCCGTTGGACGAGTCCTCGTTGCGAGCAACCAACGTCGACCCGTCGTAGCTCGCGTTCTTACCAACCAAAATCGTTGTGCACGGCATGCGCATCCTCCTTGAGCGAAGAAATCAAACGATAACAGTGTATCGCTTCGGCGCAGAAAGGGCGAAACCGCGGCGCTGGCAACCCCTGTGGTCAAAAAATGCCAAATATGAGTACTGTCACCAATTTAGTAACAGCAATTTTGCTACGTATGGGTGTCGAAAGTCTACATTTGTTCAAAAATTAGATGATGTAATTCCTCATAGGTCCAATAAAATAAGCTCTCTATCGATAATAAATATCGTTAGAGAGCCTATTTGACCTAAAATATATGTGACTATCTTGGCAACAGTACTCATATTTGGCATTTTTTGTCCACGGGGTATAGAACTAACCCCTCAAACAGCCCAAAACGCCTATTTCGATGCGCGCTCGGCCGCTTCGATCACGTGTTTGGCGAGGATCGCCGTCGTCACAGCGCCCACGCCGCCCGGCACGGGCGTGATGGCGTTAACGACCGGCTCCGCAGCATCAGAATCGACGTCCCCGACCAGCTTGCCAGCGGCCTCGTCCCAATTAATGCCAACATCGATGATCGTCTGGCCCTCGCGAACCGCATCCACGCCAATCGTACGTGCGCGTCCAACGGCGGCAACCACAATGTCGGCAGCACGGCACTCGGCAGCAAGGTCGTGCGTATGCGTATGGCACGTCGTCACGGTCGCATTGCTCGCCGTAAGCATGGCGGCAACGGGACGGCCAATCACCAGAGACCGACCGACCACAGCAACCTTAGCTCCATCCAGCTCAACGCCGTAATGATCCAGCAAAGCAAGCACGGCTTCGGCTGTGCAGGGGGCAAAACCCTCGCCGCGCCCCGAAAGCGTGGTGAGCAGCGAAGCCGGCGTCATGGAGTCAACGTCCTTGGCGGGATCGAGTGCCGAGGCAACCGCGTCCTCGTCAAGGCCGGCGGGCAGCGGGCGGAACATCAGGCAGCCATGAACAGCGGGGTCGGAATTGATGTCCTCGATGGCCGCCAACAGCTCGTCCTGCGAAACATCGGCGGGAAGCAAAACGCGGCGAGCTTCAATGCCAACCTTCTCGCAGCGCCTGAGCGCACCGCGCTCGTAGGATAGGTCGTCCTCGCGTTCACCCACACGCACGATAGCCAACGTCGGAACAACGCCCCGCTCGCGCAGGGCTGCGCAGCGAGCAGCAAGTTCCTCAGTCAAAGCGCGAGCGACGGGAGCACCCTTCAGCAGTTCAGCCATGGCTATCCTCTCTTCCTTGCAGCGTCGGCGGCGCGGCGCGCCAGCGCATCGGCGCGCGGCAACCACGTGTCGAGCAGCTCATCGCACGCGGTCTCGAGCTCCTCGGCGCGCGCCCGGTCCTTCATAGACGTGGTGTTGGCAAAGAGCGTCAAGCTCGCGCCCTGCATAGCGGAACGGCAGAACACGGCGCCGCACGCCACATCGGACAGCAGCTGACGCGAACCCTTGTCGGCCATGTCCTCGAGCAGCGCCAGCGCACGCCCGCAGGCATCCATAATGCGATACGGCGGCATAGCGGCCACATGCAGCGCATCCTGAATCGCGGTCGCTCGAGCCGGATCGTCACGCGGAATACCGTACGCCGCGGACACCTGCCCATAGGCACGAACGTCCTCGGCAACCAACTCGACAAGCTCCTGGGCCAGCTCATCAGCATGGGCAAACGCACGCGTCAGGTCATCCGCACGATCAGCAAGCGCGGGATTGGTCGCACCGTAGCGGGCAACCATTCCGCACAGCGAGGCGCCCAGCGCGCCCACAAAGGCGCTCGCGCTGCCACCGCCGGGAACCGGCTCGCGCGCGGCCAGCGCCTCGGCAAACCCGCGGCAGGTCTTGTCCATCATCTCTTGGCTCATACGCATGCACCTTCAAGTCATATACATCGGTCGGGTGGAAACCGCCGACCGACCGCATCGATCACATAATGATGCTAAGTCTAGCCCATAAGTACTCGAGCGTCAGCGCACCTGGCCATCGCGGATTTCTATGACGAACGATAGGCGTCGGCACCGCAAACATGGGACACATGGCCCACCTTTCGAGACTCCCGGACGACGGCAACTGGGGCATACATATAGATAAGGAGCCCCATGTTGGGGCAACGCTCATCACGGCACCGGACGACGAATGGAGGAATAACCGCACAGCAAACAAAGCCATCGTGTGCGCGTAGCCGCCGCCCCAGCGATCCGCGGCACACGATGTCCCTAGCAGACAAGGAGGACGCCACCATGAAGAAAAAGACCCTATCAATCCTTTCCCTTTGCATCGCCCTCTTTGCCGCATTTGCCCTTGTCGGCTGCGGCGGGAGCGCATCGGGCGGAGGCGGCAGCACCGCCAAGAGCGAGAGCAAGGAAAAGACCCCCGTCGCCAAGAAGACCGACTTTATCTGGTTTAAGGTCGAGATGCCCGAGGGCGTCGGCGTAAGCGACTCCGCCGGCAAGAATGCCGACAGGGTCCAGCTCACCTTCCCCGAAGACGAGAACGCCTCGGCCGATCGTTTTATCCCCGTTTGGAAAAAAGCGCTGACTGCCGAGGAATCCCACGCCGACCAGGCGGAAAAGAAGGGGGATACGTTCCAGTGGAAGGATGGCGGATCCGTCAAGTATAACGGCAGGACGTGGCTCGTCGGAACGTACGAGGACAACAGTGGCATCTCAACACTCCTCTTTACCGACGTTGAACCGGGAAGCGTCTACGTCCTTATCTCAAACTTCGAACTGCACAAGAAAGAAGCCGAGGCACTCCTCAACTCCATCGAGTTCCCCGATGACATGGCAAAGGCAGTTTCCGGGGCACGCGAAGTCGAGATTTCGAGCATCGAGATCAAACATTAGGGGCTCGCACGCAGCATCGCATGCGCAGTCATTACATGATCGGACGCCCAGCCGGGGGAGGGATCGGATCGGCCGGTCCTCCCCTACTTATATCGCGACACATTGCCACTTGTCGGCGCAAATCCAGCCCCCAGAATGGGACACATGGCCCACCCTAGCGAGCCGCTCGCGCGTACAGTAAAGACAGGTAATCCATGGGCGGTTACAGACCGAGGAGGACACGACCATGAAAAAGAAGGCCTTTGCGATTCTCACCCTCTGCATCAGTCTCTTTGCCGCAGTTGCCCTGGCAGGCTGTGGTGGAAGCGGCGGCGCTGCCGGCAGCGGTGGGGGCGGCGGCGCAGAAAAGCCGGCCGTGGACATGAGGACCGACTTCATCTGGTTTAAGGTCGAGGTCCCGGAGGGCGTCGAGATCACCGACGTCGCAGGCGACACCGCCGACAGGGCCCAGTTTAAGTTCACCGAGAGCGAGCACGCCAGCGACCGCTTCATCCCTGTCTTCGACTCTGACAAGAACGCCGACGAGCTATTCGACTACGAGGCAAAGTGGAAGGCCAACTCCGGATGGACCGAGAGCGATCCCGTTAAGTACAACGGCAAGACCTGGCGCAGCGCCTACTTTACGCACTCGGGCGGCGTGACGACCGAGTACTTCACCGACGTTGACGGCGGCAGCGTGTACGTGCGCATCGACAACGTCGAGGAACACAAGGACGCCGTCGAGACCATGATGAAGTCTCTGGAGTTTGCCGACGACATCGCCGAAGCCAAGACCGAAGCCATGGACGTCAAGCTCGACGATATCGAGATCAAGCGCTAAACGACTGGCGAGCGCAGCGGGAAACACGGGCACAGTGCAAACAAGCGACGATACCCCAGCGCTTCGCACCAAGGGAGGATCGGATCGCCGGCCCTCCCTTTCTTATGCCGATAGCCGGCGAACGCGAGGGTGCCGGGCGGCAAAACCACCCCCAGCGCGGTAACGGCACAACATGAACAAGCACCCCAGCACGTCCGCTCGCCGATTTATAGCGCCGCGCAGACAATTGAGCCGGACCTTTAAACATCCGGGCAGTAAAGTGACCAAAATGAGTGCATAACCGCACCCTGCGAATGGAGGAGTTATGACCGAACATCATGCCATCAGTCGCCGAGCGTTTACGCTGGGCCTTGGACTCGCGGCGTTGTCGCCGCTTGCAAGCCTGCCCGAAACCGCGGGATTGGGCCTTCCGTGCGCGCGGCATTTGCAGACGACGCTGCCACAGCGTCGGTCAGCCTCGACAATTTCGTCATTCGCCTTCGCCCCGCGGGCTATTTTCGCACCGCGAGCGTCAACGAAGACGGCAACGTCATCGGCAACGTCTGCCACCTGTTTAATGACGGCACGTCCAACAAGCTCATCCTTGAGAACGTAACGACCAAGAATGACGATACAAATTGGTATGCCATCCGCACCCTGCTCAATTTCGAAGAGCATAAAAAGACGGGCTATAGCATTTGGTCGGTCGATGGCGACTCGGACAAAGATGGAAAGGTCATCCACGTATGGAGTGGCGAGCATGACGGCAAGGCCAGCCGCTCTTTTGCGTTCGAGCGTCAATCAAACGGAACCTATATCATCCGAGACCGCACGGTCGAGAAAGAAACCGAGAAAAAAGACATTAAGTACCTGGCAATAGAATCGAACGGCGAAGACCAGGACAACAATAAGATCTGCCATAAGAGTAAGAGCATTCCGTGGGAGCTCGAACTTATCGGTTACGACATGAAAAAGAACGATGCCACGGTTAGCAGCCTCGACTGGATCACGTACAGCAGCTACGTCGATGGGCCATGTTGGATGAAATACGTCGACGACAACAAGTTCCTCGACGAGCTGAGCATCCCAGGTACGCACGATTCGGGCACCTGCAGCGTGGACAACGACACTGAGCCCCAATCCTCGCAAGTAAAATGCCAGCAGGATTACATTCCCACGCAGTTGCTCGAAGGCATTCGCTATTTTGATATCCGACTCGGAAAGGGCAACGACCCCGGTATCGACCACGGGGATTACTACCTGCTCAAAAAAGACGCGTACTTTATGCATCTTTCCGATGTCATAGGCTACTTCAAAACGTTTTTGAACGAAAACCCGACAGAAGCGCTCATCATGCTTGTATCACGAGGCAACGACGAGGCTACCGACGAAAGTGTTACGACGGCTTTCGCCAAGGTTTTGGACGACAACCCCAAACTGTTCTATACGTCGAGCCATGTCCCCACGCTGGGCAAGGTGCGCGGAAAGATCGTTCTGCTGCGTCGATTTAGGCTCGCCGGCAACAGTGTAAGCGGCCACACGTGGGGCCTCGACCTTACCGAATGGGATGACAAGATCAAGGCTCACTCCGACAGCGCCACTATGTGTCTCGTCCAAGACGCGCGGGGCTTTGAAGCCGCGGGGGAAACAGGAGACAAAGAGCCCTATTGCACCAAGGTATACGCCCAGGACAAGTACAAACTCACGGGAACCGACAAGCTCAGCTGGGTCGATAATGCGCTGAAGGAAACGACCGGGCGCACGCGCAACAAGGTGGACGTCGCGGACGATGACGGGGCCAAGGTGCAAGTCCAGGAGCGTTGCTGGTCTATCAACTACACCAGCTGCACGGGCTTGTCGCACGGAGGCAATCCTTTTACCTCGGCACGAGTAGTCAACGAGCATCTGTATAAGAGCCCGTACATCAATCCCAGCGGCATCGAGGATACAAAGTCAGATTACCTCGAGCACATTGGCATCATCGCATCCGACTTTGTTGATGCGGCGCTGGCCCGGAGCATCTACCAGCGCAATTACGATTACGATACACAGCACAAGCAGACAGCTTCGTACTACCTCCCGACCCGCATGCGCATGACGTACGGCGACTCGCTGAGCGATGCCTCGCTCCAGGATGGCAAGACCGTTGGCGAGGGCCATTTCCGCCTTGTCGACAGCAGCAACGTACTCAACGTGGCGGCTTCGGGCCATGCGTTTGCCATTGAATACGTGGATGTTGATGCCCTGGGCAACGAGACCGTTACAAGACTGCAGGGCTTTGTGCCTATCGATATCGATCCACGCGCGTTGACGCCCCATTTTGAGGGGCTCGAAGGCCTTAAGGCCGGCGAAGACGTGCGCGCCAAGATTGCGGCATCACTCGAGGGCAAGCTCGAAACCGATGCCTGCACGGCCCAGCTCGAGTTTGCGCACGACGCGGACGGCGCTCCGGGCACGGCAATGGTCGAGGGCGAGGCATTTACCGCAGGGACGTACTGGGTGCGCGCGAAAGGCCTTTTGGGCGACGCGGCGCAGAACTACAAGCTTGCCAATGACGGAGCCGCGAGCTTTACCGTGACGGCTTCGGGCAACGCAGGCGCTACGGACACCGGCGACGGCAACGGCACCAACGCAGGCGGCGCCGACAAGAACGACAAGGGCAACAAGCGCAAGGGCTCAGGCGAAAAGCTTGCCGGCACAGGCGACGGCTCTGGCATCGCCGCCGGGCTCGCTGCCGCCGCCGTGGCGACGACAGTCGCCGGCGCAGCAATGCTTGCCAGCGAACGCGAAAACGCTGGGGACGACAGCGAATAGGCAAGCCGACCCTTTTGGACACATCGGCTCGACGAGGGGCGCAGGACACCGTTCTGTGCCCCCCGATTTTTACCTTGGCCCGAACGCCGCTATCGGCTACATCACCATGTTCAGAGCTTTCACAAATTCCTGGGCCTTCGCACGGCTACTCAGGCTAAAGACGCAAGCGGTCAACAGCCTGTTACGCAGGAAAACGTCGCGGCCCTTGATCCTGTTGACCCCCGTAATGTCCTTAAGCTAGACAATCTCGGTATGCTTGCCGCCGAAAGTGCCCTTCTTGAGCACCTCGATACGGTTGGGGTAGATCTTGACGTCTTTAAACCTACCCGAACCCTTGTCCTGGAACAGCAGCGTGTTGTTGTCCATACGCGTCACTCCCGCGGGGTTCGCTAAAACTGCCTCTATGGTCACATTTTAACCACCGCAAGGCTCCCATGCGAAGGTGCCAGACAACATAGCAATTCGTGTCCGCGCGAGGCTTTAAACTAAATACGATAAAGATGCATTCCACAAGAGGAAAGTGGGGCGACAGTGATGGGTGAACTGGTAAACCGTGGAGAATCGGCAATCGTGGCCGAAGGTTTTTACAAGCAGGTTTCCTCGATTCTCAACGCCGCTCGCGACAAGGCCTATACCGCCGTTAACTTTGCGATGGTTGAGGCGTATTGGGAGATCGGCAAGAGCATTGTTGATGAGCAGGGCGGAGAGGAGCGCGCCAAGTATGGAGAGGCACTGCTCAAGGCCCTCGCAATCAAACTTACCAAAGATTTTGGTAAAGGTTTTGAAGCAAGAGAGCTGCGTAAAATGCGTCAGTTCCATCTTGCATTTCCAATTCGGGACTCACTGCGTCCCGAATTGAGCTGGACACATTACCGCAGGTTAATACGCATTCCTGACCCCGAAACTCGAACATGGTACATGAACGAATGCGCCGATTCTCGCTGGAGCACGCGCCAGCTCGAACGCCAGATCAACACCATGTTCCGAGAGCACATACTTGCCAGCAAGGACAAGGAGGCCGTCACCCAGGAAATCCAAAAGAGCGCCCCGGCTCGTCGCCCCGAGGATATCATCCGCGACCCATATGTACTGGAGTTTTTAGGTTTCTCGGACGATACTGCGTTTCGCGAGAGCGATCTAGAGCAGGCGCTCATCACGCATCTTCAGAAGTTCCTGCTGGAGCTTGGCCGTGGTTTCGCTTTCGAGGCGCGCCAAAGGCGCATCACCTTTGATGGGCGCCATTTCTATATTGACCTTGTGTTTTACAACTATCTGATGCGCTGCTTCGTGCTCATCGACCTTAAGACGGACGATCTTACGCACCAGGACCTGGGCCAGATGCATATGTATGTGAACTACTACACGCGCGAGCTCATGAACGAAGGCGACAATCCGCCCATAGGCATCGTGCTCTGCGCGGACAAAAGCGATTCGATCGTCGAGTACACGCTGCCCGAAGACAACGACCAAGTGTTTGCCGCCAAATACCTGCCGTATCTTCCAAGCAAGGAAGAGCTGGCGCGCGAGCTGAGTGCCGAGTACCGCGCCATCAACGAAGCGACTAATGGCGAAGCGCAAGGGTAGCGGCACGTTGCGACCGAAACGCCCGCACGCCTGTGAGCCGTCCCGCGCTGCGCTTCCCTACTTCCCAAAGATCGCAGCGAGCAAGCCCTTGCGTTTGGGCTTCTCCTCTCGGTAAGAACCCTCGGCGACCGCTGCAACCTGATGCTGCTGCTCGCCGCCTCCACGGCGCACGATCTGGTACAGAAACGGCGATTTAACGTATTTGACCTCGATGGGCGCGGCATGCACGGTACTTTCGCCGGACAGATGCAGGCTCGGGTTGAGCGGTGCGACAATGTGCGTTTCGCGCTTATCGCTAAACACCACCGCTGCCGCACGACCCGTCTGGCCGTTTACGGCAATGCGCACCTGCTCGCCATCGCGGCCATCCGTTGCCGGACGGTCGACAAAGTAGACCGGCACCATAACTAGGCCGTCCTTGTGCTTGCGGGCCTTACAAGCCCACGTGCGGATACTCTTTTTATTGAGCCCCAGTACAGCCTCAGCGTCGTTGCCCGCAACGTCGAGCGCCAACTTATCAATGACCACCTGGTCCCTGGTAGACGCATCGACGGAGACGACGCGGAAATCGCCTTCCTGCATGGCGGGATCGAACGGACCGACCTTGGCAAAGTCCCACGGCTCCAAAATGCCCATGAGGCGAATGTCCAGGTAGTTTGCCCGCGGATACGCCCAGTCGAGCACCTCGTAGTACACCAGGGTTTCCTTGCTCAGGCCCTTGCCCGGGAAGGACGCCATCATGCGCAAATCCGCGAGCGCCATGGGGAAGTAGAAGAGCATCATGTCGTTTTGGATCGCATCTTCTACATCGTGCCCGGCAAAGGCGTCGGGGTACTGACGCACCAGCTGCAGTGCGTTGGCACGCGCCTGCTGCGGCGAGATTTCGCATGGAATACCCTGCTCCGGCACATACTCCGCACCCACGCCCAAGGTCAGGCGCTTGCTAAACGTACCGGGCTTGAGCAGGTCGGCAATGCCGATCTTGTTGCCGCAGGACGGGCACTCAAACACACGCTGCGTTGACTCGCCCTCAAAGGACGCTCCGCAGAAGGGGCAGGGAATGCTCACATGCGTGGCCTCTTGGAACTCCTGCGCCGTGCCGCAATCCTCCCACAGCAGATGTTCCAGGACCGACTGATTGCGCCAGTGCGAATTGAAGAAATACCAGTCCGGGTCCTCCGGGCGCTCGAGTTGCGACACATGCGTGAGCTTGAGCAGTCCATCCACCACCGTCAACGGCGTATGGCGAATGCCCAAAGCGCTCTTGGGCTCTCCGGCGTCCGCCTGCCACGGAATGACCGCGCCGCAATAGGCGCACTCAAAGCTGCGCTTAGCCTGGTGCGAGTACATAGGGCCGCCGCAGTTTTGACATTTAATGGCAAACATCTCGTCCATGGAAACGTCCTCCTTTGCACAGGGGCTATCGACGTTAAGTATGTCGAGCAAACAGGCACATGCCCATACCCATGTGGCCCAAAATGGACCACCCAGGCAGACGAGAAGGCTCGCTCGTTAGCACCGGCAGACCATTACTGCATTTTCTGAGCATCGGTGCACAGCGCCTCCGCGCGAGCTACACTATCCCCTTAAACATGATTGTGAGGACGACCGCTATGCTATTTGTAAATCGGCTGGTACATACGCTTGTTCCCGGCAGCGAGGGCGAGCCGGTCGATACCTCCTGCCGCACCAACGCGGGCTTCGCCGCAAGCCTCATCTGCATTGGCCTCAACATCACTCTGTGCCTGGCCAAGGGCATCGCGGGCCTGCTCGCCGGCTCTGTCTCGCTCATCGCCGACGCCTTCAACAACCTCTCCGACGCCTCGAGCAACATCGTGAGCCTGCTCGGGTTCCGCCTTGCCAGCCGCCCGGCAGACGAAGGCCACCCCTATGGCCACGGTCGCTACGAGTACCTAGCCGGTCTGTTCGTCGCCGTCCTGGTTTGCGCCGTCGGCATCAACCTGATCCTCGAGTCGGTCACTAAGATCATCAAGCCCTCCCCCACCGCCTACACGCTGGTCTCCCTAGCCGCTCTCGTCTTGTCCATGCTCGTCAAATTCTGGATGGCCGCATTCAACCGTGCGCTGGGCAACCGTATCGATTCCGAAACACTCATCGCCACAGCACAGGACTCCAAAAACGACGTCATCACCTCGGGATCGGTCCTGGCCGCAGCGCTTATTTCGCAGACGACCGGCTTTGACCTCGACGGCTGGGCGGGCCTGGGCGTGGGCGTCTTCATCTGCATCAGTGGCATGGGCCTGGTGCGCGACGCCATCAGCCCGTTGCTGGGGCAAGCGCCCGACCCCAAGCTCGTCCAGGCAATCCGCGACAAGATCATGTCCTATCCGCAGGTCTTGGGCACACACGACCTGATGGTGCACGACTACGGCCCCGGTCGTCAGTTTGCCAGCGCCCACGTGGAGATGCCCGGCGAGGGCGACGCATTTGAGCACCACGAGATCCTGGACACCATCGAGCACGACATCAAGCGCCAGATGGGCATTGGCATCACGCTGCACTGCGACCCCATCGCGACAACCGGCGATGATCTGCGCGGCTGGGTCAAGCGCGGCGTCATGCAGATCGATCCCGCGCTCTCCATCCACGACCTGCACGAGCACGACGGGTTCGTTTCGTTTGACCTGGTGCGCCCCGACGGCTTTGACATATCCGACGAGGAGCTGCTGGAGCTCGTCACGCGCATCGTGCACGAGCGCCGGCCCAACGTCTCATGCGTCGTTACGTTTGACTCGGGCTTTAGTTCGCCCGACCGTCCAGCAGAGCAGCTGTAGCCCGCTTAACAGCTAGTTTCCCTGCGCGCCCGAGATGCCGTTTTGCAGTGCGTTCCAGGCATCCGTCGCCATGTCGCCCAAGTTCTGCGCGGTGTCGCCCAGGTTTTGTGCCGTATCGCCCAGCTCTTGCGCCTTGTCTCCCAACTCCTGTGCCTTGTTGCTCAAGTCCTCCAGCGTATTGGAGCTCGAGCTGTCGGTACCGCTTTGGCCGCCGGACGAGTTGCCCGAGCTGTTCTTGTGCGTGAGTTGAATTTCGAGGTTGCCGTTGTCGTTATAGTAGGCAGAAGTAACGACCCAGTTGGCATCGATGACGGGCGTTGAGCCATCATCAGTCAGGACCACGGCATTCGAAAGATCGGCGCCGCGCGACTTGAGAAGCTTTTTGGCGTTGGACCAGTACTGCCCCGGGATATCGCTCAGATCGACGGTGCTAGACGAGGCGGACTCGGTTTGCTCGGCAGTGGTATCGGCCGTTGAACTCCCTCGCTTGTTGAGCATGCCCGACACGATGGCAAACACAACCGACAGCGCAAAGAAGATCGCCAGCACGATGAGGATCTTCTTGATCACGCTCGACGAACGCGACGGCTTCTTCTCCTCGTCCTCGCCATATTGCGGAATCGACTTGGGGTACTCGCGATACGGCTCGCGCGACTCGTAGCGAGGCTGCGCCGTGCGAGGCATATACGTCGTCTGCTGAGGCTGCGGAATGGGATTCTGCGGCAGGTCATCATAGGGATTCGGTGTCGAAGCGGCATAAGAATCCTGCGACGCATAATCAAACGGGTCCGGAGCTGCGTTGCCATAGGGGCCTTGCGAAGATGCAGCGCAAGAATCCTGCGCCGTGTCGCCATAGCCCATAACCCGGGTGGGCTCGGCAGAAGGCTGCGTCGCGGCGGGGTCGGTATATCCGGGGTTGGGAACAACGCGGGTCGCATCGGCGCTATCGCCAGCCTGCGCGGAACCGTAGCCGCCCATCACGGTTGTCTTGTCCTGATCCATGCAACGATTCCTTTCCGTCGCGCGTGAGCATCAAGTTATCCATGCATTCTACCCGCGCAAAAGCCTATGATGGGCAGAGCCCGTCGGTATCTACAAGACATGCGCGGGCCTAAGGATAAAAAAGCCCCGCCGGGCCTTGTGGGCACGGCGGGGCGGACAAGCAGCTATGGGCAGCAGGCTTAGAACAGGCCGGTGATGTTGCCGTCGTTGTCGACGTCGATGTTCTCGGCCGCAGGGACCTTGGGCAGGCCCGGCATGGTCAGAACACTGCCAGTCAGTGCGACCACAAAGTGGGCACCGGCGGAAACCTTGAGCTCGCGCACCGTGATGCGGAAGTTCTCGGGAGCGCCCAGGGCCTTGGCGTTGTCGCTAAAGCTGTACTGCGTCTTGGCCACGCACACCGGCAGGTTGCCAAAGCCGTTCTCGCGCAGCTCGGCGAGCTGGCGCTTGGCGGCCGGCGTAAAGTCAACACCGTCGGCGCGGTAGACCTTGGTGGCAATGGCCTCAAGAGCGTCGGCCACATCGGCGCCGTCCTCATAGGCAAACTTGAGCTCGCTCGG
This sequence comes from uncultured Collinsella sp., assembly GCA_900544095.1. Classification (GTDB taxonomy): domain Bacteria; phylum Actinomycetota; class Coriobacteriia; order Coriobacteriales; family Coriobacteriaceae; genus Collinsella. The sequence continues at coordinate 422,350 of UQTV01000001.1, forward strand.
CTGCTCAATCAGACGCATGACCTCATCGGCAAGCTCGAGCGCGCCCTCGCCGCCCTTGGCCCAGACCTCGGAAAGCTTAACGTTGACGCCGAGCTTCTGGCACTCGGACTCGATGAGCGCAAGCTCGGCCTCGGTGTCCGTCGGGAAGCGGTTGATGGCGACCACGCAGGGCAGACCATAAACGTTCTGGATGTTGTCGACGTGACGCAGCAGGTTGGGCATGCCGGCCTTGAGTGCCTCGAGGTTCTCCTCGTTGAGGTCGGCCTTGGCGACGCCACCGTTGTACTTCAGCGCACGAGCGGTCGCGACGACCACGACGGCGCTGGGGCGAACGCCCGTCATACGGCACTTGATGTCGAGGAACTTCTCGGCACCCAGATCGGCACCGAAGCCGGCCTCGGTAATGGCAACATCGCCAAAGCGCATCGCCATACGCGTGGCCATGATAGAGTTGCAGCCGTGGGCGATGTTGGCGAAGGGGCCGCCGTGGACAAACGCGGGCGTGCCCTCGAGCGTTTGCACCAGGTTGGGCTTGAGCGCGTCCTTAAGCAACGCGGCCATGGCACCCTGGGCCTTAAGGTCGCGGGCACGGACGGGCTCGCCGGCAAAGCTGTAGCCGACGACGATCTCGCCCAGGCGCTCCTTGAGGTCGCTGATGCTCGTAGACAGGCACAGGATTGCCATGACCTCGGAGGCGACGGTGATATCGAAGCCGTCCTCGCGCGGCACGCCCTGGGCCTTACCGCCAATACCGTCGATGACGTGGCGCAGCTGACGGTCGTTCATATCGACGACGCGCTTCCAAGTGATGCGTTTAACGTCGATGCCAAGCTGGTTGCCCTGCTGGATGTGGTTATCAAGCATGGCGGCCAGCAGGTTGTTGGCAGCACCGATGGCATGGAAGTCGCCGGTAAAGTGCAGGTTGATATCCTCCATGGGGATCACCTGAGCCCAGCCGCCGCCGGCAGCACCGCCCTTAACACCAAAGACGGGGCCGAGCGAAGGCTCGCGCAGGGCCACGGCACTCTTGACGCCGCGACGACGCAGGCCATCGGCCAGACCGATGGTCGTGGTGGTCTTGCCCTCGCCCGCAGGCGTTGGGTTGATAGCGGTCACGAGGACGAGCTTGGCCTGGTGATCGGTCGGCTCGTTGAGCAGTGAATAGTCGACCTTAGCCTTGTCGAAGCCGTACGGAATAAGGTGCTTAACGTCGACGCCGGCGTTCTTGGCCACCTCGGTAATAGGCAGCGGCGTGACAGAACGTGCGATTTCGATGTCAGTAGGCATGGGCGGTCCTTTCGTTACCGAATGAGAAAAAGACCAATTCAGCATAGCACGGGCGCGCAATAGTAAAACGCCCATAACCGATGAACGGCGATATGTTTACCCGATGCCCGGCGATAGCCCAACAGCCCGCCAAAACAAAGCGCCCTAAACGGTAGGTTCAATCCCCAGGTGCTCAAAGGTGCGCAGGGTTGCCTGACGGCCCTGCGGCGTACGAATCATCAACCCGCACTGCAGCAAATAGGGCTCATAGACATCCTCGAGCGTGCCCGGGTCCTCGCCCACCGCGCTGGCAAGGGTCGTAAGTCCCACGGCACGACCGGAGAACGTCTTGGCAAGCGTCTCCAAGATACGAATATCCATCCAGTCCAGGCCGAGCTCGTCGATCTCGAAGAACTCGAGCGCCTGGCGACAGATATCGAGCTCGATGGGACCGTTGCCGCGCACCTGTGCGTAATCGCGCACGCGCTTGAGCAGGCGGTTGGCAAGACGCGGCGTGCCGCGCGAACGCGAGCCGATCTCAAGTGCACTGGGATGGTCGATCGCCACGCCCAGAATAGTTGCCGAGCGCGTCACAATCTGCGCGAGCTCTTCGACCGTGTAGTAATCCAGGCGATATGAAATGCCAAAGCGGTCGCGCAACGGGCCGGTCAACATGCCTGAGCGGGTCGTTGCTGCTACCAGCGTAAACTTGGGGATATCCAGGCGAATCGAGCGCGCCGCCGGACCCTTGCCAATCACGATATCGAGGGCAAAGTCCTCCATCGCGGGGTACAGGACTTCCTCGACCGAACGGTTGAGGCGGTGGATCTCGTCGATAAACAGCACATCACCCGGCTGCAAGTTGGTAAGGATGGCCGCCAGGTCGCCCGTACGCGCGATGGCCGGGCCACTCGTCGTTTTTATCTGAGCGCCCAACTCGTTGGCGATTACGGTGGCCAGCGTGGTCTTGCCCAGGCCCGGAGGACCCGAGAAGATCACGTGGTCGAGCGTCTCCCCACGGCTCTGCGCCGCTTCGATCAACACGCGCAGGCTCTGCTTGATATGCTCCTGGCCGCAGTAATCGTCCAGGCGCTGGGGGCGCAAAGTGCGATCGACATCGAGGTCCTCGGCCGTCAGCTCCGAGCCCACCATGCGCTCGCCGTGCGCCATGGATGCCGCCGGCGAGTTGCCGGGCGTCGCCCACAGGTCCTGAGAGTCATCGGCTTCCCACATCACGCATCCATTCCGAGTCGCTTAAGCGCCGCGCCGAGCAAATCCTCGACACGCATATCCTGCCCATCATACCCGCTCAGAGCGACATCGGTCTCCTGCGGGCTAAAGCCCATGGAAAGGAGTGCCGCACGGGCGTCATCGATCGCCGAAGGAGCGGCGGCGGGCACGGGCATCGCAACCTGACCGGGGATCGCATCGACCGGCACAAAGCCCTTGTCCTTGGCAAAGGTGCTCTTGAGCTCCAAGATGAGGCGCTGGGCGGTCTTTTTGCCCACGCCGGGCACCTTGGCCATGCCCTTGTCGTCCTCGGCCATCACCAGGGAATACAGCTGTCCCACGGTATAGGTGGAAAGTACGGCGAGCGCCAAGCGCGGGCCAACGCCCGAGACGGACACAAGCCGGTCGAACATCGTGCGCTCATCCTTAGAGGAAAAACCGAAAAGTGTCATAGCGTCCTCGCGCACCTGCATACGGGTATAGAGGCGCACCTCACCGCCGGGCGTAGGCAGCGTGGCCGCAGTGCCGCCAGAAATGCCGAGTTCAAAGCCAACGCCCGACACGTCGACGACAGCAGAGCTCATCGTGGCCTCGACAAGCGTTCCGTGGAGCTGGGAAATCATCAGTATCCGGTTCCTCTCTGTTGATAGAACTCGCCACCGGTGAGGGCGCGGGTGCGGCTGAGGTTTACGTGGCAGATGGCGCAAGCCAGGGCATCGGCGGCATGGTCGGGATGAGGGTCGTGGTCGAGCTGCGTGAGCGTGCGCACCATGTAGGCGACCTGCCGCTTGTCCGCGGCGCCGGTACCCACCACAGCCTGCTTGATCTGCATAGGCGTGTACTCGCCGATCTCGAGCGCGCACTCCGAAAGCGCCACGAGCGCGGCACCGCGGGCATGTGCCGTGGGGATTGCCGAGCGGACATTAGCGCCAAAGTAGATGCTCTCGATAGCAGCAGTATCGGGTCGATAACGCTCCACGACGCCCTTGAGGTCGCGGGCGATATGCGACAGGCGCACCGCGAGCGGACTACCCGCGCTGGTCTCGATACAACCGTAGGCACGGCAGCGAACCTCGCCGCGCCGCTCCTCGATAATCCCCCAACCCGTATGGGCCAAACCGGGGTCGATACCCAAAATGACCAAGCCAACCTCCCCTCGTCACAAGTACAGCACAAGGCAAGGCCCCGAGCATCATTCACGAACGTCTGTTCTAGAATAACACAACGGGGCCAAGATGCTTAGTTGAAGTGTCGGGGTTGGAAGCGAATCCTATCCCATAGTTAGTTTTGAGAGAAAAAGGGAAACTGCCTCGGATCCACCGGCGGATGCGGCATCGGGCCACCCTGGGGCCCACCCTGCGGGCCACCCTGGCCGCCCATCATCTTATCGATGGCGTCCTGGACCTCGCCCTCAAACTTCTTCATACCCTCGTGCAAACGACGCTGACCGTCCTCAGAGCGCAGCTCCTCCATCTGCTCGGGCGAAATACCCAGCAGCTCACCCAAAATGCCCATCATCTCACCGCGCATACGGTCACTCGTATCGTCGTCGGCAAAGCGACGCACCTCGGCGCGCGCCAGCGAATCAACCGTCATGCGCTCCTTGCCGTTGAGCCCCAGATCGGACCACGCAAGCATGTACGGCCAGGCGCGCTCGGCAAACGAACGGGCAGAGACGATCGACGCCGTCGGCAGCATGCGGCGGGCGGCCTCGCCCTGACGCACGAGCATCAGCAGCAGCGAGCAGGCCTCAGGCTTGCCAGCGGCCATCGGGATGTCGTCGAAAGATCGATTGCGGTCCACGTGCGCCTCGAGCGCGCCATCGACCTCACCCGGCTCAAGCCCGCCGAGCAGCTGTGCCGCGCGGTCGAGCATATCGACCGGACCGTCGAGCGTCGAGAGCGCCTGCGCCAGCACTCGCTCCATACAATCTTCCACCGCGTTGAGCGTCACGAGCTCTTGGGGCACCACGGCAGACGTGCGGTTGCGCACACGCGCCACAAACTCAAGCGTCGACAGGTACACATCGCCAAAGGGCGCGTAATCGCCCTGGTAGCCGCCGCAAAGCGCCGGCGCCGCCAGCGCGTACTCGGTTTTGGACAGCGGGCTCAGCGCCATCGCACCCAGCTCGAGCGCCGTGTCCTCCAGCATGAGGCCCAGCGTGCGCGAGCGCAGACGCTCGGCATCGCCCGCCGACACGTCGCGATCGAGCACACGCGCCGCATCCGGTGCATCGCGCTCGACGGTGCGAATGTGCAGACGCTCGGCGATGGCGCGGACGGCGGCACAGCGGGCAGCCTCGGCCTCTTCCTGCGCCGGCGTAAAGATACGGTTGCGCCCCAGCACCAGGCCAATCACATTACGCGGGCCCAGAGCGTCGACGGTCAGCGCCGCCAGCAGGGACGACGGCAAGTCGCCCTCGAGCGCCACCACAGCACGCGACGCACCGTGGGCTCGGGCGTTGTCGCGCACGGCGAGCACCAGCGCCTGCCACAGCCACTCCTCGGAACGGAACTCGGGCAGTTCGTGATCTTCCAGGGCATCGAGCATCACGCCGCGCTGAATCTCCTGAACCAGCAGGCTCTCCTCAAAACACGGCGCCTGGGCCACCACACGACCACAGTCGTCGAGCACAAACGAACCGCCGGTATACACCGACTCGTCATAAGCACCGACCGGCGCCATACAGGCAAACCACACGCTGCGCTTGGATGCGATCTTGCGGTAGGCGCCGCTGCGAACGGCGGCAATGGCGGCAGTCTCGCGGTCGGTCATGTCAAACGCATTGAATTGGAAATACGCAATGAGGTCAACACCGGTCGGCAACATCTCGAGTTCGCGGTCCAAGTCAAAAATCACGGCGATGCGCACGCCGTCCACGTCGAACACCGGCGGCGCCCAACGCGTGTCGTTGTTCTCGCCACGCTGCAGGGCAATGCTCGAACGCGCCGGCACCACATGACCGTCCTTGAGCATCATGTAGTCGAGCAGCGGCTGACCCTCAAACGAAACCGCCGCGGGCACGATGCAGATCATGTCAAGCTCCTGGATGCGCTCGGCGACACCAGTCAAGCCGGCAAGCATGTCGTGCTCAAAGTCGGCAGCGCCCACCAGGCCACCGGGCATGGCGCCCATAAAGAGCGGAGCCGGAACGCACAGCACGCGCGCCCCGCGCTCGTGGGCCAGACGAGCCTGGTCCTCGATGCGGCCGCAAATGCCCTCAATATCACCCAGGCGCATATCGATCTGTGCAAGCGCGAGCTTCATGGCTCAGCCCTTTCCGTCGTAAACCATCGAAATCGTAGTAAAAGCGCCGGCCGCATGATGCAGTCGGCGCTCGCATGTGCATATGCTAGCTATGATACCCCGAGCGGGGGCGCGCTCCTAGAACGTCGCGGACCACAGCCCGTGCAGGTTGCAGTAGGCATAGACGGTACCGGTCTTGGAACCGCCGGCAAAAAACGTCGCGGGCTTCATGCCGGGCTCAAGGTAATGGACCTCTAAGCGGCCCTCGGCCTCAAGGGCGATCCACTCAATATAGTGCTCGGGCAGGCTGGGGTGCTCGACCGAGCCAACGCGTGCGCGAATCACGTGACCGTCGCGCTCGGTCTCGACAACAGGCACGTGCTTCTCGTGCGCCGCGTCCTCAGTGTTTGCGGTCAGTTCCGTGCAACCGGCAGGGGTTGCAACGTCGTTGCCAAGGGCGGCAATGAGCTTACCGTCGGGGTCCTTAAAGAATTTCGCCATGATGTTCTCCTTTGCTGACGTGCCAATGTTCTTGATGGTTCTTATGCCCAAAGGCAGACAAACCATCCACGGCATTGCAAATGAACACATAACGGGCGGGGACGATGGGGCAGCGTGCGCTATCCGCCCTGGCGGCCCCACCCGAGCGGGTTAGCGCCCGTCGCCGCCCAGCAGCGCCAGAACATCTTCGCGGGTAAACAGCGCCGACGAGATGCCGTCGCCGCCGAGCACGCTGTTGACCAGGTCGCGCTTGGACTCCTGCATCTGCATAATGCGCTCCTCGATCGTGTCCTTGGCGATGAGCTTGTACACGGTCACGGTATGTTGCTGGCCAATACGGTGCGCGCGGTCGGTCGCCTGGTCCTGCGCTGCCACGTTCCACCACGGGTCGTAGTGGATGACCACGTCGGCCGCCGTCAGGTTAAGGCCCACGCCGCCCGCCTTGAGCGAAATCAAAAAGACCGGAACCTCGCCCGCTTGGAACTGCGCGACCATCTTGGCGCGGCTCTCCTTAGACGAAGCGCCCGTGAGCTTAAGGAAGGCGATGTCCTCCTTGGCCAAGCGCTTACCGATGATATCGAGCATACCCGTAAACTGGCTGAACAACAGGATGCGATGCCCGCCGTCGAGTGCGCCGTGCACGAGCTCCATACACGTATCGAGCTTGGCGCTCCCCGCCTTGTAATCCTCGTAGTGTAGACGCGGGTCGCAGCAGATCCGGCGCAGCTTGGTGAGCTCGGCGAGCACCTTGAGTTTGTCCTTCTTAAACTCCCCAGCCTCGCGGTGCTGCACCTGCTGGGCGATGCGGTCCTGGTTGGCCAGGTAGAGCTTGCGCTGCTCGCCGGTAAGCTGCGCCATGACGGTGTCTTCGATCTTCTCGGGCAGGTCGGCCACCACGTCTTCCTTAACACGGCGCAGCACAAACGGCGACACGAGCGCCTGCAGGCGAGCGGCGCTATCGCCCTCGGCATGCTCGACGGGGCTCTCAAAGCGCTTGGCAAACGACTCGCGCGTCCCCAAAAGGCCCGGCATCAAAAAGTCGAAGATGCTCCAGAGCTCGGACAGGCGGTTTTCGATGGGCGTGCCCGTCAGGGCAAAGCGCACGCCGGCAGGCAGGCGCTTGGCGGCGCGCGCCACCTGCGTGAGCGGATTTTTAATGTACTGTGCCTCATCGAGCACCACGCGGGCAAAATCCCGCTCGACGTACTCGTCGATATCGCGCCGCATAAGGTCATACGACGTCACGACCACGCTATGCTCGGCCACGCCGGCGATCTGCACGCGGCGTTGAGCCTTGGCGCCCACAATGGCGCACACATCGAGCGACGGGGCAAAGCGCTCCAGCTCGGCAGTCCAGTTGTACACGAGTGAGGCCGGGCATACCACGAGCGTGGGCTTGGTGTCCCCCGCCTCCACGCGCGCCAGAATATGCGCAATCATCTGGAGCGTTTTGCCCAGGCCCATGTCGTCGGCCAAGATGCCGCCAAGGCCCAGGTGTTCGAGCGAGCCGAGCCACTGGTATCCGTCGACCTGGTAGCCGCGCATCGTTGCCTTGAGCGATGCCGGCACCGTAAAGTCCATCTTGCCGAGCGTGTCCAGGCGCTCGACGGTACGGCGGAACGCAGCGTCGCGATCGGCCTCGAGCGCCGGCGTGCGTGCGAGCATGCTGTCGACGAACAGGGTGCTCGACGCGGGAAGCGACACGCCGTCGAGCAGGTCGACGGCATCGACACCCAGGTCCTCGGCAAGGCCAAACGCGGCGCGCGCCCCCTCGTCCAGGCGAATGATGTCGCCGGACGTAAGGCGCGCAAACGTTTGATGGCGCTTGTACGAATCGAGATAGACGGCAAGGTCCGCGGCCGAAAGCCCGCTCGCGCCCAGCTCGACATCGAGCAGATTGCTCTTAACGGTCGCACGAACCGAGAGCTTGGGCGCGGGGCGGACCGAGATCTGGCGCAGACGGTCGCTGAGCATGATCTCACCCAGTTCGGACAGGGCAGACAGGCCCTCGGTCAGCAGGCAGAACAAGCGGGCGTCATCGCGCTCCTCAAACGCCAGGCCGCGCTCGTAGAAATCGAAGTACAGGGCCGCCGTATCCATAACGCGAAACTCCGCCACCTCGTCGCGGGGCGGCACACCGGGGCGCTGCTCTTCGAAGGGGCTGCCCGGAGCGCCCAGGCTAAAGAGATCCGCCGACCAATCGCCGTAGGTAACCGTAATTTTGCAGGTCACGAGCCCATCGTCGACGCCGATCGCCATAGCAAAGCTCGGCTCGGGTGCCACGGTATCGAGCGCGGCGGGCGCGGTGAGGTCGGTGTAGTCGCGCAAAATGGGCAGCGCCATACGGCAGAACTCACCCACCTGCTCGGCGGCAATATGGGCGGGCGTGCGGCACGGCAGCAAGCGCGACAAAAAAGGTGCGGCATGCTGAGCAAATGCAGCGTCGGTACGGCGCGCGCGGCGCGTGTCAACCAAGTAGGCGGCATCGCCCGACGCAAAGCAGTACATATCGGCGGGCAGGCGCAGGTCATAGCTACCACCAGCCGCCGGCGCGATTTTGGCGGCAAGCAGCGGTGGGCGCTTAGCGGATGCCTCGTCCTCCCCTTGCGGAGACAGCTCAACCGCCACGTCGTAGGTGCGATGCGTCGTCATCCCCCGCGACCAGGCGGGCTCAAAGGAGATGGTCTGGCCGCGCAGCAGGTCCAGCACATATACGATGCTATGCTCGGACAGCGGCAACTGACGCTCGGCAACAAAACCACTGCGGGCAAAGTCGTACGACGCCGAACGCGAGCTTGTGATGTCATCGAGATAGGCAACTGTCGTCACAACAAGGTTGAGCAGCTTTGCCGATGTTTCGTCAAAGGCCTCAGGTGAATGGACAAACGTGAGCTTCTTGCCATAGGAGAACGTGCCGCCGCGCACGTAGGCATCGGCCATGCCGTCGATGTCCTTGACCACGTAGGAGACCGATCCACAGCGAATGCGGAACTCGAGCGCCCAGCTAAAGCGGTCAGCGAACAGCGGATTGTAGTACGGCACCAACGAGGGCTCCAACGCCGCTTTGGGGGCGTCGGGATCAACGGCACCGGCAAGCTTGCGGCGCATGCTCGCCAGCTCATCCATGCGCGCGTCCGAAAGATCGGAAAGCGCCGCCACAAGGCTCGGGCTCGTGGGGACGGGCGCCGGGAAGGGAAAGTTGGGGTTGACGGCCGGCGCGGCGGACGCGGTGCGCGCGGGCTGTTTCGGCTGCGCCGTAAACGTGCGGACCGGCGTGCGCAAACCTTCGACGGGCTCGGCGCCGCTGGCATCCAAATACGCCAGAGCCGTGGCAATAGCGTGCTTGCACATACCGGGGTAACGATAGGCGGCGGGGCAATCGCAGTCGTAGTCGATCACCTCGTGCTCGTCCATGTCGAGCGCCACGTGCGTCTTGTACAGGTCGCCGCGCGAGCCGCGCACCGACCCCTCAATCGTCACGTTTTTGGAGAAGCGCGAGCCGCTGTCCTCAATCGACAGCACGGCACCGTTGAGCATGAGCGAACGCCCCTTCATAAAGGTGCCGCTCAACGCCGCCTCTTTGCGAAGCGCCTGCACAAACGTCCCCTGCGCCATCACTACCTCCAATCTCACCCGGGGTAGCTTAGATCACCGTCACGCGGCCCTGGTTACCCACAATGGCCTTGGCCTCGGCCAGCAGCGGAATCGAACGCGCGTTGACCTTGGCAGGTACCTCGGCACGCAGCACGCGCCCGTCCACCTGCTCGATAAAGATCTCCACACGGTCGCCGCCCGGGTTAGCGGTGAGCACCGTGGCCAGGCGCGCCATATTGCCCTGGCTAAAGCGGCTGTTGGGCACCATGACCTCAAACACCTTGGGCTTGTTGTTCTCCTCGTTGAGCTCGAGCGGCACGATCTCCTGCGCGATGATCTGGTCGCCGCGGTCCGAGCGCTCGAGCTTGCCCTTAATGCGCACAAAGGCATCGGACAGCTGCGCGCCGGTCTCGGGATCGACCTCGCCGTACAGGTACCCCTCGGCCTCTTTATAGGTCTTGGGGAACACGACGACGGTGGCCTCGCCTTCCATGTCCTCGAGCTGCACGATGCCCATGGGGTCACCGTTTTTGGTCACGCGCTTGGACACGCTCGAGACCATGCCGGCCCACCACAGCGCCTTGCCCTCGGGAATTTCCTGGTTGATGGTGCCGCCCGTAGGATTCTGAACTTCGTAGCCGGTATCGATCTGCGAGAACGAGAAGTCGCGCGCCTTGGCTAGTGCATACTCAAACGGGCGCAGCGGGTGGTCCGAGACATAGATGCCCAGAACCTCTTTCTCCTGGCTCAGCTTGAGGTGTCGGTCCCATTCCTGGCCGTCCGGATCGGGCACGCTGACCTCGAAGCCCGAGCCCTCAACGTCGCCAAACATATCGAAGAACGACGTCTGCCCGCTCGCGCGATCCTTCTGGCGCTTTACCGCGGCATCGATGATGTTCTCGGGGTTGTTCTTGTCCACAAAGTGCATCATCTGACGACGCGGATACCCCGTGGAGTCGAAGGCGCCTGCCTTGATCAGCGATTCGATTACGCGACGGTTGGCCTGGCTCGAGTCCACGCGCTCGACAAAGTCGTGCAGCGTCTTAAACGGGCCGCCCGCCTCGCGCTCGGCGATAATCGCCTGTGCCACACCGGTGCCCACGCCGCGGATGCCGGCCAGACCAAAGCGCACGCCCTCCTTGGTAGCCGTGAACTCGGTACCCGACTCGTTGACATCTGGCGACAGCACGGGGATGCCGTCGTGACGGCATGCCGAGACGTAGTGCACGATCTTGTCGGTCTTGCCCGTGTAGGACGTCAGAACGGCCGCCATGTACTCGTGCGGATAGTGCGCCTTGAGCCACGCCGTCTGCATAACCAGGATGGCGTAGCCGGCGGAGTGCGACTTGTTAAAGGCGTAAGATGCGAACTCGAGAACATCGTCCCAAATCTTCTGGGCGACCTCGCGCGTGTAGTTGTTCTTGATAGCGCCGTTCATCCAGTGGTCGTAGGTGGTCTCGTCCGAGCCATCCTCCCAGTGCAGCACCGTCGACGTGAGCAGCTTGATCTTTTTCTTAGCCACGGGTTTACGGATACGCGAGTCCGATTCGCCCTTGGAGAAGCCGCACATCTCGACGGAGATGAGCATAACCTGCTCCTGGTAGACCATGGTGCCGTAGGTTTCGCCCAGGATGTCGTCCAGGCGGTCGTCGTAGGAGACGGCCGGCTCCTTGCCGTTCATACGGTTGATGTAGGACGAGACCATGCCGGCGCCCAGCGGGCCCGGGCGGTACAGGGCGATCAATGCTACGACGTGCTTGTACTCGGTGGGCTTCATGTTCTTGATCGTGGCCGTCATGCCGGCGGACTCGACCTGGAAGACGCCGGCAGTGTGACCGGAGCCCATGAGCTTAAAGATCTCGGGATCGTCAAAGGGGATCTCTTCCTCTTTGATGTCGATACCGAAGTTCTTTTTGATGTTTGCCTTGGCCTTGGAGATAACCGTCAGCGTGCGCAGGCCCAAGAAGTCCATCTTGAGCAGGCCCATGTCGGCAACGGTATGGCCCTCGTACTGGGTAATCTCGACGCCGCCCTTGGTGTCGAGCTTGGTGGGCACATGTTCGTTGACGGGGTCGCGGCAGATCAGAACGGCGCACGCGTGCACGCCCTCGCCACGGGTGAGGCCCTCAATCGAGAGCGCCGTGTCGATGATGCGGCGGGCGTCGTCGTCCTTTTTATAGGCCTCGGCAAAGTCGGGGTTAAACAGATCCTCTTTGCCGGGTTGTTTTTCGAGTACCTGCTTGAGCTTGACCTTGGGGTCGCTCGAGACCATCTTGGACAGGCGCTGGCCCATGTAGACCGGGTAGTCCAGAACGCGCGCGGCATCGTTGATGGCCTGCTTGGCCTTAATGGTCGAGTAGGTGATGACGTGGGTGACCTTCTCGGGGCCGTAGAGCTGGCGAACGTGCTCCACGACCTCGAGGCGCCGCTCATCGTCGAAGTCCATATCGATATCGGGCATCTCGGTACGCTGCGGGGACAGGAACCTCTCGAACATCAGGCCGTTCTCGAGCGGGTCGAACGCGGTGATGTTCATGGCGTAGGCGACGATAGCGCCGGCGGCCGAGCCACGGCCGGGGCCGACGCCGATGCCGTTGTCCTTGGCCCATTGCACGTACTCGGCGACGATGAGGAAGTAGGCGGCAAAGCCCTTGTCGCAAATGACCTTGTATTCGTACTCAAAGCGCTCTTTGATGTTGACGCCACCGATCTCGCGCGTGGCCCAGTCGTCACCATAGTGCTGGCGCAGGCCCTTCTCGCACTCGCGGCGGAACTGGCTCTCGTGTGTCTCGCCGGGGTCGAGCAGCGGGAAGCGCGGCAGGATGATGGAGTCCCAGTCCAGCTCTACGTAGCACTTGTCGGCGATCTCGAGCGTGTTGTCGCAGGCCTCGGGGCAATACGGGAACATCGCCCGCATCTCCTCCTCGGTCTTCATATAAAACTCCGAGCCGGTCATGCGCATGCGGTTGGGGTCGTCGACCTTGGCGTTCATGCCAATGCACATGATGACGTCCTGCACCGGCGCGTCCTCGCGGCGCAGGTAGTGGAAGTCGTTGGTGGCAATGACTTTGACGCCCACCTGCTTGGCGATATCGATGAGCGTGCGGTCCATCTGCTCGTCGGTCAGGCCGTTGTCGGTGGTGATGCCGTGTTCCTGGATCTCGATATAAAAGTCGCCGGGTTCGAAGGTATCGCGGAAGGTCTCGGCCCACTTGATGGCGCCCTCCATGTCACCGCGGTCGATGTATTTGGGAATGATGCCCGCGATGCAGGCGCTCGTGCAGATCATGCCCTTGGCATGGCGGCGCAGGTTGTCGAGCGTCACGCGGGGCTTGTAGTAAAAGCCCTGCACGGCGGCCTCGGAAACCGTCTGCATCAGGTTGACGTAGCCCTCCTGGTCCTTGGCCAGAAGGATCATGTGATAAAGCTCGGGCTTATGGTCGCGGGCGAGCGTCTCGTCCGGCGTAAAGTAAACCTCGCAGCCAAAGATGGGCTTGATGACCAGAGGCGGCTTGAGCTCGTCGATGTTGCCCTTCTCGTCCCACATGGCCATGTCCTTCACATACTGGGCATGCTCGCGCGGGTTTGCCTCGGGATCGGGCTCCACCAGCTCGTCGCGACGGTCCTTTTCCAAGAAGGCCTTGTCGTGGCTCCAGGTTTTGTACTCGGGCGTGTTGTGGTTAACGGCGTCACAGGCCAGCGCCAGATCGGGCACGCCATACATGTAGCCGTGGTCGGTAATGGCGACGGCGGGCATGCCCAGCTCAACGGCGCGGTTGACCATATCCTGGATACGGGTTGCGCCGTCGAGCATGGAAAAGACGGTGTGGTTGTGCAGATGGACGAATGCCATGTGATGAGCTCCGATGCGGGTTCGTGTTCTGACTGAACGATTTTACCCCACGGCGCGGACAGCACCCGAACCTAGCCAAACCCACACGGTAGTCTTTTTGGGACCTTCAAAAAGGGGAATGAGGGCATCCAGATATATCGAGTATTACTGAAACCCCGGCGATACGCTGAATGATTTGTGACGAATAGTCATGTCCATCAAGAAGGCTCGACGCTTCGGGCAGCTCGTCAATCGATATATCAATTCTTGGAGACATGTATTCCTACCATTTTTAAAGAAACAACGGCGGTAATTGCTATCGCGATTGCGCCAATAACACCGAGCGCTATCTGAATGGGATATAACCCCAACACATATCCAAATATGGAGAAAAACATTGCAGAAAAGAGGGCCCTTACCAGAGACGCGACGGAAAGGATCGTCGCGCGGAGATCATCCGCTATCGCGTCTTGGATTAAGTTTTCCGAAGTGATGTACACCACTTCCGGGAGAAAACAAAGCACCATGCTAAGGCCAAACAAACACAGCGGATTTGAAGCGAACCACGGAAGAATCATGAAAAGACCGGCCTCGATTAACATCGAGCCGAGCATGGTATTTCTTTTCCCGAAACGCGATGAGAAGAAATCTGCTGCAATGTAGGCCGTCGCATTTACTGCATAGGATGCACCGAAAAAGATTCCTATTATGGAGACGGGAGCATCAAATGCGTCGAATACCAACTGATTCAAGTTGTAATAACTCCCATAGAATCCATCGAGCATGCTTGTGCCGACTAGAAGAAGCAATACCGCAAAAGCGGATTCTCCAATGCACCAGGTTTCGCGTCTGAAGATCTTGGCTACGTCAAACCTTTCCTCCCCAGAGTTTTTGGAATGGGTCGTTTCCATCCTCTCAATGGGATACAGAAGGAAAAGCTGCAGGAGATAGAAAACGGAAACGCATACGTAGAGGGCACTCCAAGATACTTGGGCAATGAATGATCCAAGTACGATTGCCACTCCCGTCGCGATTGATTGCGCGGCAAGCAGCCGAGCGTTGATGGTGAGGAAGCGCTCTCCTTGACCGGCATTTCGGGCAATTTCATATAAAAGTGCTTGTTCGGATCCCGATTGAAGGGAGTAGGCGAGTGCCTCAACAAGGGAAAGCGCGACGAGAAAGGGGCCTGAGAGTAACAGCATGCCAGCCGTATGGAAGAAAAGAAGCAGAACGCCCACTTGAATCGAGAACTTCTTTCCAAAGAAATCGCCTACCAGCCCTGTTGGCAGCTCGAGGACGACCGTTGCAATGTTGTACAGGGCTTGATAAAGCGCGATTTCCGTGACAGACATTCCTTTATCCGCAAGGAAAAGTAGAAACACTCCCCGATTTAAAACAAATCCCGCGAGAACGAAAAAGGCGGAATAGATGTGCAGTTGCGTAGCGGCATTCTTATTCATTTGGCACTTCCATCAACTAATTTTGCCGGGCCGCTCGCTACTGACTCGAAGCCTGAAGTGTTCACAGTTGATGTGAAGAGCGGTAAAGCTTTTGCACAGGGTATCAATGGAATACATCCGAAGCGTTTTCGGCAGTATCATCGGCGAAGGCGGGATTAGCCTTTACGCGGCGCTCACCCTCGATGTATTTGACGATTTGATCAATCGTCTGGTTGGCGCGGCTCTTGAGCTTGCGCTCGTAGAAGAAGAGGCCGAGCTTGCCGCGCATGCCAGACGTGTTGCCACCCGCACCCTGAAAATCCTCGGTATAGGTGAGCTCGCAAGCACCATCGCCAGCAGGTGCAGCCTCATAGCGCATGGTATTGATGCCCGCCGCATACTGAAAACAGACCTCATAGAGGCACGGGTAGTCAAAGTGCTTGATCTTAACCTTGATCGCCGTGCCCTTGGTCTTGCCTTTTGCGGTATGGACGCTTCTCGTACTTATAGCCGTTGAGCTTATTGCGGCTAGGACGTTTGCCCGTGGCGTTCTCGATATCCTGCATGATGGACCCCGCCAGAGCGTCAAAAAGCTCCTCCGGCGTCACCTTAAGCGTTTTGGTGAGCTGCATAATGGCTCCTTATTCGCTTGAACCGTTCGAGCCATTGTACCGCCCCAGGCTCTCCCATGCGTTGCGGTGCCATTTGGACGATTGAGGGCCTTACGGCCGAAAACCAACCAAATAGCACCGTAAAGCCTGAGGTGGCTAAAGGTTGTAGGTGACTACTTGAGGTTCGGCGGGTTTGACGAAGATGGTTGGATCCGGCTGCTCCGCGCGGACGAACTTGACGGTCACGGCCTCAAAGCCCGCCTTGTGCAGAACATCAGCGTAGACGCGCGCCTGCAGGGCGTGCTTCTCCTGCAGCTGATCCGGCGTCTCGTCCGGTGTGCCGCCCGTCTTGTAGTCGATGACCAGCGCGCGCGACGGATCGGCCGGGTCGGTTGCCAAAGCGTCGATGGCGCCCTCGGCATATGCACCGTAGCGGGCAATGTCCTTGTCCTCACAGCCCAGCGAAAAGAACGGCACCTCGGCGCGAACGCACGGCCACGCGAGCAGGTCGGCACGAACAGCCGACTTGAGCCAGCGGTCCAGGGCAACGTCGAAGCGTTCGCGCTGCTCCGGCGTCAGGCGCCACAAGCGTGCCAGCGCATCGGCGCGCACAGCGGGCAACACGTCGGCACCCATCTCGATCAGCCACTGGCAGGCAGCATGGAACGCCGAGCCCAGCGCCATGGGGTTGCCGGCGGGCTCAACGGCGGCCACGTCTGCATCCGTCATCTCAGAACCATCCGACTCCGCATCATCGCCGGCCTCGTCCATGGGCACGTGTGCCTCGGCGGCACGGTCCTCGGACTCGGCATGCAGCGCCGCGGCAATTGACGAGTAGCTGTACGAATCGCGCGCCGGATACGGGCAGGTGCCCATGCGCACGCCCACCGCCTGGGGATACACGAGCTCAAACGCATCGGGCTCGGCGTCGGCAGGACCGGGCACAGTTGAGTGCGCAGCATTATCGGCGGCATCGGCATCGCCGCGGACAAGCCTGCC
This sequence comes from uncultured Collinsella sp., assembly GCA_900544095.1. Taxonomy (GTDB): domain Bacteria; phylum Actinomycetota; class Coriobacteriia; order Coriobacteriales; family Coriobacteriaceae; genus Collinsella. The sequence continues at coordinate 439,068 of UQTV01000001.1, forward strand.
CTCGGCATCCAGAGAAGCATTGGCCTCAAACGACTGCTCGCCAAAGGAAAAGTCCGCGAGCGAAATGAGCTCGTAGTCGCCCGGCTGGGAGTTGTCGAACACCAGGCGGTCGGCATCGAGCTGCGGCATGTCCAGGGCATCCGTCGGCAAAATGCGGCGCAGCACGTCGTAGGTCAGATCCGTCTCGACATCGAAGGTCGGCGCCGTCACCTTGCCGCGGCTCACGCCGACATCCATCGCCAGAATGACCAGCTCGCGCGCTCGCGTCATGGCGACATAGAGCAAGCGAGCCCGCTCCTCGAGCGAAAGCTGCAGGTCGTGGTTGCGCAGGCGAACGAATGCCTCGGCGGGAGAACCCGTCGCGCAGACATCCTCCATGAGCTCCGGCGGCAACCATAGCGACGTGCCCTTACCCTTAAACGCATGCTCAAACTGCTTTTTGACGTCATCGCCCTTTACGAACGTGCCGTCCGCGAGTTTAACGCCGTCGAAGCGCGCCGGCAGCGCCACGACCTGCGCTCCGCCCTCGACACGCCCCATCTGAGCCGCACCCGAAGACTTACGCACGCCAAAGCACTCCGCAACCGCCACGACCGGATACTCCAGGCCCTTGGAGGCATGCACCGTCATGATGCGCACCGCGCCGTCGCCCTCCTCGTTGAGGGCACCTGGGGCCTCCTTGCCCGCCAAGAAGCGGTCGAAGGCAAGCGCAATGGAACGCGGCGAGTTACCGAACTCGGCCTCCGCCTCGGCCACGGCATCGAGCGCCTTAAGCACGTTGGCGGCAATGGCCTTGCCCTCGGGACCACGCTGTGCCAGACGCACAAACCAGCCGGAGGCGTTGACAGTATCGCGCGCGATGGCGGCGAACGAATCGCGGCCCACGCGACGAAGCGCATACCGCAGCACCTCGCGGGCGCGCGTCACGAGCGGCAAGTCTTGCAAACCCGGCACATCGGAATCGCTCATGATGCCCGCATCGATGTTGCGGCGCGAGGTCTCCCCCGTCTGGTCGTCCAGTTTGGTCGCCAGCGCCAGGAACTCCTGGGCGCCGAGCGCAAACATCGGCGAGGCGAGCAGCGGCATAAGGCCCTGCGCCGTATCGGCCGGATTGGCGAGTGCGCAGACCAGGGCACGCACCGTCTGCACCTCAGCTGCCTGGGCAAAGACCGAGCCGCCTGCGATCACGCAGTCGAGCTCTTGGTCGCGGAAGGCCTGCGCATAGACATCGGCGTTGGTCATGCGGCCCAGCAGCAGGACCATGCTGCCCTGGGGCTGGCCCGCTTTAACGAGTGCTTGGAATCGCTCCGCAATCGCGCGAGCTTTCGCCTGCGTTCGCTCCTGCGTACTGCCACCGGCAACGAAGATCGCCTGGCGGCGCGATGCCTTCGCCTTGAGCTTGTCCTCGCGTTCGTCGCTCGGTTCAAGATCCAAGAACCCCTGCATCAAACCACCGGTGTCGCCGTCAAAGACGCGCGCCACATAGCGCAGCACCTCGTCGTGGCTGCGGAAGTTGCGTACAAGCTTGACGAGCTCGCCGGCGGGGGCATCGGACGTGGCGACCGTCTCGGACGCCGTCGTCGAACCCACCTTGCGCTCCTGGCGACGGAACACCTCGACCTCGGCACCACGGAAGCGGTAGATCGACTGCTGCGCATCGCCTACGGTGCACAGTGCGCGCTCCCCCGCGCCCGTCAGGTAACGGATCAAATCGACCTGCATCTGGTCGGTATCCTGGAACTCATCGATCATGACCATCTTAAAGCGACCCTCATAGGCCGCTCGAATAGCCGGGTAGTCGCGCAGCGCCTCGTACGCCATACGCAGTAGGTCGTTGTTATCGAGCGCGGACTGGCCGGCCTTCAGCGCGCGATACTCAGCCTCCACGGAACGGGCCAGGCCCACCAGCGCATCGAGCGCGGGACCACCGCAGGCCAGCACGATATTGATAAACGCATCGGCAGCCTCGGCCTTGAGCAGCTCCACCTGTTCCTTAGGAAACGCCTTGCTCGCCCGAGGCATGCTGCACGACATCATGAGTCGCGCCACATCCTCCATGGTTTTGCCGCTCGCCTCAAACGCGTCGATGGCATCGAGTGCCACCTGCGCTTTCTCGGTCGCGGCCTTGCTCGCACCCAACGCCGCGCGATAGGCGTCGGCGAGTGCCGAGGTATCGGCCTGGCCGCGCGCCACGCACACATCGTCCATGCCGCCCGGCAGCTGGCTCGATAGCTCCAGCAGGTCGCGCACCAGACCTTTGATGGTGGTACCGGCGCCAAACGGCCCGCCCTCGCCCGCCATGGGATACCAAGCGTAGAGGGCCTTAAGCGAGGCGGCGAGCTCAGGCGCGGCATCGGGCGCCGTCGCGCGCCCCAGCACATGCTCGACAGCCTGATCCATAAGCTCATCGGTATCGGTAAGCACCGTGAACTCGGGATCGATGCCCAGCTCCAACGCATGCGCGCGCAGGATGCGCGAACACATACCGTGAATGGTCGAGATCCAAGCGTCGTCGACGGTCAGGGCCTCCTCGTCCATACCCTCTTCGATAAGCGCGCGACGCACGCGGTCGCGAATCTCGGCCGCGGCATCTTTGGTGAAGGTAATGGCGAGCACCTGGTCCAGATGCTCAACGAACGGACCGGATTCGGGCGAGAGCGCGTAGACGATGCGGCGCGTGAGGGTAAAGGTCTTGCCCGAACCGGCACCCGCCGAGACAAACAGCGGACGGTCGAGCGTTTTGACGATCTGCAGCTGTTGCGGCATCAAAGTCGAAAGATCCATGGTCTACACGTCCCTCCTTACAAACGTTCCTTCGTGGTTATACGAGCAGCGCGCATGCGCGGCCTGAGCCGACATCGGGTCGACGGCGGCAACGTCGCCTGCCTCGAGTTCGTGCAGGCGCTCGGCGATGCCGGCCTCCACGCGATCGAGCAGGGCGTCGAAGTCCATGCTGCCACCCTCGCCGGGAAAGCCCTTCTTAAGCCCCGGGATGCGGCCGTCACCACGCTCCTCCTCGAGCAGCTCGGCACTCGCGGCGCCGCGCAGCGCCGGTTTGCCGCCCTTGGTCGAAAAATAGAGCGCCGCACGGGCATCCAGATCCAGCGCCCGGCGCATGGCCTGCGCATAGATAAGCGTCTGGGTATGGGGCGGCAGCCACCGCGGGTCGTCGATGGCGGCCTCGCCCGATTCCTCGTCGCGCACCGTGGGGTCGGCGAGTTTAAACTCCTCAACGCCCGTGCGATGCTTGTAGTCGATTACCACGGCGCGATTCTCGGCATCCACATCCACGCGGTCGATGCGCCCGCCGAGCGGCCAGCCGGCATACTCGACCTGGAGCTCGTTGAACGCAAACTCCAGGTAGCGCGGCGCGAAGGGCGCGAGCGCCTCGGACTCGTAGGCAAGAACGCCCTCCAGCTGCGGCAAAATCTCGGCCACCTGGCGCTCCTCCACCGGGGAGAGCGGCACGAGCGGGCCCTCGGTACCGCGCTTGCCCGCATGCTCGGCCAAGGTCTCGTCAAAGACCTCGCGCAGCAGCTCCTTCGCGCGTGGCAGATTCATGGGTGTCACGCGCTCCATGCCCTCCTGGGGCAGACGGGCATGCAAGTGTTCCAGCACGTCGTGGACAAAGTTGCCCTTCTCCATATTGCCAAAGCCAGCGTCGATCGACTGGGGCTTCACGCGGTACGAGACGAACCAGCATAGCGGGCAGGTCGAATAGGCCTCGATCTGCGAGGCAGACGTCAGGCGCGGCACCAGCGGCGCATCCTCGCCCTCGCCATCGCGACGACGCAGGACCAGATACGGAATGGCTTCATCGCTCAGATGCTGGGGGGCTTCGCAGGTCACGCGCTCGCGCCTAAGACCTTCGCCTGCCGCGGGATCGAAGTCCCTTACGATATCGCCCTCACCCACACACTTCGCCTTGTCGGCGCCAACGGCCTTAGCGTCGTCAGCGGCCTTGTCGGCGTCAGCGGCCTTAGCATCGTTAGCGGCCTCGGCATGCGCCCGCAACTCGGTCCACACGGCCGCCGGATAGCACTCGCGCGCCTGACGATCGTGGGTCACACGGGCGAGCGTAACCGGACCACGCGACGCTTGTATCGCGCGACCAAAGCGTGCGCGCAGCAAGGCCGCAGGCTCAAGCGTCACGTCCTCGCGACCGAGGCTCGCCGTCAGCGTGGTCAGCGGCCCCTCTTCGTGTGAGAGCGGATAGCTGTCCAGATCGACATCGGCAAACAGCACGGCATCGTAGCTGCCGGGGCGCAGAGCCGCCGCATCGGCAAGCGAAGCAAAGCGAACCTGGGCGCGTGGCGCACGGTCAACCTCGTAGGTCTCGTAATCGTAGGCGGCGCTACGCTTGTCCACCTTGGTTCGAATGTCATCGAGCACGGGCACGGTCGCGGCCTGCGACACGTTGAGCGCACGGGCGTCATTCATAAGGATGTCGATGACGTGGCGCAGCAGGGCCACCTCCGCCTGGCGACGGGCCTGACCGTCGAGACCGCCAAGTGCGCGATCGGGCAGTGCCTCGGCAACGGCAAGCATGGCCTTGAGCGCCGTCACGGGTTTGTCGCGCCACAGCGCCTGGAACACGTCCGAGATCACGCACGGCACGCTCTTAAACCAGTTCTCGTCGCTCGCCGCTTTACGCGCGCCCCTCACCTGGCCCTGCACGCTCTGCAGCAGGCTCTTGACGCCCGCAGTGGTCTTGCTGCGCGACAGTCGCATATTCTTGTCGAACGTGCGCGCGCTGGCGGCGTCGGCACCCGAAAGCGGGCTGTAAATCCAGTCGGTAAGCTCCGGAGCGGGCCACCACTCAGTCTTAGAAGCTGCCCCTTCGTCGGCGGCCTTCATACGCTCGATCAGGTTGGCGAGCGCCGTGAACTGCCTGCCCGCAATGGATTGGGAAAACGCCGTGAACTCGGCCGTCTCGGCAGCAACGTGGCGCGCCGCCAAACGAGCGGCAAGCTCGCCGAACAGCTGGGGTGCCCGGGCGGACACCACGAGTACGCGCACGGGATCGACGGGTGCGGAGGCGGCATCGTTGACCTTGGACTCCTTGCGCGCTTTCACCATCTTATCGATGACGTCCGCATAGACACGGGCACGGGCATGGGGCCCGGCGACTTCCACAAAGGCAGGACGTACGACGGACTTTGGAGCAATCGCGGGAGCGCCGGCATCCTCGTCCAGCGGCGCGATCTCAAACAGCACACCGCGGACATCAAATGCCGCGGCAAGCTCCTCGCGCATCGCCGCTTGCTCGCGGGCAAGCAGCACGACAACCTCTCCCCCGTTGTTTGCCACGGCGGACAGCAGCTCGAGCAGGCTATACGTAAATGACGTGACGCCGCGCACGCAAACGGCGCGGGCGCACCCCGGCAGGTTGTCGGCCAAAGCGCCGGCCATAATGTCAGCCGCCTCGCAGGGCTCGACCATATCTCGACGGTCCAAACCGCGCGCATAGGCGCACAAAAGTTCAAACACGCGAGCCTCGGCGTCGCTTCTGGGCTTGGGCTTGCAAACGTTGTCGCAGCAACGCTCGGCACCTGTCCCTGCCACACCCGGCAGCACATCGCGAGCCATACGCGCGAGCATACGCACCGTGCCCTGGCTGCGCGAAAGCGGCTGCAGGTCGGCGTCGTCGAGACGCGCTACCATGTCCGAAAACAGCATCTGGCGCTGCAGGTTGTCGACGAAACCGCGCCCGTCGCCCAAAAGCTCCCAAAGCGAGCGAAGCCACGATGTAGGCGTCTTGTAGTCAATACCCAGCGAAACGCCGGCTTCCGCCGCATCATGACGGCACAGGTCGAGCTCGGCAAACGTTGGCGCCAGCAGCACGGCACGCCCGTGGCGGGCAATAAGGTCGGCAAGCAGCGCCGCCTCGGCATCGCTCAAATCCGCGCCGGCGTTGGTGGTATAGATTCGAACAGGCATGGTCCTCCACTCAAACCGTTCGCAATATTCAATGCTTCCATCCTACCCGCCCACGCGGACAGATTGCTACCTCAGCTCCATGTTTTGGTGCAAAGCAACCTGACCCCAACGCACCAGCCGATTGCGGGCATATAAAAACCGCCCCCGAAGGGACGGTTCTGCACAATTCGTTTGTTGTCGCTGGCCTACTCGCCATCCTCCAGCTTGATGAGGATCTTGCGATAGCCGCCGTACTCGCCGTTCAGCGCCTTTGAAACGCGGCTCACCGTAGTGGACGAAGCGCCGGTGCGGGCCTGAACCTCAACATAAGGCTCGCCCTCATCCAGATAGCGCGCAACCTGCAGACGTTGCGAAAGATCGCAGATCTCGCGCGGCGTGCAGATATCGGTCAAAAACGCTTGGATATCCTTCTCGTCATCCAAAAGACTAAATGCGTGGACCAGCTGCTTGACATCAGGCTTGTCAAACATGTTCTCGATATTCATCGATCACCGCCAAACCCGCCATAAGGCATCGAAGTTGATACTGACATCGGGCATCGTTCGCCCGTTCTATGCAATAGGGCAACGCCTGTGGCTTTTGCCCGTAGCAGTTTAGCACACCACCAAACTAAAGCGACAAAACTCTCTGCCAGCGGCGCGTTTTCTAGGACGAACGCCGTTTTGAAACCGAATGCGCACGCAAGCTCCACGAATATCTGAGACAATGGGCGCCCAAACAGAGCCGTGCCCGAGCATCTGTCCGAGTTGCAAAGGCATGTGCCTCTCACGCTCCCTCACCACGCCATGCGCAAGAAAGGATTCACACCATGCGCTTTATGCTCAACTGGCTTTTGACCTCAATCGCCATCGCGATCGCAACGTTTCTCGTCCCCGGCATTCAGCCCTTCGGCATGGCCGACGCCTGGGTCTGCTTTGCCTTCGTGGGACTGTTCCTGAACATCGTCGATTCGCTCGTCAAGCCGTTCCTGACGGTTATCTCGCTGCCGCTCACGATCATTACGCTGGGTATTTTTCAGCTCGTAGTCAACAGCTTTATGCTCGAGCTGGCCAGCTATCTGTCGGTCAATCTGCTGGGCGCGGGCATCTCCATCGCCAGCTTTGGATCGGCCTTTATGGGCAGCATCCTGGTGTCCATCATGCGCAGCATCCTCGACAGCATCGCCGAGGGCTAAAACGGCCATTCCGGCCGCGCCCGTCTCAACAGCCCAAAACGAAGGCCGCCCATCACAAAAATGGGCGGCCTTCTTATTTGCCAAGTCTCAAAGGGCGAGAGAATCTGCCATTTCCACCCCGTCCCCAAATGGCAGGTGGGCTAGATCACGTAGTCGTAGCCTTCGTTGGGAGCGACAAGTTGATCGAGCGTCACACCGTCGAGGTAGTCGTTGATAAGCTTGTCCAGGTTCTTCCACACGTCGAGCGTGGGGCACTCGTCAGAGCGCGAACAACCCTTGCAGTCGCCATCCAGGCAGGCGACCGGCGCCAGGCTGCCCTCGGTCAGGCGCAAGATCTCGCCCACCGTGTACTGCTCGGGCGGGCGCGTGAGCACATAGCCGCCGCCCTTGCCGCGCATGCCCGAGAGCATGTTGGCGCGCACGAGCGTAGCCAGAATATTCTCGAGGTACTTCTCCGAAATACCCTGACGCGCCGCAATCTCTTTAAGCGGGATACGGCCTGTCGCCTGGTGCTCGGCCAGGTCGACCATAACGCGCAGGGCATATCTGCCCTTTGTGGAAACCAACATATATATAGCTGCCTTTCGGTCTTTTAATTCGTAGAAATTCTAGCCGAAAAATTGGTTTTGAAAATACCTATTCCCGTCAAGATGGTTAATCGACTCGTAATAATCTTCTATTTCCTATTGCGTTACTAGGCTTTGGTGTCTACTATGCTTGCCAACAGCAAAACGAACAACCTATAAGGTTTGTGGGTTTCGCTGCCACACACACCGTAAAACCACACGGTATCCAGTCATTTGAACACTTTGGAGGTTCACCATGAGCAATGTTTACACGTCCATCGATCAGCTTATCGGCCACACCCCGCTTCTGGAGCTCACCCACTTCGAGGCCGACGAGGACCTCAAGGCCCGTGTGCTCGTCAAATTGGAATACTTCAACCCCGCCGGGTCCGTCAAAGACCGCGTCGCCAAGAACATGATTGACGAGGCCGAGAAGGCCGGCAAGCTCGTGCGCGGTGGCGACTACACCATCATCGAGCCCACGAGTGGCAACACCGGCGTCGGCATCGCCTCGGTGGCGGCGGCCCGCGGCTACAAGGTGATCATCACTATGCCCGAGACCATGTCCGTCGAGCGCCGCAAGCTCATGCAGGCATACGGCGCACAGCTCGTGCTCACCGACGGCTCCAAAGGCATGAAGGGCGCCATCGCCAAGGCCGAGGAGCTGCAGAAGGAGACCCCCAACAGCATCATCGCCGGCCAGTTTGTGAACCCCGCCAACCCCGCCATCCACAAGGCCACGACCGGCCCCGAGATCTGGGACGACACCGACGGCAAGGTCGACATCTTCGTCGCCGGCGTTGGCACCGGCGGCACCGTGACCGGCGTGGGCGAGTTCCTCAAGGAGCAGAACCCCGAGATTCAGGTCGTCGCCGTCGAGCCCGCCACCTCCCCGGTGCTCTCTAAGGGCCAGGCCGGCCCGCACAAGATCCAGGGCATCGGCGCCGGCTTTGTGCCCGACGTCCTCGATACCCAGGTCTATGACGAGATCATCCCCGTCGAGAACGACGATGCCTTTGCCACCGGCCGCGCCGTGGGCCACAAGGAAGGCGTGCTCGTGGGCATTTCGTCCGGCGCCGCCGTCTGGGCCGCTCTGCAGCTGGCCAAGCGCCCCGAGAACGAAGGCAAGACCATCGTGGCGCTGCTCGCCGACACCGGCGAGCGCTACCTGTCCACGGCGCTCTTCCAGGACTAGAGCTTCTCGCTCTTAGAACGAGTCCAAGGCACGCCGGTCTCCCCTCTCTTCTGGCAGTCTGACCTCATCCCAACAGGATGCCCCACGAGACGTCCGAACTTGCTACAATGTCTGCGGCGCGGAACCAGCCTCCCGCGCCGCTTTTCTTTTTTGGCCACATGCCACCAAGGAGAACCTCCTCATGCACAACAAGCGCGTGCTCGTCGCCATGAGCGGCGGCGTCGATTCCAGCGTGACCGCGTATCTGCTCAAAAGTCAGGGTTACGAATGTGTCGGTGCCACCATGCGCCTCACCTGCCCCGCGCCCGATCCCGCCACGGGCATGAGTAAGGTCGACCACGACATCGCCGATGCAAAGGCCGTCGCCGAGCGCCTGGGGATACCCCATCACGTGCTCGACTTGCAGCAAACCTTCGACCGCAACGTTGTCGAGCGTTTTATGAACGCCTACCAGGAGGGGCTGACGCCCAATCCGTGCATTATCTGCAACCGCCACATTAAGTTTGGCGCGCTGCTCGATGCAGCGCTGGACATGGGCTGCGACTACATCGCCACGGGCCATTACGCCAAAACAAGCCAGGCGGCAGACGGCACCTGGCAGCTGCATCGCGGCGAGGACCCTAAAAAGGACCAAAGCTACTTTTTGTATTCGCTCACGCAGGAGCGCCTGGCGCACACGATCTTTCCGCTGGCAGGCCTAGACAAAGAGCGCGACGTGCGCCGCATAGCCGCCGAGCAGGGCTTTACCAACGCCCAGAAGGCCGAAAGCGAGGACATCTGCTTTATTCCAGACGGTAACTACGCGGGCTATATCGAGCGCCGCTGCGGACATCCCGCTGCACCGGGCGACATTGTGTGGCGCGACGGCAGCGTGGTCGGGCGCCACAACGGCGCGCTGCGCTACACCATCGGCCAGCGCAAAGGCCTGGGCGTCGCGATGGCGCATCCTGTGTATGTGACGGGCGTCGACGCCGCTAACAACACCGTGCATCTGGGCGAGGCCGAGGACCTGACGGCCACGGCGCTCACGGCCAACGACTGGATCTGGAGCGCCCCTGCCGACCGCATGGAGGCCGAGCTGGATGCCGGCGGCATCCGCGTGGGCGCCAAGTACCGCTACCGACAGAAAGACCAGGCAGCAACCCTTACGCGTGATGAAGACGGACAAATGCTGCTAACTTTTGACGAGCCGCAGCGAGCCATCGCCCCCGGCCAGGCAGTCGTAGTCTACCGCGGCGACATCGTCCTGGGCGGCGGCACGGTGGCCGGCGCACTTAAGTAGCCGCGGGTTTATCGCTGCACGTGTCGAAGTACCTCAACAGCGGCACCAACCTCGATTACGCGACGCTCGAGGCCGCGGCGGATGGCCTCGAGTCGACCCTCCGCCGTGGCCCATTTGCTCTGCGAAAGAATCTCGATCGCCTCATCAACAAATCCGTTGAGCCGCGATGAATCGAACCAATCGAGCGAGTCCGCAAGCGCCAGCTGGACGGAAGGGTCGGGCCCAAACGGCTTAGCGGAAAACCCAAACTCCCCAGCTGCGAGCACGGCAGTTGGTACGTTATACCACAGGCAGTTGCCGCTATCGAACAGCGGAGCAGGTTTTATCTCCAGGGTGTCGACATTGCGGATGATGCCGAAGTTTCGCCAATGGCGGTCGCTGTTGGCCAAAAGGGCATCGCAGACAATCATCTGCGACATAGACCTTCTCACAGCGGCCTCACCGACACCATGCTTGCCGAGGTAGCAACAGTACCGGTCGTACGTCGAGTTTCCCCGCTGACTACCAAGTACGCCCTTAACGTAAACAGCCGGAACGTATTCCTCGCGGCCGTCAAGAAAGTCGTCGCACAGACACACAGGGCCATCGAATATGCGCTCAACCGTGTAAGGAACAAACTCCCCCTTGGAAAGCAAGCGACGATGTAGAGCCGTTGCAACCGCCTCGTTAAAGGGACGCTGATCGTCCATCCCGCACCCTTTAGCCAAAACGCGAATGCCGTTTCGGATCATCCACGATTTAGGGAGCTCGCCCTCGGACGTGTTATCCGGATTTTTTAGACCGATGCCTTCCAGCCAACCCGAACGCTCTTCGGGCGCCGATCGCTCAAATTCGTTCTCAAAGTAATTGATGCTTTGCCATTTGAGTTCGACGCAATCGGCCGGCCGCAGCCAATAACAATCCGAAAGCGATAAGCCCAGGCACCGAACCGGAACCTCGATGCCATTGGCAATTCCCAGTTCACGATAGCGCGAGACGAGTCCAGGGCGGACGTCAGGCACCGACCGATGGCTCCACCACACGTTGAGCTCCCGTTTATTCACCGTAGGAGAAGAGCTCGAGCATGTGCCAAACGGCATTCGTTGCGCATCGAGGACCTCGGCGATTTCGAAGGGAAACTCACGCGTCGGATCAAATGAGACATGCGCGATCTCATGGTCGGCCGACATCAGCGTAAACTTGCGTCCCACATCAGCCGCAGGACGGCGTCCTCGCTTGCGGACCTTTTGGTAGGCGGTCGCAGAATTGTACTCGACCATCTTCCGGCCGCCCACAATATCGCACACAAGCGTCCCCGATGCGGCAAGTTGCGATATGCGGGCTTTCGTAACGCCCAACAGGCGGGCGGCATCACCCATAGATAAGTACTCAGACGTATCCATACACCGCATCACCTCGTTAAGTAATTTACACGTTTAGTTAATAGATTACATACATCATAATACTAAACAGCCCAAAGCGAAAAAAGGCCCGAAAAACGGGCCTTAGTGATTGGTCAGCCGAGTCGCAAGCTGCTCCCCTAGCGCTGCACGTAGGCGCGGACGAGCTCGTAGGTGTTGCGCACGCCGTCAATGTGGCTGCGCTCGTAGTTGTGGCTCGCGTACACGCCGGGGCCGATCAGGCCGTGACGGATGTCGTAACCGGCCGAAAGCGTGGCCTCGACGTCGGAACCGTAATGCGGGTACACATCGATGGCGTAATCGAGCTCCAGCTCGCGCGCGATGTTGGACAGCGTGGTTACCAGGTCGTAGTTGTACGGACCGCCCGAATCCTTGGCGCAAATCGACACCATGCGCTCGGTGCAGCCCAGGTCGTCGCCCACGCAGCCCATGTCAACGCTGATCATCTCGCGCGTGTCGGCCGGCACAAAGGCACCGCCGTGGCCGACCTCCTCGTACACGGTAAAGAGCAGCGACACCTTACGCGAGAGGGTCACCTCGCCGTCGGCAACGGCGCGAGCCAAACCCAGCAGAATCGACGCCGACAGCTTGTCATCCAGGAAGCGGCTCTTGATGTAGCCACTCTCCGTCACCGTGGTGCGCGGATCCATAGCGATGATATCGCCCGTCTGAATACCCAGCTCGAGCACATCGTCTTTGCTGTCAACGTTCTCGTCGAGCAAGATCTCCATGTTCTTCTCGATGGTCTTGACCGGTTCATCGGCCACGTGCGCCGAAGGCTCGGTGTTGAGGACCACACCCGTATACACATTGCCGTCACGCGTGTAGACGGTGCAGTTCTCGCCATCGGCCGTAGACCACTGGTGCCCGCCGAGCGTCGTGGGACGCAAGCGACCATTGTCCTTAATGGAGCGCACCATGGCGCCCAGGGTATCGACATGGCTCGCCAATACGAGCGGCTCGCCCTCGCCGCCAAGTTCAACCAGCACGTTACCCTTATTAGAACGCTCAGGCCCAAAGCCCATATCGCGCAGGGTCTCCATTAGATAATCAGTCGCCGCACGGGTATAGCCCGTAGGCGAAGCAATCGAGGTAAGCGCCTTCAACTGCTCAGCAATATAGGAGAGCGTAGAATCCATCTGGGACACCAAAGTCACCCTTTCATATCGAATTAAACCCACAGCAACAATACCACCACGCACATTTATTTACCCAGAGAGACAACCCATCGAGCTCCCCAGAGCTGCGCCCGTCACGATAACGAGCCGGCAGGCCCCTGCCCGTTAGCCCCACAATCTTTCCGCAGGACGGAGGAAGCCCCCGCCGCACGAAGTGCGCAGCGGGGGCTTCCGACATGTCCGAGGACGATTCTGGGGCTAACGGGCGGGGGCCCGCCGAACCAAGTTAGGCAGCCGGGCAGATCTTCTTGAAGAGCTCGATAACGTCGTCGAGCGTCGCCTCGCGCGGGTTGCCCGGGAAGCAGGCGTCGGCCATGGCGTCCTTGGCCAAGACCTCGATCTCGTCGGCCTTCATGGCCTCGCAGACATGCGGGATGTTCACGTCGGCGGAAAGCTGCTTGACGGCGGCGATAGCGGCGTCAGCAGCCTCGTCGGTGCTCATGCCCGTGGTGTCAACGCCCATGGCGACGGCGACCTTGGCCAGGCGCTCGGCGCAAACCGGCTTGTTGAACTCCATGGCGATCGGCAGCAGCATGGCGCAGGCGACACCGTGCGGGGTGTCGTAGTGAGCGGACAGGGTGTGAGCCATGGCGTGGTCGATGCCCAGGCCAACGTTGGAGAAGCCCATGCCGGCGACATACTGGCCAAGAGCCATGCCCTCGCGGCCGGAGCCGGGCTGACCGGACTTGGCCTCGGCAACGGAGTCGCGCAGGTTCTCGCTGATCAGCTTAATGGCCTCAAAGTGGAACATGTCGGAGAGCTCCCAAGCGCCCTTGGTGGTGTAGCCCTCGATGGCGTGGGTCAGAGCGTCCATGCCAGTGGAAGCGGTAAGGCCGGCGGGCATGGAAGCCATCATGTCGGGGTCGACGACGGCGACCTCGGGGGCGTCGTTGGTGTCGACGCACACGAACTTGCGGACCTTTTCGGGGTCGGTGATGACGTAGTTGATGGTCACCTCGGCAGCGGTACCGGCGGTCGTCGGCACAGCGATGGTGAACACGGCGTGGTTCTTAGTGGGAGCAACGCCCTCGAGGCTGCGGACATCGGCGAACTCGGGGTTGTTGATGATGATGCCAATGGCCTTGGCGGTATCCATGGAGGAACCGCCACCGATGGTCACGATAGCGTCAGCCTCGGCGGCCTTGAAGGCCTCGACGCCGTCCTTGACGTTCTGGATAGTGGGGTTGGGCTTAATCTCGGAGTAGAGGCTCCAAGCGATGCCGGCGGCGTCGAGCTCGTCGGTCACCTTAGCGGTAACGCCAAACTTAACCAGATCGGGGTCGGAGCAGACGAAGATCTTCTTGTAGCCGCGACGCTGGAGCTCGCCGGGGATCTCCTTGATGGCGCCGGAACCATGATAAGAGATGGTATTGAGAACGAAACGATTAGCCATTGATAGCCTCCCATCGTGTGCGGGGCGCCCATTACGCCCCACGCTATGTGTCCCATCCTAACGCTTTTGAAACAAAAAATGCATGAGAACGTCAAAAGTGTTAAAGCGTTTCAACATAATAACGGAGCCCCAGTCCTTCCCTCCCGACTGCAGCGAAGGCTAGATTATAGGAGCAATTGCCCAAAGAATACGACCAACTCAGTCTATAAATTGTTTCTGTTTTAGCAATATATGTTTGACAATACGTTTATAAAAGGATACTTTATAGTAATTAATATGCATGCAGCAAATAGTGTCATTCATTTTGTTAGAAATTGCCCATGCGGTTATTGCAGCTGCATGTACTGCAACATACAGCGTAATTCTCCGCACGAAGCAGAAGACGGTTCCAATTCGATCGAGGCGATGACGCGTGATGGCTACTGGTCCTAAATCGAGCAAGACGGCTACAAACGAATATCGAATCTCAATTGAAGGTAACCCTTATCCGCATGCTCTGGCTCTCGTCAACCCAGCGGGAGACAACCTCAACATCAAAAGACATGGGTTCACGGGTCCACTAGGACAGCTATTGAGTCTTAAATACACCGTTTATGACGATGCAAATGAAAAGCTCTTTACTGTCGTCGACGGTGGTTTTAGTAACATGCCCAGGGTTGCGCTCATCATCGAACACAAGGAAGTTGCGGTGTTCGATTATGGCCTAAACAGACTTGAGATGAAGTGCGTAACGAACATACCGAATTACACAATAAAAGGTAACTTCCTATTTGGAGATTACGATATATTCAGTCAACGGGAAGTGAAGCTATCTTCAGTTAACGTCCTTCAATGTGATAAACAATCGTGCTTTAACATACAGGTTTTGGATAAAGCCGAATTAGCCGCCGCAATTGGAATACCCACAGCCATTGCCCTTCTGAGGGCTCGGATTGAAGAGCATCTCGAATAAATTGCAAAAAGCAGTTCGTAACAACATTCAGGAGCTAGATAGTTTTTTCTGGCTCCTGAAGCTGTACTACATAGAGATGAAAAATAATGCGGCAAAGGGGCTGTCCCTTTGCCGCATTCGGTTACTTTCGGCAGCCCTCTTTCCAAGCCTCGGCCGCAACCTTCCAGCGAAAACGCAAGTCGCGCTCGCGGTCGATAAACATGATGGCAAACGCGACAAACAGCAGCACGCTCGCCACGACGATGGCGTGCAGGCCCATGCGCTCAATACACCAGTTGCCCAACACGGCGCCAAACACAAAGGTAAAGATCACGCCAAAGTACAGCAGGCCGTTTTCCAAAAAGCCGCGCTTGTGGGTAATGATGTAGTCGTCCACGTTTTGCAAGGCATTACGGAGGTTGCCGATACACATGGTCGTGGCGATGCCGTGTCCATGAATCTTGCGGAAACTCTCGACCTGCATACCGCAGGCAAACGAAGTAAGGCAGTTGGCGAGCAGGTTGTAACCGCCGCCCGGGATAAAGCTCACGCCCAGCAAGATAACGGCTTCAAAAAACACCGTCACCTGGCGCCAGTGAATCACACTGCCAAACCGCTCGTGAACCAGGTCGGCAAGCATAATGCCCACAGCAAACGAAACCACAGGGAAGAAGTAACGCCCCGCAAGTGCCCAATTGCCCTCCGAGATGCTCACGCCCACCAGCAGTATGTTGCCCGTCTGCGCGTTAGCGAAAACATGATCGCGCCCAATGTACGAATACACGTCCATAAAGCCACCGGCGAGCGCCAAGATGATGCCCAGCTCAATAGACTCCGATATCTGTTTGGCACGCTGCATCGTCGTGCATCCTCCTTGTTGACGACTCTCTCGTGCGTTGGCGGAAACATAGCCGCCGTTCATACTGTAACCCATTGACAACATGGCATGCGCGCGAGACGGGCTCCCCAACGCGCAGATACACAGTCTGGAAACAAACGATTGGCTCAGCGACGTTCTCGCTCACCAGCTCATGTACTCCACCAGTCTTTTTAGCCCCGTCCCAAAAAGACTGGTTACAATTACGTGCAGCATACAAACACCGGGAGGGATCGTGGCAAAAAAGCCTCAGCACGCTCAGAACAGCCAACGCGGACAGCAAGGCAAACAGGGCCAGCAGCAAAAGCGCGGCGGCAAGGCGCAGGCCACGGTCGCCCGCACCAAGCATTCCCAAGCGACGCCCGCCCGCCCCTGGCGACCGGGCCGCGACAAGTTCCTCCCCGTCAGCCGCGCCGACATGGATGCACGTGGCTGGGACCAGTGCGACTTTGTCTACATCTGCGGCGATGCCTACGTGGACCATCCGAGCTTTGGCATGGCCATCATCAGCCGCGTGCTCGATGCGCATGGCTACAAGGTGGGTATCATCTGCCAGCCCGACTGGACCGACCCCGCCAGCATCACGGTGCTCGGCGAGCCTCGCCTGGGCTTTCTCGTCAGCGCCGGCAACATGGACTCCATGGTCAACCACTATTCGGTGACCAAGCACCGCCGCCACTCCGACGCCTACACCCCCGGCGGCAAGGAGGGGCGCCGTCCCAACCGAGCCGTCACGGTCTATGGCAACCTCATCCGCCAGACGTTCAAGGACGCTCCCATCATCATCGGCGGCATCGAGGCAAGCCTGCGCCGCCTGGCCCACTACGACTACTGGCAGGACAAGCTCAAGCGCTCGGTACTGCTCGACTCGGGCGCCGACATCCTCATCTACGGCATGGGCGAGCATGCGATCGTCGAGATCGCCGACGCGCTCGATGCCGGACTGCCCGTCGATCAGATCACCTACATCAACGGTACCGTCTACCGCACGGGTTCGCTCGACGAGGTCTACGACTACGACCTACTGCCCAGCTGGGACGACCTTGCCGCCGACAAGCTCAACTACGCGCGCAGCTTTAATGTGCAGCAGCAGAACATGGACCCCATCACCGGGCATCGTCTGGTAGAGCCCTACCCCAACAGCGTCTATGTGGTGCAGAACCCGCCATCGGCAACACTCACCACAGACGAGATGGACGAGGTTGCCGAACTCCCCTACGCACGCGATTGGCATCCCGACTACGACGCAACGGGCGGCGTGCCGGCCTTTGCCGAAATCAAATTTTCCATTAGCTCCAACCGCGGCTGTTTTGGCGAGTGCTCGTTTTGCGCCCTCACCTTCCACCAGGGCCGCGTACTGCAGATGCGCAGCCACGACTCGATCATGCGCGAGGCCGAGCTGCTCACGCACGATCCCGAGTTTAAGGGCTACATCAACGACGTGGGTGGACCGACGGCCAACTTTAGCCGTCCGGCCTGCGACAAGCAGCTCAAGCACGGCGTGTGCAAGAACAAGCGCTGTCTGTGGCCGAGTGTGTGCAAGAACATGGTGGTCGACGAGAGCGGCTACACGCAGCTGCTGCGCGATCTGCGCCAGCTGCCGGGCGTCAAGAAGGTCTTCGTCCGCAGCGGCATACGCTTTGACTACACCATGGCCGACGCCTCGGACGAGTTTTTGCGCGAGCTGCTGGAGCATCACGTCTCGGGCCAGCTGCGCGTAGCACCCGAGCACGTGAGCGACGCGGTGCTGTCCGTGATGGGCAAACCGAGCCGCGCCGTCTACGACGCGTTCTGCCGTAAATTTGAACGCTTGAACCGCGAATACGGACTCAAGCAGTACGTAGTGCCATACCTAATCTCGAGCCACCCCGGTTCAACGATGAAGGAAGCTGTGGACCTGGCCGAGGCCGTACGCGACATGGGCTACATGCCCGAACAGGTGCAGGACTTCTACCCCACACCGTCCACCATGTCGACCTGCATGTACTACACCGGCGTGGACCCACGCACCATGGAGCCGATCTATGTGGCGCGCGACCCGCACGAAAAGGCCATGCAGCGTGCGCTCATCCAGTATCGCAAACCCGAGAACTACAAGCTGGTACGCGAGGCGCTGGAAAAAGCCGGACGTCGTGACCTGATCGGCTACACCAAACACTGTCTAATCCGCCCCGTGCCGCCGCGCCCGGGCGAGACGTCTGCTGGCGGTGGGCATGGCACCGGCAAGAAGGGCGGCAAGGCCCACGGCGGTACTGGCGGCAAGGGACCCAAAGGCAGCAAGGGGCACGGCGGCATGTCGCGTGCACAGAACACTGCCGGGCGTAATCGCGCGGCCCAGGGGCGTCAGGGCGCCAACGGAGGCGGGCGTCGCAACTAGGGCAGCGGTGCGCTCGCTGCGTCCATCCCACACGCGTGGCGCAGCGAGCGCATTGCCTCAACGAGGATGACGCCGGCGATAGCGACCGTGATTATCACGTCGAACGGTGTGTTCACAAACCAGAGCAACGTCATGAAATACGACCCGGCATTAAAGGCAAAGTGCAGCAGGATCGTGTAGCGGAGCTTTCCGGTCGTCACGAGCACCCAACCAAAGATGAGGCCGGCGGCACCCGCGTAGCAACCCTGTACCCAATTCATGTGCATAAAACCGAAGATCGCCGCCTGCAGCACAATCGCCGCGGCGATACCCCACGTGCTTGGGGCCGCCCAGGGCACCATGGCGCCACTCTGCGCGCTCACACGACGCCGGCACTTCCAAAGTGGGCGGCACTGCGGATTAAACGCTCGGAGCGAAAACTCAAAAATAATGCCGCGCACCAGCAGCTCTTCACAAAATGGGGCGCCGAGCACCGTGGTCAGGACGGCAAGAAGGTTGGTATCGCCCAAGCCTGTTTCCTCGACGAGCTCGCTATAGTCCGCCGCAACCTCGGGCAGCAGCGACAGCACGCCGTCGCATAGGTAGCTAATGACCACCTGCATGGATAGGCCGATCACGACAACGTATGCGATGCGCTTCCATGCAGCATTTGCTCCCCCGCCGAGAGGGCGTTCACCTTGCCGGCGCGCCATGAAGGAGCGGGGCCACAGATAGCGCCACCACAGCAGCGCCATCAAAAACGACGCCGTCTGAGCGGCGGCCTGAAACCATTGAACATCGAGATTGTCGATCGGGAAACCCGTCAGTGCCGACACGATGTCCAGCGCGGAGAACAAAACAATGCTCAGGGCAATATCGGCAGCGACGACACCAAAACAGGCAAGCGCCCAAACCAGCGCATTGAGCATGCCAACCTCCTCAAAACCCGGCACTTGGGGACAGTCATTGTTGATGAGAATCGGGCGCAGCGCCAAAAGCCCCGTTGGGTGAAATGTCGAACGGGAAGGTGCCGCAGCGATTGAACGCGGCGATAAACATGCGGATGGCGTTGGACGGCGTGGTGCCCACGAGCTGGGTTGCCGCCGCGAAGGCCGCCTTTTCCTCGGGCAAGACCTTCGCGACAACCGGGGTCATGTGTTCTGCCATGGCGCTTCCTTTTTGAAACGACGGTGGTGCGGATAGATGCGGGCCACGCGGCTGGGCGACGGGCTGTGAAGGCAACCCGATTGGCCCGCATCCGGAGTTTGTTTCTGCTGCGTTGGTATTACTTGGTATTCCTAAGTATTACCCAGCAGATAGAATAGCACACCCGACCCCATGGGAGCGGAGGAAAACGAATCATTTTGTTGCTGAGTTAGTATTTAGAGCGTGATGATGTCCGAGATATCGAGGGCCTGAGCGTCGGCGACATCGTGCGAGGCAAGCAGCAGCATACGGCCGTCGAGCAAGTCGAGCACGACCTCGGCGCATGCGTCGCGCGCAGCGGTATCTAAACCGGTAAAGGGCTCGTCAAGAATCACCGCGCCGCCCGGGCACAGCAGGGCTCGAGCGATCTCGACGCGACGGCGCTGCCCGCCCGAAAGCTCGGCCACGCGAGCATGTACATCGACCCCCGGCACCAGCAGGCGCAACAGGGCCGCAGCACTCGAGGCGTCCACGCGTGCATCGGCGCACACTAGCACGTTATCCAGCGCCGCGGCGGACTCGACCAAGCGTGCATCCTGAAACACCATCGAGCACGGCGCGCACTCCCCCGCTGCCAACGAAAGCAGCGTCGACTTGCCCATGCCCGAAGCGCCCATCACACAGATACGCCCACCCGCGGGCACGTTGAGCACCAGACCATCCAGCGCCGGCGCCCAGGGCGCGCGATCGCCCACGGCAAGCGCAAGCTCCGCTGAAGTGCCATCGCTCGCAGCCCCCGCACGCCCACGCAATCCATGCCCATGCGCCCGCACGGCAACATGCCACGCCACGGGCCCCGAAACCCGCAGCAGCCACACTAGCACGCGCTCACATGCCCACGATGCCGCCACGACCAACACGGTCCACGCCAGCAGATCTGCCGTCTCAATCAAAAGCTTTGCCTGATAGATGCGCTCACCCACGGTGCCCGTCGCCATGCCGATGAGCTCCGCCGCCACACCGGCCTTCCAACTCATGCCGATCACGGCGCGGGCGCACGAAAGCACAAACGGCAGGACTTCGCGCCAGGTGTGAGCGCAAAACAGTCGCCAGCCCCGCACTCCATGCAGACGAAACATCTGCTCCAGTGACTGATCAACCTGCGTCAAACCCTCGACCAGCGAGAAATATACGCCCGGCAGCGCCATCAAAAAGACCGCCGCGATGCTCACACGTGCCGACCCCAACCAAATGAGCAGCAGGACCACCACGCAGGCAACCGGCGTCGCCTTTACAAACGACAGTGCCGGAGCCACCAGGTGCGCAAACGCACGCGACCGCACCGAGACTCCCGCCAGCACGCCGCCGCACACCGCGGCAAGCGCCAGCCCGCCCAATATTCGCGCGCCCGAGCCCGCCAAAATCGCCCAGGTACCGCCATCGCACACCAGGCGCAGCAGCGCCAAGGCAACAGCACACGGCCCCGGCAAGATCAGCGGCTGCGCTACCAACGCCGCCACCAGCACCCACACGGCAAGCCAAAAGGCGGCGACGGCACCTGCTGCCGCCACCGCCTTCATACGCTCTGTCATTTGTCGAGCAAACGCACGCACGGGCTACTCCATGTAGTAGAAATCGTCAGCCGGGAGCTTGCCGCCCACGGCGCTCGCGTCCGCATCGGCCAGCACCTGCAGGTACCCACCGAGCGCCGCCTTCATATCCTTCCCCGTCTGGCACACGAGCATGCACCCGGGAATCGCCTTTTCGGCAATCGTGGCGTTATCCACGATGCCCGCATCGACCACGGCCTGAGCCCAATCTGCCGGCGCCGCATTGACGGCTTTCACGCTCGCCTCATGACAGCGCAAGAATTCCGCCGCGGCGTCGGGATGCTCCTCGGCAAAGGAACGGCGCACCACGGTCACGCCCGTCAGCAGGCGCGAGCCCGTGTCACCTGCCAGCTCATCCCACACATCGGTCAGACTTACCGGAGCCGACAGCTTGCCTTCGCTCTTGGCGATGGCGGCGGTCTTGAACGGCTCGGGCAGCACGCCCACAGCAGACGGATCGGCAAGCAGGGCCGACAGCACCTCGGTGGGCTCGCTCTTAAACTCGAGCGTCACCTGGCCGGTCAGGCCCGCGCGCTCCAGCAGGTAGTTCATGACGTACTCCGGCGTGATGCCCTTGCCCGTCATATAGACGGTATGGCCCGCCAGATCGCCAAACGAGGCCACACTCGCATCGCCCGTCACAACGCTCAGCACGCCCAGCGTGTTGATGTCGATGACCTGCACCGCGCCCTCGGTCTTGTTGTAGAGCACGCTCGCCACGTTGGCGGGCACTAGGGCGATATCGACATCGCCCTGAATGACCTTGGGCACGATCTCGTCGGCTGCGGCGCTGATCGCAAAGTCGAACTCGTTATCCGTCTCGCCGCTCGCCGCCTGGTCCATAAACCTCACCAGACCGATCGACGTCGGGCCCTTGAGCGAGGCGACGTGCACCTCAACCGGCTCCGCAGCAGCACCGGCGCCGTCCGTGGCAGCCGAGCCCGCGGCGGACCCGGCACCGACAGCCCCGCCGCCACAGCCCGCGAGCGCAAGCGACAACGCGCCCACGGCGAGCGCCGAGGCCAACCCCCGGCGCGTCATCTCAACATCAAACGCGCGCATCGTTAGCACTTCCCCTCGTTAGGCATCGACCAGGCGTGATGGTCGGTATGCAGCAACTCCTCGGCCAGCGGCGAGAGCGGCGCGCCCAAAAACTCGCGGTAGCACGCCTGAACATCGGGGTTCTCGTGCGAGAAGCGAATGTCCGCAGCGGCATCCAGGCCCCACAGCACCTGGCCGCGCTCGGCCGCCAGCTCGCAGCCGTCGTGGATGGGCTGACCGCCGCCACTGACGCAGCCGCCCGGGCACGCCATGACCTCGACGAAGTCATAGCTCGCACGGCCGTCGCGAATCGCGTCGAGCAGGCGGGCGGCGTTACCCAGCCCGTGCGCCACGGCGACGCGCACCTTGGTGCCATCGATATCGGCGACGGCTTCTTTCCAGCCGTCCAGGCCGCGCACATCGGTAAAGAAGTCCGCATCGGGGTTCTTGCCCGTCACCAGGTAATATGCCGAGCGCACGGCTGCCTCCATCACGCCGCCCGTGGCGCCAAAGATCACGCCCGCGCCCGTGCCAAAGCCCAGCGGCGTATCGAGCGGCTCCTCGACCAGCGTGTCAACGCTCACGTGGCTCGCACGGATCATGCGCACCATCTCGCGCACCGTCAGCGCAACGTCCACATCGGGCGTGCCGTCCTCGCCCACCATGCTCGGCAGCGCGCACTCGGCCTTCTTGGCCGTGCACGGCATAACGGACACCACGAACAGGCGCTCGGACTCCACGCCCAGCACCTTGGCGTAGTAGGTCTTGGCAATAGCGCCGAACATCTGCTGCGGCGACTTGGACGTGGACAGGCTGTCGACAAACTCCGGATAGCGCGCCTTCACAAAGCGCACCCAGCCCGGGCAGCAGCTCGTAAACATGGGCCAGCCGCGGCTGTCGCCCTCGCCCTTGGCGGCGGCGCCCAGGCGCTCGATCAGTTCGGATCCCTCCTCCATAATGGTGAGGTCGGCCGAGAAATCGGTGTCGAACACGTACTCAAAGCCCACGCGGCGCAGCGCGCAGGCCAGGCGCTCAACGGTGGCCTCCTCGCGAGATATGCCGAGTTCCTCGCCCCAGGCGCTGCGCACGGCCGGCGCGATCTGCACCAGCACGATCTTGTCGGGATTAGCGAGCGCGTCAAACACGGTCTCGGTATCGTCGCGCTCGCGCAGGGCGCCCGTCGGACAATGTGTAATGCACTGGCCGCACGCGACGCAATCGGTCTTGCCGATCGGTGCGCGCCCGCGGGTACCCACGGCGGTATGCGTGGCGCGGTTGGTCAGGTCCCAAATCCCTAGGCCCTGCACGCTCTCGCACACCTTGATGCAGCGCATGCATTTAATGCACTTGTCGTTTTCGCGGATGATGGGAAAATCGAAATCCCAGCCCTCGCCCGCCAAATGCCTTTGATACGGCAGATAGAAAATGCCCAGATCGTTGGCGATGGTCTGCAAGTTGCAGTTGCCGCTGCGCACGCAGCTCGTGCACTGCGAATCGTGCTGGGACAGCAGCAGCTGCACGTTGGTGCGACGCGCCTCGCGGGCCTTGGGGCTGTTGGTGTGGACCACCATGCCGTCGAGCACGTAGTTGTTGCAGGCGGCAACCAGCTGGTCGCAGCCCTCAACCTCGACCACGCATACGCGGCAGCCGCCGATCTCGTTTAGATCGCGCAGGTAGCACAGGGTGGGAATCTGGATGCTGACGGACTTGGCCGCATCCAGGATCGTGGTGTGCTCGGGAACCACGACCTCGCAATTATCGATAGTGAGCTTGACCATGTTATGCGCTCCGTTTTCGGTGTTGTCGCTGACGGTGGTGTTGTTGGGCTCTACCATTCCAGGTTCCTCCCTCCGCGGAACGCGCCAAAGCCAAAGTGATCGCAACGCAGGCAGCGGCTCGCCTCCTGGCGCGCCTCCTGCTCGGTGAGACCCTGCTCGACCAGATTCCAATCGTGGATGCGCTCGCCGGCTTCGCGCTCGCCCAGCTCGCAGCGGCCGCACTCGTGCTTGCCCTTAAACTGCACGGTCGGCAGCTCAACGTCGAGCTTGATCTTGTGGTCAAAGCCCAGATAGCGGTCGATATTTGCCGAAGCAACGCGGCCGGCGTTGATGGCACGGATGACGGTGGCGGGGCCGGTCTGGCAGTCACCGCCGCTAAAGAGGCCATCGAAGTTAGGCACGGCGCCATCCGAATCGGTGACGACGCGACCCCACTTGCAGGCGATGCCCATGTCCTCAAACGGCTTGGAATCGATGTCCTGGCCAATGGCCACAAACACGCGCTCGCAGGGAATGACGCGCTCGGGCGTGGCGGCGGCACGCGGGGCCGGACGCCCACGACGGGGCTCGCCGATGATCTGCGGCTGCACGCGCAGGCCACTCACGCGACCTTCCTCGCCCGTCTCGATAGCGAGCGGGGCGGTCAACTCCAGTACCTCGCAGCCCTCGGCCTGGGCGCCGGCGATCTCGGCATCCTGGGCCGTCATGTCGCAGATGCGACGGCGGTAGACGATGCTCACCTTTTCGGCACCGCAGCGCACGGCGGAGCGCGCCACGTCCATGGCCACGTTGCCGCCGCCGATGACGCACACGCGCTGGCCGCTCAGGTCGGGCAGCTCGTCGTCGCCGATGGCGCGCAGCATCTTGACGGCCGACTCCACGCCGAGCGCTTCCTCGCCCGGAAGGCCGAGCTTCTTATCGCTGTGGGCGCCAATGGCCAGGTAGACGGCATCGAACTCGTCGCGCAGGCGGGCAAGTTCCTCGCCGTTGACGGAGTGATCGAGCTCAACGTCGATGCCGGCGCTCAAGATCCAGTCGATCTCGGCCTGCAGGCGCTCGCGCGGCAGACGGTAGCTGGGAATGCCGTAGCGCAGCATGCCGCCCATGTGGTGACGCTGCTCAAAGATGGTCACCTTATGACCCATCACGGCCAGGTAGTAGGCACAGGAAAGGCCGGCCGGGCCGCCGCCGATCACGGCGACGCGCTTACCGGTGTCGTCCACTACATGCGGCTTGTGGTCGTTGAGGTCGCTGTGCTCAACGGCAAAACGCTTGAGGGCGAGGATGTTCATGGGATCGTCGACCATGCCGCGGCGGCAATGCATCTCGCAGGGATGCTCGCACACCAAGCCGCAGACGAGCGGCAGTGGGTTGTTCTTGCGGATGACCTTGACGGCGTCGGCATACCGGCCTGCCTCGACGAGCGAGATGTAACCGGGAATGTCGACGTGCGCCGGGCAGCCCGAGACGCACGGGACGCGGGCCTCGCGGTCAAAGCCGCAGGAGTGCTCGCGGATGTGATGCTCAAAATCGTCACGGAAGCCGCGAATGGCCGTGAGTGCCATGGCGCCGGCTTCGTAGCCGATGGCGCAGTCGCTCGAAAGGTAGATGGTGCGGGCCGTGCGCTCAATCAGGTTGAGCGTGGACTCATCGGCGCGCCCTTCGAGCACATCGGCGAGCAAGTCGCTCAGCGCGCTCAGGCCCACACGGCAGGGTGTGCACTTGCCGCAGCTCTGGGTGGAGCACAGGTTAACGAGCGCTGCCGTAAACTCAACGGGACACGGGGCGAGCGAACTCACCGCCAGACGGCGTCCGAGCGCATCGTGCAGGTCGTCCATGACGGCCTGAGCGTGGCTGCGTTCCATTACGTGCAGTCGAGCCATAAGATCCCCTCTCACATGGCAGCCCGGAGGCGAAACCGAGCGAAGTTGCTACACGCACAACACTGACCTATAAAATTGTTTGGCAGCGACACGGTTCGGCAGGCGGTATGAAACGTCGTCCTTAGCGGTGAAAACGAACATTTCCGCAGATAAATGCCATATTTGATAAAACGCGTTACCAATGACAATGCCCCGTCCACGCAATCACGTGGACGGGGCATTGCTCTAGGTATGCGGTCAGCGACCCTGTTGCTTTTACTTAAGCTCGGGCCAGTAACCCTTGTTGGCCTCGATCATGTCGTCGAGAACTTCCTTGGCGACCTTCATCGACGGTACGGTCTTGTTGAGCGTGAAGGCCTTGAGCGCCTTCTCGTACGAACCCTCGATCGTAGCCTCGACCACGAGCTTCTCGGAGTTCAGCTGCTGCATCATAAGACCTTGCTGGAACAGAGGAATGTTGTCGCGGCTGATGACCTCGGGGCCGTTCTTGCCAATGTAGGCAGGCAGCTCGACCATAGCGTCGTAGGGCATGTTGGGGATAGCGCCCTTGTTCTCGCAAATGACCAGGAAGCGCTGCTTGGTGTCGTTCTTCAGAGCGATAGCCAGGTCGGCAATCCAGTCGCCGTGGCTGCCCGCATAGAACGTGCTCTCGTCGATCTCGCCCGTCTTCTCGTAGTGATCGATACCATCAAAGAGGTTCTTCTCACGCGTCTCCTCAACCTCGTTAGCACGGGTGCGCTCGGGGTTGGAATGCTCGACGAACTCCTTCTGCTGCAGGTAGTAGTTCAGGTACGTGTTGGGCAGGTACTCCGGGAAGCACTCCATGATCTCGTACTCGCCCTTCCAGACGTAGTACCAGCTGCCCTTGGTGTGGCGGTTCTGCTCGGGGTGCTCGTCAGTGGCCTCCTCGGGCTTCTTGGACATCAGCGAGCCCATGCCCTTGAGGTACGAATCGGGCAGCAGAATCTCGTGCTCCTTGATGTACTCGCGCAGCTGCGGGAGCACCTCCTCGCCCTTGTGGCGGATCGAGGTGAACCAGCCAAAGTGGTTGAGGCCAAAGTAATCGTACTCGACATCCTTCTTGTCGATATCGAGTGCGGCGCAAACCACGTCGATGATCGCGATCGGCATGTCGCAGATGTTGATGATGCGAGCGTTGGGACGCAGCACACGGCAGCCCTCGGAGACGATGGCAGCAGGGTTGGAGTAGTTGAGAATCCAGTAGTCCTTCTTGGCGTACTTCTCGACGTCATCGATCAGCTCGACCATGGGGAAGATGGTGCGCATGCCGTAGGCAAGGCCGCCGCAACCGCAGGTCTCCTGGCCCACGCAGCCATGGCGCAGCGGAATCTTCTCGTCCTGCTCGCGCATGGCGTAGCCGCCCACGCGCATCTGGGCAAACACGAAGCTCGCGTCGGTAAAAGCCGTCTCCTTGTCGGTGGTCACCGTGAGCTTGATGTCCAGGCCGAGGTCCTCGTGCAGAATCCAGTCCACGAGCACGCCGATCTTGCGCTGGCGCTCCTCGTTGATGTCGTACAGACGAATCTCGTCAACGTCGAGTTCGTCCTTGCGCAGAGCGATGGACTTGACGATGCCAGGGGTAAAGGTGGATCCGCCACCACACAGAGTAATGATCATTGTTTACTGCTCCTTCTCAATTGCGTTTTCGACCTTGTCGCGCATCTCGGCGACCTTCATGCCAAAGATGATCTGGATATTGTTGCCGTTGCGGTTGATGCCGCTGTTGGGCACGTGGTTGATGAGGTTCTCATCGATGAGGTCCGGGTTCTTAACGTTCACGCGAAGACGCGTAAAGCAGTTCTCGAGCTCCTCGATGTTGTCCTTGCCGCCAAGACCTGCGACCAGGTCGGCAATACCTGCATCGACGCCCTCTGCGGGAGCCGCGGCAACGGCGCCCTGCTTCACTGCGACAGACGCGGCGGCCTCGCCCTCGGCAACGGACTCGGCGAGCTCGGACTCCTCCTCGCGGCCAGGCGTGTGGAGGTTGAGCTTCTTGATAAGGAAGGTGAAGAGGAAGAAGTACAGCGCGGCGTTGACGACTCCAAGCACCAGCATAACCGGCCAGTTGGTCTTATCGACGCCCAGGACCAGGTTGGAGACCACGATGTTGATGATGCCGCCTGCAGTCGAAGCGGGCACGGAGAGGACCTTGAGCAGGACCAGGAAGATGCCGGAAAGAACCGAGTGAACGACAAAGAGCACGGGAGCGGCAAAGACAAAGAGGAAGTCCATGGGCTCGGTCACGCAGGAGAGCACGGCGGTGATGATCAGCGGGATGATAACGGCCTTGGTCTTATCCTTGTTCCCCTTGTAGGCGGTGACGATAAAGGCGAGGCCGATGCCGATGTAGGGCCACAGATTGTTGAAGGTGTAGCTGTTGAAGTAGGTGCTATCGGAGAAGGGCTGACCCGTCATTGCCATCTCGGCAACACGGATGGGATAGGCGCCGGCGATAACCTGACCACCCAGCGTAAGGGTGCCACCCACATCGGAGAACTGGAACGGGGTGTAGATGAGGTGGTGCAGACCGGTGGGAACGAGCAGCTTGTTGAGCATGCCGTAGATAAACAGACCGATGTTGCCCGACTCCTTAATGATGCCGGCAACGGAGGAGATGGCACCCTGAACCGGAGGCCAAACGATGCAGAAGCCAGCGCCCATGATCCAGGAGATGATGATCATGATCAGGAACGGAAAGCGAACGCCCGAGAACATCGAAAGGGCAATGGGGAACTGCTTGTTCGAGTACTTGTTGAACACGGCGCCGGTGATGCAACCCAGGATGATGCCGCCGAACACGCCGGTATCGAGCACCTGGATGCCCATAACGGTGGCCTGGCCGGTTCCGGTAAGGCCGAGCATGCCGCTCGCATCGGCAAGAGAGCCGGTGGCGTTGAGCACGATGTTGTTAGCCTGCAGGAACAGGAAGAACGACATCAGGGCGATCAGCGAAGCATGGCCCT
This sequence comes from uncultured Collinsella sp., assembly GCA_900544095.1. Classification (GTDB taxonomy): domain Bacteria; phylum Actinomycetota; class Coriobacteriia; order Coriobacteriales; family Coriobacteriaceae; genus Collinsella. The sequence continues at coordinate 467,802 of UQTV01000001.1, forward strand.
TGTTCTTCTTTGCCATGGCGCCGGCGATGCCCACGCAGAACAGAATCGAGAGGTTGTTGATGATAAACATCAGCGACTGGTAGACAACGGCGCCCACAAGCTGGAACGGACCGGAGCCCAGTACGGGGACCAAAGCGCAAATGGTCTTGTTGGTCAGAATGATGCCCACAATGAGCAGGATGCCGGCAACCGAGAGATACATCATCGGCTGGACGATCGACTTCGCGAACACCTCCAACGGCGCTTTGAAATTGAACTTCTTTTTTGCGGTCATAGCGGTACTCCCCTTCCTTTTCCGCAAATTAAGACAGATGTGCCCTGGACAAGACCGTGAGCCTTGCCTTATATCAATCGATGTGTGGGCACGTTATGCCTAGAGACCAGGTTCTCCAAGCAGGCTAACAATGTGATATGCGAGATAGCTCTTCTCGGCATCGGTAACGACAACGTTATAGGTAGACGACAAGTGGGCGGCTATGGCGTCCGCGCACGAGAATGCGCACGGATACGCCGTTTCATCGATTCGGAACAGCGCGTCGCCATTGATTTGCCCGGCCGTGGGGTCAAGCGCCCGCTGTGCGAAAAACTGCAGGTGGCGGACGAAACGCTCATAGGGCAACGAGGTGTCATCGAGGGTCGTAGCATAGCGCTCGGAAACAATCGCGAGCACGTCGCGAACAAGCTGGACCGAAACAATCAAACGGTCGGAGCGTTGCGGCATGGTGGCGTTGACGATATGCAAGGTAATGAAACCCTGCTCTTCTTCGCTCATCTGGATGCCCATATACTCCTTGATAATCTGCAGCGCACGGCCCGCAAGTGCATACTCCTTGCGATAGAACTGCTGGATCTCGAGCAGCAACGGATTCTCACAGGAGACGCCCTTGCGCTCGCGCTCCAAAGCAAGGCTGATATGGTCTGCGAGAGCAATGAGAATCTTGTCGTTGATATCAACATTGAGCTCTCGACGGAGCATCTGAACAATGTCCTCGGCAATCACGAGGTTGACGGTGGGGATGGACTCCAAAAGATGTGCCAAGCGGTCAATCGTACGCGAGTCCTGAGAAGTTCCCTCCTGCAACGCGTAGGTCTTTTCGATCGACGCCTCGTCGATGGCATCGCCGGCATGACGGCCAAAGCAGAGGCCTCGACCGATGACGATGAGCTCGGAGCCATCGTCCGAAGTGACCATTGCGACGTTGTTGTTAAAAACTCGCTTGATAACCACGGTACCCACCACAAAAATTTACTCGGAAAGCCAGATGACAGGCTCTTTAGCAGCAACAGGGCCGGAAGCATGCTCACGAAGAGTCGAGTTCTCCGAGCGCTCGCACACGATAACGAAGACCGTGGGATCGAAGTCGGCGGCGCGGACCGCGTCGAAATCGACCTCGACGAGGGGCTGGCCCGCGTCGACATGGTCACCCTGGGCAACAAGCGCGTGGAAGCCCTTGCCCTCAAGCTTAACAGTATCGATTCCGATATGCAGCATCACCTGAGCAGAGCTGTCGTCGGACATGATGCCCAGCGCGTGCTCAGTCGGAAACAGCGCCGCGACGGTGCCGGAAACAGGAGCGCACACCGTTCCCTCTTGGGGAACCACGGCAACGCCATCGCCCACGGCACGGCTGCTAAAAGCAGGGTCATTGGTATTTTCTAGATGAACAAGCTCGCCGGAAACGGGAGCGAGGATTTCGAACTCGGAAGCTGCAGTCGTCTGCTTGTCCGAGCCGCCCATGAGGCGAGAAAAGAAACCCATGGTGGCATGTCCCTTCATAAATATAGCCCAACCAAAATCAAGCGAATGCATCCATAGAGACACACCCGTTCAAAGACTTTGGTTAGGCCCACGTCCGAGGGACTCGGTAACCTTCCGCATTTCTTTTTACGGGAGTTATTTTAGACAAGCCCAAAGCCAGAACAATCATTATGACCGGTGAGCGGTATTTTTTCTTCGATAAACGGTATTTAGGCGGCACTTAGGGACGTTCCTTTTCTGCCGGCACCCAGGGGCACTCCTTGCTCTGACCCCTTTGCACCAAAAAGGGCCCCGAGCGTAGTTGCTCGGGGCCCTTAGTTCGCCTCGCTCTAGCGCGCGACGCGTATGTTACTTGTGCTTGCCGCCGCCGTCGCCGGGGCGACGGGAGCTGCTACCGCGCTTGCCGCCACGGCTGTTGCCATAGCTGCCACGATTATCGCGACCGCCGGCACGGCCGCCGCGGGAGCCGGCCTGGTTGCCGCCACGCCCGCCACGATAGCCGCCACGACGCTCATCGCGGGTGTCGTCGTAGTTGCGCCAGTCATCGCGACGATCGCGGCTGGCACGCGGGTCGCGACGATCGCGCGACTCATTCGAACGACCGGCGCCGCTGCGGCCACCGTTGCCACGAGCGCCCTCGCGACGCTCACCACCGCGGCCGCCCTCGCGGCCTCCGCGCTCGTCAAAGCGCTTGCCGCCGCGGGACTCGCCACCGCGGGTACCACGCTCGTCACGCGAACCACGGCCTTCGCCGCCGCGACGCTCATCACGGCCACTGCGCTCATCATCACGACCGGAACGACGGCGGTCGCCCGCACCGCGCTTGCCGCCGCGCGAACCACGGCCCTCGTCCTCGCGCTCAACACGGCGACGACCGCCGCGGTCCTCGTCCTCGCGGCGACGACGATGTGCCTCGCCCTGGAACTGCTTGGCACGACGCTCGGCACGGTTGCCGCGCGGGCCCTGCTCAACAGCACCAGCGCGCTCCTCGGCAGCCGCCTCGCGAGCCACGCTCTCAACAGCCTCGTCCACGCGAGCCTGAATGCCCTCGCGCACGCGGGTCTTGCCGCCGCGCTTGGGACGGCTCGGGCGCTCGCCGTCGCCACGACGCTCGTCGCGACCGCGGTTGGAACGACCAGCCACGTCGCCGTAATCGTCGCCGTTACGCTTGCCGTCGCGACGCGCCTGCTCAAGCTTCTTCTTGCTCTTGGACTTGCCGCGCTTGGTCTTCTTCTTCACCTTAAAGGCGGCAGGATCGCGCTCGGGATCGACGGCGGGCGGGTTGGGACCCACATGCAGTTCGCCGGCTTCGTAGATGTCGGCCGTCTTGTCCATGAGCTTCTCAATCTCGTAGAACTCGTCGACGTCCTGCTCGGTCACAAACGTAATGGCCCAGCCCAGCTCGCCGGCGCGGCCCGTACGGCCAATGCGGTGGATATAGTCGGTCGGCTCGGCCGGCACGTCGAAGTTCACGACGTAGCGCACGTCGCTAATGTCGATGCCGCGGGCGAGAACATCGGTTGCCACCAGCACGTCGACGGTGCCGTCGCGGAAGGCAGAAAGCGCGCGCTCGCGCTGGGCCTGGCTGCGGTTGCCGTGAATCGCGGCGGCCTTGATGCCTTTGCGCTCAAGGCGACGGCAGCAGCTGTCGGCGCGGTGCTTGGTGCGCATAAAGACGATGGTGCGCTCCGGGCCCTCCTTTTTGAGGAACTCAGGCAGCAGGTTGTTCTTTGCCTCGATGGACACCGGGAACACAAACTGGTCGACGGTGTCGGCGGTCGACGTGGCCGGCGCGATCTCCACGCGGGCCGGGTCGCTCACCAGGTCGGTGATCTCGCCCACGGCCTCCTCGTCGAGGGTCGCCGAGAACAGCAGCGTCTGGCGCTCGGCCGGCGTCTCGCGCACAATGCGGCGGACGGCGGGCAAAAAGCCCATGTCGAGCATGCGATCGGCCTCGTCGAGCACCAGCACCTTGACCTCGTTCAGATGGCAGGCTCCCTGCTCGATCAAGTCGACCAGACGGCCTGGCGTTGCGACCAGGATGTCGCAGCCGTACTTGAGGGCAGCGGTCTGCGGCTTGTAGCTCACGCCACCCACGACGGTCACGGCAACGTGGCCGGTGACGTCGGCGATCTTGCTCGCAACCTCGTCGATCTGCTGGGCAAGCTCGCGCGTGGGAGTGATGACGAGCATCACGGGACCGCGGCCGTTGCCCTCGGGCTTCTTGGCGCCGCGACGACGGTTGCGGCCGCCGCGCTCGCGTACGGGTTTGGGAGGAGCGATGTGCTCCAGGTTGTTCATGGTCGGCAGCAAAAAGGCAGCCGTCTTGCCGGTGCCGGTCTGAGCGGCGGCAAGCAGGTCGCGGCCTTCGAGCACCACAGGAATCGAACCGGCCTGCACGGGCGTCGGCGCCGTGTAGCCCAGGTTCTCGATAGCACGAAGCATCTCGTCGGAAAGGCCCAGCTCGTCAAAGGCGGGCAGGCTCTCGGTAGCGGACTCGACGGCCTGGGCAGCATTGGCCTCATCGGCAGCATCGAAGGCAGCCTGGGTCATGGCCTCGCGGGTCTCGTCCAGAATCTCGGCGTCGGTGACGTCGGATACAGAATTACGCATATGTTGTTGTTCCTTATCTGCACGCGCAATGGGCACGGCATGCGGCCGCGCGGGCGTGCTTGGTAGTGCGCTAATACATACAAAAACGGGTGCGCACAGAGAGGACGTTGCTCAGCACGCTGGCGATCGCTTTGGCAGCCCTATCACGCGCCGTCCAGACGCAGCGGCCCTAAGCGATGGAGCAGATTCGCCGCGGGTTAGTATACCCGTGCTTCGCATGCCCCCACGTAAACCACAGATGACGGAGCGGACGAGGCGGGCCTGGGCCGATTGTCTCAATCTGTAACAGTTACGAGACAAAACCGGGTCTACACGTTACAGATTGAGACGAACTCAAACATCGCAAAACATAATCTCGATCTGTAACAGTTAGAGGTCATTTTCCCCGCTAGATGTTACAGATCGAGATGTTTGACATGAGCTGCCAACGATTGAGCAGCCACCCGCATCTGTAGCGAAATGTCATACATTTTCATCCCCACTGGACACCCCCAGGGGGTATGGGTGTATAGTATCGGCAGGTTAACAATTCCAACACCGAACTGCAGAAAGGAGAAACCATGGCTCAAGATAAGTTCGACGTGGGTGGCATGACATGCGCCGCCTGCCAGGCGCACGTGGATCGTGCCGTGAGCAAGCTCGACGGCGTCGAGAGCGTCGCGGTCAATCTGCTCGCCGGCTCTATGCTGGTGGACTACGACCCCGCGCAGGTCACCCCCGACGACATCTGCACCGCCGTCGATCGCGCTGGCTACTCGGCCTCACCCGTCAGCACGGGCACCGACGCCGCCCAAAGCGGCAGTACGCAAGCCAGGTCCGGCGCCGCCCATATGGAGTCGCCGACCAAAAAGCTGGAGGCCGCCGCCTCCGCCATGCGCACTCGTCTCATCGTCTCGATCGTATTCCTCATCCCACTGTTCTACATAGGCATGGGGCACATGCTTGGCTGGCCGCTGCCCGGCATTTTCACCGACCATACCCACAGCATGACGCTCGCCCTCACCGAGCTCGTCCTGCTTATCCCCATCGTCTATGTCAACGACGCGTACTTTATCAACGGGTTTAAATCGCTCGCGCACGGCGCGCCCACCATGGACGCCCTTATTGCCGCGGGCGCCACCGCTTCCGTCGCCTGGTCGTTCTATGCCATGTTTATCATGGCCGACCAGCTGGCCGCCGGGCAAATCCACGAGGCCATGATGACGAGCATGGGCAACCTGTATTTTGAGAGTGCGGGCACGATCCTGTCGCTCGTCACCGTGGGCAAATACCTCGAGACACGCAGCAAATCCAAGACCGGCGGCGCCATCGAGGCGCTCATCGACCTGGCGCCCAAGAGCGCGACCGTCGTGGCAGAGGATGGCACCGAGACCACCGTCGACGTCGACAGCATCCTTCCCGGCCAGGTCCTGCGCGTACGCCCCGGAGAGTCCATCCCCGTCGATGGCGTGGTGCTCGAGGGCAGCTCGGCCGTGGACGAGAGCGCGCTCACCGGCGAGTCCATCCCCGTGGAAAAGACCGCCGGCGACACTGTCAACGCGGCCACGGTCAACCGCACGGGCTCGTTTACCTTCCGCGCCACGCGTGTGGGCGCCGACACGTCGCTCGCCAAGATTATCCAGCTCGTCGAGGACGCCAACGCCACCAAGGCGCCCATCGCCCGCATGGCCGACAAGGTCGCCGGCGTGTTCGTGCCCGTGGTGTTTGTAATCTCGGTCGTGACCTTTGTAGTGTGGATGGCACTGACCGGCAGCATCAACGAGGCGCTCACCTCCGCCGTGGCCGTGCTGGTGATCAGCTGTCCGTGCGCACTGGGCCTGGCCACGCCCGTCGCCATTATGGTGGGCACCGGCAAGGGCGCCGAGATGGGCATTCTGTTTAAGAGCGCCGAGGCGCTGGAGAACCTGCGCAGCGTGGGCACCGTGGTGCTCGATAAGACGGGCACGGTCACCCGCGGCAAGCCTGCCGTGACCGATATCGTGGTAACCACGCGCGCTGACGGCTCGCCCGCCATGAGCGAAAAGGCGCTGATCAAGCTTGCCGCCACGTTGGAGCGCTCAAGCGAGCACCCGCTGGCCGAGGCGATTATGACCGAGTGCGAGTCGCGCGGAATCGTCGCGCGCATGGTCGAGGACTTTGCCGCCGTGCCTGGACGAGGCGTTACGGCGCGCGAGGGACAAAACGTCATCGCTGCCGGCAACGTTCGTCTGATGAGCGAGCTGGGTATCACCGTGCCCGCAGGACTTGCGGAGCGATTTGCCGCCGAGGGCAAAACGCCGCTGTTCTTTGCCAAGAACGACGAGCTTGTCGGCACCATCGCCGTGGCTGACGAGGTCAAAGAGACGAGTGCCGAGGCCATCGCCGCATTGCGCAAGCTCGGCGTCGACGTACGCATGCTCACCGGCGACAACCGCGTCACTGCCGAAGCAATCGCCCGCCGTGTGGGACTCGACCGTGCGCAGGTCATCGCCGACGTCCTTCCCGCCGACAAAGAGCGCCATGTGCGCGAGTTGCAGGACGCAGGCAGCATGGTGGCCATGGTGGGCGACGGCATCAACGACTCTCCCGCCCTGGCGCGCGCCGGCGTGGGCCTTGCCATCGGCACCGGTGCCGACATCGCCAAGGAAGGCGCCGACGTGGTGCTCATGCGCAGCGACCTTATGGATGTTGCGCGTGCCATCGAGCTTTCGCGCGCCACGATCCGCAACATCAAGCAGGACCTGTTCTGGGCGCTGTTCTACAACGGCATCGGCATTCCGCTCGCCGCGGGCGTGTTCTTCCCGCTCACCGGGTGGCAGCTCTCGCCGATGTTTGGCGCTGCGGCCATGAGCCTGTCGAGTGTCTGCGTCGTAAGCAATGCCCTGCGTCTGCGAACCTTTAAGCCGAAAGTGGCAAAATAGGCTCACCATTAACTCCATTTAGAACGGGTTTTCCAGGTGCCCGAGATTGACCTGAAAGAGGAGCGACGCGTACTTTGGTACGTGAGCGACGGCTTGAAGGTCAAGGTCGGGTGCCTGGGAAAGCCGACACAACAGAGAGGAATACCCATGCGATACACAATCAAGACTTCCGGCCTTATGTGCGGCCACTGCGACGCCACCGTCGAGACGGCACTGCTCAACGTGGCAGGCGTGACCGACGCCGACGCCGATCACGAGACTCAGACCGTCCAGGTGGAGTGCGCCGACACCGTGACCGCCAAGCAGCTCGCCGCCGCCGTCGAGGGCGCCGGCGAGAAGTTCCACGCCCTGTCTGTGACCGCCGCGTAACGACCCGCACGTACCCCCCCCCGACCAGAAACGAGAACCCGCCATGATGGCAGACCATAAATCGGTGACCCGCATGCTCAAGACGGCACGCGGTCAGATCGACGGCATCCTGCGGATGGTCGATGAGGACCGCTACTGCGTCGACATCTCCACGCAGCTCATGGCCACGCAGGCGCTCATCGCGCGCATCAACGCCGATGTGCTCAAGGCGCATATCGAGGGCTGCGTGACTTCGGCAATCGAATCGGGCGACGAAAACCTCAAAGCCGCCAAGCTCGCCGAGATCGAACGCGTCGTCGACAAGCTCTCCAAGTAATTGGGGCATTGGGGACAGACTTCTTTGCACCGTCTTGGTGTTCCGGGGACAGGCATGTTTACACCACATTGGTGCAGATTAACCTGTCCCCCTTGCTCTAAATCGGGTATAAAGGCGTGCGGTATATCGAACGAAAGGCAATTCGCATGAATGACTTTATGAAGGGCCGCAACGGCGCCGACGAGCTCACCATCGTGATGGGCTTTGCCGGCATCGTCATCGCAATGATCGGATCGCTCGCTCGCATCCAGTGGCTCAGCTGGATCGCCATCGCCATCATCGTGATCGGCGTGCTGCGCGGCCTGTCCAAGAACATCGAAGCGCGTCGCAAGGAGAACGCAGCCTTTGTCGCCGCGACCGCGAACGTCCCCGGCTTGGGCAAATTCGTCGCCAGTTTGGGCGGCGGCGCTGCGGCGGCCAACGCCTCGCGCGCAGCCGGAACGAGCAAGGAAGACTTTGAGCGTGCCAGGCGCACGGCCAAGAAGATGTGGAAGGGCCGCAAGACCACGGCATACCTCAAGTGCCCTAACTGCGGCCAGATGCTCTCCGTCCCCAAGGGCAAAGGCAAGATCCGCGTCACCTGCCCCAAGTGCCACGCCAAGATGGAAACCCGCTCCTAGCGCCCGCACGCGGGACAAATTAATCAGGTTTGTTTGTCCCAAATCTTAAGTATTTGTTCGATACAAAAGCCGAGGCCTCGTGTTGAGACCTCGGCTTTTGTATGCGGCAACGGGGTTGTCCCTTTGTCACATCTACGCCACACCGTCGCGGGCAAGCTCCTCGGCCAACGCCTCGGCAGGCATGGCCATAATCGCGTCGAGCTCGGCGTCCACCTCGGGAATACGCTTCACCTTGAGTTTGCGCACCAGATCACCACGGCACGTCACGTACGTCGGCTCACGCAGTGCGCACAGATCATCGAGCGGGTTCTTGCGCGTTACCAAGATATCGGCAGCCTTGCCGCACTCGATCGTACCGGTCTCGCCGCCCAGCCCCAGCAGCTCGGCATTGACCTGCGTGGCCGTATGCAGCGCAAAGGCATTGCTCACGCCCACGTACTTGGCAAAATAGGCTACCTCGCGCCACATGTCATACTGCGTCACGAACGGGCAGCTCGAGTCCGTGCCCAGGCCCACCTTAACGCCAGCTTCCAGCGCCGCACGGGCGCTCTCGATGATGCCCGAACACACAATGTCGCCGTTCTTCTTTTGCGTGTCGGTCGAATGGGTCTTCTCCGGATCGAGCAGCACAAACGGCAGCGCGGGGCTGATAGTGCAGGTAACGCTGGGCGCACGCCCCTCAAGCTGCGTGCCCGCGGCGCCGCGGTACAGTTCCAAGATCTCGGGAGTCATCGGGGCACCGTGCTCGATCGTATCGACGCCGGCCTCAAGCGCGGCCTTCACGCCCTCGGTGCTCTCGACATGAGCCATAACCGGCAGGCCCACCTCGTGCGCAGCCTTGCACGCCGCCGCGGCAACCTCGACCGGCATGCGCAGCACGCCCGGCTCACCTACTTCGGTCGCGTCGAACACGCCGCCCGTCACGAACAGCTTGATGACGTCGGCACCGCGCGCATACAAGTCACGCACTTGTTCGGCCGCCTCATCGGGGGTATCGGCGACCTGCGCGAACAGCCCCGCACCGTGACCGCCCGGCACCGTGACACCCGTTCCCGGCGCCACCAGACGCGGACCCTGATACTTGCCGGCGTCGATAGCGTTGCGCACGGCGATATCGGCAAACAGCGGGTCACCCGCACCGCGCACCGTGGTCACGCCGCTTGCCAACTGCTGCTGGGCGCTGCCTTTGAGGATGTGGCGGACGATGGCGCGGCCCACGGGATTATCGAGCCTCTTCATAAGTGCGCCCGCATCGCCGGCCGAGACAGGCTTGCCCGAGCCGCACAGGTGCACATGCATATTGATGAGGCCGGGCATGAGGTACGCGCCGGCCAGGTCGATGACCTCGGCACCTGCAGGCGCCTGCGCCACAGCACTCGGCCCCACCCACGTGATGACACCGCGCTCAACGGCCACGGCCATATCGGGTTGCGGCTCCATATGCTCCGAGCCATCCAGAATGGTCGCATTGATAAACAACGTAGAACGATCGGCAGACGCCATATCGAGCTCCTCCCTCACGAGCAACTTGAACATTTGTCCATTATCACCTAATGCAGCGACCTAAAGTCGAGCATATCGGTTAACGGAGGGAAGAGGGGATGTGGGGGACGGAATACGTTGCAGTCCCACCCCAGCGACACCAGGGAAATGTCTCGATCTGTAACAGTTACGGGCCCAAACAGCCGCCAAACGTTACAGATTGAGACAAAGTCAGGGCAGCAGAGCGACACCAGTAACATCCCCTACTCCCACTCCTGCTCGTAGATGTTGAGCGACTTTACGTACCGCCCCTGGGCGCCCATGATGTCGCGGACCAGACGCAAGAAGAAACTGATGCACGAGGTGTCAAAGCCATCCTGCAGGTCCTCCGGATGCACCGCACCAGGCCCATCGACCGCCGTGTCACTCAGGCGTGCGATGTCATACAGATAGAGTTGTCCCGCCGTCAGCCAGACATCGTCGACGCAGGCGAGGCGCACCGCAATCGCGCCGTCGCTCCAATGCTCCTTTTGCACGATATGCGGGTCGTAGACATCAAAGCGACGGTCGGTGCGCGTATCCTTCAGCGCAACCATGCCGTTCGCAGGATCCTTGTCCAAAATGCCAAAGCGCGAGAAATACTGTGTGTCGCGCACCTGCTCGAGCCGCTTGAGCGAGGCAGGCGAAAGCGATGCCGGCGGCTCATCAACATACAGCTCGAGCAGCGTCTTGCCATGGCGATAGGGGCGCTCGAAGAGCAGCCAATCGGTAAATGCCATGTTGTAGGCCATGATTTCGTTTTGAGAAGGCTCGGTGCAATAGCCGAGCCACGGGTCGACAATGATCTCGAACTGCTCGCGCGCCGGCTCCAAAAACTGAAACTTCCGCAGCATCCAAAAATGGGCCATGTCGGCAATATCGTTGCCGACGGCTTCGGCCAGATGCGCTCGGTCTAAAACGTGGTCAGTCATGGCATCCTCCTCAAACTGATAGACCTCAATTTGAGCTTACGAGGAGGGTGGTCGGCCACGACCAGCGCGGGCAAAATAGGCCTCCGGCTGCAAACCAGATGCTGACCAAACACTTGACGAAACTTGACCGAAAATGCGCACCGCAACAAAACCGCAGGCAGGCATAGACAGCCAACCCGCCTTTTCGAGCCAAGCGTCCACAGCCGCCACAGAAACAACAGGTGACCACAGCCCAAGAAGTCGACAAATGAACACCCGTACGTCGACAAATGAGCAAATCGCTCGCAAACCCGCAAGGAGTGTCCCCGAATGCCGGCACATAAGGAACGTCCCCAGTTGCCGGCACTTGGGGACGTTCCTTTTGGGCCGGCCGTTGGGAACAGCCCTTGACGATTCAGCTGTGAACAGCCGCCTTACAGCGCCAGCGCGTCGGCGACTTCGGCGACGCAGGCCAGGGCGTCGGCCATAGCGTTCACCACGAGTGAGCTGCCGTTGCGGGCATCACCGGCAACGTATACCGGTGCGGCGTCCGCGGCAACGCCATCCGCGCGCGCCGCAAGGTGCGAGCCCTCGGCAGCCATCACCGGCAACGGACGGCCCGCCGCGGCAACAGGCACGCCCACCGCATCGAACACGCCGTGCTCGGGACCCGTAAAGCCGCAGGCGATGAGCACCAGCTGCGCCGGCACCTCGTGCTCGGAGCCCGCAATGCGCTCGGGCTTTCCCGCCGACCAGTCCAGATTGACCACGCGCAGACCCGCAGCCGCACCCTTCTTGTCCAGCAGCACCTCGAGCGTATCCACGCCCCAGGCACGCATCTCGCCACCCATCGCAGCGATAGCCTCCTGCTGGCCATAGTCGGTCTTCTTAACGTTGGGCCACTGCGGCCAGGGGTTGCTCGCCGCGCGCTTATCGGGCGCAGCCGGCAAGAACTCAAACTGGCGCACGCTGCGCGCGCCCTGACGCACGGCGGTACCCACGCAGTCGTTTCCAGTATCGCCACCGCCAATGACCACAACGTCCAGGCCGCGCGCGTTCACTGCGGGTTCGCTACCATCGAGCACCGAGACGGTCGAAGCCGTCAGGTAGTCCACCGCGTACACCACGCCCGGAGCATCCACGTTCGCAGCCGAAAGACCGCGGGGTGCACGAGCGCCGGCAGCCACCACGACGGCGTCAAAGTCATCGAGCTCGGCCGCCACCGCAGGGTTCGTAACGTCGACACCCAGCTCAAACACAATGCCCAGCTCGCGCATGAGCGCCACGCGGCGCTCGACCACGGACTTCTCAAGCTTCATGTTGGGAATGCCGTACATGAGCAGACCGCCCGGGCGGTCGTCGCGCTCAAACACCGTCACGCGGGCGCCGCGACGCGCAAGCTCCCATGCTGCCACCAGACCGGCAGGACCGGAGCCCACCACGGCAACCGTGGGTGCGCACTCCCCCGTCGGCTCAAAGCGACGCGGACCGCCATTTGCCCATTCATGGTCGCTGATCGCACGCTCGTTGTCATGGATCGTCATGGGCTGGCCATCGACCGAACCCAGGTTGCACGCGGCCTCGCACAGCGCCGGGCACACGCGACTCGTAAACTCGGGCATGGGCGAGGTGAGCGACAGACGCTCGGCAGCCTCGTCCCAGCGGCCGCGGTACACCAGCTCATTCCACTCGGGAATCAAGTTGTGCAGCGGACAGCCGCTCGGGCGTGCCTTGCCAAAGCTCGCGCCCATCTGGCAAAACGCCACGCCGCACATCATGCAGCGGCTCGCCTGGGCGCGACGTGCGTCGTCATCGAGCTCCACGTACAGCGGATCAAAATCATGGCTGCGCTCCTCCACGGGGCGAAGCTCGTGGGTCACGCGATCGATATCAAGAAAAGCACCGGGCTTACCCATGGCACTTACGCCTCCTTCTTGGTCGAAGCAACAGAGCTGGCAGCCACGGACGCAGCGCCCGCAGCACCGCCCGCAGCATCAAAGCGAGCGACATCCGCGGCACTCGCGCGACCGGTCACGATGTCAAACGCCAGCTCCTCGGCCTGCGCATGCGTCTTGCCGGCAGCCTCGCCCGCGGAGACAATCGCCAGCACGCGCTCATACTCGGTCGGAATGACCTTCACGAAGTGCTTGCCCATCGTCTCAAAGCTGTAGAGCAGCTTAATGCCGCGCGGGCTCTGCGTCGCGTCCACATGCTCTTGGATGAGCGCGCGAATCTGCGCCAGCTCGTCGGCCGTCGGGGCCTTGAGCTCAACGCTCTCGTGGTTCACGCGGGCGTCGAGCGTGCCGTATTGGTCAAAGACATAGGCCACGCCGCCCGTCATACCGGCGGCAAAGTTCTGCCCGACCTCGCCCAGGATGAGCGCCAGACCGCCCGTCATGTACTCGCAGCCATGGTTGCCGCAGCCCTCGACCACCACGGTGGCACCGGAGTTACGCACGGCAAAACGCTGGCCTGCCAGGCCGTTAATAAAGCCGCGGCCGCTCGTGGCGCCAAAGAACGCCACGTTGCCCACGATGATGTTCTCGTCGAACTTGTAGGTCGCATGCGGGTTGGGGCGCACCGACACCTCGCCGCCCGAAAGGCCCTTGCCAAAGTAGTCGTTAGCGTCGCCGCACACGTTGAGCGTAATGCCGCGCGGCAGGAAGGCACCAAAGCTCTGACCAGCCGAACCATCGCAATCGATGGTGATGGAGCCGGCGGGCAGGCCCTCGGGATGCGCCTTGGTCACCGCGTTGCCCAGGATGGTGCCCACGCAGCGGTTGACGTTGGCGATATCGGCGCGGAAGCGAATCGGACGCAGGTGCGCACGGGCATCGGCCGTATAGGGCACAAACAACGTGGAGTCGAGCGTCTTGTCGAGTTCACTGTCCGCGGCCATCTGCGGCAGGAAGTGGCGACCGTCGGCACCCGGGATATGAGCACCGAACTCGCAGGTCGCGCTCGCCAGCACGGGCGACAGATCGAGCAGGTTGGCCTTGCGGTTGCCCGGGACCTCGATCTGGCGCAGGCACTCGGGATGGCCGACCATCTCGTCGACGGTGCGGAAGCCCAGGCTCGCCATGACCTCGCGCAGCTGCTCGGCCACAAAGAGCATAAAGTGCTCAACGTGCTCGGGCTTACCGCGGAAGCCATGACGCAGGCGGCAGTTTTGCGTCGCGATGCCGGCCGGGCAGGTGTCCTGCTGGCAGTCGCGCTGCATGAGGCAACCCACGGAGATAAGCGACATGGTCGCAAAACCAAACTCCTCGGCACCCAGCAGGCAGGCGACGGCGACATCGGTGCCGTCCATAAGCTTGCCGTCAGCCTCGAGCACCACGCGGGAGCGCAGGCCGTTTTGCAGCAACGTCTGCTGAGCCTCGGCAAGGCCAAGCTCCAGCGGCAGGCCGGCGTGCCAGATAGAGTCGCGCGCAGCGGCACCCGAGCCGCCATTGTGACCGCTGATCAAGATCTTGTCGGCAGCACCCTTGGCCACACCGGTGGCGATGGTGCCGACGCCGGCCTCACTGACCAGCTTGACCGACACGCGTGCGCCGGGGTTGGCGTTCTTAAGATCGAAGATAAGCTCCGCCAGGTCCTCGATGGAATAGATATCGTGGTGCGGCGGAGGCGAAATCAGGCCGATGCCGGGCGTGGACTGACGGACCTCGGCGATCCAGGGGTAGACCTTCTTGCCGGGCAGGTGTCCGCCCTCGCCGGGCTTGGCGCCCTGGGCCATCTTGATCTGAATCTCGAAGGCGCTGCAAAGATAGCGGCTCGTCACGCCAAAGCGCGCACTTGCCACCTGCTTGATCGCGGAGTTCTTGGAGTCGCCGTTGGCCAGCGGGGTCTCGCGACGCGGGTCCTCGCCGCCCTCGCCCGAGTTGGAGCGGCCGTGCAGGCGGTTCATGGCGATGGCCATGCACTCGTGTGCCTCTTTGCTGATGGAGCCATACGACATGGCGCCGGTGTTAAAGCGGCGGACGATGTTGAGCGCGGGCTCGACCTCGTCGAGTGCCACCGGGGTGCGGCCACTGGCATCAAAGTCCAGCAGGTCGCGCAGGCGCACGGCACGACCGGTGCGGTGCAGGCGGGCGCTGTACTCCTTAAAGGTGTCGTAGCTGTCCTCACGGCAGGCGGACTGCAGCAAGTAGACAGTCTGCGGATCGATGAGGTGATCCTCGCCGCCGAGCGGGCGCCACTTGGTCAGGCCCAGCGTGGGCAGCTGATCGGGAGCCGGGCTCTTAAGGATAGCGAGCGCGGCGTCGTAGCGCTCGTTTTGCTCGCGCTCAACGTCCTCGACACCCATACCGCCCACACGGCTCACCGTGCCGGCGAAGTACGCGTTGACGAACTCCGGCGTAAAGCCCACGGCCTCGAAGATCTGCGCCGAATGGTAGCTCTGCACCGTGGAGATACCCATCTTGGACATGATGGAGACGATACCCGCCGTCGCGGCCTTGTTGTAGTTGGCGATGCCCTGCTCGGCCGTCACGTCCAGGTCGCCGCGTGCCGCCAAGTCGCGGATGCACGCATGCGCATTGTACGGATAGATACCGCTCGCGGAGTAGCCCACCAGCGCCGCAAAGTCGTGCGGGGACACGGCGTCGCCGCACTCCACCACGATGTCGGCAAAGGTACGCACGCCGGCGCGGATCAGGTGGTTGTGCACGCAGCCCACGGCAAGCAGCGACGGCACGGGCACCTCGCCCGCTCCGGCGCGATCGCTCAACACCACGATGTTCACGCCGTCGCGGACCGCAGCCTCAACGTCCTCTGCAAGCTGCTTGAGCGCAGCCTGCAGCGCGCCCTCGCCGGCATCGCGGCGGTACACGGCACGGAAACGGCGGGTCTCAAAGCCCACGCGGTCGATGGCGCAGATGCGGTCAAACTCCTCCTCGCTCAGCAGCGGACGCTCCAAGCGCACCAGCTGGCAGGCTGTACGGGAGTCCTCGAGCAGGTTGCCGTGGTTGCCCAGGTAGAGCGTGGTCGAGGTGACCATATGCTCGCGCAGGGCGTCGATGGGCGGGTTCGTGACCTGGGCGAATAGCTGGTAGAAGTAGTCGTAGAAGGAGCGTGTCTTTTTGGACAGGCAGGCCAGCGGCGCATCAATGCCCATCGAGGCGAGCGGCGCCTTGCCCTGCTGGGCCATGGGACGCACGACCTCGTCGACGTCATCCCAGTGGTAGCCGAGCTTGGCCATACGCACGGTGGCAGGCACCTCGGCGTCCTCGGCGGGCGTTGCCGCGGCGGGCCTATCGAGCGCGTCGACGGTCAGCGTCTCCTCGGCAATCCAATCACGGTAGGGCTTTTCCTTGGCATAGCGGGCGCGCAACTCATCGTTGTAGATGACGCGCCCGCGGGCAAAGTCGACCTCGAGCATCTGGCCCGGCCCCAGACAGCCGCTCGTCAGGATGTTCTCGGGGCTCACCTCGATGGTGCCCACCTCGCTTGCCAGCATAAAGCGACCGTCACGCGTCACATAGTAGCGGGCGGGACGCAGGCCGTTACGGTCGAGGGCGGCGCCCAGCGTGCGACCGTCGGTAAAGGCGATGGCCGCCGGGCCATCCCACGGCTCCATGAGCATGGACTGGTAAGCGTCGTAGGCACGGCGCTCCTCACTCAGGCTGTCGTTGTGGTCCCACGGCTCGGGCAGCAACATGGACGCGGCGCGCGTGAGCGGGCGACCGTTCATGACCAGGAACTCAAGCACATTGTCCAGAATCGCGGAATCGGAGCCCTCGCGGTTGATGATGGGCATCACGCGCTCAAGATCGTGCTGCAGCACGGGGCTGTACAGGTTGGGTTCGCGGGCGCGAATCCAGTTGACGTTGCCCTTGAGAGTGTTGATCTCGCCGTTGTGAATGATAAAGCGGTTGGGGTGCGCGCGCTCCCAGCTGGGCGTGGTGTTGGTGGAGTAGCGCGAGTGGACGAGCGCCACGGCCGTCTTGACGGCGGCGTCGTTGAGGTCGATGAAGAAGCGGCGCATCTGCGTGGCGACCAGCATGCCCTTGTACACGATGGTGCGCGAGCTCATGGAGCACACATAGAAGATCTTGTCGCGCAGGGCAAACTCGGCATCGGCCTTCTTTTCGATGGTGCGGCGGCACACGTACAGGCGACGCTCAAAGGCATCGCCGGCGAGCGTGTCGTCCGGACGGCCCAGGAAGGCCTGCAGGATAGTAGGCATGCAGGCGCGGGCCGTCTCGCCCAGGTCGTGCGGGTCGACCGGCACCTCGCGCCAAAAGAGCAGCGGCACGCCAGCCTCGGCGCAGCCCTCCTCAAACACGCGGCGGGCATCCTCTACGCCCTTGTCGTCCTGCGGAAAGAACAGCATGGCCACGCCATAGTCGCCCTCTGCCGGCAGAATCTGGCCGCACTTTTGGGCCTCTTTACGGAAAAAGTGATGCGGAACCTGGAACAGGATGCCGGCGCCGTCGCCGGTGTTCTTCTCGAGTCCCGTACCGCCGCGGTGCTCCAAGTTGACCAGAATGGACAGCGCGTCGTCCAGAATCTGGTGATGGCGCTCACCGTTGATATCGGCAAGCGCGCCGATGCCACATGCATCGTGGTCGAATTCGGGGCGATAAAGGCCCTGCTGCTGAGCGGAATCTGCCTGCATCGCGATCCTCCCCTAGATATTTAGACAGTCAGTTGAATAGGCATAGTAGGAGCATCGCCGGCCCGTTGTGTTTCCCACCCGTTTCGAAACAATCGCGTAACGCACGCCCTACGAGTGGACACCGCCGACCTCAAGGGCGACAACATAGGCCCCAAGTTCGGCCTGCAAACTCACCTCTTCAAACATCTCAATCTGTAACATGAAGGGCCGGTTTTGGCGGTCAGCTGTTACAGATCGAGATTTTCCATAGGACCATTTCTTCCTGTCTTGATCTGTAACACCTAGGCCCAATTTCCATCCCTAGTTGTTACAGATCGAGACATTTCGGCAGCCCCCCCTTCACCATCCCATTCAAATACAACAATTTTGTTAGTCTTGGTTAACTTTTAAGCCTAAAACGGGTATCCTTTGCGGCGTCAAGCAAACGGCACGCACACCGTGCCAGATCAAGGAGGCCCCTATGGCGCACCAAGCAGACCAGCAGACGATGCAACTCGTCCTTATCCGTCACGGAGAGTCCGAGTGGAACAAGCTCAACCTGTTCACCGGCTGGACCGATGTCGAGCTCACCGACACGAGCCGCGAAGAGGCGGCGGCAGGCGGCCGCGCCCTCAAAGAAGCCGGTTTCGACTTTGACGTCTGCTACACTTCGCGCCTCAAGCGCGCGATCCACACCCTCAACATCGTGCTCGGCCAAATGGATCGCGAGTGGCTGCCCGTCATCAAATCCTGGAAGCTCAACGAGCGCCACTACGGTGCGTTGCAGGGTCTCAACAAGGCCGATGCCGCAGCGGAGCACGGCGACGAGCAGGTGCTCATCTGGCGCCGCTCCTTCGATGTCTGCCCGCCGGCACTCGAGCCGGACGACGCGCGCGATCCCCACACCCAGGTGCAATACCGTGATGTCGCGCCCGATCAGCTGCCCTATACCGAGTGCCTCAAGGACACGATCGCCCGCGCCTGGCCTTATTTCGAAGACGAGATTCGCCCCCAGATGCTCGCCGGCAAGCGCGTACTCATCGCCGCGCACGGCAACTCCCTGCGCTCACTCGTCATGAAGCTCGAGCACCTCATGCCCGAGGAGATCCTCAAGGTCAACATCCCCACCGGCGTGCCGCTCGTCTACACCTTCGACACCGATTTCAACGTCCTCGACAAGCGCTACATCGGCGACCCGGCGACCATCGCCGCCAAGATCGACGCCGTGGCCAATCAGGGCAAAGCACACAAGTAGCCCCAACCCAAAACCGACGCGTGGCGCCGCACGGCCCAGATGCGACGTCACGCCGCCCATACACAGGAGCGCACCATGCTCAACCATCTCAAACAACACTTTGGTTCCCGGCGCACCGGCGGTCACGGAGGCCTAGACATTGCGCGGCATATCGGCCCCGGGCTGCTCGTGACCGTCGGCTTTATCGACCCGGGCAACTGGGCCTCCAATATGGCCGCGGGCTCGCAGTTTGGCTACGCGCTGCTGTGGATCGTCACGCTGTCCACGATTATGCTCATTGTGCTGCAGCACAACGCGGCGCACCTGGGTATCGCCACGGGCGCCTGCCTTGCCGAGGCCACGACACGTTACCTCCCCCGCTTCGTTGGACGCACGGTACTCGCCAGTGCCTATCTCGCGACCGTCGCCACCGCCATGGCCGAAGTCCTGGGTGGCGCGATTGCCCTTCAAATGCTCTTTGGGCTGCCCGTGCGCGCGGGCTGCGTCATCGTGGCGGCAGTATCGATGGCGATGCTCATGACGAGCTCCTACAAGCGCGCCGAACGCTGGATCATCGCCTTCGTGGGTGTGGTGGGACTCTCGTTTTTAGCAGAGCTCGCGCTGGTCAAAGTCGACTGGCCGCAAGCAACCGCAAGCTGGATCACGCCTAGTATGCCCACTGGCTCTGCCGCGATTATCGTGAGTGTCCTGGGTGCGGTCGTTATGCCACACAACCTTTTTCTGCACTCCGAGGTCATCCAATCCATGCACTTCGAAGGCCAAGGCGAGCAAGTTATCGAAGAACGTCTGCACTACGAGCTCTTTGACACGCTCTTTTCGATGGGCGTGGGCTGGGCAATCAACTCGGCCATGGTCATCCTGGCCGCAACGACCTTCTTTGCGCACGGCATGGTCGTAGACGACCTCGCCGTCGCAGCGGCCACGCTCTCCCCCATCTTGGGCCCGGCGAGCTCGACCATCTTTGCCGTGGCGCTGCTGTTCGCGGGACTATCGAGCAGCGTGACAGCGGGCATGGCGGCGGGAACCATCACTGCGGGCATGTTCGACGAGGAATACGACATCCACGACCGACATTCCTCGATCGGGGTGGCGTCCTGTTTCGTCGGCGCAGTGACGGCATGCCCGGTCGTCCCAAATCCTTTTGAAGGTCTCATCTGGAGTCAGGCACTGCTGTCGCTTCAACTGCCGATTACGGTCTTTGTGCTCATACGGCTCACCAGTTCACCCCGCGTCATGGGCAAATACGCCAACTCGCGCCCACTCAACGCGCTGCTCGTAGGGATCGGTGCCATCGTGACGATTCTCGATGTCGTGTTGCTAACGGGGATGTAATGGGACGGGGCACCTACCCAGGCAAACGTCTCGATCTATAACATCTAGACCCGCTTTTGATGTCTAGATGTTACAGATCGAGATCATTCCGAGGGACAGCTCCGTTTGTCTCAATCTGTAACACGTAGACCCGTTTTGAGCCGTTAGATGTGGCAGGTTAAGACAAAAGGTCGGCCGGACTCACAACAGACAGGATCGGCCAACAGCAACCGTGATCCCTTGGGGGCGGAGGAAAAGGGCCCCGGCCGAGAATTCGACCGAGGCCCTTGGACAGAGCTATGTTCGGCTTTCGCCGTGTGTCTGCGAGCTACTCCTCGACGAGCTCAAACTGATCGGGACCGACGCCGCACACCGGGCACACATAATCCTCGGGCAGCTCGGGCGTATCGACCTCAACCTCGTAACCGCAAACGACGCACACGAACTTATACGTCTTCTTCTCCTCAGCCATGATGTTCTCCTCTCGAACGCGACTGGTGATGTACTTCATTTATCAGTATAGATTCTCAATAATATAATGCAAGTATTTTTAAAACATTTCTAGCCTTGATACGAGGACGCCTTCGGAGGCGTCTTGCCCTTCAGGACCTTATGGTAGTAATCGTAGGTGAGCGGCGTCTCGTCACTCAAGCGCTCGGCATCCTCGACCTCGCCGATAAACAGCAGATGCGTGCCAACATCCACAGTGTCGATCAAATGGCAGCTAAACAGGGCCGCCGCGTGCTCGGGCACATAGGGCATGCCCAGAGCCGTCTCGCGGGTCTCGTATTTGGCAAACTTGTCATAATCGCTGCTGGTGCGGAACCCAAAGTTACCGATGTAGAGCATATCGGCGGTCTGATCGATCACGGTCAGCGCGAACGCTTTGGCCGAAGCGATGACGCCCGAGGTGACGTTGTCCTTGTTCACTGCAACCGAAATGCGCGGCGGCATGGACGTCACCTGCACCGCTGTGTTGATGACGCAGCCGGCACGCAGCCCGTCTGCCGCGGAGCTCACCACGTACAGGCCGCTCGGCATGGTAAAGAACGCAGTTTTGTCCATAACAATCACTCCCCTAACCCGGGTTGGAACCTCATGGATGTATGTACCCACAAAAAAGGCGGCGCCCACAACGGACACCACCTTTGAGACATATGTGTCAAAACAGTATAAGCAAGATGAGACGCCCGCAGTTGCGGTGAAATAAGGACTGAATAGCCCCTCAAACAGGCAAAACAGTCCGTATTCCACCGCAACTTATACAGAACGCCTAGCGATTGCGCTCCTTGAGGGCGCGGTCGATCTCGCGCTGGACATCGCGCTTGGCCATATCCTCGCGCTTGTCGTAAAGCTTCTTGCCGCGGCCTAGGCCCAGCAGCAGTTTTACGCGACCGTCGGTATTAAAGTAGAGCTCCAACGGAACCAGCGCATAACCACGGTTGCGAAGTTTGCCGTCAAGAAAGTCGATCTCCTTGCGGTGCAGCAGCAGACGGCGCCGACGGTCGGGATCGCGATTCCACACGCCACCATGGCTATAAGGGTGGATATGCAGGCCGACGAGCCAGCACTCACCGCCACGAATCAATGCAAAGGTATCGGTGATCTGGCAGGCGCGCTCGCGAATCGACTTGACCTCGGTGCCGCTCAGCTCAATACCGCACTCAAACGTCTCATCGATAAAGTACTCGTGATGTGCCGAGCGATTCTTGGAAATGAGCTTGCGCTCGCGCTTACTGGGCATCGCCGGCCTCCTTGGCGCCATCGGCGTTTGAGCCCGCAGCCTCGCGCTTTGCCCTGCGCTCGGCATTGAGCTCGGCATCGCTCTCACGCACCAGTTTGATAATCGCCGCGCAGGCCTCCTCGCCCACCAAGTCGCGAGCACGTACCGTCAGGCGCGTCGCCTCCTGCTTGTCGCCGTCGCTTGCAGCATCGGTCGCGCACATAATCAGGCAGATGGCAATCTCGGCCGAAGGCGAGGTCGGAACGCCTTGCAGGGCCAGTTCACCCATCACGTGCTCGTCGCTCTCATCGGCGGCATCCGGATAGGTGGTATGGATCTTGTTGAGCAGGCGCGTCGTATGCGCATCGTTGGGCGCCAGGCGCAGCGCCAGACGCGCGCAGCCCACGGCAGCCGAAACGTTCTCGGTCTCGGGCTCCAAGAAGTACTGACCCAGATTGGCGTAAGCGCGGGCGGCGCACTTGCCATCGCTTGCACGCTCCAGCACCGAGAACGAGAGCGATGCCCATTCCTGCTTGTCTTCGAGTGCGCGGAACAGCTCGGCCAAATCCAAGCGATAGTTGCAGTTCATGGGGTCCCAACGCACAGCCTGCATCAGGGCATTGCGAGCGCTCACATAATCCTGCTGGCGAATGTAGGCAAACGCCATATCAGAGTACAGGCGGTCAAACGGCACCTCGACCTGCACGAGCTCGCGCGGATCCTTCTCCACGCGGCGATAGGCCAAGCGCTCAAACTTGCTATCAAAGCTAAAGTATTGGCGCTTCTCCTCCGTCTTGCACTCGGCGTCGATATACTCCTCGGCGAGCTCCACCAGGCGCTCCAGCAGCGGCGTCGCCGTAGCCAGGTCGCCCTGCGCCAGATAGTTCTCGGCATACGTGATGTCTTGCAAGCTGATGGGCAGGTCCATGACAACTCCTCGGTCCAGGCGGCAGACTCAACGCGCCTTAAACATCGGTCAATACACAAAACCCGGGTCTCTTGCGAGGCCCGGGCGTTCAATTTTGGTAGCCCGTACCAGATTCGAACTGGTGATCTCCGCCTTGAGAGGGCGGCGTCCTAAACCGCTAGACGAACGGGCCATATGTAGCAAATGCAATGGCTGGGATGGAGGGAGTCGAACCCCCATTGACGGAACCAGAATCCGCTGTCCTGCCATTAGACGACATCCCAATGACTGCATCGCTGCGCTCGGCTGTGCCTTTGCGCAAGAAAGAAATATACGGGAAGTCTCGCCGTGACGCAAGCCCCAATTTTGACTTTTTTGAAATTCAGTCAAATTGGCCTAATTAAGTCCAACCCGTGAAGGACCTGTGAAGCCGACCGCTGTACACGAAGGGCAAAACGCCGCGAGCGGTAGCCGTCAACCGTTGGCAGATTCTACCGCGAAAACGATAGCACCAGGCAACACAATCGAAGTATCAATGATCACGTAGATATCGAGGCGCCATGGACGAAGAGCTTGATTACCTATGGGAGACCCTGGGCCTTGAGATCACTGCCGACCTTTGGCCCGAACGGGACAAAATCCATCCCACACTGCGCCCCGCCATTACTGTGGTGCAGGCAAAATACCGCCGTGCATCCTTTTTGATCATGCGGATGTCATGGCACGCGGGACTCCCCGACCTTAAGCGAATCCAGGCAAGCCTCGTCGAGCTGTCCGGCATGCCGACCGTCATATCCGAGGCGCACCTGGAGCAGCGCCAGCGCGAGCGACTGCAACAGCAGCGGATTCCCTTTATCTGCCCCGGCGTTCAGGCATATCTGCCCTTTATGGACAAGGAGTACTGGAGCGGCAAGCCCAACAAACACGTAAAGGTCTACGATCCGCACGAATGGGCACAGCTGGCGGACTGACTGGGGCAGGCCCGCCGGCGGAAAGTGCGTCCCAGATTTCAAGCTCAAACTGGTCCCCACTTTCCCGTTGAGCCCTCAACCGGAAACCGTGTCCCGCAATCGAAGCTCAGAATGGGACGTGCTTTCCGCAACCGGCCACTTTGGGAAAGTGCATCCCATTCTGGAAGCGAATTCCGGGTCGCACTTTCCGCAGCCGCTACAGCAACGCCTCGGCCCAAGCCGCTTCCCTAAAGCCGGGAATCGCAAAGTCGTCGCCCACCAGCAGCGGACGCTTGACCAGCATGCCGTCGGTCGCCAGCAGCTCGTAGCACTCCCGATCCGTCATGCCCGCATCCAGACGCGCCTTCAGGCCCAGCTCTCGATATTTCATGCCCGACGAATTAAAGAAACGCCGCACCGGCAGCCCCGAATGAGCAATCCAGGTCGCAAGCTCATCAGCCGTGGGATTGTCCAAAACGATATCGCGGTCGATGTACTCTACCCCATGTTCGTCCAGCCATGCCTTGGCCTTCTTACAGGTCGAGCACTTGGGATATTCAACAAACAGTACGGTCATGGAAATCCTCCGAATATAGATCGGCCAACGCAGGCACACGCCACACGAGGCGCCTTCGTATGATGGGCCAATTGTAGCCCACGGGTCACACGCTAAACGAACCGTACCCCGAATCCGCGTTTGATGAACGGCAGCAGCTCCATTGCCTCGGGCGTGATATGGCCCGCAACGTTCATGCGCTCGTCACCGGGGAGATCGACCCGCGCAATCTCAAGCTCGCCTTCGTAGCGCCCATATCCGCTATTGCTCACAGCGATCGACCCCGCCTTTCGCGGCAGGCCGGCTCCGGCATCCGTCGGCACGGAATCCGGCTTAAGCGTCGTACGTGACTCCTGAGACCTAAAGATGAGGACGCTCGAGTCGGGTCGGTCGTGATGAATCTGCCCGCGCACATAGGCATAACTGAGCTCAAGCTCGCATTGCAGGTCCACGTATCCGGCGGAAACTTGAGCAAACTGCGCCCAGCCCGCATCGGAAAGATCGGGGTCGCCGACCAACACAATGTCGCAATCGGCGCCATGTGCAAGCTCAAGCATATTGAGGGCAACCTTTGACGCGCGACCGCGCTGCGCCTCGACCGTCGGCAGTCCCTCGAATACCGGCCCGCGAACGTTAGCATCACCCGGCACAAAAGCCATGATTTCGAATCCAAGCGCCGCAAGACGAAGATTCACCCGAGCAATGTCCTCCAGAGCTAAACCGGTATAAGGCTTGGGGTAAAAATTGTGGCAGGCGGCAAAACGAGTCACATCGGCACCGGCCTCACGCCACGATGCGATTTCATCAGAACTCACTGTCGATGCATTGACCACAATGCGAAATACACCGGACAGCTCCGCGACCCGCTGGGCGCTAAAGCCATAGTCCAAACGAAGGTATTCCAACCCCAGATCGCGCAAGTCCTCGATGCGCTCAAGCCCGAGCAAATCGCACGTGCGAGGCCCCACATCGGCAATGAGCGCAATGCCGCGGGCGGAAAGCAGCGACAGCACATGACGGACCTTATCGGCATACGCCGCTCCCCCATCCTCGGGAATATGCAGCGAGGTGAACGCATAGCGCGCACCCGCCGCGGCACCACGTTCAATCGTCCGCTCAATATCCTGCAGAGGGCTGGAAAGATAAATCGAAATACCCGTTTTCACGCTTCAACGCTCCTTTAAAAAAGGCCGGCGGAGCAGCTAGCCCCGCCGGCACAACCATAACATCAAGAAATCTGCCGCGCGCCGCGAACCCTGAGCAACACGGCTCGCGATATCAATCTACTCGCCAAAGAACTCGTTGATCTTCTGCTCGTCGACGCCAAAGAACCACGTCAGGACAAAGCCGGCGGCATAGGCAAGCAGCATAGCGGCAACGTAGCCGAGCTGCTGGCCAGGAACGACGATCAGCAGGCCAAACAGACCGGAAACGCCCTGAGAAACCGTGCCGATGTGAAGCAGCGCCGCGAGCGCGCCGCCAAATCCGGCACCCAGGCAGGCCGTCACAAACGGACGAACGAGCGGCAGCGTAACAGCATACATCAGAGGCTCGCCCACACCCAGGATTCCAACGGGAATGGACTCTGCGACGTACTTCTTGAGCTTGGCATTCTTGGTCTTAAAGTACAGCGCCAAACCGGCA
Source organism: uncultured Collinsella sp. (assembly GCA_900544095.1). Classification (GTDB taxonomy): domain Bacteria; phylum Actinomycetota; class Coriobacteriia; order Coriobacteriales; family Coriobacteriaceae; genus Collinsella. The sequence continues at coordinate 493,755 of UQTV01000001.1, forward strand.
CCGACCTGGCCGCCGCCAGCCATCATAAGGATGGGAAGCAGGTAATTGATACCCTTGGTAGCGCCGTCGGGATCGTTGAGCATAGCGTGGATCGGCGTGAGCGCCTGATGCAGGCCGACGGACACCAGCGGCAAGAAGCCTGCCGACAGGATATAGCCGCCCAGGACGCCCAGCTTCTCGAAGATAAAGGTCAAAACGCTAAAGATGGCAGTCGTCAGCCATGCGCCAACCGGCTGGATGACGAGCATCAGAGCAAAGGCGCCGATGATGAGCACCAGCAGCGGAGACAAGAACGTGTCGAGTGCGTTGGGCATAACCTTGCGAATCTGACGCTCCATCCAGGCAAAAAATGCGCCAGCGATGAGAGCCGCGATCATGCCGCCCGCTGCGGGGTTGTACTGCGCACTGGTGAGCGGCAGCAGAATGGCAGTGGCAGGATCAGCCGCGCCAGGCGCAAGCAGGGGCATGGCACTGTTGGCGATACACATCATGCCGGCGATGCCGCCCAGCGCAGCGGAGCCACCAAACTCACGTGCCGCGTTATAGCCCACCAAGATGGGCAGATAGGCAAACAGGGCCCAGCCCATGGAACGAATGCCCTGGTACCACCACTCGCCTGCAAGCGCGCCTGCCGTCGAGACGTTAATGACGTTGCAGATACCGTTGATGAGGCCAGCCGCAATGATGCCGGGAAGCAGGGCGACGAAGACATTGGAAATCTTCTTGAGGAAGGCCTGAACCGGCTTGGACTCGTACTTGGCCTTCTGCGCGGCCTTGTTTGTGGCCGCAGCGTCAACCACGCTCTCGTCGGCAACGCCTTTCGCAAGGCCAGTGAGCTTGGAGAACTCCTCGAGCACCTTATTCACCTTGCCCGGACCCAGCACGATCTGCATCGTGTCGTCCTCGACCAGGCCCATCACGCCGTCGAGTGCCTTAATGCCCTCCGTGTCGACGTTGCCCGCGTCTTTGACGGTCACGCGCAGGCGCGTCATGCACGCCGCGTTTGCCAGCACGTTGTCTTTACCGCCCAAAAGGTCCAGCAGCTTTTGAGCCAGCTCTTTGTTCGTCATAACTCCTCCTTGTATTGGGTATCTCGTCTGGATGTCATATCAGCTCACGCCGCGCACCTATTGGGCGTCGGCATTGCTCTTCTCATGGCCACTCACCGCAGCACGGACATGGCCTCGCGCCCGCTCAAGAGCTACCGTAGCCTGCTCGGCATCGCAGTCCAACAGTACCGAGACAATAGCGGTTTTTACATGGCCGCCGGCATCTGCAAGCGCCTGAACGGCGCGCTCGCGCGTGCAGCCGGTCGCCTCCATCACGATGTTCTGGCCGCGCACCACCAACTTCTCGTTCGTCTGCTGCACATCGACCATCAGGTTTTGGTATACCTTGCCGATCTTGACCATGGCACCGGTCGAAATCATGTTGAGAATGAGCTTTTGAACCGTTCCCGCCTTGAGCCTCGTTGAGCCGGTCAGCACCTCGGGACCGGGCACGGGCTCAATGGCAAGATCTGCGCTCTCCCCGATCTTCGACCCTTGGTTGCAGGCAATTGCAATGGTCTTGCACCCAGTTGCCTTGGCGTACGCAAGGCCGCCCACCACATAAGGAGTACGGCCGCTTGCCGCCAGGCCAACGACAAGATCCTTGTCCGAGAGTCCACGCTCTCGCAGGTCGTTCGCGCCAAGCTCATCGCTGTCTTCGGCACCTTCGACAGCCTTGATAAACGCCGTCTCGCCTCCGGCAATGAGCCCGACAATCAGATCGGGTGACACGCCAAACGTGGGCGGACACTCCGAAGCGTCGAGTACGCCCAGACGACCGCTGGTGCCTGCGCCCATGTAAAAGACGCGCCCGCCGCGCTCGAGTGCCTCAGCAGCCCAGTCGATTGCTGTGGCAACCTGGGGCAACACTTTCGTGACCGACTGGACGGCACGAAGATCCTCATCGTTCATCGTCGTGACGATTTGCAGCGATGTCATCGTATCGAGGTCCATTGACCTTTGATTACGCTGTTCGGTCGTGAATTTTGTTAAATCGAGCATTTCATTCACCTCATCTTTCCTGTTTCTCGATGTAGTTTTGCTTAATGACATGCGTCGCCCGTTCGTAGTCGCTGGCAACGTAAGCAGCGTAAAGGGCATCGACAACCATAAGCTGGGCCATACGCGAAGCCATGGCACCGCTGCGGACCAAGGGTTCACTCGCAGCAACGCCGAGCACGGCATCGGCCATGGTGGCAAGCTTGGATGATCCATCTACTTTGGTAACGGCCACAACGGGACAGTTGTGACGTTGAGCCTCGGCGGTGCAGTCCAGCACCTCTTGCGTCAAGCCCGAGTAGCTAAAGGCAATTGCCATATCGCCCTCATGCATGTTCTTGGCACATAAGAGCTGATCATGCCAGTCGTCGTACAGATGGCACTCTTTGTCGACACGCATGAGCTTTTGCGCCAGGTCGTGCGCGACCAAACGAGAGGCACCAATACCGAACAGATTGACCGCGCGTGCCCGCTTAAGACGGGCCGCGCATCGCTCCAAGACGGTGTAATCGAGCGTTCGCGCCGTCGCCTCGATCGTGCGCACGTTGCTTTTCATCACCTTCCCCACGATACGTTCGACGCTGTCATCCATGGAGATGTCCTCGAGGGCTACGTCTTTCTTGTCACCTAAGAGCGCCAGCTCGGCAATCAGTTCGCGCTGGAACTCCTTGTAGCCCGCAAAACCCAAACGCTTGCAAAAGCGCAAAATGCTCGAGGGCGAGGAGAACGTGACATCGGCAAGACCGCGGACGGACAGCCCGACCACCTCGTGCGGATGAGCGCTTACATATGCGATGACATTGCGTTCCGCCGGGCTCGCGCTGAGCTCACGCTCGCGAAGCCGCAAAAGCAATCCGTTTGCCATCTCAAACACCTCCGTTGAGAAGAATTAAAGACCAACGAACGATTCGTACCGGATACAAACAGCTTTTGCGGTACATTGTGCCGCATCGTGGCGCACAAAGGGCGAGCGTTCTACCGCTCGCCCCTCAAATCCGACCGCTCGGAAATACGCGCGACACAAAATAATTCAACAAGGTCGCATTATCAGAAACGGGTTTGTTACCGGCTAGCGCCTCGCATGGGCGCCGATCGGCCGAGTCGCATGGCGCACCAACGCCGCCGTCAGCAATACCAACAGCATGGCGGTGACATATCCCACAGCATCGAATCCTAAATCGATAACGTCGAAATGCCTGCCGGGAACAAAGATCTTATGTACCTGATCGCCAACGGAGCAGGCGGCGCAAAAGAGCAATACGGGCACGCAACGGGAGCATACGCTCCACGGACGCCTGGAAAGGCAAACCACGACCACCGAGGCGAACAATCCGACGAAGAAAAACTCTACGGTATGGGCAACGCGGCGGACGTTCGTGCCCACCCACATGCGAATGGAAGCAAGTCGGCCAGACCGGACATTCGAGGCAGCCGAATCGGCGCCCCCGGTCATTCCGTTCTCCGTCTGGGCTTCACCCGTGGCATCGACAGCCTGAACGCCCGTAGCCTGGCCCTCCACCACACGCGCGGTGGACTCGCTCAGCAACGACGTCTCCACCGCATTTTGCTCCGTCAGCACCCAGATACCAGCCAGCGTTGCAGCGAACAGAATGATCGCGGTCCATCCGATTATTTGTTTTATGCGCGCCAAGGGCCAACCTCCTTTTTTGAATATCAGCGAGTGTAGCCCCAAATGACATCGTCACCGTATCAAAATTTGAATCGCAACAGGAAGCGACAAAGCGACGCAAACCCCTACCCCGCCTCGCGCATCCAGCGATCGAACGTCCCCACGCACACGCCCAGGCACTTTGCTGCCTGGCTGCGGGTAATATCGCCCGCCTCATAGCTATCGCGTACCAGATCAAACTGAGGAGGGCACGGCTTGCGAGGTCGACCGAAACGGACCCCTCGCGCCCGCGCCGCTGCAATTCCCTCCGCTTGGCGCCGATGGATATTCTCGCGCTCCACCTGCGCCACGTAGCTCAGCAGTTGCAGCACAATATCGGCAATCAGGGTATTAGTCACATCCGGCGTGCCGCTTGCCCTGGCGCGCGTGTCAAGCAATGGCATGTCCAACACCACAATGGCAACCCCGAGCTCCTTGGTAATGCGACGCCATTCCTCAAGAATCTCGGAGTAATTACGACCAAGTCGGTCGATAGAAAGCACCACCAGCACGTCCCCGTCTCCCAGGACGTGCAGCAGCTCGCGATAGCGCGGTCGATCGAAGTCCTTGCCGCTCGCATGGTCGGCATAAATATTCGCCGAGCCCACGCCATAGGCGCCCAGCGCATCCAGCTGCCGATTAAGATTCTGATCGCGCGAACTCACCCGCGCATAACCATACACCGTCGCCATCTCATCCCCGCTTTCTTGTAAACCTGCCAAAAAGGGACAGGTTTATTTTGGTAGGTTTTACCTCTCGAATAGCAGGTAAGCGGGCGGCCGAGCAGACGGCAAGGTAGCCATGATCCAAATGCGGAGGGCGGCCCCGAAAGACCGCCCTCCGCTCTCCCGCCATGAGTCGAGATTTGGCTAATGGATAAGCTTAAAGTCCAAGTGCCCACGCGTGGTATTGACGCGCGAGACCTCGATAATCACGCGCTGACCCAGTTCATAGCGAGTCCCCGTGTCGGCACCTGTGAGCGTGAGCGCATCCTCGTCGAACTCGAACCACTCGTTGCCCAGGCTCTTGATCGAAACCAAGCCTTCGACCTGCGTCAGGTCCAAGCGCACAAAGAGGCCCATGCTGCTAACCCACGAGACGGTTCCGGCATAGCGCTCGCCCAGACGGTCCTCATAGTACTGGGCAATCTTGATCTTTTGCGTCGCATGGCTAGCGGCATCTGCCGCGCGCTCGGCATCGCTGCATGCGCGGCAGATCTGCGGCAGAATGCGCGGCAGCGACTCGCGCCCCTTGCCGATCAGCCGCGGCGTACGGACCCGGGCGTCCTTGCCGCCGAGCTGCTCATAGGCCAACTGCAGTTTGAGCACGCGGTGCACCACCAGATCGGGGTAGCGACGGATGGGACTCGTAAAGTGACAGTAGCACGGCGCGGCGAGCGCAAAGTGGCCCTCGTTGCGCGGCTTGTACAGTGCGCGCTGCATGCTGCGCAGAAGCAGCGTGTTGACGAGCGGTGCGTTGGCCGTACCGGCGGCAGCATCAACTGCAGCCTGTAGCTCATCGGGACTCCCCAGGGCGATACCGGCAGCACGGCGATCGTCGATGATGCCTAGCTGCGCCAGCGCAACGGCGGCACCGTGCAGGCTATCGGGGCTCGGATCCTCATGCACGCGATAGCAGGCCTCGATATCACGGTCTGCCAGCCACTCTGCAACGCACTCGTTGGCGAGTAGCATGGCTTCCTCGATAAGCGACGTGGCACACGAACGCTCGCGCGCCACAATCTGCACGGGTACTCCGTCCTCATCCAATAGAGCGCGAATCTCGGCCGTGTCAAAATCGACTGAGCCGCGGGCACGACGAATACGACGGCGAAGTTCGGCGAGTTCGTTGGCGGCGACAAGGAAATCGCCGAGGTCGACGTTATAGCCGCGAGCAGTTTCCTCGCACGCAAGACCGCGCTCAAGCGCCTCCTCGCGCGAGGCCTCAGCAGCCGCAACATCCTCAGCGGCGCCTTCCAGCACCGAATACTCAACCGCGCCGGCACGCACCAGCAGCGCCTCGGCGCCGTCATAGTCCATACGCACACGCGAGCGAATCACGCTGGGGTAAGGATCGTAATGCCGCACGCGACCCTGCGCATCGAGCTCAATGTCAACGGTAAACGCAAGACGGTCCTCGTCAGGGCGAAGCGAGCATAGGTCACAGGACAGGCGTTCGGGCAGCATGGGAAGCACGCGATCGGCCAGATACACCGATGTCGTACGATGGCGAGCCTCAAGATCGATATGCCCGTCCCAAGCCACATAGTGAGAAACGTCAGCGATATGCACACCCAGCTTGTAGCCACCCTCGGGCGTGCGCTCAAGCGAAATGGCATCGTCAAAGTCGCGCGCGTCGACCGGGTCGATCGTGATGACAAAGCGGTCGCGCAGATCGCGGCGGAGCGGGTCCTTAAGCGCCGCGGACACATCGAGCGAAAGCCCCTCGGCCTCGTCCAGCGCGGCCTCGGGATAGCTATCGGTATAGCCGTAACGCGCCATCACATATTGAACGCCCAAATCGGGCGCGTCATCTCCGCCAATGCGGCGTTCGATCGTCACGGTGCCCGATTCCAGGCGCGTCGGGTAGGTCAAAATGCGCGCGACAACGGCATCACCCGGGTGGACGCCCAGACGATCCGCCGAGGTATCCTCGGGCAGAATGAAGAAGTCGGCTTTCAGACGCGAATCGAGTGGCTCGATCACACCAAGCGGACCGGCGGTCTGGTACGTGCCCACCACGCTTATGGCTGCGCGCTCAACCACGCCTTCGATCACGGCGCGCCGTTCACCGTGCGGGCTGTTCTTAATGCTCACGGCAACGGTATCGCCATCCATGATCTCGCGCTTACCGCGGCCCATAACCTTGTAGTCGCCGCTCTCGGTTATGACATAGGCGCCATGCTCATGGAGCTGCACGCGCCCGGTCAGGCTCGGACGGCGTTCGCTGCGCACCGGCCCACGCTTATTGCGGGCACCGCGCTTATGCTTGTTATTGCGCCCCATGGCGCCTCCTTGCTATCGATGACGAACTCCAAAGAGTCTACCCAAATGATTCGCTTTCCTGCCGTCCCCTAGAGATCAAAAAACGGGCCGCCCCATAAGAGACGACCCGTTGGAAGGGATGAATTCCAGGCATGCCTACACGCGCAGGTAGCGGCGCATGGCTATGGCAGAACCAAAGAGACCGATAATCACACCGACCAGAATCAGCGCAGCATAGGTCACCAGGTAGTACTGCATCGGCAGGGCAAACGACATCCAGCCGATGCTCTCCTGCAAACGCGGAATCATCAGATTGCGCAGCAGCTCCAGAACGCCGATGGAAAGCAGCGAGCCCAAAATGGCCTGCAGTACGCCCTCGGTGATAAACGGGCCGCGAATGAAGCCGTTGCTGGCGCCGACCAGACGCATAATCGCAATCTCACGACGACGCGCCGTGATGGACAGGCGAATCGTGTTGTTGATGAAGATGAATGCGATAAAGGTCAAAAGGCCAACGAGCACCACGGCGGCGATGCGGATGTAGTTGGTCACCTGGAACAGGCGGCTCACTTCCTCTTGGCCGTACAGCACGCTCGCGTTGACGTCGCCGTCATCCGCGATCTTCTGGAAGTCGGCGTTCTTCTTGAGCTTCTGGGCCGTGCTCTCGACCTTGGACGGATCGTCCATCTCAATTGCAAACGAAGCCGGCAGCGGGTTCTGGCCATCGAGCGCGCTCATGGTGGCGTCGGCGTTGCCCGACATCTTGCTCGTATACTCGGCCAGCGCGTCGTCCTTGTCCTTATAGGTCACGGACTTGACGTTATTCCACGTCTTAAGCTCGGCCTCAAAAGCCTGAACATCAGCCTGATCGGCGTCATCGCTAATAAAGGCGTTGATGACAACCTGATCCTCGACGGTGCCGATCACGGAGTTCAGCATCGCGGAGCCCATGATGAACAGGCCGATGATAAACAGCGAAAGGAAGATCGTGATGACGGCGCCGAGCGAGGTAGTCCAGTTACGGAAGAAGTGACTGATTGCCTCTTTGAAGGAGTAGCCCACGTTAGTTGGTGCCATAGTTGCCGTAACCTCCCCTCTCCTGGTCGCGGATAACGTGGCCGCCCTCGAGGGCGATCACGCGACGGTGCATGCTATCGACCATCTCGCGGTCGTGCGTGGCGACGATCACGGTGGTGCCGGTGCGGTTAATACGCTCGAGCAGCTTCATGATGCCCAGCGAAATCGCCGGGTCGAGGTTGCCCGTGGGCTCGTCACAGATCAAAAGCGGCGGGCGGTTGACCATGGCGCGGGCAACGGCAACGCGCTGCTGCTCGCCACCGGAAAGCTGATCGGGCAGCGAGTCCATCTGATCAGCCAGGCCGACCAGACGCAGCACCTCGGGAACCTGGCTGCGAATAACGCCCTTGGGCTTGCCGATGCACTGCAGGGCAAACGCCACGTTTTCGTAGGCAGATTTTTGAGGCAGAAGCTTAAAGTCCTGGAACACGGCGCCAATCTGACGGCGCAGGAACGGAACCTTGCGATTCTTGATCTTCATGAGGTCCTGACCGGCAACCAGGATGCGGCCGCTCGTCGGCTTGACGTCGCGGTTGAGCGTCGACAGCAGCGTGGTCTTACCCGAGCCGGAATGACCGACCAGGAAGACGAACTCGCCCGGATAGATCTCGATGTTGATGTCGTCGAGTGCAGGCTTGTTGGGCTGTGCCGGATAGATCTTGGTGACATGCTCCATAAGGATGACGGGCTCGACACCGGCCTGCTTGGCCATCTTCTTGCGGCTGGCTTGCGGATCGATGGGCGCAAACACCGACGTAAAATCGGGGTTGTTGAGCGCGTTATCGAGGCTTGCGACCTCGGCGGCCTGATCGCTCTCGACCACCGGGGCAGCAGGCTGCGTGGGATCGGGAATAGCGGCAAAGAGACCGGACTGCGCAGGCTGAGGAACCGGCGTCGCAGGGGCCATGGGGTCGGGAATGCCGGCCATGGTAGGCTGCGGCGCGGCGGCGCCAGCCTGAGGCTGCTCCACGCGAGCGGTCACGGCCTGAACGGGCTCAAAACCCGCCGTGCCGGAAAGCGCGACATCGCTGGTGGGATTGTAGGCAAAGGGATCGGATGCCGGCTGTGCCTGATCTGCCGGCTGAGTGGGGGCCTGAGCAACAGGCTGGCCCTCTGAATCCGGAGTGGCGAAACGACTGCCCTGGACGCCTGTCTGCGTCTTGGGGGCATCATCGCCCGCACCGGAGGTACGGAAGTGGTTACCCACTGGTGCTCCTTATCGTCGTGCGTTTAAACTACATGAGCGCTTTGTATTTTAGCAGCATTAGCTTTGCTGCACATAAGAAGCATGGCGGGGTTTGGGTCTCACCGGCCGGGCGCAGGGTTACCTCCCAAATCGTCCTCGCGCATGGCCGGCATTTGTCCTGCTCCTGCGGAGCTGCGGACAAACGCCGGCCTGCGCTGCGGAAAGATTTGGGAGGCAACCCTGCGCCCGGCCTGCGGCTACTATGGGGCCGACGCACCAACTTGAGATGCTGCGCATACAAAGTTGGAAGGGTCTGAATTGCACTTTGTTGGGATGGGCCCGTTTCCCCATGGGAACTTTGCTTGGCAGGACTCTAATTTAAATTCAGCATAAACAGGGGCGCCCTCTTTGAGGACGCCCCTGTTCTGGCTTGTTTGCGGTTGTCGACGCGATACTTTGCCTCGTCTTGCCTTATGCCAAGAACTCCTTGGTGGTCGCCACGATGTTGGCGGCGTCCAGGCCGTACTTGTGCAGGAGCTCGGCACCCGGGCCGGACTCGCCGAAGGTGTCGTTGACACCGATCTTCTTGAGCGGCGTCGGGCACTGCTCGCACAGGACGTCGGCAACGGCGCTGCCCAGGCCACCGATCACAGAGTGCTCCTCGACGGTCACGACGTGGCCGGTCTTGGTGGCGCTCTTGACGATCAGGTCGGCATCGATGGGCTTGATGGTGTGCATGTTGATGACCTCGGCGTCGATGCCCTCGGCAGCGAGCTGCTCGGCGGCCTCGAGAGCCTCGCCGACCATCAGGCCGCAGGCGATGATGGTCACATCGGCGCCCTCGCGCATGACAATGCCCTTACCCAACTCGAACTTGTAGGTCTCGGGGTCGTTGATAACCGGCGAGGCCAAACGGGTGAAGCGCATGTACACCGGACCGTCGCACTCGTAGGCGGCGCGCGTCACGGCGCGGGCCTCCACGTCGTCGGCGGGAACAATTACGGTCATGCCGGGGATGACGCGCATGAGGGCGATATCCTCGCAGCACTGGTGCGTGGCGCCGTCCTCGCCCACCGAGATGCCGGCGTGCGTGGCACCGATCTTAACGTTGAGGTGCGGGTAGCCGATGGAGTTGCGGACCTGCTCAAAGGCGCGACCGGCAGCGAACATGGCAAAGGTACTCGCGAAGGCAACACGACCAGTGGTCGCGATACCGGCGGCGACGCCCATCAGGTTGCTCTCGGCAATGCCCACATCGAAGAAGCGGTCGGGGCAAGCGGCCTTAAACTTACCGGTCTGCGTGGCGGCGGCCAGGTCGGCGTCGAGGACCACAAAGTCATCGTGCTCGTTGGCGAGCTCGACGAGGGCCTCGCCGTAGCTTACACGCGTGGCGATTTTCTTGACGTCTGCCATCCTAGAGCTCCTCTCCGGCGGCCGTGAGCTCTGCCATGGCCTGCTCAAACTGTTCATCGTTGGGGGCCTTGCCGTGCCAGCCAACCTGGTTCTCCATAAAGGACACGCCCTTGCCCTTTGTGGTCTCGGCGATAATGGCGGTCGGCTGCCCCTTGGTGGCGCGAGCCTCGGCAAAGGCGGCGCGGATCTGGTCGAAGTCGTTGCCGTCGGCGAGCTCAACCACGTGGAACTTGAACGCGCGGAACTTGTCGGCGAGCGGCATGGGGTCGTTGACCTCCTCGACGGGACCGTCAATCTGAAGGCCGTTGTGGTCGACGATCACGCAGAGGTTATCGAGCTGCTGGTTGCCGGCAAACATGGCGGCCTCCCAGACCTGGCCCTCCTCGCTCTCGCCATCACCCAGCAGGGCGTACGTGCGATAAGTATCGCCCCAGTGCTTGGCGGCAACGGCCATGCCCACGGCGGCGGAAATGCCCTGGCCGAGCGAGCCGGTGGACATGTCGACGCCCGGGGTGTCGTTCATGTTGGGGTGACCCTGCAGGTGGCTGCCGATGTGGCGCAGCGTCTCAAGATCCTCCTTGGGGAAGAACCCGCGCTCGGCGAGCACGGCGTACAGGCCCGGAGCGCAATGGCCCTTGGAGAGCACAAAACGGTCGCGATCGGCCTTGCGGGGATCGGACGGGTCGACGTTCATTTCCTCAAAGTACAGATAGGTCATGATGTCGGCAGCACCGAGCGAACCGCCCGGATGGCCGGACTTGGCAGCGTGCACGCCGGTGACGATGCCCTTCCTTACCTCGTTGGCAACCTTTTTGAGCTCTTCGTCGCTCATTGTGCCTTCCTTTCATCCTCTTTAGACAAGATGCGCACGGCACCGAAGGTAATCCCAACACAGCCGCAATGCACGTACGTCATTCATTATGCTGGAAACTGATGGCTTTACCAGAGTTTTTATCATTATTTGAACAATTTAGCAGGCAGAACCGCTGATGAAACGGTTTATCAATGTGAACGTCTTTTGGATGGAACGCGGTCGCCCCTACGCGCTAATGTCCTTGAATCCCTCGCCGAAGGCTTCCGTAACGTCAGCGACCGTCACAATGGCGTGAGGATCGCGCTCGCGCACGATCGTCTTAAGGGTATTGAGCTCTCGACGGCTCACGATGACCATGATCACCGGCTTCTCGGCACCCGAATACATGCCAGTCGCCTTAAACTTGGTACAACCACGACCCAGGCCATACATAATATCGGCAGCGATATCAGGGAACTTGTCCGAGATGATGAGTACCATACGACGTTTGTTGCCGCCATCGACCACGGCATCGATCACGTAGCCGCTAATGACCATCGAAAGGCCTGCATATAGTGCATTTTCGATTGAAAAGACCGGAGCCGACAGCGCACATACGGCAACATCGATCGCCATGACGGTCGAGCCCACGGGCAGCGAGGTATTACGCGAGATGATTTGGCCAATCGTGTCCGAGCCGCCGGTGTTGGCGCCGGCGCGCAGCACCATGCCATAACCGATGCCCGTGATGATGCCGCCCCACATAGCGGGCAGCATCAGATCGGCATGTGCCAGCGGCGCCACAAACGGAGCGAACAGGTCGGTGAAAAAGCCCAGCAGCACAAAGCCTGTCGCCGTCTGCACCACGTAGAACATGCCGCCCTCGCGCATAACGACCAGCAGCAGCAAGGCGTTCATCACGATCGTCTGAATACCAACGGGAAGCGATAGACCGCGCGATGCGCCGACCGCCTGGATAATGGTGGCAAGGCCCGTAACGCCACCGGCAGCAAGGCCGTTAGGAATCAAAAACAGGTCGGTCGCAATAGCGGCCAGAGCGCACCCCAACATAATCTGGGGCAGGTCGTGAAAGAAGTTCATCGAAAGAATGCGCTTAATGTCCAGACGATATGCCATGCTGCCTCCCTCAAAAAAGCGCACCCCATCGGATGCGCTTTGAACTTCTTCTTGTATTCGATTCTACCGATTCGCCGGACAAAAACCACCCCTGCGCAGGGTTTATTCCGAATACAAACCCGTCCAACCGTTGGGCTTAGCATCGGCTTGAAGCCGCCCGATGTTTTAGATCTCCGAGCCTTCTACATCGGCGTTGCCGGTAGCCCAACGGTGATAGCCAATCACAAACGGATCCAAATCGCCATCGTCAAGAACGGCCTCGACGTTGCTGGTCTCCACGCCCGTACGCAGGTCCTTAACCATCTGGTACGGGTAGAGCACGTAGCTGCGGATCTGGTTGCCAAAACCAATCGTGGTCTTGGGTCCGCGAATCTCGTCCAGGGCCTCGGCACGCTTCTCGAGCTCAATCTCGTACAGGCGAGCCTTGAGGATCTGCATGCACGCGGCCTTGTTCTGGATCTGGCTGCGCTCGTTTTGGCAGGTAACCACAATGCCGCTGGGGAAATGCGTCACGCGCACGGCGGAGTCGGTGGTGTTTACGCCCTGGCCACCCGGGCCACTTGCGTGGTACACGTCGACGCGGATGTCGTCGGGGTTGATCTCGATATCGATATCGTCGGGCAGCACCGGAATGACCTCGACGCCGGCAAACGTGGTCTGGCGGCGCTTCTTGTCGTCGGTGGGGCTAATGCGCACCAGGCGGTGGACACCGGCCTCGGCGCGAAGCATGCCAAAAGCATCCTTGCCTTCGACGGTAAAGGTCGCGCGATCAATGCCAATGACCTCGGCCGCGGGGCAATCGTTGATGGTGACCTTCCAACCGCGGCGCTGGCAGTACTTCATGTACATCTTAAAGAGCATGAAGGTCCAATCCTGGGCCTCCAAACCACCCTGCCCGGGCTTGATGGTCACAATCGCGTCGCCATGGTCGAACTCCCCGGTAAACCAGCTCGCAAGCTCAAGCTCGTCGATGGCGCGGGCCAGGCGTTCTGCCGTAGCGGCAGCCTCCTCGCGCAATGCGACGACGTCGGGGTCATCCCCCATCTCCTCGGCAAGCTCCAGCGCAGCGCGGGCATCGGAAAGCTCGCCGCGCGCGGTGTCCACGGCAGCGATATCTTCCTTGGTGCGCGCGATCTCCTCCATCGTGGCGCGAGCGGCATCGGCGTCGTCCCAAAAGCCCGGGGCGACGCTTTTGGCCTCGAGCTCCGTTACGCGGGTGCGCTTCTCGTCCAAATGGAGGTACGACTCAACCTCACCGAGCCGGTCCGCAAACGCGTCCAGCTCGGCGGGCGTTACCTCTAAAGCCTCAGCCATTAACGATTCCTGCCGTGGCAGTACTTGAACTTCTTACCGCTACCGCAAGGGCACGGGTCGTTGCGGCCCACGTTGACGTACGGATCGTCGCTCTCGGACTTGCGGTAGGTCGTCACCTTGCCACCGTTGTTGACGGCAGCCGGTCCGCCTTGGACAGCCGTGCGGGCCTGCACCTGCGCCTGCTTGCGCAGCACCGAGTCGCCGTTGTCACCATCGACCTCGGCAGGACCGGAGAAGTGCGCACCCTCGAGCGCGGGCTCCTCCTTGTGCTCCACGACACGCGGGGCAGCCTTGATCTCGATGCGCAGAACCGTGCGCAGGTAATCCTCGTACATGGTGTCGACGAGTATCTGGAACGCGCCGTAGGCCTCGGTCTTGTACTCGACCAGCGGGTCGCGCTGGCCAAAGCCGCGCAGGCCGATGCCGGTCTTGAGGTAGTCCATCTCCTGCAGGTAGTTCATCCAGCGGGTATCGATGACGCGCAGCATGACCTGGGTGTTGAGCTCGCGCATCAGGTCCTCGCCCAAGCGCTCGGCTTTCATGTTGTAGCACTTCTCTACGTAAGCCAGGACATCGGCAGCTAGGGCCTCATAATCCTCGTCGGGGAACTTCGGCGTATCGATGTGGCCGGTGAGCTCCACAACCCACTTGCGCAGGCCCTCCAGGTCGCGCTCGCCATCGTGACTGTCCTTGGTGCAGAACTCCTGCACGCAGCGGTACACGGTATCGTGCATGACCTCGGTGATGTGGTCGGTCAGATCCTTGCCGTCCAGAATCTTATTGCGCTCGGCGTAGATGACCTGACGCTGCTTGTTCATGACGTCGTCGTACTCAAGGACGCTCTTGCGCATGGAGAAGTTGATGCTCTCGACCTTGTGCTGGGCGCTCTCGACGGCCTTGGAGATGATCTTGTGCTGGATGGGCATGTCGTCGCCCATGTCGGCCGTGACCATCATCTTGGAGACGCGGTCCATCTTGTCGCCGCCGAACAGGCGCATGAGGTCGTCCTCGAGCGACAGGTAGAACTGAGTCTCGCCCGGATCGCCCTGACGGCCGGAGCGGCCGCGCAGCTGGTTGTCGATACGACGGGACTCGTGGCGCTCGGTGCCGATAACGGTCAGGCCGCCGGCGGCAAGCACGCGCTCGCGCTCGGCCTTGCAGGTCTCCTTGGCCTCGGCGTTAAACTGCTCAAGCTGCTCGGGCGTCACGTCCTCCATGGTCAGGCCCTCGTACTCAAGGCGCTCGCGCACCAGCTCGTCGGGGTTGCCGCCCAACAGGATGTCGGTACCACGACCGGCCATGTTGGTAGCGATGGTCACGGCGCCGTAGCGTCCGGCCTGGGCAACGATATGAGCCTCGCGCTCATGGTGCTTGGCGTTGAGGACCTCGTGCGCGATGCCGCGCTTGGTAAGGGCGGCCGACAGCTTCTCGGAGCTCTCGATGGAGACGGTGCCCACCAGGACCGGCTGGCCCTTGGCGTGACGCTGCTCGACATCGTCGGCGACGGCGTTGTACTTGGCCTGAATGGTACGGTACACCAGGTCCTCGTGGTCAACACGCTGAACGGGTTTGTTGGAGGGGATGACCTCGACGGGCAGCTTGTAGATCTCGCGGAACTCGGCATCCTCGGTGAGTGCCGTACCGGTCATGCCGGAGAGCTTGTCATACAGACGGAAGTAGTTCTGCAAGGTGATAGTGGCCAGCGTCTGGTTCTCCTCGCGTACAAGCACGCCCTCTTTGGCCTCGATGGCCTGGTGCAGGCCCTCGGAGTAACGGCGGCCTTCCATAATGCGGCCGGTGAACTCGTCGACGATCTTGACCTCGCCGTTGGTGACCACATACTGCTTGTCGCGGTGGAACATGTACTGGGCCTTCAGCGCCTGCTGCAGGTGGTTGACCAGCTGGCCGGAGAGATCGGCATAGATGTCATCGATACCCAGGCGGCGCTCGATCTTCTTAAGACCGCGCTCGGTGGCAGCGATGGTGTGCTTGGCCTCGTCCATGACGTAGTCGCCCGTGGGTTCAACGTCCTCGGTGGCGGTAAGCATGTCGTGCGACACGTCCTCGCCGCGCTCAAGGCCACGCACGGCACGCGCGAAGTCCTTGTAGGTACTGGCGGACTTGGTGCCAGCGCCCGAGATGATCAGCGGGGTGCGAGCCTCATCGATCAGGATGGAGTCAACCTCGTCGACGATGGCGTAGTTGTGGCCGCGCTGCACGCGCTGCTCGGGGCGGGTAACCATGTTGTCGCGCAGGTAATCAAAGCCGAACTCGGAGTTGGTGCCGTAGGTGACGTCGGCCTGGTAGGCCGGGCGCTTGAGCTCGAGCGGCATGTTGTTCTGGAGCAGACCGACGGTCATGCCCAGGTACTTGTAGATGCGGCCCATCCACTCGGAGTCGCGCTTGGCAAGGTAATCATTGACAGTAACGACGTGCACGCCCTTGCCGGCAATAGCGTTGAGATAGCCGGCCAACGTGGAGACGAGGGTCTTGCCTTCGCCAGTCTTCATCTCGGCGATGTGGCCCTCGTGCAGTGCCATGGCGCCAATGAGCTGCACGTCAAAGTGGCGCATACCCATGGTGCGCTTGGAAGCCTCGCGCACGGTGGCAAAGGCCTCGGGGAGCATGTCGTCGAGCGACTCACCGTTGGCGTAACGCTCACGGAACTTATCGGTCTGGCCGCGGAGTTCCTCCTCGGTCATCTTCTCAAACTGGGGCTCAAGACCGTTGATCTGGTCGACGATCTTGTAGTAGCGCTTAAGGTCCTTATCGGATCCAAAGGACAGCAGCTTTGACATGAATCCCATGTGGTTTTCCTTTTTGGCCATCGCCCACGCCGTGCAGCTGCGGGCGAGTTAAACACAGATGATTGTACTTTAGCCAAACAAGGCACGGCCTATACGGTCGACCTCGACCGCCACGTAATAACTATGACCAACCTGCCACAATGGGACAGGTTTATTTTGGCAAGTTTTATCTGAACAAACGCCGTCTATCTGCCATTTGGTGCCACGGGGACAGGTTAGCTTGCACCAATAAAAAGAAAAGGGCCGCGCACCCAAATGGATGCACGGCCCTTATGCCATGAATGCGAGCGATTCCGCGGCGAGCTATTTACTCAGCAGCCTCGGTGGTCTCGGCCTCGGCAGCGGCCTCCTCGACGGGAGCCTCTGCGGGAGCCTCGGCGGCCTGCTTGGCAGCCTCCTCGGCGAACTTAGCAGCACGCTTAGCCTTCTCGGCAGCCTTAGCCTCAGCGGCGGCCTTGCGAGCGGCCTCGGCCTCAGCAGCCTTGGCGGCCTTGGCAGCCTTGGCCTCCTCAGCCTTCTTGAGCTGGGCGGCAGCGGCGCCACCGAACTTGTCGGCGAAGCGCTGGACGCGTCCACCGGTGTCGACGAACTTCTGCTGGCCGGTGTAGAACGGGTGGCACTCGTTGCAAAGCTCAACCTTCATCTCGGACACGGTAGCGTGCGTCTTGAAGGTGTTGCCGCAGGAGCACGTCACCGTGCACTCGACATACTGGGGATGGATACCCTGCTTCATGGTAGGACTCCTTATTGGTCAGGCGCTGGTTACCGATCAGCGCATAAGGCGTCTTGGTTTCCGACCAAGACAACAAACTCGGCTATGGTACCACGGCGCCGCGTGTCCCACAAAAGGTTCACGGTCTTTTCGGAACGACACGAATCTGACCCATCGAAACACATCTCCACCGTTCCTTCAACTGGGAAAATGCCGTCCCCGGGGCCTGAGAAGGGCCCCGGGGACGTTCGACTGACTGCGGGAACGGCCTTTCCGCTCAATGTGTTCGGCTGAGATCGGAAATCAACCAAACTGAACTAGGTTCAGTTGACATGGTTAAAAACGAGGGGCGACGCTTTTGCGTCACCCCTCGTCCCGGCCGGTTGCTTTAGTTGTACACACGGTAGTTACACTTGAACTGGGTTATGTGTCCATAGTTGGAGCGGTACCAACCCGACGTATAGCTGATTGCCTCTGCGCCTAGATAGTCGTAGCCCTTGTTGTAGCGAAGCTGACGGTAGGTCGTGTCGTACTCTGCTACGTAAAACGTGTCTCCAGAGAAGGCTTTGTACCGGTCTTTAACCGTCGAAGCCATGTACGCGGGTTCGACATCGCCTTTCTCCCCGTTGAGCGCATAGACGGGTGCCGCGATTCCGCATAAAGCCGTTGCCACGAGGATGGCGTAGACAGCCATGCGCGACGCATTGGACTTCAGCTGTTCAAACAGTTTCATGTCATTCACCTCCCTCGTATGTATCGAGGTATTCCTGCTTGAGCGTCTGCGAGGACGACTCGATCTTTTCCACGAGCGTGCCGGCCTCGATGAAGTAGAACGAGTTGGTGAGGTCTGCCAGGTCGTCGAGCAGATGGCTTGAAATGAGCACGCTGCGTCCCCGCGCCACCTCGCTGCGCATCGCGTCGCAGGAGGTTTTCCGTTTTCCCGGATCGAGGCCGTTCAGCGGTTCATCGAGGATGAGGTACGGGCAATCGGTCGCTATCGCCATGGCAAGCTTTACCTGCTGCTTCATTCCTGTCGAGAGTTTACGGGTCGGCTTGTCGAGATATGGGGAGATTCCGAGGGAGTTGCAGAGCGAGTCGATGTCGGCGGCCGATTTCCACGCCTCCCTAACGAAAGCAAGGTGCTCGATGGCCGATAGCGTGGGGTAGAGATCCGCGCTGCCCGAAGAGCTCAGGTAGACGAGTTCTGCAAATTCGGCTGATCGACGTTGGCAGATTCCGTCTGCCGCCAGGCTTCCCGAGCGGATGCGGGTGGGAAATTGGCCCGACAGCGCTTCAAGAAGGGTGGTTTTCCCCGAGCCGTTGGGAGCAACGAGGCCCGCCGCCGTTCCCGGGCTCAGGAAAAGCGACCCGATTGAAAGTATCGTCGTGCTTCCGTATCCCACGCTCGCGTCTAGAAGCTCGAGCCCATGGTGCTTTTTCGCGGGTCCAGGCTGTTTGGGGGAACGTGTCGCAACGGCGCCGACCGTAAAAAAGACCGCGACGTATGCCAGGGCCACGGCAAGCATCGATGCGCTGCCTGAACCGGAGCCAATGAATTCTGTCGGGAAGCATCCTACGTAACCCGTTGCCTCGATAGGCGAGAACACGGCCAGCGGCAGGAGATTGAGCGCGGCGTTATGCCCTAGTGCCGAATCGGACAGTAACGGGAATGCCGGGGCCGCGACAAGCAGCGCGGAGGTAAGGGGGCCCGCGAGGACGCGCCTCGTTGCGGTCGATAGGACGGCGGAGCAAACGGATATCAAGGTTCCGCCCGCAAGCAGCGCGAGAAGCAGGGCTGTGAAGACGTTTCCCGCGGTCGTGGTGGTAAGCGCGCCGTCATGGAAGAAGGCGATCGGGTACCCAATTTGCCCGAAGCCGTTTAGGACCAAGGCGTAAATGCCCCCGGGTGCGAGGCCGGCGAGGAGCATCGCGGTCCCCGCGACGATTATCGAAAACACGATCTGGATAAGGCGCCGGAATTTGGGCGCGGGCGCCTTTGCCGCCAGGGTCCCGGGCCTTGTGGCGCCGAGCACGAGTATCGACGAGAGAAGGAAGGGGATGAAGGGAAGGAAAGACGGCGCCGTGGCAATGGCGTAAGGCAGGAAGGAAAGGAATGGCAGGTCGTTTGCGGAGGCCGGGATATCCGTGATGCCGGAGCTGCTCAGGGCACGGCAATACGCGAGGTCTGCGTCATTGGTCTCTCGGTCTCCCACGATGGACCCGGATTGGAAGCCTTCGCCCATGAGCGCGTAGTAGCTCTCGGCAGAATCGAGAAAGGCGGCGTCGGTTTGAGCGGCAAGGGCGGCGTTCGCGTATCTTGCAAGCTCCGCGTCAGCTTGCTGCTCTGGCGATAGGTCTGTGCCGCTGGCCCGGGGCGCGCGCGTATTGAATGCGTCGACAAAGCTCTGCATGCCCTGCTTCATAAAGAAGGGCCCGTAGATGGGTGAATTGAACGCAATGGGGACGGAAAAGGCTGCAGCGAGAACGAGCGTACAAATCCATGCGGCCTTGTCTCTTAGGATCAGTTTGAGAAGAAGTCGACAGTACATTTGGAAGCACCTACGTTCCTCAAAGAATTGTTAGATTAAAAGTAACAGACCGGATGAAGATACGTGCGACGGGGGCGAGGCGAATGGCTGAGCGGTATCGATATGCGGGTTCAACGGTATCACATTGGCCACATAGATTTTTAACTTGCATTTCTACCCGCCCTTTTCGTAGAGTCGCCGATACGTGCTTAGCGCACCCTCGGCGCGTCCGGCAGGCTTTGCGAAATGGGATCCAGGAGACTTCGGCGCAGCATCATCTTGCGGAATGCTTCTAATGAGCCTCCCATCCTTCAAAAACAGAATCTCATCGCACAGCCTATCGACCGAATCCAAGATGTGGGATGACATGATGATGCACGTACCAGAATCGGCCAGCTTCCTGAGAATCTCGGAATGCAAGTCCACCCTGCTGGGGTCGAGCGCGTTCATGGGCTCATCTAATAGAAGGTACCGCGCGCCCGTCGCATACGCAATCGCCAGGGTAAGCTGCTGCTTCATGCCCTGGCTCAGAGTGCGGATCCTCATCTTCGCGAACTCGCCTATCTGCGTTTGTTCCACTATCTCTTCGATATCGCGAGCATGCGGCCACATATCGCAAACCATCTTGAGGTGATCTTCCGCACGCAATCCGGGATACAGCAGCGTCCCCTCACCAGGTGCATAGAAGATCATAGAACGGACCTCTCTCGCACCCGTACCCTGCACCTCATCCAGAACGATGCTCCCGTCCACGCGAGGACCCGGCAAACCTGCCATCGCACGCAGCAACGTCGTCTTTCCATGCCCGTTCGGAGCGACGAGACCGTAGACCGTACCCGGGGCAAACTCAGCGTTCACCGAATCTACGAGCACCTTCTTTCCATAAGAGATCGTCAGCGTTTGAAGGTCAATCATCGAGATCATCCCCTTTCGATCTTTGGAACACTCAGGCGCACCATCAACGGAGATACGGCGCCCAAGACCACCAGCAGAGCGCCCGATGCGCCGACGACCTCTCCAAAAGGCATCGCGTTCGTCCCTCGCCCAAGGAACCCAATCGTCCCCACCTGGGAAGCGGGATCAAACGAGGCGAATGGAGCCAGCAGCGCGACGCCCATGCCCACGCTTTCAACATGAGCGCTCAACGAACCCAACACCAAGAGAACCGCGCAAACCATTCCGGTGACAACGGGGTTGCGGCTAATCGCTGCTGTCAACGCAGCGACGACGGAAATCACGCCGTATGCCATGACCAGCAACGGAATACTGCACAACACCGCCTCCCCCACCATGGACGTTGTCGAAGCTCCCGCCCGAATGAGAGCGACGGGATACTCCGATCCACCCGCACCGTTCTTAATCACGGACACAACGACAGCGGGAACCATCGACACCAAAAGCAGCACCAAGCCAAGCAGGAGAGCCAGCGCAACAGCCGTCAGAAAACGCACATGCGCTGTTGCGGGGATCTGGAGAACCAGAAGGGAACGACACTGCAGTTGGGTGCACGCGAGCGATGTGACAACCACGGGCAACAGCAAAAATAAGGAGGGAAGCGCTGCCTGGAGATACGAAAGGAGGATTAATGGGGGCATCTTCGTACTTAACTCGTAAACCTTGGGGTCCGGCAAGCTCGCGATCGACTCAAGCAGAAGGGCGCGCGCCTCCGCACGAGAAGGAGTCTCCGGCTCGATTCCGATCGATTGCAGGAGAGTCGCATCTGCCGCGCCCAGCTCACCTCGAGCGCGCTCGTACGTCGCAAGGCTTCGAAACCCCTCCGCAGGCATAGGCGCGTACACGAAACCCGAAAGAGCATCCCGCATGTCTTCCAGGGCCGCTTTGCCCTCGACGTCCATATTCGCAGCGTTCTGCTCTAGATACCGATCTATTGAACGGAGCTCCCCATCCCTATACCGAACAGCGGAAACGTTATCAGCGTCAGGAAACATCTCGACCAGAGCCGGGGCCAGCATCGTCGTCGACATTGCAATCGCGCATACGGCGAGGGTAGGAGAACGCAGGAGCAGTTTCCCCATCGTTCTTACGTATGCAACGGCGGAGGCACAAGCGCTCGAACGAGTTGCCGTTCTCGATGCAGTGAAGGAACCTCTCTCAAGACAAATCGGGGATATCGGGCACGCGCAGCCGCTCTTTCCAGCAACGCAAAGCAGGCTAATTGCCAGCACCTCGATCCCGATTGCGCATACGAGGGCAATCGCGCCACGCTCGAAGCAAAGTCCAGGCAGATTCACTATCTGCGTTGTCGGGTACGGGCTATAGGCGCCGACGGTCAACTCAGTGTTCGCATACGTAAGGGGATTCAACAGGGCGAACTCACGTAAAGCGATGGATCTTCCGTAATACCCGGGAACCATCGTCACCCCCATCAGGGCACATGCGAACACGATTCCAAGCGTAGGGTTATTGGCAATCTTCACGGCAAGGTGAACGACAAGCGAGATGAACGCTGCCACCAAGAATTGCAAGATGGCCGTCTGCGCGAACACCAGCCAAGCCGGTTTGATAACCGGAGTCGCATATTGAATGTAGCCTATCGGATAGAACGGCGAGCCCGGGCCATTCTTCACAAGCGCGGCGATTATCCCTGGAAGATTGATGGCGAGGACGGCAAGCATTGCAAAAACACTCGCCCATACGCTCGATGCAACAAGTCTACCCAGCTCGCCCATCGGTGCCTGGATGATGAGCTTTTCACGTTTGTTAAGACGCGCGGCAAGGAACGAGACGGCAACGGCCGTTGCGACCCATAGCAAGTACTCCTTCGATCCGTCATAATAGGTGTACTCTCCATCCGATATCTGCAGAAACGGAAGTAGGGGAGAGAGCGGTGCCAAGATAAGACGTCCCGCGGCAAGAGGGTACAGAAGCGCGGGCATGCTTGATGAAGAGGTATAGACACCGTCCTCCCCCGCATTCACAAGCGCATCCGCATAGGATGCTGACAATTCCTGCTCAACACGGGTTATTCCCGACTCGAGGTATTCGACCCGTCCGTCGATGCCAGCCGCGCTCCTGAAGACGGGCAGAGCACAAAGAACCATCAACGCAACAACGACAACACAGAGCGACCTGGAGGAGAGAAGCGACCTAAAGATCGCCTTCGAGATTTTGAGCATATTCATCGCCAACCTTAACCTCATCCAGTCGGAACAGAGGGGCCGAACAAAATGCTCGGCCCTTATTACTTGCCGGCAAAGTCAATTTAACATAAACTGTTAAAAAGTAATCTGAGTTTTTTAAATTCTTCGGAGGTTATTATGAGTTCCGACAATCGCACTCCCCGGCTTCATTCCTTCCGCATCGCATGTGCGATAGCCTCTGCGACCCTTTGCGCCACCGCCATCGCACAAGTGGCGTTCTCCTTAAAGCCAGCAATCGAAGTGCTCGACAACCCTGTAATTGCAGACTCCCCCGCGTATCCAGCCCTTGCGATCTCGACATTGGTCCCTGCCGTCATCGGTATCGCTACGACCATCCTCAGCGCCGTTCTCGTGTGGACGATCAAGAGCGGAGACCCCTTCAAGAAAGGGTCTGCGACATGCTTGAAGGTGCTCGGCATTCTCTTCGTTGTTCAAGCTGCCACCAGCCTCTACGCCGGCTCACTCAAAACCTCCGTTTCGATGTTTGGCGGCGAGGGGGCCGTCGGCGCCCAAGAGATCGCTTCATCATTCGATTGGACCTCTCTGGTTCTCGGCATCGTCCTGTTCATGCTTTCCCAGCTCTTCTTGTACGCCCGAGAGCTGTACCTCGACTCCGACGAGATTGCGTAAGGAAACGCCATGCCCGTAATTGTTCGCCTCGACAAGATCATGGCCGAGCGAAAGATTTCCTCGAACGAACTTGCCGAAAGGATTGGAACCACGCCCGTGAACCTGTCCCGTATTAAAAAAGGGCATATTCGCGGCATTCGCTTCAACACACTCGAGCAGCTATGCCTCGCCCTTCGTTGCCAACCCGGAGACCTTCTCGAAGTCATGAGCGAAGAGGATGCCCGAAAGGAGTTCGGACTCGATTGGTCCGCCGAGGATTAGAGGGCGGTCGTACTCGCCCTGCACACGGGGATGCGAATCGGCGAGGTCTGCGGCCTTCGGTGGTGCGATGTGGATTTCGAGACGGGCCTGATCTCGATCAGACACTCGGTGGCGTACGCGAAGGGAATGGGTTCGTTCATCAAGGACACCAAGACCCATGACGCCAGGGGTATCCCCATCGACCCGGTCGGCCTACTCCCCTTCCTGAAGGAGACCCACGAGATCGACTGCGGAAAGCTGCGCTTGCGCGGCCTTACCGGGGCGGTCGAGATCGGGGACTGCTACATCCTGTCGGAGCCGGGCGCGACCTTCGCGACGACAAGCTATATCCGCAGGGCGTTCAAGACGTTCTCGGAGACCAACGGCCTCATGGGCACCAACGACGAGCTGATCACGTTCCACGGCCTTCGCCACACGTTCGCAACGCAGTGGATCCGCCAAGGCGGCGATATCAAGGCGCTCCAATCGATCCTCGGCCACAAGGACGCCATGGCGACGCTCAACGTCTACGCCGACATCGAGCCCATCTCCAAAATCCATAACATGCTGCGCGCCACGCCGTGCCTTTGGCGCGGGCACCTCGGGCCGAGGGTCGATCCGGGTCCCATGTTCCAACAGAGGATCCAGGAGTCCATCGAGACGCTCCAGGCGTTCGGCTACGGCATCACCGAGCCGGACGACCGAAATATCGCCATACGCGACGTGAAGACGAACAGTTGGCCCTAGCTCACCGAGTACGCGGCAGTGCTGGGCCCATCCCAACTGAGGTCACGGTGGTCCGATAGGGGCGCCGCCCGCGGCATGCGCCGCGGAGCGGTATCCCCTACCGAAGGGCGGGGATGCCCTCCGCTTCCAGTTCGGAATCAGCCGTCGGAGGCGTTCGGCTGACTGCGGGAACGGCCTGTCCGCTCAATGTGTTCGGCTGAGATCGGAAATCAACCCAACACGAGCCGGACACGCGCCAGACGGCTCTTCCCCGTACGGCCTTCCCCCTTACGCTCATGTTGCAGGCATGTAACGCCGCAGCGAGCGCGCCTTTTTTGCGCCAGACAGGTACAATGATGAACACTGTACCGTAGCGGAGCGCCCCGCGCGCGCCGCAATCACGCGAAAGGGTTTCCCATGGCCGAGATCTCGTCCTCCCGTATCGTCATCACCGTCCTTGGCAAGAACCGCCCCGGCATCGTCGCCGGCGTCACCCGTGTCCTGGGCGAGGCCAACGTCGACATCCGCGACATTACGCAGTCCATTATCGAGGACATCTTCACCATGACCATGCTGGCCGACACCGCCGAGTCCAAGCTCGACTTCGCCGAGCTGCAGAAGGCGCTGGCCGAGGCCGGCGAGCTTTCGGGCGTCAACGTGTCCATCCAGCGCGAGGACGTCTTTAACTTTATGTACCGCCTGTAGCGAACAGGCCGCCCGGGGATAGCCCGAAGCGCGCACGCCCAAGTGCGCCGCCCCGACGCGGCCCGGAGAGGAGCGCGCATGGCCTACGACGCCAAGAAAATCTACTACCGCTTCGACGACCACCTGAGCCGCCTGGTCCTGGATTACGAGGCAAGCCGCCAGATTTCGCCCGAGAGCGAAAACCTCTACCACGGCATGCCGACTAATCCGTATGACGAGGGTCTGTTCGTCGAGCATAACGTCAAGCGCGGCCTGCGTAATGCCGACGGCTCGGGCGTGGTCGCGGGCCTTACCCGCATCTCGGACGTGCACGGCTACAACAAGGTCGACGGCAAGGTCGTACCCGACCAGGGCAAGCTCACGCTGCGCGGCTATAGCATCGAGGATCTGGTCAACAATGCCCAGGCCGAGAATCGCTATGGCTACGAAGAAGTCGCCTATCTGCTTATCACGGGCTCGCTGCCCAACAAAGAGGAGCTCGACGGCTTCTGCGAGCGCCTTGGTGCCTTTAGACATCTGAGCGACGAATACGTCAAAGAGTTCCCCATGACCACGGTTTCGTCGAGCATCATGAATGTGCTCCAGCGCGCCGTGCTGCTGCTCTACGCCTTCGATGCCGAACCCGACGTAATTACGCCCGAGCATGAGATCGACGTCGCCATCTCTATGCTCGCCCGTCTCCCCCGCATCGCCGCCTTCGCGCATATGGCCTCGGTCGCCAAGCGCCGCGGCTCCGAGGTTCATGTACCGCACCCCACACCCGGCCTCTCCACCGCCGAGACCATCCTGCAGGTTCTACGCGGCGGCATGGCATTCACCCGCGACGAAGCCATGCTGCTCGACGTGATGCTCATGCTGCATGCCGAGCACGGCGGCGGCAACAACTCCACGTTTGCCTGCCGCGTGCTGTCCTCCTCGGCCACCGACCCGTATTCCGCCTACGCCGCGGCTATCGGCTCGCTCAAGGGCCCGCGTCACGGCGGCGCCAACGCCAAGGTCGTATCCATGCACGAGGACATTCGCGCGCATGTTTCCAACTGGGAAGACGAGGACGAGGTCGCAGCCTACCTGGGCAAGATTCTCGACAAGCAGGCCTTCGACGGCACGGGCCTCATCTACGGTATGGGCCACGCCGTCTACACGCTGAGCGACCCGCGCGCCGAGGTGTGCCGCCGTTACGCGCGCACGCTTGCCGCCAAGAAGGACCTGGGCGAGGAGTTCGCGCTCATCGAGCGCATCGAGCGTCTGGCCCCGCAGGTGATGCGCGATCACGGCATGACCAAGCCCATCTGCGCCAACATCGACCTGTACACGGGCTTTATCTACAAGATGCTCGGCGTGCCCGAGACGCTCTTTACGCCGCTGTTCGCCGTCGCCCGCATGGCCGGCTGGTCGGCGCACCGCATGGAAGAGCTCTTCTGCGCGCATCGCATCATCCGCCCGGCATACCGTCCGGTGATCGATCCGCTGGAGTACAAGCCGCTCGCCGATCGCTAAGACGCGGACCGTTATAGAACCCGAACGTGGCCAGGGCATCACCGCCCTCGGCCACGCTTTTTATGCCAGCAGAAAGGGCTGCATCAAATGATTGTATTTTCCGATATGGACGGAACGCTGCTGACGAGCGATAAGCAGATGAGCGATGCCACCTGGGCGATGCTCGACGAACTCGCTCGACGCGGGATTGAATTTGTGCCCTGCACGGGACGTCCGCTGTCGGGCGTCTTTGAGCCCATCCTCGCCCATCCCGCCGTGCACTATGCCGTCTGCGCCAACGGTGCCAGCGTCTGGCAGCTCGACGACGATGTGCCCACCGATACCTCACGTGCTACGCGCATTTTGAGCCGACCGCTCGACCGCGCCATCGCCCACCGCGTCCATAACATTGCCGCCGGCCACGATGTCACCTTCGATATCTTCGCGGACGGGCAGTGCTTCCTCCCCCGCTCGCTCTACACGCGCCTGGACGAATTCTGCGGCGGCGACCCCCACATCGCGGCTTCGCTCAAGCGCACACGAACACCGATCGACATAGATATCGACAACAAGATCGACGAGGTCGAGACGCTCGAACGCATCGCCATGTACTGGCACGACCCAGCCGATCGCGACGCCATCGCGGCGGAGCTCGACACGCTCGGAGGCATTGAGGTCACGCGTTCGTACGCCATGAATATCGAGGTCATGGGCGCGGGCACCACCAAGGGAACGGCCCTCACGTGGCTATGCGAGCACCTGGGCGAGCGTCTCGCCGACGCCTGGGCGTTCGGCGACAACATCAACGACATCCCCATGCTGCAGGCAGCGGGCCACGGCATGGCCATGATCAACGCCGAGCCCGAGGACCGCGAGGCCGCCGACGCCATCACCGAACACGACAACGACCACGACGGCGTCGCCCGCACCATCATGGCCGCCCTCGCCTAGCAGCAGCAACCCGGCAGAAAAGGAACGTCCCTAACTGCTGGATTAAGCAAGGCTCTCCAGAACACGGCGGAGTTCTTGCTGGACGGCGTGGTCGCGGTTACGACCCACCACGCGATCGGCCACCGCCTTGAGCGCGGGGCGCGCGTTTTCCATCGCGCAACCCGTGCCGACAAAGCGAATGATCTCGTAGTCGTTCATAGAGTCGCCAAACGCCATAACCTCATCGCGCCCAATGCCGTAATGCTCCGCGAGCTGTGCGATGCCCGAAGCCTTCGACACACCGGGCTGCATGGCATCGATCCACGCGTTGCCTGAAGGCGCAAAGGTAAAGAGCTGACCGAGTTCGCGCTGTAGCACGTACGCACTGTCCATAACGACACCGTCGTCGCAAAAGATACTCGCTTTGATGATATTTACGCTGGGATCGGGCAGCTCCCAAATGCGCTCGGCATTGGGGAGGTCCTTATCAACCTCGCGCACGAACTTGCTCTCGTCATCGAGCAAAAAGGACTTGGTTCGGTCAAAGAGCGCAAGGTGCAAATTGGGAAACGTCGCGACGGCCTGGGCGAGCTTTCGAATCGCCAGGTGCGAATACACCTCGCGGTCTACCATTTTGCCGTCGGCGTAGACCTGGGCACCGTTAGCCGCGACAAAGTCCATCTTGTCGCGAACGGGCGCAAAGAACTCGCACAGGCGATCGTAGCGGCGGCCTGACGATGCGGCAAAATGTACACCATGCTCGCGTAGTGCCAGGATCAATTCGTAGGTCTCAGGCGGCACCTGACCATTTTCGTCAAGCAGTGTGCCGTCCATATCGGATGCAATCAGTTTAAACATAGAAAAGCTCCCTTCGGGCTTGATGGAATCGGACGTGTATCCGATTCCAACGTACCCAAAGGGAGCTCAAATAAGACCCCGCAGTCATAAACGTTACAAGGACCTAGCAAATAGCTCACGCGCGCCAGAGGCCCTACGGTCGCGGCGTCAGGCGACACGCCACCCCGACGGCCAGTCGTTTAAAAACGTCCCCGATGACTAGTCGGCGTAGGTGAAGGTTGTGACGTCGAACATGCCCTCGGGGCGGATGCGGAGCGTCGGGATGACCGGCAGGGGCAGGAAGATGATGCCCATGATGGGGTCGAGCGGCGGCTCAATACCCATGGCGCGCGCCTTGACCATAAAGTCGTCGTGCTGCGCCGCAACGTCTTCGGCAGCGCCCTCGCTCATCAGGCCGCCGAGCGCCAGCGGAATGCGCGCCACGATCTCGCCGTTGCGCACCAGCACGTGGCCGCCCTGCCCCACGGCCTCAACGGCAGCCATCATATCCGCCGCATTGTCGCCCACCACGCACACGTTGTGCGAGTCGTGGCCGATCGTGGAGGCAATGGCGCCGCCCGTGATGGTAAAGCCGCGCACCCAACCACAGCCGATATGCTTGCCGACCAAGCCCAGACCCGCGGGGCCGTCGCCGTCGGCGCCCTCGGCCTGCAGCGACACGCCACGGCCATGGCGCTCAATCAGCATAATGCGGCGCAAGTCCTCGTCAGTCTCAGGACGAACCATACCCGTGATGGCCTTACCCGGCACCACGTCAATCACAGCCTCGCCCGGCTTAAAGGCATAGTCGAACACGTCGAGCGATAGCTTCGGCAGTTTAACGGAAGCACGCAGCTCATCGGCAAGGGCCGCAACCTCGGCCATCTCGGGTGCAATCTCGCCCACAAAGGTGCCGTCCTGCGCCACCAGGGCACCGGCGGCATATACGCGATGCGGAGCCTTAGCAAACGTCAGGTCATCGAGCAACAGCAGGTCAGCGCGCTTGCCCGGGGCGATTGCGCCGCGGAGCTCGTGCGGGTCGCGACAACCGTGGTCCAGACCAAACGCCTCAGCCGTGGAAAGGGACGCCATAGAGATGGCAACCACGGGGTCAATACCGGCCTCGATAGCCACGCGGCAGGCGTTGTCGATCATACCGGTCGAAAGCGCATCGGAGGGAGCACGGTCGTCAGTCGCAAAACAGCAGCGGCGGGCGCGCGCGGGATTCTCCAGCAGCATCGGGGACAAATTGGCCAGGTCGTGGCTGCACGTGCCCTCACGCAGCATCACATACATGCCGCGGGATAGCTTGTCGAGCGCCTCCTCGGGAATCGTCGACTCGTGGTCGGCGATAATGCCCGCTGCGGCATAGGCGTTGAGGTCCTTACCGGCAACGAGCGGCGCATGGCCGTCGACCTGCTTGGACGGCGTCTGGTTGGCAGCATCGATGCGAGCACAGGTCTCGGGGTCGGCCATAAAGACGCCCGGCAGGTTCATCATTTCGCCCAGGCCAAAGACATCGCCTGGATGCTCGGCAAAAAACTCCTGCATATCGGCGGCGGTAATCACGGCACCGGCCTGCTCGTCGGGCAGCGCGGGCACGCACGAAGGCATCATGTACTTGATGGAGATGGGCGCGCGGCGGCCATCCTCGATCATAAAGCGCAAGCCGTCGAGACCGGCAACATTGGCAATCTCGTGACTGTCGGCAATGGCGGTGGTAGTACCGCGCGTCGCGGCCATGCGAGCATACTCGGCGGGACGGATGTTCGAGGACTCAATGTGCAGATGCCCGTCAATAAAACCGGGAGCGAGATAGCGACCCTGGCAGTCGACGACCTCAGCTGCCTCGTAGGTGCCAGCGGCATCGTCGCGACCATCGTAGAGCACGCCGACGATCACACCGTCCTTGACGGCAACGCTACCGGGCGCCACACGCTGGCCATACACGTCGACGATCTGCGCATTGGTAAACAGCGTGTCGACGGGCACGCGGCCCTCGGCGGCCTCGATCACAGACCTCATGACCTCAACGGACATACATTCTCCTTTAACCGTAGAAAACAGCTGCGGAGCGGACAGGCCTTCACCGCAGCAAGACAATAGCCATTGTATGCCCAAAAGAAAGTCCCGCTAACACCCCTTCCGCTTAACGGCACACGCCGCTCAGCGCAATGGAGACAGGTTGCTTTGCACCAATGACAAGGAGTGCCCCAAAGTGCCGGCACAAAAGGATCGTCCCTAAGTGCCAACAACGGAAGCGCCGATGTTTTGGCAACGACAGCGAAAACCCGTCAGAACGAGCAAGGTGCCTTGAAACGAGGCGGCATTGACCTTTTGGTCATGCCGCCGAAGTTAAAAGGCAGATTGCCGCTCTGGCGGGTTTGCAGCGTCGAGCCGTTACGCGGTTTCGTAAAACCGCGTAACTAAAAGGCCGCGGCCGGAAATCCCGGCTGCGGCCTTGTTGCACTTGTGAGGTCAACTCGCTCGTTAGACCAACTTGAAGCCCTTGCGCTTGCCTACGGAGAGGGTGTCGCCCAGCTTGAGGGCGCTCGGATCGATGTTGTAGCTCTTGGGAGCCACGGCCTTGCCGTTGATCTTGACGCCGCCGCCGTCGATGTCGCGACGGGCCTGGCCGGCGCTGGCCGAAAGACCCAGGTCCTTGAGCAGGCCGGCGAGGTAGATCTGGCCCTCGTCGTTAACAGTCAGCTCAACATGCTTCTCGGGGAAGTCGGCGAGCTGCCCCTCCTTGAACACGCGGTCGAACTCGGCCTGAGCCTCGTCGCCGGCGCCGGCGCCGTGGTAGGTGTCGCACAGGTCGCGGCCCAGAGCGCGCTTGAGCTCATAGGGATCGGCAGAGCCGTCGGCCAAAGCAGCGTCGATCTTGTCGACCTCGGCCGGGGTGAGCGAGCTCGCCAGGCGATAGTACTTACCGATCATCTCGTCGGGGATGGACATGGTCTTGCCGAACATATCCTTGGGCGCGTCGGTCAGGCCGATGTAGTTGCCATAGGACTTGGACATCTTGCGCACGCCATCGGTACCCTCGAGCAGCGGCATGGTGAGCGCGATCTGGGGCTCCATGCCCATCTTCTCCATGAGCTCGCGGCCGGCGAGCAGGTTGAAGAGCTGATCGGTGCCGCCCATCTCCACGTCAGCCTTAATCATGACCGAATCGTATGCCTGCATCACGGGATACAGGAACTCATGCAGGGCGATCGGCGTCTGAGACTGGTAGCGCTTGGTAAAGTCATCGCGCTCAAGAATACGGGCGACGGTGAACTTGGAGCACACCTGCAGCAGACCGGCCAGATCCATCGACAAGATCCAGTCACCGTTGTGCACGATGGTGGTCTTCTCGGGATCCAGGATCTTCATGGCCTGGCTCACGTAGGTCTCGGCGTTGGCCTCAATCTGCTCCTGCGAAAGCTGCGGGCGGGTGGAATTCTTGCCCGAAGGGTCGCCGATCAGCGCGGTACCGTTACCGATGATGAGGGTGACGTTGTGGCCCAGGTCCTGGAACTGACGCATCTTGCGCAGCGGCACGGCGTGGCCCAAGTGCAGGTCGGGGCTGGTGGGGTCGACGCCGAGCTTGATGTTGAGGGGCTCGCCCTTCTCAAGCTTCTTGCGAAGGTCGGCCTCGGGGACGATCTGCGCGGCGCCCGAGGTGATGATACGCATTTGCTCGTCAACAGACAGCATTGGGTATCCTCCTTTTGCTATAGCACCCTCGCCGAAAACGGCGGTGCTGGAAGTCCATAAACTCTCTTATGATAACAAACTGACACGACGCGGCGCCTACGACAGGAAAATCCTCGTCCTGCCGCATGCGTCAATGGCAACTGGCAGACGTGTACCGTCACGTTCGACCAGATAGCGCGCCTGCCGACGACGCAAGCAGTCGCGGCAACGGACCTGCCCCGTCGCATCGGTGGCGCAGACGCCCTCGGCGGTCAGCAAGCAGTGCTCGCACACCATGAGCTCGGGACGGTCGGCGTCGACCGGACCCAAGACGCCGGGTTCAGCAGCCAGCTCGGCAATACGCCCCCTATCATTGCCGAGCAACTCGGCAGGCAAGTATACCCACCCCGCACCAAGCCCGCGCAGCCAAGCAAGTGTGGCCCGATTGGCGCAGAACACCGGCGCCGCCACGTCAAACGCCGTGCCCAACTCGCGGGCCATCGCCACCTGCCCCAGATTGCGGCAGACGACGCGCCCGGCACGCTGCATAAGTGCCCGAGTCCGCTCGGTGTCGCCCGCGCGGCACACTTCGTCGAGCACCACCGTTGCATCGGACAGATCCCGCTCATCACGCGGATCCACATCCATCAGCTCCCAAGCAAAGACCATACGAGCAAATGCCACATGCTTTGCCGGCTCCGCCGGCCCCGCCAACTCCGTCGGCACATCGACATCTGCCAGAACGCCCTCAAACGGCAACACCTCAACGGACCGCTCAACAGGCGCGACCGCATCTGCCTCGACCCGCATGCGCTCCAACACCGTTGCCGTCTGCCCCAGCACGCCGGCACTGCGAATCAGATAGACCTCGCAGCCCGCGTCCACCTTGCGTTTGCAACGCACGACGATGCGCTCTCCCGCAGCGGCATCCACGGGGCAAGGCACCTGTGGCCAGCGCTTGGGCACATCGGGACGCGCGTCGGCACCCGGGTAAAATCGGATCTCGAGCGTATCGCCCGCCGCCACGGCGGCATCAAGCTCAACCGTCACCTCTTCGTGACCCACCGCCACCAAGTGGCCCACGCGCACGCCCTGGTTGATCGCGCGCTCAAAGCTCATGAGCTCGGCGCCCGAACGACCCCGCAGATACGCATCGGTAAAGCCGCGGTTGAACGACCTTCCCAGCTCGCGCTCAAGCGCCGGCACCGCATCGGCATCCCATGTGCCGTCGCGCAGCATATTGAGCGCCCGACGCCACACCCTCACCACGTTAAAGACGTAGTCGGGATTCTTCATGCGGCCCTCGATCTTGAGCGATGCCACGCCGGCGGCAACAAGCTCGGGCAGATGCGCGATGCCCAGATAGTCACGCGGACAAAGCAGGCGATCCCCTTCGACAGCGACAACACTCTGCCCCGCCTCGTCCACCAAGTCATAGGATAGACGGCACGGTTGCGTGCAATCACCGCGCATCGCAGAGCGGCCACGTCGAAGGGCCGAAAACTCACACGCGCCTGAATAGCCAATGCAAATAGCGCCGTGACAGAACACCTCGATGGGCACGCCAGTAGCGCAAAGCGCCTCAATCTCTGCCACGCTCAGCTCGCGCGCAGTCGTCACGCGCTCAACGCCCAACTCCTTGGCAGCCAACTGCACGGCACCCTCGCTATGAGCGCCCGCCTGAGTGGACAGGTGAATCTCGACCCCCGGAATCGCCGCACGAAGTGCACAAGCCAGCCCGGCATCGGCCACAATCAACGCATCGGCACCCAACGCGCGCGCATGCGCCCCCAACGCCACGGCGTCGGCAAGCTCATCATCGAACACGAACACGTTGAGCGTCACGTACACACGCACGCCACGGGCATGGGCCACGGCACAACCGCGCGCGAACTCATCATCGCTAAAGCCATGCGCGCTCACTCGAGCGTTGAATCCGTCCAGCCCCGCATAGATGGCATCGGCACCCGCCGCAATCGCCGCGAGCATCTGGTCAAGTCCGCCAGCAGGCGCCAGCAGTTCGGGCAGCGCCACTTCAGCCGCCGCCAACTCGCTTTCGCATTGTCCGCTCGATTCCATCGGCCGAATCGCCATCGGTAAACTCCTTGCCAAGGTGTGCTTTCACTCTGAAAATTGCTGCCAACCAGCATACACGAGACCCCGCATGCCCCGATTGGTTTATCGTGTAATAACTTATGTCCATCCTGCCCGGCAGCATACCTGCCGCCTGGCACGACATACCTGGAGGTCAATATATGGGTCCTCGCCAACGACAGGGGCGCGGTCGCTCCAAGACGCATGCCCTTCCCATGATCTTGCTCTCGTTTTTGGGCTTTCTGCTTATCGCGGGCGTAGCGTTTGGCATCGGCATGATCGGCAACGTCAACCGCTGGCTGTCCGATCTGCCCGACTACACCGATGCCAACGCGTATCTGGTGAGCGAGCCCACCGACATCGTCGACTGCAACGGCAATACCATTGCGAGTTTCTACACGCAAAACCGCAAGTCCATCACCAAGGACCAAGTGTCCCCGTACGTGCTGCAGGGCACCGTTGACGTTGAGGACGAGCGCTTCTACGAGCACGGCGGCATCGACCTCTGGGGCATTGCACGCGCATCGGTGGCAACCCTCATCGGCGGCCACGAGGGCGCATCGACCATCACCCAGCAGCTGGTTCGCAACACCATCTTGCAGGAGGAACAATTCGACTCGACCATCGAGCGTAAGGTGCGCGAGGCCTATATCGCCATCAAGATGGAGGATATGTACTCCAAAGACGAGATCCTCATGATGTACCTCAACACCATCTACTACGGCCATGGAGCATATGGCATCGAGGCCGCCGCCGAGACCTATCTGTCCAAAACCGCCGCCGACCTCACCCTGAGCGAGGCCGCGCTGCTGATCGGCCTTCCCAACTCGCCCTCGCAGTACGACCCCACGGTTAATCCCGACTTGGCGCTGTCCCGCCGCAACAAGGTTCTGGACAACATGCTGCGTCTGGGCCACATCACGCAGGAAGAGCACGATGCCGCGCAGGCTGAGCCCATCACGCTTAACGTGACCGAGATTTCGGGCAGTGGCGTCGATGTGTACTCTCAGCCCTACTTTGTCGCCTACGTTAAGCAGCTGCTTGAGCAGGAGTTCTCCACCGACGTGCTCTTTAAGGGCGGTCTGACCGTCAAGACCACCATCGACCCCACCATGCAGCAGGTGGCCGAGGAGGCCGTGCGCTCGCAGCTCGACACGCTTTCGCTCGACGGACTGGACATGGGCATGGTCGTCGTTGACCCCAAGACCGGCTACATCAAGTGCATGGTGGGCGGCTACGACTACAACGCCGACGAGAATCACGTGAACCACGCTACGGCAAAGCGCCCCGTGGGCTCCACGTTTAAGGCCTTTACGCTGGCAACTGCCATCCAAAACGGTATGAACCCCAACGTCACCCTCAACTGCAACTCGCCGCTCAAGGCCAAGGGCACCACGACCGAGGTGCAAAACTACGGCAACCAGAGCTATGGCAACATCACGCTTAAACAGGCAACGGCATACTCATCCAACACCGGCTACATTCAGGTGGCCGAAGCCATCGGCAATGACAAGATCATGTCGCTCGTCAAAAAGCTTGGCATCGATCCCGCCAAGGACAATATCGAGGACGTTCCCGTCATGACGCTCGGCACCGGGTCCATCTCACCGCTCGAGATGGCATCTGCCTACGCAACGTTTGCCAACGGTGGCTACTACCGTCAGCCCATCGCCATTACCGAGATCGACTCGCGTACCGGCTCGGTTCTGTACCAGCACACTGACAATCCCACGCAGGTGCTCACCGAAGGCGAGGCTGCCGCGGTTACCGACGTTCTATCCGGCGTCATGCAGGGCAGCGGCACGGGTGCCGCCGGCGCGCTGAGCGTCAACCAGCCCTATGCCGGCAAGACGGGCACCACTGACAACACCACCAACCTGTGGTTCTGCGGCTTCACGCCGCAACTGGCATGCGCCCTGTGGACCGGTTATTCCGCAGGCGAGATTCCCATCCAAAAGTACGGTTCGGACCTGCTGGGCGACAGCACCAACCTGCCCGTCTTTAAGAAGTTCATGAACACCGTTCTTGCGGGCACCGAGCGCGAGGAATTCCCGACCGGAACGGCTCCCACGTACAAGAACAATAACGTCTGGAAGTTCTACGGCACAAACAACAAAAAGAAAGACGAGGAGGATAAAGACGAGGGAAAAGAAGAGGAAGAGACCACGACCACCACAACGACAACGACAACCACGACCACTGAAACCCCGGGCGGCAACACCACCGGCGATAGCGGCACGACAGGTGGCGACGGTGGCACGGGTGGCGATAGCGGCACGACAGGTGGCGACGGTGGCACGGGTGGCAATGGCGGCACGGGTGGCGACGGTGGCACGCCGACGCCTACCCCCGATCCTACGCCCACGCGCGAACCCTCTACGGGCCAGTAGGCGCAAAGCGGCATCTGACACCAAGGCGCCCGAGCAGCACGTACGCTGCTCGGGCGCTTCTTTATTTCGGCAGATGCCACATGATGCCACGACGGCCCCGGCTGCAGGACCGATAGAGCAACGGGTGCCGGCATGCAAAAGGGCGCTGACCTTCGTAAACGCCCTCGGCAATTACCTATAGCAACAATCGGCACAGCAGCAGTGCCACGCATCCCCTACTTGTGAGAGTTACTCAGCTTGTTGATGAGCGCCTCAAGGCGTTCGCCGTCCTCGGCCGTCTGCGCAATGACTAAGATCGTGTCGTTGCCGGCAAGCGAGCCAAGCACGTCGGGCAGCTCCGCGGCATCGACCGCTGCGGCAATACCAGAAGCCGTACCGGGCTGCGCCTTGATCATAACCAGATTATCGGTGCGCAGTACGCCGGTAACCAGCTCGGAAACCATGCGCTGCAGATGCAGGTCCTCGGCAAGGACATAGATGCCCTCGGGGAGCTTACGCAGTCCCATGTCCGCGATGTCGCGCGAAACGGTCGCCTGCGTGCAATCGAAACCCATGGCGCGAAGCTCGTCTACCAAAACGCGCTGCGTGCGTACGTCCTTATTGCGAACAATATCTCTGATGGCATCCTGGCGCCCATTGCGTTTTTTGGCCATACAAAACCTCACTCCAAAAGATGGCGGAGACAATCACTTAGTGATTGAATAGTTTAGCGCTATTTGAGGGTTTTAGTGAATAAGAACGCATTTCGAAACAATTCCATGCAATTTATTTCGAAAATCACGCTACTAGACAGTCCGGACGCCCGAACGATTGAAAAAGGCCGCCAGATGCGTATACAACGCACACCGCATGGGCTTGGCACTAGCTATCGAACCATAGAGCAGACCTAGGCCACGATGATTGCCTTTAAGAGCCGCAACCATCTGACGGGTACGCTGCGCTTCGAGCATATCATGCAAACGGGCCGAACGCTCTATTGAAGACACCCCATGGGGGCTCAAACACAAATTTTCGATGCAGGCGACCAGACCGGCGTAGTAATACCGCTGGCAGACCAGTTTCAACTGATTGCCACCGCCCGCGACGGCAAGCGAGTCGGCAAGCCTGTCGAGCGCCCCGATATCATCAGAAAGCCTGGCAAACATCGTGGGGTCAAACGTCTCCGTAATCGACGGCGCAACTGCATGAAAACGGGCACGGCCACATCCCGAAACGCGCTTTGCCTGCGAAAGCGCGAGCGTCAAAAAAGACACCGTTCGAAACGCATCGCCATGCGCAAGGCACGCCTCAAAAAGGGCGCGATCATACAGCACGCCAGAGGTCTGTCGGATTAAACCACAGGAAACCAATTGGGTCAGGCAAGCCGCCCGGTCCTCATCTTCAGAAACGGATGTCGCGTCCAAAACTCGGGAATGACGTTCGCGGTGAACATCGTAGCGATCGAGCGAAACAGAGGGAAACACGATGTCAGCAGAAGCGTCGCAGGAGCTTTCGACCATCTGCGAAAGGGACTGCGGCGCAAACCACTCATTGGCATTCATCGCAATGATCTGGGAGCCGCGCGAAGCCGCAAAGCCGGCACGCAGGCAGGCGCCAGGCGTCGGGTCTTCAACATCAATCAAATCAATATGAATATCTCTGTCGGCAGCAACTTCGAGCGAATGACGCACACCAGCTACCACGCCGCGGCAAACGACGACAATCTGCAAATCGTAGAGGTCTTGGTTCTGGATGCTCTCGAGAGCGCGCATCGTATAACTGGGGGAACCCTCAACAATCAGGATCACCGAAAGTCGCGGATGCGAACCACGTCGAACCAAGTTTTCCGTCCTCTCGACAGCCAGTAACAAACTGCCGTTCATGGTACACCCCGTCAATTAATGCGGATGGTCGCCCGTCGCGATGCACGTCAAGAACAGATGTTGCACACGCCCCGCTCACAGGCGCTGCACACAAAGATCGCCGTCAGGCAGCCACTTCCCTAATCGAGCACCACAAGCTCGGTGGAGTCGTAATCCACGCCCATAAAGGTAAGACCGCATGCGGGTGCCGTAGGACCAGCTGCGGTGCGATCGCAGGCATCAATTACCTCACGCATCCACTCGGGATCGCGGCGATGCATGCCGATCTCAACAAGGGTGCCCACAATGGTTCGCACCATCGAATGCAAAAACGCATTGCCCTCGATGGTAAACGTGAGGATGTCCTCGCCAAAGGCGACCTCATGGCCAAACTCGGCACGCATTACGCAGCGGTGCGTAGGTTTGCCCACGGCAGAGGCGACCTTGCAAAAGCTCTTAAAGTCCTGCTCGCCCAAAAGCGTAGGGCAGGCGGCCGCCATCGCATCGACGTCGAGGGGATAGCGATGCCACCACACGGCACCGCGTGACAGCACGGGCCGCGCATCACGGTCGGCAATGCGATAGGTGTAAGTGCGAGAGCGCGCGTCAAAACGTGCAGAAAAGCCCTTACGAGCCTTGTAGACCTCGTTTATGGCGATATCTTTGCCCAGGAGGGCATCCATAGCCCTCAGCCACCTACGGCGCGTCAAAGCGAGCTCAGCGTCCGTTACAGGCACGCTGATGTATTGGGCCACCGCATGAACGCCGGCATCGGTACGCCCCGCGCACGTCAGATCGATTGGGCGGCGCAGCAACGTCTCAATGGCACGGCGCAGCTCGCCCGCGACCGTCGTCTGGCCCGGCTGCTCGGCAAATCCGCTATAGGAGGAGCCATCGTAGGCCACGCGAAATACAAGGGTGGCGTCAAGCTCGGGGGTCGAATTGAAATCAGACGGCGCAGTCATAGGCGCTCCCAACAAACTAGCAACGGTATTGCGACAAAAAAAGAGGGGTACGCGAACGTACCCCTCGAATATAGCCTATGCAGACAGAATGTCTACTCAGCGGTCTCCTCAGCAGGAGCCTCCTCGACAGCCTCGACCTTCTTGGGAGCAGCGGCCTTCTTGGGGGCCGGAGCAGCCTTCTTGGCCTTAGGCGTGCAAGGCTCGGTGACGAGCTCCATGATAACGATAGGAGCGTTATCACCCTTACGGTTACCGAGCTTCATGATGCGGGTGTAACCGCCGTTGCGGTCCTGCCACATGCCCTGAGCAGCCTTGTCGAAGATCTCGGCAACGAGCTGCTTATCGCCGAGCTTGGCGATAGCCAGACGACGAGAGTGCAGGTCGCCCTTCTTGGCCCAAGTGATGATCGGGTCGACGACCGAACGCAGCGCCTTAGCGCGGGTCTCGGTGGTCTTGATGCGGTCGTTCTCGAAGAGGGCCTTAGCAAGGCTCTTCTTCATGGCCTTGGTGTGGCTCGCATCGGTGCCGAGCTTCAGGCCCTTCTTAACGTTGTGACGCATGGTCTAGTTTCTCCTCAAATATGCGAAGCATTAAGCCTTCAGGCTCAGGCCCATGGACTCAAGCTTGTCCTTCACTTCCTCGATCGACTTAACACCGAAGTTACGGATGTTGAGCAGATCGTTCTCCGAGAACTCAACGAGCTGACGGACCGAGTGAATGCTGGCGCGCTTAAGGCAGTTGTAGGAACGGACGGAAAGGTCCAGATCCTCGATCTGCTTGTCCAGCTCGGCGTTGTCGTTGGTGACCTCGGGAGCGAAGATCGAAGCCTCCTCCTCGACCTCGGGGGTCTCGGCAAGGTTCATAAAGGCGGCCATATGCTGGTTGATGATATTGGCAGCCTGGACCACGGCGTCGCGCGGGGCGATGGAACCGTTGGTCTCGATCTCGAGGACAAGGCGGTCGTAGTCGGTATGCTGGCCGACACGGCAAGCCTCAACGAGCTTGGCGCAACGGGACACCGGCGAGTACAGCGAGTCGACGTTGATCACACCGATGGGATCGTTGTCACGCTTGTTAGCCTCGCCAGAAACATAGCCGCGGCCATAGCCGATGCGCATGCTCATGGTGAGATGGCCACCCTCGGTGAGCGTAGCAATGTGCTGCTCGGGGTTGACCAGCTCAAACTCGGACGGAATAAAGAAGTCCGCACCGGTGACCTCGCAGGGGCCGTCAACCGAGATGGTGGCGGTCGCCTCGTCGGTCGTGCCGAGAGCCCTGAAGACAAGGCCCTTGACATTCAGGACGATGTCGGTGACATCCTCGACCATGTTAGGGATGGTCATGAACTCGTGCTGCGCACCATCGATCTGAATGGCCTCGACGGCGGCACCCTCGAGCGAGGACAGAAGAACACGACGAAGCGAGTTACCCAGCGTATCGCCGTAGCCACGCTCGAGCGGCTCGACGGAGACACGAGCAGAGGTCTCGTTAATCTCTTCGACCTGAACCTGAGGCCTAATGAATTCTGACATGTATTACCTCCAGCCTCAGCAGCCCGGATGGACTACTTAGAGTAGAGCTCGACGATGAGCTGCTCGTTGATATCACCGCTGATCTGCTCACGCGTCGGCAGAGCGAGCACGTTACCAGACAGCTTCTCGATATCGACCTCGAGCCAGCCAGGGACCTCAAAGCGCTCGGAGGAAATCAGGGCCTCCTTGATGGGGAGGAGGTCACGGAACTTCTCGCCGACAGCGACGACGTCGCCGGCCTTGACGCGGTAGGAC
Organism: uncultured Collinsella sp.; assembly: GCA_900544095.1. Taxonomy (GTDB): domain Bacteria; phylum Actinomycetota; class Coriobacteriia; order Coriobacteriales; family Coriobacteriaceae; genus Collinsella. Next base: position 534,886 of record UQTV01000001.1, read on the forward strand.
GGGATGTCCACGCGCTTGCCGTTCACGGTGAAGTGACCGTGACGGACGGACTGACGAGCCTCTTTGCGGGTGCGGGCGAAGCCAAGACGGAAGACGACGTTGTCGAGGCGAGACTCAAGGATGATCATGAGGTTCTCACCGGTGACGCCGTTCATCTTACGGGCCTTGTTGAAGTAGCCGTGGAACTGCTTCTCCAGAACGCCATAGATGAACTTGACCTTCTGCTTCTCACGCAGCTGCATGCCGTACTCAGATTCCTTGCGACGGCGCTTGGGCTGACGGATAGATTCCTTCTTGCTGCTGTAACCGAGCTCAGCGGGATCGATCCCGAGCTGACGGCAGCGCTTAAGAACAGGAGTCCTGTCGATTGCCATATTGATACGATCCTTTCAGTTACACGCGGCGACGCTTCTTGGGGCGGCAGCCGTTGTGCGGAATGGGGGTCTTGTCCTGGATGCTCGAGACCTCGAGGCCAGCAGCCTGGAGGGAGCGGATGGCGGTCTCACGACCGGAGCCGGGGCCCTTGACGAAGACGGAAACCTTCTTCATACCGTGCTCCATGGCCTGCTTGGCAGCAGCCTCGGCAGCCATCTGGGCAGCGAACGGCGTGGACTTACGGGAGCCCTTGAAGCCCACCTGGCCAGCCGACTTCCAGGAAATGACGTTGCCCTGGGGATCGGTGATCGAAACGATCGTGTTGTTGAACGTAGAACGAATGTGAGCCTGGCCCACGGAAATGTTCTTACGGTCCGCGCGCTTCAGACGGGCAGCGCGAACGTTCTTCTTAGCAGTAGCCATCTATCTAGCGCTCCTTATTTCTTCTTCTTAGCACCGATCTGACGCTTCGGGCCCTTGCGGGTACGAGCGTTAGTGTGGGTGCGCTGGCCGCGGACCGGGAGGCCCTTGCGGTGACGAAGGCCGCGGTTGCAGCCGATGTCCATAAGGCGCTTGACGTTCTGGTTGCGCTCACGGCGGAGGTCGCCCTCAACCATGATCTGATTCTTATCGATATAATCGCGGATGGCGTTAACCTCATCCTCGGTGAGGTCCTTAACGCGCGTGTCCACGTTAACGTTGCACTCGACGCAAATCTTCGTCGCAGTGGTGCGGCCGATGCCGTAAATGTAGGTCAGACCGATCTCAACGCGCTTCTCACGCGGGAGGTCGACACCATTAATACGGGCCAACGTAGTCTCCTCTCTTAACCCTGACGCTGCTTATGACGGGGGTTCTCGCAAATGACGAGGACCTTGCCGTGGCGCCTAATGATTTTGCACTTATCGCACATCTTCTTGACCGAAGGACGTACCTTCATCGTTCTTCCTTTCGGTAGCGCTCAAACTACTTCCCTACTATCTACTCGCCCAGCCGCAGGCGTTTAAAACTATGGCTGGTCTTCACACGCAAACCGACCGTAGGTTGAGCTAAGCCTGCAGTCGGAAAAGAGCGTGTATGCGTGTCGCTATTTATAGCGATAGGTGATGCGACCGCGGGTCAGGTCGTACGGGGAAAGCTCCACGACAACCCTGTCACCGGGGAGAATGCGGATGTAATTCATTCGGATCTTGCCAGAAATGTTGCACAGAACCGAATGACCGTTCTCGAGCTCAACCTTAAACATGGCGTTGGGCAGCGGTTCCTTTACCGTACCCTCGAGCTCAATTGCGTCTTCCTTCTTCACAAGCAATCATCTTTCTCTAGAAAACGACAGCGATTGAGTATTCTACAATACGCATGCACGTATCGTAATATCTTCGTAATGGCTCCACAACTACGTGGAACTTGTTACATTTCTCCGCCTTGGAGCGAACACCAGGATCCTTGCGCATCGGTGGTAAGAATCACCGGACCGTCATTGGTAATGGCGACGGTGTTCTCGTAGTGCGCGGCGGGCAGATGGTCGTTGGTCGTAACGATCCAACCATCGGAGCCCGTGCTCACATGATTGGAACCCATCGTAACCATCGGCTCGATAGCGATGACCATACCAGCCTGAAGGCGAACGCCTCTCCCCTTCTTTCCATAATTTGGAACGTTGGGGTCCTCGTGCATCACATGGCCGATACCATGCCCCACGTAATCGCGAAGCACGCCGTAACCGTGAGACTCGGCGAGGGACTGAACGGCATAGCCGACGTCCCCGATATGGTTACCGGGAACAGCCTGCTCGATGGCAGCCTTTAGGCAATCGCGCGTAACCTCGCACAGGGCCTTGGCCTCGGGCGTGGGGGTGCCGACGAAAAACGTCCAGGCGTTATCGCCAACCCAACCGTCAACGACAGCTCCCGTATCGATGGAGATGATATCGCCATCGCGCAGGATCATGTCAGGGTTGGGAATACCGTGAACCACGGCATCGTTAATTGATGCGCAAATGGTCCCCGGGAAACCGCCGTAGCCCTTAAAGGCAGGGGTGCCGCCATGCATGCGGATAATCTGCTCGGCAAGCTGATCGAGTTCGAAGGTCGACACGCCGGGGCGAACCATGGCTCCAACGTGGCGGAGCGCCATCTTAGATAGCGCTCCTGCCTTCTTCATCTGCTCGATTTGCGTTGCAGACTTAATCTTGATCATAGACCGAGAGCCTCTTTGACATCCCCGTACACGGTCTCGCGAGCCTGGTCACCGTTGACCGACTTGAGCAGACCCTGGCCACGATAGTAGTCGACGAGCGGGCTCGTGGACTTCTCGTAGACGTCGAGACGGTTCTTGATGGTCTCGGGCTTGTCGTCGTCGCGCTGATACATCTCGCCGCCACACTTGGGGCAGGTGGCATCGGCAGCAGTGCCGGTGTAACCGCAGGCGCGGCAGGTACGACGCGAAGACAGACGATCGATGATGACCTCGGGGGCCACATCGACCAGAAGGGCGCAGTCGATCTCGCGACCCATGGCGGAAAGCTCGGAATCGAGCGTCACAACCTGGGCGGTGTTGCGCGGGAAGCCATCGAGGATGAAGCCCTGCTGGGCGTCATCGGCAGCAAGGCGCTCCTTGACAAGGTCGATCACGAGCTGATCGGGAACGAGCTCGCCAGCGTCCATGTACTTCTTAGCCTGAATACCAAGCTCGGTGCCACCCTTGACGGCAGCACGCAGCAGGTCGCCCGTGGAAATGTGAGCGACGCCAAACTCGGCGACGAGCTCCTGTGCGACGGTGCCCTTACCGGCACCCGGAGCTCCGAGCAATACGAGGTTCATGAGCAATCCTCCTCTAGCCTATTTAAAGAATCCATCGTAATCATACATCTTGATCTGGCCTTCGAGCTTATCGACCGTGTCGAGCACGACGCCGACCATGATGAGGATGGACGTGCCGCCAAATGCCTGGATCAGATGGTTACCCGTGAAGGAGAAGATGATCGAAGGCACGATGGCGATGAGCGCCAAAAAGACAGCGCTGGGAAGCGTGATCTTGTTGAGCGCGTTCTTGATGTAGGCCGCGGTAGCCCTACCCGGACGGACGCCCGGAATAAAGCCACCCTGCTTCTTAAGGTTGTCGGCCGTGTCATCGGGGTTGAACACCATAGAGGTGTAGAAGTACGCGAAGAACACGATGAGGACAACGTTAAGCACCCAGTTGAGCCAACCGGTCGAAAGCGCAGAGGCAACTGCCTGAATCCAGCCGATGCCGGGGAAGAACACGGCAATCTGAGCCGGGAAGTACAGCAGCGCCGAAGCGAAGATGATCGGCACGACGCCCGCAGTGTTGACCTTGATGGGCAGGTAGGTGGTCTGGCCACCCATCATGCGACGGCCCACGACGCGCTTAGCGTAGGAGACCGGAATGCGGCGCTGGCCGCGCTCAAGGAAAACAATCAGCGGGATAACCAGCAAGATGATGGCGCAGATGATCACCATGGTGATGATGCCACCGGCATTGCCCTCGGTGCTGGAGAAGATCGCCTGCGGCAGGCCGGCCATGATGTTCGCGAAGATGATCAGCGACATGCCATTGCCGATACCGCGCTGGGTGATGAGCTCACCAATCCACATGATCAGCATGGCGCCCGCGGTGAGCGTGCCGACGATCATGAGGTCGAAGATGATCTCGGGAGCGCCGGCGCCAGTAAAGCTGATGCCGAAGCTCTTAAAGAGGAAGAGGTAACCCACGGAGTTGAGGATTGCCAGAGCCAGGGTGAGGTAACGCGAATACTGCGTAATCTTGGTCTGACCGACCTCGCCCTCGCGGGCAAGCTCATGCAGGGAAGGCACAACGGCCTGGAGCATCTGGAGGATGATCGAGCTGGTGATGTAAGGCATGATGCCCAGGGAGAACACCGAAACATAGCTCAACGCGCCACCAGAGAAAAGATTCAGGAGGGCCATAGCACCTGCGGCGACCGAATTGTTATCGGTCGAGAAAAGGCCCAGCATCCCCTGGAAGGGAATGCCGGGCACAGGAACGTGCGCACCAATGCGGTACACGACGAGCATAGCTATGGTAAAAAGAATCTTTTCGCGCAATTCTTTGATGCGGAAAGCATTCTTAAGACCATTTAGCACGGCAGCTCGACCTTTCCGCCGGCGGCCTCGATCTTGGCCTGCGCAGAAGCGCTGACCTTGTCGACCTTGACCGTGAACTTCTTGGTGAGCTCACCATTGCCGAGCACCTTGACGGGCTCGAACTCGCTCTTGGTGATGCGAGCGGCCTTAAGGGCGGCACCGTCGATCACAGCGCCGTCCTCGAACTTGCGCTCGAGGCGCTCAACGTTAACAGCGGTGTACTCGATACGACGGGGATTGCGGAAGCCCGGAAGCTTGGGCAGGCGCATAGCCAGCGGAGTCTGGCCACCCTCGAAGCCGGCACCCTTGGTGCCGCCAGAGCGAGAGCCCTGGCCCTTCTGACCGCGGCCAGAAGTGGTGCCGTGACCCGAAGAATTGCCACGGCCGACGCGCTTGCGGTTCTTGGTGGAACCGGGCGCGGGAGTAAGATCGTGAAGCTGCATTTGCTACTCCTCTACAATCTCGACAAGGTGCTTGACCTTGAAGATCATGCCGCGGACGGACTCGTTGTCAGCAATCTCGCGAACCTCGCGGATCCTGTGGAGACCGAGGGCACGGACAGTACGGACCTGGTCCTGCTTGCAACCATTGGTGCTGCGGACCTGCTTGATCTTGATGGTGTCAGCCATGCTTAGTTCTCCTTACCGACGAACATCTCGGAGACCGTCAGGCCACGGCGAGCCGCGACGTCCTCAGGGCTGGAGAGCTCCTTGAGGCCCTCGACGGCAGCCTTGATGATGTTGAGGCCGTTGTCGGTACCGAGGGACTTGGACAGGACGTTCTTGATGCCAGCAAGCTCGAAGAGGGGACGCACAGCGCCGCCGGCGATAACGCCGGTACCCTCGACAGCGGGCTTGATGATGATGCGGCCGGCACCAAAGTGACCGAGAACCTCGTGCGGAATGGTGCCCTGATCGGTCACCGGCACGTGGAACATGTTCTTCTTGGCATCGAGAGACGCCTTGGAGATGGCCATGGGCACCTCAGCGGACTTGCCCATGCCAACGCCGACGTTGCCCTTGCCGTCGCCGACGACGACGAGAGCGACGAGGCTCATGCGACGACCACCCTTGACGGTCTTCGACACGCGGTTGATGTAAACGACGCGCTCCTCGAACTCGGAGGCCTCGCGCTGCTGCTTCTGATTACGAGCCATGTGCTACATACCTCCTAGAACTCGAGACCGGCGGCACGAGCACCGTCGGCGAGGGCCTTGACGCGGCCATGGTAGATACGGCCACCACGATCGAAAGCGACCTTGGTGATGCCGGCCTCGATGGCACGCTTGCCAACGAGCTGACCGACCTTCTCCGCAGCCTCCTTGTTCGAGGTGTGGGTGCCCTTGAACTCGGCCTCGAGGGTCGAGGCGGAGACGAGCGTCAGGCTGGAGCCCTTGCTGTCGTCGATGATCTGGGCATAGATGTTGGCGTTAGTACGGGTCACGCGAAGACGCGGACGCTCGGCGGTACCCGAGACCTTGCCGCGAACACGACGCTGACGACGCTTGAGGCCTTCCAGCTTCGCCTTATGCTTGTTCATACGTAAACTCCTAAAAAGGTTGATCTTGCCAGCACCTAACGGGGTGCTGGTCTTATGCGAGTGAGTCGGTTACGACTACTTGGCGGCCTTACCCAGCTTGCGGCGGATGTGCTCGCCAACATAGTGGATACCCTTGCCCTTGTAAGGCTCGGGAGGACGATGGCCGCGGATCTCAGCGGCGATCTGACCGACCTGCTGCTTGTTGATACCCTTGACGTTCACGTGGGTGTTGTCGGGAACCTCGAAGGTGATGCCCTCGGGAGCCTCGACGATCACGGGGTGCGAGAAGCCCAGGGAGAACTCGAGGTTCTTGCCCTTCTGCTGCACGCGGTAACCGACGCCGGCGAGCTCGAGCTTCTTCTCGAAGCCCTCGGAAACGCCAACAACCATGTTGTGGATGAGAGCGCGGGTGAGGCCGTGGCGGGCACGGGTCTCACGCTCGTCGTCGGGACGGGAAACGGTGAGGACGTTGTCCTCGACGTTGATAGCGAGCTTCTCAAAGACATCCAGCTCGAGCTGGCCCTTGGGGCCCTTGACGACAACGTTGTTGCCGTTGACTGCCACTTCGACTCCGGCGGGAATCTGGACAGGCTTATTACCGATACGAGACACGGTGATCTCCTTTCCTTCTACCTACCGAGCGAATTACCAGACGTAAGCGATGATCTCGCCGCCGACGTTGTGCTTGCGAGCATCGCGGTCGGTCATAACGCCATGGCTGGTGGAAATAATGGCGGTACCAAGGCCACCGCGGACGCGGGGCATGTCGGCAACGCCGGTGTACTTACGCAGGCCCGGCTTGGAAATGCGGCGGATGCCGTTGATGACCTTAGCCTTCTTGGGACCATACTTAAGCGTGATGTGCAGAGTCTTCTGGGGAACGGTGTCCTCGACATCGTAGCCCTCGATGTAGCCCTCCTCGTGCAGAACACGAGCGATCTCGACGAGCTTCTTGCTGCTCGGCATGGAGACCGTGGCCTTGTTCACAGAGTTAGCGTTACGGATGCGCGTAAGCATATCTGCGATCGGGTCTGTAAGGTTCATACAGATTCTCCTTCGTTCTTGATGAACACGTGCTCTTGGTTCTTCGCCGCCCTTAACGGCAAAGCCTAACTAGCGCGTTTTCCCTGTTCCAAACGGATGCTTGAAACGCTGGTAGTGACTTACCAGCTGGCCTTCTTAACGCCGGGAAGCTCGCCCTTGAGTGCAAGCTCACGGAAGCAGACACGGCACAGGCCGAACTTGCGGTACACAGAGTGCGGACGGCCGCAGCGCTGGCAGCGCGTGTACTCACGAGTAGAGAACTTCTGCTTGCGATTGCACTTGACGATCATCGATGTCTTAGCCACTTATATCCTCCTCACATAGAGTATTGTTCGCCCCAAGCGCCGCCCCCTTGTGGGAACGGCGCTTATAGGGCAGGTGAACCTATTTCTTGAACGGGAAACCGAAGGCGTCCAGAAGGGCCTTGGCCTCCTCATCGGTGTTGGCGGTGGTCACGAAAGTGATGTCCATACCACGCTGGTGATCGACGGAGTCGAAGTCGATCTCGGGGAAGATGAGCTGCTCGGTGACGCCCATGGAGAAGTTACCACGGCCGTCGAAGCTCTTGGCGGAGATGCCGCGGAAGTCGCGGATACGGGGGATCGCGACGGAGGTCAGACGATCGAAGAACTCCCACATACGGTCGCCACGCAGGGTAACCTTGCAGCCGATCGGCATACCAGCGCGCAGGCGGAAGGTAGCGATGGACTTGCGGGCACGGGTGATCATCGGCTGCTGGCCGGTGATGGCGCGCAGGTCGCGCACGGCACCGTCGATGGCCTTGGAATCGGTAGCGGCCTCGCCGACACCCATGTTCACGACGATCTTCTCAAACTTGGGGATCATCATGACGTTCTCGTACTGGAACTTTTCCTGAAGCTGGTGCTTGACCTCGTTGTTGTACTTGGTCTTCAGACGCGGCACATACTTCTCTTCTGCCATTGTTCACTCCTTCTTGGGGTTTTAAGCACGGGGCGTGGCCACGGTGGGTTGTCCTCGTGCCTCCTGGCTGCATCCGCGCCGCTCATGGCATTTCGCGGTTTGGACTCGACGCAGCAGGAGCCGACAAAACAATCGGTACTATACGCGCATCGGGAGCGTATTTCCAGAAAAACCTCGTCTGCCTGCACAACTCCACAACTCCCCCGCACATATTGATCCCTAGGGGACGGAGGAAAATGGCAGTTGCGGTGAAATAGGGACTGTTTGACGGCTTAACAAGCTTAAACAGTCCGTATTTCACCGCAACTCATATATGGGACGTTATTTTTGGCGGGGCAGAACCAGGTTGAGGACGATGGCGACAAGTGCGGCGACGGCAATGGAGGATCCGCCAAAGACGGTGTCAACCCATGCGGGGAATCCAGCGCCGGCAAGCGCACCGGCTGTGCGCTCAATGCCCGTGCCAAAGGCGATGGAGAGACCCATGAGCGTAGTGTCGCGCTGAGACAGGCCGTGGCGGGCAAACATGACCACGCCATTCATGCCGATGGTCGCGAACACGCCAATGGTGGCGCCGCCGATAACCGGCTGCGGAATGGACGTGAGCACCGCCGCGCACTTGGGCAGTAGGCCCGCGATGAGCAAGATGGCAGCCGCGAGCGTAAAGACCATACGGTTGACGACCTTGTTCTCGGCGATGATACCCACATTCTGGCCAAAGGTTGCCGTGGGGACGCCGCCCAAAAAGCCCGAAAGCATACCGACGAGGCCATTGGCAATCAATCCGCCCGAGATCTGACTATCGGTCGCGGGGGTATCGAGCGCAGCAGAGGACACGGCGGCAAACTCTCCCATAACCTGCACGGCGTTGACGATGGCGACGACGCCTACCACGGCACATGCTGCCGGATCGAACACCAGACGATGGGCGCCAAGTGCCGGCGGAGCAAACCAGCTGGCGGTCGCGATGGCCGAGAAATCGACCATGCCCAGCACCGCAGCCAAAACAAAGCCCGCGCAGATGCCGGCCAGGATACTGCCCAACTTGAGCGCGCCCTTGCCATAGTTGCCGGCCATAAAGGTGACGACAAACGTCACGAGCGCGACGGCCCAGTTGGTGACGCTGCCAAAATCGGCAGCACTCTCCCCGCCCGCCATAGAAGCCACGGCGACCGGGCACAGAGACAGGCCGATCACAAAGATGACGGTGCCGAGCACCGGGGCCGGAAACAGAAAGCTTACGCGCTTAAACAGCAGGCCGAAAAGCACGACGAGCGCGCCGCCGATAACTTGAGCGCCCAGCACGGCCTCGAAGCCGAGCTCAAGGCCGACCGCCTTGAGTGCCGGCACGAAGGTAAAGCTCGCGCCCATCACGATGGGCAGGCCCGAACCAACGACGCCTTTTATGGGGAACTGTTGAAGGAAAATGTCGAGCGCCGAGAGAACCAGCGATGCCTGAATGACGGCGGCTTCCTCTTGAGGGGTAAAGCCGCAGACCGACGCGATGATGATGGCAGGCGTGACGATGCCCGCGAACGCAGCCAGAACATGCTGCAACGCATGGGGCAATACCTGCACAAACGATACTTTTCCCGTACGCTCGAACAGGGAGTCCCCTGCTGCCGACTCTGCCATTTGCGCCTCCCATACCCCAGGCAGCGGCCCCATGCCGCCCAACGGGCGGACATTATAGGGCATATGGCACAGGTAGCATTTTGACCCGCAATCCTGCATCCCCCGGAGTCAAACAGCAGTTGCGGTGAAATAGGGACTGTTTGACGGCTTAACTGGCTTAAACAGTCCGTATTTCACCGCAACTTATTGATGGGGATGCGATTAGCGCTTGCGGGGGACGAGCTTGGTGCGGCGCAGGTGAATCATCTCGGCGGCGATGGAGATGGCGATCTCCTCGGGATCCTCTGCCTCGATGGCAACGCCGATCGGCAGGTGCAACCCGTCGATCTGTTCCTGCGTAAAGCCCTCTTGCTCCAAACGGGCCCGCACAAAGGCCGTCTTGCGGCGCGAACCCAGACAGCCCAGGTAGGCAGGCTTGGCGCGCATTGCCTGAATCACCACGTCGATATCGGACTTGTGGCCTGCTGTGGCCACGACCACCAAGTCGCGCGGGCCGATGGGGCACAGCTCGTCCAGATTCTTGTAGTCGACCAGGCGACGGTCGTAGACACCGGGCACCCATTCGGGCGTCAGCGTGCCGGGGCGATCGTCGCAGGCCACGACGGCAAAGCCCGCCGCCGTGAGCACGCGCGCCGTCGCGGCGCCCACGTGTCCGCAGCCAAAGATATAGGTCAGGCCCTCGGGGCAGAGCGTCTCGATGTGCGCCGCGGGAATCTCGGAGGCCGCGTTGGTGTGGGTGACCTTACTCCCCTCCTCCACCAGCGAAAGCTCGGGGCAGCCCATTATGGTGCGGCGCGACTCCTCACCATGGTATTCATCAGCGTCGCATTCGAGCGCGCTTGCGATAAACGGCTCAAAGTCGATGACGAAGTCGCCGATGCGTCGATACGCCAAGACGTCGGCAACCGACTGGAACAACGGCGCCTGGGTCGCGTCCAGGTGCAGATAGCACAGGCAGATGGCTCCGCCGCAGATCATGCCGGTATCGGAGCTCTCGCCGCCCATGGTATAGCGGACCAGGCGCGACTGCCCTGCGGACAGCAGCTCGAGGGCCTCGCCCAGCGCAAAGAGCTCGATTTTGCCGCCGCCGATGGTACCCGCTTGGCTACCGTCGGCAAAGACGGCCATCCAGGCGCCCACGCCGCGCGGCGACGACCCCGCCGTACCGGCCACGACCACGAGCTTGCACGTCTTACCAGCCTTCAGAGCGCCAAGCGCAGCATTCACCACATCGAGCTTTTCCATCGTCGCTTCCTATCCCCTAAAAACGTCGGTGAGCATGGCGAGCGCCTCGAGCACGCCGCCGCCGACCGATGTCGCCTTGTCCGAAATATAGTTGATGTAGCTGGCGTCACCGCGCGGGTCGACATCGGCGCACTTAAAGCCCTCGGCGACCTGGACGCCATCTGCCAAAAGGCCGCGCAAGCAGCCGTCAATCGTCGTGAACATGGGCGTATCGCCCGCATACCCAACGCACTCGCCGGCACTCACGATGTCGCCGATCGCATGGTCGGACCTAAACACGCCGGCGGCAGGGCTGTGGATAACACGCTCCTCGCCGTATCCGGCGATGATACCCGGCACGCCCGTATTGGGCTGGGGTGAGCCCTGGGTAATCACGCGGCCGAGGAAATGACCGCGCATAGTCTCGACCACGGCATCGCAATCGACCGGTGCGGTAAAGCCCGGCCCTACCGCGATGACGGCAGGCGCCATATCGCGCGTGGTGCCCAAGTTGCGCTTGGCCAGAATCGCGTCGACCACGGCCGCGGGCTTAAGCTCGCCGAGCATCTGTGCCTGGGGGTCCACCACCACGGCGACATCCCCCGCCTCGGTAATCTCAAGCGCCTCGGCCGGCGTCTGTGCCAAGCGGGCGCGAATGCCCTCGACCTCAACCTCGCCCAAGCGAATGGCCTCGCAAAAACTGATCGTGCGACGGATGCACGTGGGGACCGCGATATCGGCCATGACGACCGACACGCCGGCGCGCACCAGACGAGCAGCCACACCCGTGGCGATATCGCCGGCGCCGCGAACATAAACGAGCATTCCCGGGGCACCTCCCTGTGCTACGGTTTATCAGAGCAAAAGCGGTTCTGCCGCTACGCTAATGATTATTTCTTATCACAGCATTATACGGCGGTGAACAGATGGAAACGATTAACGGGGGCCTTGCCTCGGCGCTCAAGATCGAGCCGGGCATTACCGCAATTATCGGCAGCGGTGGCAAGTCGACCCTGCTAAAGACGCTCGGCCTTGAGCTTATGCGCGCCGGCGGCCGCGTGCTCCTCTGCACCACCACGCATATGTTTCCCGTCGCCGGCGTGCCATGGGACGGGTCGAACCGTCGCCTGGACGCCGCGCCCTGGAAGCCAGGTGCCTTACACGCCCCAGGCTGCACCTGCGAGGCCTGCTCGGGGCTTGTGCGGGGAAGCATCTGCCAAGCTGGTGTCTTGGACCCCGAGACGGGCAAGCTCTCCTCCCCTGCCGAGGCGCTCGACCAGCTGGCGCAGCGCTTTGACTACGTCCTGGCCGAGGCAGACGGCAGCAAGCGGCTCCCGCTCAAGGCCCACGCCGCCTGGGAGCCGGTAATTCCCTCTGGCACAGCCGACATCGCCTGGATCGTCGGCGCTTCGGGGCTCGGCAAGCCCATCAACGAAGCCGTCCACCGCCCCGAGCTCTTTTGCGAGCGTTGCGGCTGCGAGCCCACCGACGTTGCCACGCCCGAGCGCGTCGCCCAAGTGCTCAATGCCGAGATGCAGGCGCTGGAACTCAACAATGCCCGCATCATGCTCAACCAAGTCGACACGCTTGCCGACCCAACGATGGCAGATCGCTTCGAGGCAGCTCTCGACCGCCCCGTCGTCGCCAGCAGCCTCAAGTAGCCGGCGCCACCCTGGCGTCCTTTCTGCTAGCGAGGCGCGTAGCAGGCCGCGATATGCTCCGAGACGCGGCGCTGGCCCTTGGCGGTGTCGACATCCCACAACTCGTAGGCACGTGCCTCGACCAACTGGACATCGGCGCGGCCGCGCAGCAGCGACGATCCGCCATCCTTGCCCTTAAGACCCATAAGGTCGGGAAAGAGACTCGCAGGGAACAGCACCGGCGAGGCGGGTTCACCGTTTAGGGCAAGACGCACGGGCGCAACGCCGCCGTTGGCCTTAAAAGCACCGGCGAGTGCTTCAAAGGAATCCGAACTCACGAGCGGCTGGTCGCCCGGCAAAAAGAGGCAGCCCTTCCAGCCGCGATCGGCTCCCCAGGTAAGACCGGCGCGCACACTCTCGCTCCTGAGCGCGCCATCGTGCAGCGCGCATGCGCAGCGCAGCTCACAGCAAATCTCGGCAACTTGGGGCCAGCGCGTCGTAACAACAACGTCAAATCCTTTGGGCACCGACTCAATCGTCCGCTGAATCAGCGGCTTTCCGCAGATATCGGCAAGCATCTTGTTAGAGCCAAACCGCTTGCCCTCGCCCGAAGCCATAATGACGCAACCAAGTTTCATGGTGATACCTCCCCTGAAGCCATCGTACCCATAACTCGCGCCACGGGTGCATAAAGATGGTGTCCTGGCCGTTGGCGGTCTTATAACGCAGCGGCACTTTCGTTATTTGCGACCATGTGGCATTTGTGGCACAGTGAGCCCAAACAAATTTTTAGGAAGGCACCCATGACCCCCGCACAGATTGAGTTTTACAAGCGTCTTGCACACAGTCTGGCGCTCCAATTTGGTCCCAACTGTGAAATCGTCGTCCACGATCTGGAGACCGAGGACATGGACCACTCTATCGTGGCGATTGAAAACGGCCACGTCAGCGGACGCAAACTGGGCGACGGTCCCAGCCACATCGTGCTCGAGTCCATGCACGAGGATGCCGCCGAGGTCCACGACCGCGCGCCGTACCTCACCAAGACCGCCGATGGCAAGCTGCTCAAATCGTCGACCATCTTCATTCGCGACGACGCTGGCAACCCCGTCGGCATTATGGGCATCAACTTTGACATCACGCTCATGAAGGCATTTGAGCGTTCGCTCGATGCGCTCACCGGCACGGGCGACAAGGGATACACCGAGCCCGATCCCATCACCAAAAACATCGGCGACCTGCTCGATGATCTGCTGCGCGAGTGCGAGCGGTACGTGGGCAAGCCTGCGGCCCTCATGACCAAGGACGAGCGCATTCGCGCTATCGGATACCTCGACCGCCGCGGCGCCTTCCTTATCTCCAAATCGAGCGAGTGCGCCTGCGAGTTCTTTGGCATCTCCAAGTACAGCTTCTACAGCTACCTCAACGAGGCCAAGGCAGAGGCTGACGACAAGTAAACGACCCGCCTGAACCATCCTCCCCTTAGTACGAGTTCTTGAATGCGCGAATCCGGGCATCGGTGACAAGGCAAGTTCCATATAATCGAAGGGCTAGACAGTTCGAAAGGATGGGACAAGATGAGGTCGAGCAACGCATCACGCAGCAGCCACGGAGGCACCGCGCCTACCGCCAGGCATGCGAAAAACGCGTTTGACGAGGGCGAAGACGATCTGTTTGCGTTGAGCCTCGACGACGTGATGAGCGACCGACCTTGGACCGCCGATGAACTCATGGGCGGCGGAGCTCGCCCGACAAGTGCAAAGCCCGCACCTTCCGCCACACCCGCACCGGCATCCGTGCCCGCGGACGACTTTGCCACCCGTCCCATCGTGCAGACGACGCGTAAAGCCGCCCCTGTGCCCCACCCCATCAGCGATCCATCCGAGACGGCGGCGTTTCTCGCTGCAGCGGCACAGCGTCATGCGCCCAGCAGCACACCCGCGGATGCCGCCCCGCAGCAGTCGGCATACACGGCTCCCGAGTACAACAAGACCGGCGTAAAGGACGCATCGGCATCGTCGTATACCCGTGGCACCGAGGAAGAGCCGCCGCACTTCTCCGAGTTTCCCCAAGCGGCAAAGGTTGTCTTTATCGCCATCATCATCGCTCTGCTCGGCGTGATCGCGTTTGAGGGATTCCAGCTGTTCCGCGGCCCCACTGCGTCCGAATCGGCAACGCAGCAAAAAGAGGACGACAACCAGTACCTGGACATCAACACCCTCAAGGGCGACCCCAACGACGGAGACGAGTAACGAGGGTTAAGGGAGGGCCGGAAGAGCCGACAGCACGTTACGGCTCCAAAAGCCCTGCCATAAAGATGGGCAGATACAGCACGTCACCATCGCGGTGAAGATTACATTCCGCAAGTACCAGGGCGCGATCGATTCCGTAACCCTTCGTTGCCAGTGCGTTATCGAGCGCCGCGTGGGACTTAAAGCTTTTGCCCGATTTGACCTCGATGGCAATCACTTCCCCATCGAGCGTCTCTTCCACAAAATCGAGCTCACCGACTTTTTTGGACGTAAAGTAGCGCAATCTAAATCCATGAGCTTTGAGCTCTTGGGCAACGAAGCCCTCAAACGACGCCCCCATGTTCATGCCAAAGGCGTCTTCTGCCTCTCCATCAAAAACGCCTTGAGCGACCCTTTTGGAATACGACGACATGAGCATTCCGGTGTCCAGGTAAAACAGCTTAAATAGATTTCGCTGCTCCCCCAATAAAAGGGGTGTCACGGGCGCCGTTACGTTATACACGGGAAGCGCAACGCCTGCCTCCGATAACCAGAGAAAATGGTCTGTCACCTGCGAAAAACGTTTGACGCCGTTAATCGACGACAGCTTGAATCGCTTGTTTTTGGAGCCAGCCTCGCTGGGAATCAAATCATAGATATCGCGAATAACCAAGCGTAGCTCGGGCGGAGCGTACTTTGCAATGTCATCGCGATACAGGGCATGAAGATCGCGGTGAATGTTCCGAACCTCGTCGACATTGCGCGTCGCCAAGAAGGAATTGACCGCGTCGGGCATGCCTCCCACCACCACATACTGATGGAACAGATCGAGCAAGCGGTCATACAGGTAGCCGGGGAGCTCCTCCTCATCCTTTAGACAGCCCCTGAGCATGTCAAACACGCTGGCACCAACGCCATTTGCCCAGCAAAACTCCTCAAAGTCGAGCGGGTACATCTGGACCTGCTCGACATACCCCACCGGCAGGGAATCGATGCCCTCGAGCTCAACGCCAAGGAGCGATCCGGTAAGGATGTATCGAAAGTCGCCGCGCTGGACCAGGTATTTGATAAACGTCACCATGTTGGGGCATCGCTGCACCTCGTCGACAACCACGACGGTCTTGTTCGCAACCATCGGCTGCGTTGCAGCGATAGACATGCGCATGAGCAGGTCGTCCGCACTTTTCGCCGCCAAAAACGAATCGCGCACGGACGCGTCGGCGATAAGGTCGAACGTCACAACGTTTTCGAACGATTCGTTTGCAAAGACGTTGACCAAATATGACTTTCCTACCTGTCGGGCGCCCTTGACCAAAAGAGCCTTGTTAGGCGACGAGGCAAGCCAAGATTCAAACTGTGCTTTCGCTTTTCTCTGTAGCATAAGCGCACCCCTTATTACGTGCTGTTTGAGCACTAGGATACACTTTTCCATAGTAATTAGGTGCTCATTTCGACACTTTTTCGAAGTTCTAAAGTGTGTATTACGACACTTTTCCGTACTTTTACATGGGAGATTTCGACACTTTTTCGGATTTGAGCCTAGCAGCAGCCGGCGAAATCAAGCGCTGCTTGCGCGTCATTTCGCAGGCGGCGCTTGATTTCCGTCCACGCGCGCTGATAGACTCCATCGTGCCCGCAAGGAGTGGGCGCGTTTTATCCAGAGTCGGGGTAGAGAGTTGGCTCCAAGATCCCGACGCCAACCGGCCAAGAGGCACGGTGGCCCTGCCAACATCGATGAAAGGAGTCCGTATGGACAATTTCTTCGTGCGCAACGAGCGCAACTTCCACAATCTGGCAGCCAAGCCAAAACGAATGCATCTTCTGGACAAGCCGAACGGCTACGCTTCGGCCATGGTCAAGAGCAGCCTCTCCCACCAGATGCGCTTTACGGTACAGAAGTTCGAGGAAGAGCTCTGTGCTGCCGGCAATCCGCATGTGTTGCAGATCAAGCTGCTCGGAGATGACTCGCGCGAGCCGTCGAGTTGGAAGCTCTTTGCCGACGGCGCGTGTGTCGCAAGCGGGTCCGGAGCCTTTGCCCGCAAGTGCTTCTGCGAAGGCGCCGAGATGTTCCTGGACCTGTGCCGCGATGCCGTCGAGACTGCCGAGCTGCGCCATTGGAGCCAGAGGGAGTACGAGCTGTTGAGCGCCGCGCGTGGGGTTGTGGAGGGGGTGTAGGAACAGAAGCCTCATGACGGTGGCCTCAGCTGGAATGACGTATCGCTCGATAAATGATCTCAACAACGTAGCCGATGCGCTGCATTTCACCTCAAAGGCATTGAGCGATCGGGCGGCGTCTAGCATTTCTTTGATATCCCCAATTGATTGTTCCGAGAAAGTCTCTTCTCGCCCTCATAATCGCCCTTACGAGAAACTTGGGCGAGACAGGCGTCCATATGCCGTCTCTAAACTAACGAGCCGTTCGCGGAAAGAACATCTGGCTAACGTGGGCCAAAGATATACTGGTATCGTTGCAGCAATTATGGAAGATCGGTGCCGCCAATGACCTCCTTGAAATTCCCCAGGCGCTTTGCGCTTAGCCTGCTCGTCCCGTTGTCCGCCGCCGTAGCGCTGGCTTTGCCCTCAACCGCCCTCGCCGCGTCAGACCCGAACCCGCCCAGCATATCCAACGTGACGATATCCGCAACGGCCGTCACGGCAGGCTCCACGCTGCGTGTCGGCTACGATGTGGACGACCCCGATGGGGTGCGGTCAGTCACGCCGATAGTCGAGGTCGTCGTCGATAGCGATGACGGGGGCCAAGGCAACAGCTCCCGTCTCGCCTTCCAGTCGACCGGCGACACGACCGCGGGCTTCGATATCCCCACCTCCCCGAGCGACCAGCCCTGCAGGTATCGCATCATCGGCCTCGGCGTGACCGATAGCCTTGGATGGGTTACCGATGTCTACGACGCGGCGTATGCCGAGGAGAAGGGGCTCGACTGTCCGACCTTCGCCACCAGCCCCCTCGTCTATGAGGTGACCGAGGGGCCCGCGGACCAGAACCCGCCGACCGTGTCCTCCGTGTCGCTCTCGAGCAGGGAGGTCGCGACCGGCGCCGACTTCCACATCTCTTGGTCCGTCGCGGACCCGGACGGCGTTCGCTCCGTTTCCCCCATACCGCAGCGGGGCTGGGGGGATAAGGACGACGGCTGCTCCGTTTCGTCGGCCTATTATCACGGAGGCTCGTCTATCGACGGGTTCGACCTCACATTCGACAGCAATAGGATCGGAAGGCACAGGCTGATCGGCCTTTCGGTCACCGATGGCCTAGGGTTCGAGACCGATATGTACGAGAGTTCCTACGCCAGGGCCAACGGCATCTCGGGCGCGACTTTCTCGGTCGCCGACCCGAGCGAGCTGTGCTTCGAGGTGACCGGCAGCGCGATCGACCGGAACCCGCCCGCGGTCTCGAACGTTTCCATCTCCGCGAAGAGGGTCCCCGTCGGCGGGGTCCTCCGCATCTATTGCAATGTAGGCGACGCGGACGGCGTGAAGTCTGTCTCCCCGATCCTCGGCGATCCCGGCTATGTCGAGGACCCGAACTCTGCAAAGGCCCGTAAAACGTTGAGCTGCAGCTACGATGCGGCAAGGGGCTATATCGAAATCGAGTTCCCCACGTCGCTCTCGATGGGCTCGTTTGAGATCCATGCCCTCGCGGTCCTCGACAAGGCGGGTCATGAGTCCTTCGTCTACAGCTCCGCCTACGCCGAGCGTAACGGCAAGGCAGACGTTCAGACCTTTGATGTCGACGACGCGGGGGACGTCACCTTCGACGTGACCGCCCCGCTGTATGCCGCCACCAAGGGCGACGGGCAGGCGTATACAAAGGGCGGCGGGGTCGGCCTGACCTTCCGCTTCAGCGGTCCTCTCGATGAGTTCACGCGTCTCCTCGTGGACGGAACTGAGGTCTCCGCTGGGAACTACACCGCAACCAGGGGCAGCACGATTATCGACCTCAGGCCGGCCTATCTGGACACGCTCGCCGCCGGCGGACACACCATCACGGCCGTCTGGAAGGACGGGACGGCGACCGATGCATCCTTCACCGTGGAGGGGAAGGGCCAAGGGGGACAGACGAGCGGAAAGACCGACGTAGATTCACCCGGCGACAACAAAAGTGATCCTGCCACTCCTGAAAAGGACGCCGACGAGGCGTCTACAAAAAGGTCGGGGCGCACGACAGCCGATGAACCGAAGCTCGCCGCAACCGGCGACTCCGCTTGGATGGCCAGCATCGCATTGGCCATGGCGGCCACGGCCTGCTTCACGGCAGCGAGAAGGCTTGAGCCCAAGCAGTGTGGGCACGAACAGTAGCTCAAAGCGAACTCAACTGGGAAGGTCAGATGAATAGCCGTCCTTCTCTTACAATCAACCCAATCCGCTGAAATGCAATCAGTTAACGAGTTTCGCCAGACGCTCGGTCTCTACCCCGCTCTGGCAAGCCACCAGGCGATGAGATAATGCCCACGACTATCAACGCAAGCAAGGAGCACACTATGGCAGACAACGAGATCGAACCCTCGATGGACGGCGGCCGTGAGGAACTCGTGGCAAAACAGCTCACATCCACCAAAATCCACCTCGCGCTCACTCAGGAGCGGGCGGACGTCTCCGGCGCCATCAAGCTCCCACTCGAACGAGTCCCCCAGCTCGGCATAGCGCTCGCCTCACTTCCCTCGACGTTCCGCACCGTCACCAACACAGTGAGCGTGCCCATGCTACTCCAGCCGACCGATAAGTTTGGCAATCCGCTTGACCCGTCGATACTCCAATCGTTCAAGGACGGCAGTGGCCTCATGGGATCCTACCGCGATGCGACCAAGGGTTTCGGGCAGGCGCGCCTCCACGTAGTCGAGGGCGATATCGCCACGAGCGTCACTCAAGTGCCCTACGACCCGACGGCATTGTTCATGGCAGCCGCAATCGCGCAGATAAACCAAAAGCTCGACTCCATCCAGGAGTCCGTCGACGAAATGTTCGACTACATGCGCCAGCGCGACAAGGCCAACATGCGCGGCAGCCTCAAGACACTTGCAGACATCCTCAACAGCTACAGTCTCTACTACAACAACGCCATCGAAATGACCAGCGCCCATATGAAGGTAATCGACATCAAGCATGCCTCCGAGCAGGACATAGAGCACTTCCGCTCACTGGCGCAGTCGAATCTGAAAAAGAAAGGGCTCGTCGAGGTGCGAGACGGCATGGAAAAGCGCCTCGACAAGGTTCTCGACTACCTCAAAGACTGCCAGCTCGCCACCTACATCCACGCATTCTCGCTGTTCCTCGAACCCATGCTCGCTCAGAACTTCGAGCCCGCAAAGCTCGCGGACGCCACCGCGAAGATCGAGGCTGATTCGATCGCGTACCGCGAGCTCTACACCGACTGCTACAACGCACTCGAAGCGGGGGCTGCCGACACCGTCGATTCGGCGCTGCTGGGCGGTATTGCATCCGCTGGCAAGTTGCTCGGTCATGCCATCGCGAAAACCCCCGTTGGCGACCATACGCTCATCGACGAGGCGCTCGAGGGTGCAGGAGAAGATATCGATAGGTTCAACGACAGGCAATCCGAGAAACTCCTCGAGAAGCTCCATCAGGCAAAGACGCCCGACGTCGCGCCGTTCAAGCAGAGCGTAATGGAAGTAGACACCCTCTACAACCATCCCACGCAGATTGCCGTCGACGCCGAGAACGTCTACATCCTGCCTGCCAAGCAGCAGGAAGAGTAGCGATACGCGACAGGCACGCGCCACGCAGACAGCTAACGCCCCCTACCTCCCTTCCGCTTTCAGCTTCAGCAGCAGGTCGCCCAGCTCGGGGCACTTGCTGGAAAGGCGCGTCTGGGGTCGCTCGCCCATCCCCCACCGTTGGCGGACTTCCTGGGCGCGCGGACTCACGTGATAGTCCCCCTCCATCGCCTGCTTGAGCAACTTGGCGGTTACGCGCGCATCGGCCAGAGCGCTGTGGGCGTGACCCGTCGACTCGTCAAACTCGATGCCAAACCACGTTGCCGCGTCGCCCAACGAGACGCGCCCGTGGCTGCCCACGTTCATGATTGAGGTGTAAAACACCTGCAGGTCGGCCCAATCCGTAGGAAATGCGGAAAGGTCGATGTGCTTTGCCTGGCACTCGGTCAAAAGCTGTCGGCGATCCGTCCCGCTCCAGCAAACTATCTGGGCGGAGTAGCGGCCGATCCAATCGCTGAGCCTTTTGATCACCACGTAGAGCGGATCGGCCATCGCGGTATCCACAGCCGATATCCCCGTAAGCTCGCGGACGGGAAACGCAACGCCTTCGGTCAATTCCGTCTGCACAAACTGCGAGAACTCGCCCATAACGTTGCCGTGATAGTCGAGCTTGACGGCGCCGACCTCGATAATCTCGTTGCGCAGTCCACGGCGCTGGCGCTGCTTTGGCACCGGCGCAAACTCAAAGTCCAGCACAATCTGGCGCGCAAAGTTCGTCGTATCGATAGCCGAGATACACGGCGTCTTTTCAGCTGACACGGCTAGGGCCTTTCTCCGTCAACTGCCGCTTGCTACATAGGCGGCTACATTGCCGTAAGGATAGGCGCTCGTGCGGACATGAAATCGCCCAGCGCGGCACCCGGCGCCCTTGCGTAAAGCCGCGCTTCGAGATGGCCACGTCGTTGTTATTAGCGAACATATATTCGTATTTATGACTGCAGTTTGATAGACTGGTTATTGTTGACGGCAGTTCCATGTGCCGGGCAGCGCCCTCCATGCGACGGGAGGTGATGCCCATGACCGATCTGATTGATTTCGTGAAGCTCCTGACCTCTTTGGTCTCGCTCCTCACGGCGCTTATCGGGCTTACCGAGGCACTCAAGCAGCGTTCGAAGCACAAAAAGAGGGGTCGACGCCGTTAAGGCATTGACCCCTTGATCAAAGCAACGGCGCTGCCCAGCTATCCACAACTTGGGCTGCCGTCGACCTTATTCTACCCACGGACGCTGGGTTTAACAAATGGATTTTCGGTAACGAGGCCTCGGCGCCCGCTCCTGCGTTCACTCAACTCGTCGCTCTACTCCAGCCACCACTCAACATCCACGGAGCACTCAACCGCAAATGCTAAAGACCACGCGATCGGGCAAAGCCCCGTCACCAACAACACAGGACGAACCCTCAGCTTCCTTTACGTTATAGCTAGCTATATTATACTTTCCTATAATATAGCTAGCTATAACGTAATTCGACAAGCGGCGCACGCAAAAGAGACGGTACACCGCCGCACGTGAACCGCTCTGGTCTCGCCCTTCGCGGCGCTTATCGGGCTTACCGAGGCACTTAAGCAGCATTCGAAGCATAAAAAGAGGGGTCGACGCCGTTAAGGCATTGACCCCTTGAACTAAGTAACGGCACTGCCCAGCTAACCACAACTTGGGCTGCCGTCAGCGTTATTTTACCCACGGGACAAACCCTTTGAAGTGCGGCTTGGCGCCGCATGACGTCGGCGGACGAGGCGATGCGTCCGCCGACGAATAGCACAGAATTGGTTACTTCTTGCTCTCGGGCAAGACCAGATCCACGGCAGCGTCCTTGGCAGCATCGATGTGCTGAGCCACGACCGGCGTCTGCGGAAGGATCAGGTTAAGGACAATAGCCATGATGGCGGTGGGGGTTACGGCATTGGAGCCGATGACGGCGGGCACCCAGGTGGGCATACCCACGCCAGCAAGGCAACCGCTGGCCATCCAGATACCCAGGCCAAAGACGACGGAGGTACCGACGATGGTGGTAGTGCGCTGCGTGAGGCCATCGCGGATGAACATGCGCACGCCGTTCATGGTGATGGTGCCAAAGACGCCGACGGTCGCGCCGCCGATGACGGGCTGCGGGATAGCGGAAAGGACGGCAGAAAGCTGCGGGAACAGACCGGCGATGGCAAAGACGGCCGCGATGGTCACAAAGACCCACTTGTTGACGACCTTGTTGGAGCAGATGATGCCCACGTTCTGGCCAAGGGCGCTGGTGGGAAGACCGCCCAACAGGCCGCCGACCATAGAGGTGATGCCCTGGGACACGATAGCGCCAGAGAGCTCGCGCTCGGTGGGCATACGGTCGATGGAGCCCAGGCAGGCGGCAGAGACGTCACCGATAACCTGGATGGCAACCATGGGGAACACGACGGCGAGGGTAATGCAGACCTCGGGATCAAACTCGAGCGCGTAGGGCATGAGCTTGGGAAGGGCGAAGACCTGAGCGGTGGCGACGCTCGAGAAATCGATCATGCCAAAGGGGATTGAAACGATCATGCCAACGATCATGCCAAAGAACACGGATCCCAGCTTGAGCGTGCCCTTGCCAAAGTTGGCGAGCGCAAAGACCACGGCGAACGTGATAAGAGCGACGCACCATGCCTGCGGGGTGCCCCACAGCGGCGTGCCCATACCGCCGGCCATGTACTTGACGGCCGTGGGATACAGCGAAACGCCGATGGAAAAGATGACCGTACCGGTCACGACGGGCGGGAACAGCCACTTAATCTTGCTGTAGGCCAGACCAAAGAGGGCCGCGACGGCACCGCCGACAATCTCGCCGCCCAGCAGCGCACCAAAGCTAAAGCCCGAGGCACCCATGGCCTGAAGGGCCGGCAGGAACGCGAACGAGACGCCCATGACGATGGGCAGGCCGCCGCCGATGCGACGGAAGGGAGCGAAGGCCTGAAGGGCCGTGTCGAGTGCCGAAAGAATGAGCGCGACCTGAATGATGTCGGTGCTCTGCTGGCTATTAAAGCCGTAGACGCCGGCCATGATGACCGCCGGGGTAATGATGCCGGCAAACGATGCCAACACGTGCTGAAGGGCACACGGGATCATTTCCTTAACGGGCGGCATGCCTTCACGAGTGAACAGGGCTTCAGTGCCGTTCGTAACCGTCTCCTGGGCCATTTGACCACCAATCCTAGAAGTAGTTGTTTTCGCATCTAGCGTCCTATTGTGACGCAGTGCGGGGCTGAGGTTGTGCCTTCGTTGCATATCGTATTGAAGATTTTCCTCATATTTAATAATAATTTTTTGTTATCAGACTATTCTTCAGCTGAGATAATACATTTCCGCAGTTCAGGAAAGTGTCTGGTCAAAATAACATCTTACTATTCTTTTGGTCAACCGTTTACCGCCAAAATCCTTCCGCTCATCTGTATTACGCAATGTACCTGCGAATATGCGAGTCAATAGACACCGTGTTACCATGAGAAAAAATTGTTATGAACATTTCCGATTTCACCCAAAGGAGTTGCTCGTGAACGAGACCGTACGCCGCTTTTTGCCGATGGTCGATTTCCTGGAGCAGATACTCGGCAAAAACAGCGAAATCGTCCTGCACGATTTCTCGGATCCCGACCACGCCATCGTCGATATTCGCAACGGTATCGTGAGCGGCCGCAAGATTGGCGGACCCGCTACCGATCTTGCGCTCAAGATTATGCACGACCCCAAGTATCGCGACTTGCCGTTTATTACGGGCTGCGAGGGGCGCGGGGCTAGCGGCAAGACGTTGGAGTCCGCGACGTACTTTATCCGTGAGGACGGCGAGATCGTCGGCATGCTGTGCGTCAACACCGATCTTTCGGCCGTGCGCAACATCAATGCCATGGCCCAGCAGCTTATGGCCTGCTTCGACGCCGCGCCAGTCCGCACGGAGCCCTCCCCCATCGAGGTCGAGAGCCTTTCTGAGTCCACACAGGAGCTCATCGACCGCAGTATTTCCGAGCTGCTCGAAAGCCGCGGGCAGGATGTCGCCTCGCTCGGCCAGGCCGATCGCGTGGACGTTATTCGCCACCTTAACGGCAATGGCGTATTTATGCTCAAGGGTGCCGTTGCCTGCGCCGCCGCCGCACTTGGCATCTCTGAGCCCAGCGTCTACCGCTATCTACAAAAGGTCCGCAAGGAGGGCTAGCCCACTGATCCCTTGGGGACGGAGGAAAACGAATCATTTTTTGCCCGAAAGGCTGCTGAAGACTTTGTCCTGCTTAGGCTGCGGGCATCGTCCATCGCGACGTCGCCACTATACTTTTGAGTATCTGAGCATTTTGAAAGGCAGGATATGACCGCAACCGCCAGTCGAACCACCAACCGCAGACCCGAGCTCTTGGCCCCCGCCGGAGGCCCGGAGCCCTTTGCCGCCGCACTCGCTGCCGGCGCCGATGCCATCTACTGCGGCATGGGCAGCTTCAACGCCCGCCGCAAGGCAACAAACTTTACCGACGAGGCCTTTGAGCAGGCCTGCCGCGCCGCACATCTAGCCGGGTCGCGCGTCTACGTCACGGTCAACATCGTCATCAAGGAATCCGAGATGAGCGACGCGCTGCAGCTCATCCATCGCTGCTCCACGCTGGGCGCCGATGCCTTCATTATCCAGGACTGGGGCTTGTTCTTTGAGGTCAAGCGCACCATGCCCGGCATCGAGACACACATCTCGACCCAGGCGAACATCCATGATGACCGCGGAACCATCTGGTGCCGCGAGCAGGGCGCCGACCGCGTGACCCTCTCGCGCGAGCTTTCCATCGACGAAATCGCCGCCATTCACAACGCCGCGCCCGACGTTGACCTTGAGGTCTTTAGCCACGGCGCCATCTGCTTTTGCTACTCGGGCCTGTGCCTGCTGTCGAGCCTTGCCATGGCGGGCCGCTCGGCCAACCGCGGCATGTGCGCTCAGCCCTGTCGTCTGCCTTACGAGCTGATCGACGAGAACGGCCGCTCGCTCTCCCCTGCCGGTCGCGAACGCGCGCTGTGCCCGCGCGACACCAATACTTCGCAGCTCGTTCGCCGTCTGTATGACGCCGGTGCCGCGTCGCTCAAGCTCGAGGGCCGCATGAAGGCCCCCGATTACGTGTATTCCATCGTCGACGTGTATCGTCATCAGATTGATGACATGTTGGCCAATGTTTCGACCTCTAAGGATGAAGAGGCCGCCCGCCAGCGCCAGCTCAAGCGCTGCTTTAACCGTGACTTTACGCACGCCTATCAGGACGGCACCTCGGGCGACGAGATGATGAGCTACGAGCGCTCCAACAACCGCGGCCAGATTGTGGGCACGGTGCTCGGTAGCCGCCTGGCCAACCGCGATGTGCGCGGGCTCAAGCCCGACGACCGCCGTCGCCGCGCCGCCATCGCCCGCATTGAGCTGTTTGAGCCCGTGGGAAAAGGCGACCTGTTGGAGCTTCGCCACGACGATGAGTTCGACCAGTTCCTGACCACCATCGCCGCCGATGATGCCGCCGCGGGCGACATCATCGAGTGCCGCGTGCCCCGCAGCATGCCCGAGGGCTGCCGCGTGCGCGTGATTCGAAGCCAGCGCGCCATTGACGCTGCCGGCGCCGCGCTCAAGCGCGATGTGCTGCGCCGCCGCGCCGTAGATGTGTCCGTCGTGGCGCGTCTGGACGAGCCGTTTACCGTTACGCTCACCTGCTGCGACGACCCCACGCTCACCGCCACCGCAACCGGCTTTACCGTTGAGGCCGCCAAGACTCGCGCCGTCGAGGCGGCCGATCTGGTTGAGCACGTCGGGCGTATGGGCTCCTCGCCCTTTGAGGCTGCGAGCTTTGATGTGGCGCTCGATGAGGGCTGTGGCATGGGCTTTTCCGCCGTACATAAGGTGCGCGCTGCCGCTTGCAAGGCGCTGGAAGAGGCCATTCTGGCACCCTACGAGGAGCGCGCGAAAACGCTCGAGTTGCCGGTACTCGACAAATGTACGCGTGCCATGCCCGAACACTACCGCGATGAGCCGCAGATCTGCGCCACCGTCACCTCGCTCGACGCCGCCGAGGCAGCGCGCGCGGAGGGTGCAACACGCATCTACATGACCACCGACGCGCTCGATGCGGCCGAGCTCTCCCCCGCCGATGCGTTTGAGCAGGGCATCGTACCTGTGCTCGATGAGGTCTGCCGCGCCGTTGACCACGTACGCGTCGACCCGTGGGTTGTTGCCGGTGCCACGGTCGCTATCGGCAACATCTCTGAGCTTTCCCTGGCCGCCCAGGTTGGCGCCACGGCCGAGATTCGATCCTGCCTGCCCGTGCACAACGCGCCCTGCATGGAGGCACTCGCCGAGCGCGGAGCCGGCGCGTTTTGGCTCTCGCCCGAGATCACGCTCGACGAGATCATCTCGCTTGGCACCTCCGCGCCCGCAGCCCTGGGCATCACCGTTTTCGGCCGCCCGCGCGTTATGACGAGCGAGCACTGCATCCTGCAGGTTGCCAACGGTTGTATCCACGATTGCGCCAATTGCCACCTGCGCGCCCGCAAGCTGTCGCTCAAGAATATCGACGGCAAGGTCATGCCGGTGCGCACCGATATCCACGGCCGCTCGCGCCTGTACGACGCCTACCCCATTGACCTCACGCCGCAGGTTCCACAGCTGCTCGATGCCGGCGTGCGCCGTCTTATGGTCGACGGAACCCTGCTCGAGGCCGATGAGATTGGCCGTGCCGTCGCTCGTGTCCGCCGAGCCATTGAGGCTGCGCAGGCAGGTCGCAAGCCCGCTGCCCGCCTGCGCGGGGCGACCTCGGGCTGCATGTTTGTGGGAATTAGCTAACCGAAAGGCTTACACGTGAACGAAGAACCTCAAGTCCTCTACTGCGACGCCTGGCTCATGGCCATCGATAAGCCCGCCGGCATGATCGTCCACGGTGACGGCACCGGTGAGCGCACACTTACCGACTACGCCAGCGACCTGCTGTTGGCCATGGGCGACGGCTTTGCCGCGACCGACATGCAACCGCTCAACCGCCTGGACCGCAACACTACCGGCGTGGTGTTGTTCTCGCTCGACAAGCAGACACAACCCGCTTTTGACCAGATGGTGATCGACCACGCATTCGAAAAGCACTATCTGGCGCTGGCCGAGGGCAAGATCGACTGGAACGAGAAGCTCATCGACAAGCCCATCGCCCGCGACCGCCACGATAGCCGCAAGATGCGCGTTGGCGCCAGCGGCAAGCCGTCTCAGACGCGCGTCAAGGTGCTCAAGCGCCTTAAGAGCCGACGAGGCCTGCCCACGCGTTCGTATATCGATGTCGAGCTGCTCACAGGCCGCAAACACCAGATTCGTGTGCACCTGGCCAGCGAGCATCACCCCCTGGTTGGCGACGACTTGTACGGCACGCCGCGCCCCTGTGGCCTGATGCTCCACGCCCACAGCGTGTCTTTTACGCATCCCGTTACCGGCGAGCACGTCCACATCGAAGCCCCCTGCCCCTGGGAGCCCTAAACCACCACAATGGGGACAGGCACCTTTGTGGTGGTTTTGCCGCAATGGCTCAGTCGCGGTCCCAAAACGTCTCGATCTGTAACAGTTAGAGCCCATTTTCCGGTCTATCCGTTACAGATCGAGACATTCGAATCTCCCTCAAGGGAAAATCTCAACCTGTAACAGTAACTCGGCAAAATCCGTCCCAGATGTTACAGATTGAGAAAAAGGGGCGGCGCGGTTCGGAAGTATCTCAATCTGTAACACCTAGCCCACTTTTAACGGTCCAGTTGTTACAGACTTAGACAAACCGACAGACAACGAAAGCGGCAACGCCCGTGATGGACGCTGCCGCTTTTCTATTGAGAAAACTCCTCGGTTTTCGTTACTAACCACCACATTGGGGACAGGCACCTTTGTGGTGGTTTTGGCCTTAGCCCGTACCGTGCTGTTAGACCGTGATGACGTTGTCCATTGCCCGGTACTTGGCGGGGACCTCGCCTGCGGTAATAATCGTTGCGTCGCGGAAGTCCGCGAACTTGACGGGCGCCACCATGCCAAATTTGCTGGCGTCCGAGATTACGAAGCGCTTGGCCGTATGGCGCATCGAGATACGCTTTACTTGCGCTTCCTCGATATCGGGCGCCGTGAAGCCCTGCTCGGCGGCAATGCCGTTAGAACCCCAAAAGCCACAATTGAAGTTGTAGCGGTCTAGGGTTGCCAAGGCATCGGGGCCAACGAGCGCCTCGGTCTCGGGTTTGAGCTCGCCGCCCAGCACTACGGTGCGCATGCCGCGCAAAGCGAGGCGCTGAGCATGGAGCACGGAATCGGTCACATAGGTGACACCTTCAAGGTGTGGAAGATGCTCGATGAGCTTGAGCGTCGTCGAGCCCGAGTCGATGTATACAAAGCTCTCGGGCTCCACAAGCGCCGCCGCACGGGCGCAGATACGCTCCTTATCGTCGTTATGGAGGTCGCTGCGCTCGTTGAGCGTTAGGTCGCGCGTCACGTGCGCGCGCTCAAGACTCGTCGCTCCGCCGTGGACCTTGGCGATGCGGTGCGCTCGATCGAGCGTCTGCAGGTCGCGCCGAATGGTGGACGCCGTCACGCCCAAGGCCTCAGCAAGCTCTGGCACAGTAACCGAGCCAGCCTGCTGCACCATCGACACAATCGCATTGAGCCTATCTTCCGCTAGCATCGTTTACTCCTCCTCGGGGTACACGACTCCCCAGTCGGCGCGAAGCTTGGTCATAAGCTCCATAACATCAGAAGCATATTCCAGCAGCTCACGCTTGGAGTCGTCACCGGCAACGGCCTTCTCAAGATCGGCCATCTCATAGCAAAGGGCGTAAGCCTCGGTGCCCGCGCGGACCTCCTCACGATGACCGTCTGCGGTCCACACAATCGTCGAGTGATCGGCGCGCGGGTACTCGTTTATCTCGATGTAGCAGTTGTCAAAGCTGATGACCGAGCGCTTGGGCTGCTTGGAGTGGAGCGTAAGGCTCACGACGCCCAGCTGCTGCTCGGCGTTACGGCAGACAATGCCACCCGCTACGTCGACACCGGTCTCACAGGTGTTGCCCAGCGAGACGACCTCAGCGGGCTGGCTCGCCATAAAGAGGCGCATGACGGACAAGGCATAGACGCCAATGTCGAGCATGGCACCGCCAGCAAGGTTGCGATTGTAGAAGCGGTTGGTCAGGTCGCCGTACTCCTTGTAGCTACCAAAGTTGAGCTGAGCGAGGTTCATGCGGCCAAACTCGCCAGCATCCATGCGGCGGCGCAGCTCCTGATACAGCGGCATGTGGAGCACCGTGGTGGCATCCATAAGGACCACGTTATGCTCGTCGGCAATGGCGCGGGCCTCGTCAAGCTCGGCGGAGTTGAGAGTAATGGCCTTCTCGCAGAGCACGTGCTTGCCAGCTGCCAGAGCGGCTTGCAGGTAGGTGATATGAGTGTTGTGCGGCGTGGTGATATAGACTGCGTCAATGTTCGGATCAGCATAGAGATCCTCGACCGTGTCATAAACTTTTTCGATGCCATACTGCTCGGCAAAAGCCTGAGCCTTGGACAGCGTACGGTTGGCGACGCCCGCAAGCTTGCGGCCGGCAAGAGCGAGAGACTGGGCCATCTGGTTAGCAATAACGCCGCACCCGATCACAGCCCAACGAAGCTCGGGAGCCGTAAAGATGTCGTTAGGGAACGGCTTGTCCTGGACCGAAGCGAACGCTGCCTTAGCGGCTGCCGCAGCGTCAAGCGGAGCCTGCTTGGAATCTGCCATATGTGCCTCCTGCGTCGTGAAAAGTCTTTCATTTCTGACAGCTCTATATTCGCACAGATGCGCGTGTATGTGCGTGCTTCTGCTTATATTACCGCTAAATGGTCAAAGTTCAGCAGCAGACGGTGCATATACAAGCATAGTCACACAATCCTACGCACGTAACTACGCACAAATGCGCATCACCTGATCCCTTGGGGACGGAGGAAAACGGATCACCTTTTACACGGAAAGCTGTGATGATCCGTTAGGGACGGAGGAAAACGGATCATTTGAGGCGTCGCGCCAGCCAGCAGTTGTCCTTTTAACCGTTGCCTCACCGAGTCCGCAACAACGCACACGCTGACCGACTGTCACGCCAGCCTTTCGTGCGCGCAACCACTCATTTAAGTCTGTCCCCAATGACTGCCGAACAACGGCCACTCATTTAAGTCTGTCCCCAATGAGTACCGCGGACGGTAATGATCCGTTTTCCTCCGTCCCCAAGGGATCAAAAAAGGCCCGGGTGCCGTGGCATCCGGGCCTTTGCTAGCAACTTGATGTTGCGGGCAGCTTAGAACTTGTGGCCGCACTTCTTGCAGACGCGCAGCTTGTTCTTGCCGTCCTTCTCGTGACCGACGCGGGTAACCTTACCGCACTCGGGGCAGACGAGATTGACGTTGGAGGCGTCGATGGGAGCCTCCTGCGAAACGATGCCGCCCTGCTGGTTGGCAGCGTTGGGCTTGACGGCCTTCTTGACGACCGAAACGCCCTCGACAACGACCTTGTTCTCGGCGGGGAGAGCACGCAGGACAACGCCCTGCTTGCCGCGATCCTTACCAGAGAGAACCTGGACCTTATCGCCCTTCTTGATATACATATATCTCCCCTAACTACAGGGTCTCGGGAGCGAGCGAGACGATCTTCATGTACTTCTTGTCACGAAGCTCGCGAGCGACGGGCCCGAAAATACGGGTGCCGACGGGCGAACCATCGTTGTTGATGACAACGCAGGCGTTCTCATCAAAGCGAATGTAGGAGCCATCCTTGCGGCGGATCTCCTTAACGGTGCGAACGACGACGCAACGGACAACGTCCTTCTTCTTGACGTTGGCGCCAGGGGTAGCCTCCTGGACAGCACCGATGAACACATCGCCGATGCCTGCATAACGACGCTTGGAACCGCCAAGCACCTTGATGCAGCGAATCTTGCGAGCGCCGGAGTTGTCGGCGACGTTCAGCATGGTTTGCATCTGAATCATGGTAGATGTTCCTCCGAACTAAGAACCGAAGAGAGGTGCGCAGCCTTTATACGGCCCGTGGTATGCAAGCCAGGCATACGCACATCTTCGGAAACGTACAAGTCGTATGAGCGACTGCTTATTTAGCGCGCTCGACGACCTCGATGAGGCGCCAACGCTTCATCTTGGACATAGGACGGGTCTCCATAACGCGGACGGTGTCGCCCACGCCAGCCGTGCACTCCTCGTCGTGAGCGTGCAGCTTCTTGGAGCTGGTCATCATCTTGCCGTACTTGGGGTGACGCTTGCGCTCGGTGATGGTGACAACGATGGTCTTGGCACCGGAGACGGAGGTAACGACACCCGTACGGACCTTACGCGAGTTACGCGAATCAGTCATGTTCTCTCCTTAGGTCCTACTCGGCGACAGCGGACTTCTCCGCTGCGATCTCGCGGGCGCGCTGCTCCGTGAGGACGCGAGCGATGTCCTTCTTCACGGTGTTGACGCGAGCGGTGTTGTCCAGCTGGCTGGTG
The DNA here is from genome assembly GCA_900544095.1 of uncultured Collinsella sp. Classification (GTDB taxonomy): domain Bacteria; phylum Actinomycetota; class Coriobacteriia; order Coriobacteriales; family Coriobacteriaceae; genus Collinsella. The sequence continues at coordinate 566,892 of UQTV01000001.1, forward strand.
GCCATCTGGAAACGAAGGTTAAAGAGCTCGGCGCGCATTTCCTTCAGCTTCTCAACGAGCTGAGCGTCCGAGAGCTCACGAATCTCTGCGGGCTTCATTAGTTCTCCTCCTTGGCGGCGGCGGCGTCCTCAGCAGCCCACTTGGCCTCGAGAGCGGCCTCCTCAGCCATCTCCTTCTCGATGCGCTGCTCAGCGTTCTTGGCAGCAACAATCTTGGTCTTGATGGGAAGCTTGTGCTGTGCAAGACGCAGAGCCTCGCGAGCGACCTCCTCGGGCACGCCCTTGACCTCGAACATGATGCGGCCGGGCTTGACGACGGCCACCCACTCCTCGGGGTTACCCTTACCAGAACCCATGCGAGTCTCGGCAGGCTTCTTGGTGATGGGCTTATCGGGGAAGATCGTGATGTAGACACGACCGCCACGCTTCATGTAGCGGGTCATGGCAATACGAGCGGCCTCGATCTGACGGTTGGTGATCCAATGGGCCTCGAGAGCCTGGATACCAAACTCGCCGAAATGCAGCTCGGTATTACCCTTGGCCTGGCCCTTCATGGAGCCACGCTGCACCTTGCGGTGAAGAATACGCTTAGGGGCAAGCACTACTGACCCCTCCTCTCGGAGTTACGACGACGAGGACGGGAAGAGCCCTCGAGTGCAGGGTTGGGAACAGGCTGGCCCGGGAGCTTCTCGCCCAGGTAGATCCAGACCTTCACGCCGCAAGCGCCCATGGTGGTGCTGGCGACAGCCGTGCCGTAGTCGATCTTGGCACGGAGGGTGTGCAGAGGTACGCGACCCTCACGGTACCACTCACGACGACCCATCTCGGCACCGCCGAGACGACCGGAGCACTGGATACGGATGCCCTTGGCGCCGGCCTTGCGGGCGGACTGGACAGCCTTGCGCATAGCGCGACGGAAGGCAACGCGGCCCTCGAGCTGCTCGGCGATAGACTGAGCAACGAGGTTGGCGTCGAGCTCGGGGCGCTTGATCTCGACAACGTCGACGGAGAGCTGGCCCTTGGAGACGCCAGCAACCTTCTCGAGCTCGGTGCGGAGGGTATCGATCTCGGCACCCTTCTTACCGATGACAACGCCGGGGCGAGCGGTGAGGATGATGACCTTCACCTTGTCGCCAGCGCGCTCGATCTCGACGCGGGAGACAGCTGCGCGGGAAAGACGCTTCTCGAGGTACTTGCGGATCTCGAGATCGTTACCGAGGGTCTTAGCGTAATCCTTCTCTGCGAACCAGCGGGAGCGCCAGTTCTCGGTGATGCCAAGACGGAAGCCGGTGGGGTAGACTTTCTGACCCATACAGCTTTACGCCTCCTTTCGAGGAGCAACGACGACGGTGATGTGGGAAGTACGCTTCAGAATGCGAGAAGCGGAACCCTTGGCGCGGGGACGGATGCGCTTAAGCGTCGGACCCTCGTCAACATAGGCAGCGGCGACAACCAGGTTGTCGGCACGCAGACCGTTGTTGTTCTCGGCGTTCGCAACGGCGGAACGGAGAACCTTCTCGACATCCACGGCGACGGCGCGGTCGCAGAAGTGGAGGATGTCGAAGGCCTGAGCGACAGGCTTGCGGCGGATCAGATCGACCACCAGGCGGGCCTTGCTGGGGGAAACACGCACGTACTTAGCGACGGCGCGAACCTCGGTGGCCTCAGTTTCAATAGACTTAGTTGCCATTTACGGTTAACCCCCTATTTGGCCTTGTGGCCACGGAACGTACGAGTCGGCGCGAACTCGCCGAGCTTGTGACCAACCATGGACTCGGTAACATACACGGGCACATGCTTGCGGCCGTCGTGGACGGCGATGGTGTGACCAACCATCTCGGGGAAGATGGTGGACGCGCGGGACCAGGTCTTCACGACGTCCTTCTTGCCAGCCTCGTTCATCGCGGTGATACGCGAGAGAAGGCGAGTCTCCACGAACGGGCCCTTTTTGAGACTTCTGCTCATAAGTGCTTTCTCCTAAAACTCGGTATCTGAAATTACTTCTTACGGCGACGAATGATGTGCTGGTTCGAGACCTTCTTCTTCTTGCGCGTACGAAGGCCCTTCGTCGGCTTACCCCAGGGAGTAACAGAGGGACGACCAGAGGTGTGGTTCTTGCCCTCGCCACCGCCGTGCGGGTGGTCGACAGGGTTCATGACGGTACCGCGGACGGTCGGGCGCACGTTCAAGTGACGCTTACGGCCGGCCTTGCCGATGACGATGTTGGCGTGATCGGCGTTGCCGACCTCACCGACGGTGGCGCGGCAGGTAACGAGGATGCGGCGCATCTCGGAGGAAGGCATACGGACGATGGCGTACTTGCCCTCCTTACCCATCAGCTGGCAGGAGTTACCGGCGGAACGGGCGATAGCAGCGCCCTTGCCCGGCTGGAACTCGACGGCGTGGATGAGCGTACCGACGGGGATGTCGGCGAGGGGCAGAGCGTTGCCCGGCTTGATGTCGGCGTCAGAACCGGACATGACGGTCTGACCGACCTCGAGGCCCTTGGGGGCCAGGATGTAGCGCTTCTCACCGTCAGCGTAGTGCAGCAGAGCGATGCGAGCGGAACGGTTCGGATCGTACTCGATCGTGGCAACCTTGGCGGGCACGCCGTCCTTGTTGCGCTTGAAGTCGATCACGCGGTAACGACGCTTCACGCCGCCGCCCTGGTGGCGGGTGGTGATGCGGCCGTTGTTGTTACGACCGGCCTTCTTGGGCAGGGGCTCGAGAAGAGACTTCTCGGGCTTGGTGCAGGTGATCTCGGAGAAATCGGAGATCGTCTGCCAACGCCTACCAGCGGAGGTCGGCTTAAGGTGCTTTACAGCCATTACAATCCCTTTCAATAGGAATCCGTTAGCCATCGCAGACAGGGATTCGAGGTTCTGCCTCGGGTGCGATGACACCGGACGTATACACGGTTCCGGGCGTGTCCATTTTATACGCCCAAAACCTTGAGCTCTCGCCTCCCCTATTTGGGAGGCATGAGCTCACTCAACAGCAGCGAGTCTTAGGCCTGGTTGCCAAAGACCTCGATGGTGTCGCCCTCGGCCAGCGTGACGATGGCCTTCTTCCAAGAACGGGTCTTGCCGGCGACATAGCGCACGCGCTTGGTCTTGGGCTTGACCGTCAGGGTGTTCACGCGAACGACCTTGACGCCGAAGATCTCCTCGACAGCGTCCTTGATCTGATACTTGTTAGCATCCTTGGCGACCTCGAACGTGTACTTGTTCTGCTCCATGCCGGAGAAGGAACGCTCGGACACGATCGGACGGATGATGATCTCGTGGGCGGTCATTTATGCAAGCACCTCCCCGAAGTGAGCGGCGATGTCGGCGGGCATCAGCACAGCGTTGTTGTTGACGAGATCGTAGGTGTTGGCCTCGTCGGCGGTGATGATGAACGTCTTGGGAATGTTGCGGAACGACAGGTAGGCGTTGACGTCCTCATCGCGAACGATGATGGTCAGACGCTTGCCCTCAAGGCCGAGAGCCTTGAGCATGGCGACGGCAGCCTTGGTGGAAGGCTTCTCGAAGCCGTAGTCGTCGACGAGCACGAGCTCGCCATCGGCCAGCTTGGCGGACAGCGCGGAGCGCATAGCCAGCTTGACCTCCTTGTTGTTCATACGCTTAGCGTAGGAACGGGGCTTGGGGGCGAAGACAACGCCACCGTGACGCCACTGGGCAGCACGGATGGAACCCTGGCGGGCACGGCCGGTGCCCTTCTGACGCCAAGGCTTCTTGCCGCCACCGGAAACCTCAGAGCGGCCCTTAGCGGACTGGGTGCCCTGACGCCAAGAGGCCATCTGGCACTTGACGATGTGGTGCATAACGTGGATGTTCGGCTCGATGCCGTACACCTCAGCGGCGAGCTCGGCCTCGGCGACCTTCTTGCCCTCGCTGTTCTTTACTTCAAACTTTGCCATTTAAGTGTTCTCCTTGGTATGACGCTGGGCTAAATGGGCTGGGCCCTTAGGCCATACGGATGGCGACGAGACCATTCTTGGCACCCGGGACAGCGCCCTTGACCAAGATGAGGTTCTGCTCGGCATCGATGCGGACAACGGAAAGGTTCTTGACGGTAACGCGCTCGTTACCCATGTGACCGGCCATCTTGACGCCCTTGAGGACGCGCGCAGGATAGGCGCACTGACCGATAGAACCGGGGTGACGCTGGAAGTGAGAACCATGCGTCATAGGACCGCGGCGCTGACCCCAGCGCTTGATGCGACCCTGGAAGCCCTTACCCTTGGAGGTACCGATGACGTCGACCTTCTCGACATCAGCGAAATCAGCGACGGTGACGACCTCGCCGACCTTGTGCTCCTCGCCGTTCTCGACGCGGACCTCACGAAGGAAGCGGACAGGCTCGACGCCGGCCTTGGCGAAGTGACCAGCCATGGGCTTGTTCACGTTCTTGGCCTTGATGTCGCCGAAACCGATCTGGACGGCGTCATAGCCGTCGGTTGCCTGAGTTTTAACCTGCGAGACAGCGCAGGGGCCAGCCTGGATGACCGTGACGGGAACGACGTTGTCGTCCTCGTCCCAAACCTGGGTCATGCCAATCTTGCGGCCGAGAATCATGCTGATCAAGATATGATCCCAACTCTCGCGTGGTCTTGGGACAATGCGTACACCACCGAGCGTACGCCCCTAGAGGACCACTACTTACACGACGTGCTCCCCAGTCTTGTATTGCGTCCGGACTACCTGACAACCCTATTAAGCAGGCATTTTGTCCAGCCAGAATACTCCCCTGGTTACACACAGCTGTTTAGTATACACGGCTGCGGGCGTATCCATCGAGATTCATATTTCACTCACATTGTTTACGCAGGTAAAGTGCGTGGAGTCGCCTGGGCTTGGCAGAGGGGCAGCGAAATATATTAAGTTTGCTGCTCTACAGTCCTGCGCAAGACGGAAAGCACATTAAGTGCTTTCCTTTGCGTGCGGAACTCGCGACAAACTTAATATATTTCGCCGCCCCTCTGCCAAGCTCGGGAGACGACACGTTGATGTCTGCTTAACTCTGCTCGCTCAGCTAATTACTTTGTTGAGGGTCCACTATTTGCTGGAGGGTGAACTGGCATTGCATTGGCTCGCCTTCTGCTTGTGGCTTTGCCTCTTCAAAACCGAAGATCATGATGGCGCAATTGGGGAGTTTTGCTGGGAGCTCGAAACCCTCTGGGGCTGCAGCCTTGATGAATTGGCGGCTGGCGCTGCCGTGGCTTACTGCTAGGAGGGTTTCGATGCCCTCGGCGCCCATGAGATTGGTGAGGGTACCTACCATGCGTTCTTGCAGTGCGCGGCTTCCTTCTCCTCCGAAGGGGACCAGGTCCTCGCCCGGGTCCCAGACATCGGTGGGCAGGGCGTCGTGGGGGCCTTCTTCGAAGGTACCGTAGCTGCGCTCGATGATGCCTTCGCAGGGCTCGACTGCTGTGTCCGGGCCGAGGAGCTCGCATGCGACGAGCTGAGCTGTGTCCATGGCTCGGCCTAAGGGCGAAGAGACCACTTTGTCGGGAACGACGCCGTGGTCCTTGAGCCATGCGGCCGCCATTCCCGCTTGTTTCCGGCCCAGGTCGGTCAACGGAGAATCGCAGCGGCCCTGGACGAGCTTTTTGACGTTGAATTCTGTCTGACCGTGGCGGAGTAGATATAGACGCTTCATGCTCTCCCCTTCTGTATAACCTACTTTACTGGCGCAGTCCTATTCGTGGGTATGCCCTACGTAGTCTTCGTCGATCGTGATCTTGGCAATCGACTTGGGATATTCGGATTCGACACGTTTCGCCAACGCGCGCCTTAGGTCCTCGGCGCTCAACGCCAAATCCGAGGGACGTACGCAGTCAAAGATCACATTGGTGTGCGTGGGGCCCGGTACGCAACGCAAGTCGTGAATCGAAAGGCGGCTATCAATCTCCTGAGCCATGGCGTTAATGCGCAAGCGCATGCTTGCCACCTTTGGGTCATCGGTCACGATGGGATCGTAATGAAGCGTGACGATCAAGCCGTCTTCGGCCCTAAACGACTGCTCGATGTTATCGAGCGTGTCGTGACTTTCCAGCGGGCTGGCCTCGGCTGCCATCTCGGCGTGAGCGCTTGCGAACTTCCTGCCCGGGCCGTAGTCGTGAACCATCAAATCGTGAACGCCCAAAACGCCGGGGTAGCTCATGATCTTGTCTCGAATGTGCTTGACCAGCTTAGGATCGGGCGCCTGGCCCAAAAGCGGGCTCACCGTATCCTGGATGAGCTCAAAACCACTCCAGCCGATATAGGCGCCAACGGCAAGGCCGACCCAAGCATCAAGATTGATGCGCGTCACCTGCGAAACAATTGCGCACGCCAGCACAGCACCCGTAGCAAGAACATCGTTCTTTGAGTCCTGAGCGGTCGCACGCAACGTCTCGGACTCAATGCGGTCACCGAGCTTTTGGTTGAGGGCCGCCATCCACAGCTTTACGACCATCGAAAGCACTAGAACTGCCACCAGGGCAAGCGAGAACTCGACAGGTTCCGGGTTGACGATACGCTCAACCGAGGACTTCACCAGTTCGATGCCAATAAGCAGCACGAGCGCCGCCACAACCAGACCCGAGAGATACTCGTAGCGGCCATGTCCGTAAGGATGCTCGGGGTCGGCCGGCTTGCTCGCCAGCCTAAAGCCCAGCACGCTCACGATATTCGAGCTGGCATCGGACAGGTTGTTCATGGCATCCGCCACGATCGAAACCGATCCCGACAGCACGCCAATTACGCCCTTCGCAGCACAAAGCGCAACATTGGCGAGAATACACACCACGCCCGTCAACGTGCCCACGCGCGCACGGTCGCCCTGCGCACGACGAACAATCCACTCAACCATCTATATCCGCCCCCACGGTACTACCTATATATCTATTGCTCAAACGGATTGTAGTGTAGCCACTTTGCCCCACAGATACAAAAAGGCCGCAACCCACACGGGCCACGACCTTGGAACATGACAAAGAAATCGCCCTTTGTCGCACGGGTTTATGCGCTTGCTTCGGCCACGCTCTTCGAAGTTTCGGGTGAATCAGCTCCGTCCCCCGTCGTCTGCCCCTTCGCCGGCACCACGCCAAAGCAGTAGCTCAGCGCCGCAGACACCGCAAATGCCACACCGCCGGCAGCACAGCACCACAGCAGGTTCGAGATGCCACCCGTGGCAAAGCCAATGACCATGAGGACATTCGTCATGCCGATGGTATAGGCCGTAACGTGGCCCACGGCCGCAACAAGGCCTCCGACGGCGCCGCCAATGGCCATGCACGTCAGACACCTGCCATATTTAAAGCCGCAACCGTACAGCGCCGGCTCGCTTACGCCGCCAAGAACACCCGAGATTGAATAGCCCAGCATGAGCGCCTTCTCGTCCTTATCCGCAACGCGAAGCGACGCGCCAAAAGGCATGCCCCAAACGGCGAACGTCGCCATCGTCGCGGCAATCAGGATGCACGAATCCGTTCCCACACTCATAAACTGCGCGTACGCAAGCGATAGGACAACGTTGCTGATACCCGCGATCTTAAGAAACTCCCAACCCGCGGCAAGCCCCATGAGCGTGAGCAGCGACACGATGCCACCGGAATTGCCAAGCATAAACATAAGCTGGCCCAACAGCATGCCCAGATAGCTGCCCGCCGGCGCTGTAATACACAGCGAAACCGGAACCATGACGAGCATGGTTGCAAACGGATCGAACGAAAATGCCACGGCCTTAGGGATAACTCGATGAAAGAAACACTCCACTCGCCATAGCACGGGCACCGAGATGAGGACCGGAATAACAGTCGTCGTGTAATCGTTGACCGGCGCGGGAAGCAGACCATACACGGAAGTCATCGATGCCCCCGCCGTCGATGCGGCATCGACGAGCTTAAGCAGATCGGGCGCAATCAATACGCCGCCCAGCATCATGCCCAGCTGCTCCGAGCAACCGAGCTGGCGGGCGGCCGCCCAACCAAGATAAATGGGCAAAAAGTAGTAGCCGGCGTTATAAAGCCAACTGTAGAACAGGCGATAGATTTCGGAATCGGCAGACCACAGGCCCAGCATGCCTTCGCCCATAATGACGGCGACGGTGCGGAACAACGCTGCGCAGACAATAAACGGCAGCGCCGACATCATGCTTTTGGACAGATAGTCCACCACGGCCGTGGCGTTTGATGAAACCGTCGTTGTAAACGAGGTGTTAGAAACTTGCGACATGGAACGCCTTTCCCAATGTGACATGCGGGCTGCCCCTTTGTCACATCGTGCGGTACTGACCGATTGTGCGGTACTTTTCATAGCGGAGGTTTGTGAGGGTGGCGTCGTCGAGCTGCCCAAGCGTATCGAAGGCATCAAATGCCGAAGACATGACGGCACCGGCGATCTCCTCATGCGACAGGCCCCTATCGTCGACAATGCCGTCGATGATGCCGAGCGCCAGCAGATCGGGGGCCGTGAGCTTCAGCGCCTCGGCGGCCTCATCCGCACGCTCCGTATCCTTCCACAGGATCGACGCGCAGGCCTCGGGACTCACGACCGAATAGGCCGAGCTCGAGAGCATCAGGATGCGGTCGGCCACGGATAGCGCCAGCGCGCCACCAGAGCCGCCCTCGCCTGTCACCACCGAGACAATCGGCGTCTTAAGGCCGCTCATCTCCATGAGATTCTGGGCAATCGCCTCGCCCTGGCCGCGCTCCTCGGCACCGATGCCGCAAAACGCGCCCGAAGTATCGACCAGGCACAGAACCGGTCGACCAAACTTTTCGGCCTGACGCATAAGGCGACGCGCCTTGCGGTAGCCCTCGGGATGCGCCATGCCAAAGTTGCGGCGGATACGCTCTTTGGTCGTGGTGCCGCGCTCGATGGCTATAACCGTTACGGGGCGTCCGTCTTTCCAGCCAATGCCAGCCAACACAGCGGCGTCGTCGCCAAAGTAACGGTCGCCGTGCAGCTCAACGAATCCGTCGAGGCCCAGCGAGATCATCTCACCCGCCGTGGCGCGATCTGCCGAGCGGGTCTGCTTGACAATCTCGAGCGCGGTTTTTGGTGCCGCCGAGCGCTTAAACAAGTGTCCCAGCTTTTTGCCGCGGCGACCCGTATGCACGATTTCATGCGGTGCCCCCAGGCCGGGCGCGTGCCCTTCGTGCAGCGCCAACAGCTCGCCTACCGTGAGCGCAATCTCGCCACGCGGAACAACGGCATCGCAAAAGCCGTGCTCCAGCAAAAACTCGGAGCGCTGGAATCCCTTGGGCAGGCGCTTGTGCATGTTCTGCTCGATCACGCGCGGGCCGGCAAATGCCGTCAGGGCATCGGGCTCGGCCAGGATAATGTCGCCCTCCATGGCAAAGCTCGCGGTCACGCCGCCAGTCGTGGGGTCGGTGAGCACCGTGATATACAGGCCGCCCGCCTCGCTGTGGCGCCTAACCGCCGCAGAAATCTTGGCCATCTGCATAAGCGATGTCACGCCCTCTTGCATGCGCGCACCACCCGAAACGGTAAAGCCGACAACTGGCAATCCCAGCTCGATCGCATGCTCAAATGTGCGGCAGATCTTCTCGCCCACCACGGAGCCCATCGAGCCCATCATAAAGTTGGCATCCATAAAGAAGAGCGCCGTATCGCAGCCGCAGATTTTACCCCTGCCGCACACAACGGCATCGCGCTCGCCCGAACGCTCGACCGCGCCCTTGAGCTTGTCTGCATAACCGGGAAACGAGAGGAAGTCCTCCGACGCCAGATTGGCATCCCATTCCTCAAACGTGCCCTCGTCAACCGTCATGCGCATACGGTCGCGCCCGCTCACGCGAAAATGCTTGCCGCAACGAGGGCAGACCTCAAGGTTGTCGTGCAGGCGCGCCTCATCGATCACACGGCGGCACCCCGGGCACTTGATAAACACGTGGCGCGCGGGAAACTCGGCGCACGACTCGGTCATCGGCCCCTCGAGGACATTGACCGTCTTCGCTTTTCTATTCATCAGCATAGAGATGCCCCATCAGATCGGTGTGGTACATGCCCGACAAGAACTCATCGTTTGCCAGCACGTCGAGCTGCAGTTCGCTGTTTTCGCTCACGCCCTCAATCACGAGCTCGCCCAGGGCCGAGCGCATCTTGCGAATGGCGCCGTCACGCGTGGGCGCACACACGATGAGCTTGCCAAGCATGGAGTCGTAGTACGGCGGAACTTTCGCACCGGTAAACATGGCGGAATCCCAGCGCACGCGCGGACCACCCGGCACACGCAACGCGGTGACCGTTCCGCATGACGGCAGAAAGTCCGGCGTTTCGGCATTGATGCGGCACTCCATGGCGTGGTTGCGGACCGGCATGTCCTCCTGCTCAAAGGGCAAAGGCTGGCCGGCCGCCACGCGCAGCTGCCACTTGACCAAGTCGGTATCGGTCACAAACTCCGTAACCGGATGCTCCACCTGCAAGCGCGTGTTCATTTCCATAAAGTAGAAATTGCCGTCGTCCGAATACAGGAACTCGATGGTACCGGCTCCTTCGTAGCCGACGGCACGAGCCAGGTCACGCGCCGCCTTGTGCATGCGAGCACGAATGTCGTCGTGTCCGTCGAGGCACGGCGCGGGGCTCTCCTCGATCAGCTTTTGGTTGCGACGCTGCACCGAGCACTCGCGCTCGCCGAGCGAAAACACATGGCCCTGCTTATCGGCCATAATCTGCACCTCAACGTGGTGGGCCGGCGCGACGAACTTCTCCATGTAGCACTCGCCGTCGCCAAAAACGGCCTCGCCCTCGGCACGCGCCTCGATGAACGCCTTTGCCGCGTCTTCCACGCACTCGACCTTGCGAATGCCGCGACCGCCGCCACCTGCACGCGCCTTGATGAGCACGGGGCAGCCAATGCGCTCGGCCTCGGCCGTCGCCTCCTCGGGACTTTTGAGCAAATCGCAGCCCGGCACGATGGGTACGCCCGCCGCGGCAGCCGTTCGGCGTGCGGCATCCTTGTCGCCCATGCTGTCGATGACCTCGGCCGAGGGACCGACAAACGCTAGACCATACTTGTCGCAGTCGCGCACGAAGCTCGCCTTCTCGGAAAAGAAACCGTAGCCAGGATGGATCGCCTTTGCCCCCGACTTCACGGCACAGGTGAGCACGGCATCGTCGTTGAGGTAGCTCTCGGCAAGACGCGGGCCGCCGATGCAATACGCCTCGTCGGCAAGCTGCACGTGCAGCGCGTCCGCATCGGCCGTGGAATAAACGGCGACGGTCTTGATGCCCATATCGCGGCACGCGCGGATAACACGGACCGCGACTTCGCCGCGGTTGGCGATGAGCACTTTGTCGAACATGAAGCCTTCCTTAACTTTCGTGCATGAGTGCAAAAGACATATCGGCGCGGCAGCAAACCTCACCGTTGACGCTCGCAGTACCCGTCGCAAAGCGGAACGGCCCGCGCGCACGCGTGATGGAGCACACCAGATCCACCGTGTCGCCCGGGCGCACCGGACGCTTAAAGCGCACCTTGTCCAGACTCGTGTAGAACGGCGTCGCGCCGCGCGCCTCCTCATCGCCCATCAGCAGCACGCAGCAGTTCTGGGCGAGCATCTCGCACTGAATCACGCCGGGGACGACCGGGTTTCCCGGAAAATGCCCCTGCAAAAAGTACTCGTCGCCCGTAATCGTGATCTTGCCGTGGGCCTCGTCGCCCACCAGCTCGGCTTCGTCGAGCAAAAGCATCGGATCGCGATGCGGCAATAGCTTCTTGAGCTCCTCTTTGTTCATGGATATCACCTATCCGATCCTCATGAGGCAGCTGCCAAACTCCACGAGGTCGCCGTCGGCCACGCAGATCTCGAGCACCTCGCCATCCGCCTCTGCCGTCACCTCGTTGAGAACCTTCATGGCCTCGATGATGCAGAGGGTCTCACCGGCCTTGACCTTGGAGCCCACGTGCACAAACGGCTCGTCGCCCGGCGCCGGGGCAGCATAGAAAACGCCGACCATGGGAGCGGTCACCTCGGTGCCCTTGGGCTCCGGTGCGGCGGCAGGCGCCTGCGCGGCGGGCTCCGGTGCGGCGGCAGGCATGGCGACAGGAGCCACCGCCGGAGCAGTCACGGCACCCGGCATGGGCATGGGCACGGCAACCGGCTGCGCGGCGCTCGCGCGCTCGAGTTCGACCGCGGTGCCATCGGGCTCCTCAACGCGTACGCGCGTGAGGCCGCGGTCCTCCATAACATCGGCTATCTCGGCAAGTCTTTTGGAATCCATGCTCTAGCTCCTCGTATATCTACGCAGCGCGATGGCGGCATTGTGCCCGCCAAAGCCCAGGTTGGTCGAAAGCGCCCAGGTAAGGTCGGCGCGAACCGCGCGATTGGGCGTGTAGTCAAGATCGCAGGCGGGATCGGGTGTGTGGTAGTTAATGGTCGGCGGCACCACGCCCTGCTCGAGCGCCATGGCGCAGGCCATGACCTCGATGGCACCCGTGGCACCGATCATGTGGCCGGTCATCGACTTAGTCGACGAGACGTGCGCGGCGCGCGCCGCGTCCTCGCCGAGCGCACGCTTAATGCCCGCCGTCTCGGACGAATCGTTGAGCTTGGTCGATGTGCCGTGGGCATTGATGTAGAGGCCCTCGGAAGGCTTAACGTCGCCCTCGGCCACCGCCAGCGATATCGCACGGGCAATGCCGGCAGCCTCGGGATCGGGGCTCGTGATGTGATAGGCATCATCGGTGTTGCCGTAGCCCACGACCTCGGCGTAAATGTGCGCACCGCGCGCCTGCGCATGTTCCATGCTCTCGAGCACGAGCACGCAGGCGCCCTCGCCCATCACAAAGCCGTCGCGGTCTGCATCGAACGGACGGCAGGCCGTCGCGGGATCGGGGTTGGTGGTCAATGCGCGGCAGGACGTAAAGCCCGCAACGGCATCGGGGATAATTGCGGCCTCGGCGCCGCCCGCGAGGATCGCGTCGGCATAGCCGTGCTTGATGGCGCGGAACGCCTCACCCACCGCATGGGCAGAAGTCGCGCAGGCAGTCACGACGGGTAGGGTCGGGCCCTTTGCCTTATGGCGAATCGCGATGTTGCCCGAAGCCATGTTGGGGATCATCATCGCAATCATATAGGGTGATGCACGGCGAGGCCCTCGATCGGCAATCGTGTGGACGTTGTCGACGAGTGTCTGCATGCCGCCCACGCCTGAACCCACGTAGACGCCCAGGCGCTCGCGATCGATGGCATCTTCGACATCAAGGCCCGCATCGTGCATGGCCTCGTCCGACGCCGCCAGTGCAAACTGAACGCAGGGGTCGAGGTGCTTGGCATCGTGCTTACCAAAGTACTCGTTGCCGTCAAAGCCCTTGACCTCGGCCGCCACCTTGACAGCAAACGCATCCGTATCGAAGTGCGTAATCGGACCGATACCGCACGTGCCGGCACACATTGCCGCCCAAGTGGCAAGCGCCGTGTTGCCGAGCGGCGATACGGCACCGATGCCGGTGATTGCAACTCTCTGTTCCATCTTGGTCTCCTCATCCAAGCCGTTGTTCGGCCCTGGTTTCTACATCGCCATTCCGCCGTCGACGCGCACGACCTCGCCCGTAATGTAGGCCGCCGCATCGCTCGCCAGAAAGCGCACCACGCCGGCCACTTCCTCGGGACGCGCCATGCGCTTCAGGGGAATCTGCTCCTCGGTTGCCGCACGCACCTTCTCCGAAAGCTTTGCCGTCATATCAGTCTCGACAAACCCGGGGGCGACCGCGTTCACTCGTACGCCGCGGGGCGCAAGCTCGCGCGCCACCGCCTTGGTAAGCCCTATCACGCCCGCCTTGGAGGCAGCGTAGTTGGCCTGCCCGGCATTGCCCATCAGGCCCACAACCGAGCTCATGTTGATGACGCAACCGCCGCGCTGGCGCATAAAGGTCTTGGTGAGCGCGCGCGTCGTATTGAACGTGCCCTTGAGATTGACATCGAGCACGCGGTCGAAGGCATCGTCGCCCATACGCATGAGCAGGCCGTCGCGCGTGATGCCGGCGTTGTTGACGAGCGACCAAATGGAGCCAAAGTCGTTGAGGACCGTCTCCACGCACGTGTTGACGGCGGCGGGATCGGCCACGTCACATTGATATGCGCGCGCCGTGGCGCCAGCCGCCTCGCAGGCCTCGCACGCCTTGCGCGCCGCATCGACGCTGCCGGCATAAACGACGGCGATATCGTAGCCATCCTCCGCCAGGCCCACGGCACAAGCGCGACCGATGCCGCGTGAGCCGCCCGTGACCAGCGCCACGCGGCGCGATCCGTCGCGCTCGAGCGCGCCGTTGTTCAAGTTGCCCATGTCATTCCTTTCGGGTTACAGCCCTGTGAACTATGCGAGCTCGTCGGCAATAGCCGCGACCTGCTCGGCCGTTTCGCACGAATACACGCGAACGTCGCTCAGCGTACGCTTGACCAGGCCCGACAGCGTTTTGCCGGGGCCGACCTCAATAAACGTGTCGATGCCTTGATCCTGCAGAGCATGCAGCGCGTCGACCCAGCGCACGGCATGACTCACCTGGTTGGCCAGCACCTCCGATGCCGCCTGCGGGTCGGCCGGATAGGGCGCCGCCGTCATATTTGCCATGACCGGAATCAGCAAAGGGGACGGGGCGTGCCCGGCTTGGATATACGTCGCCAGCCCCTCAGTCGCCTCGGCCATATAGGGGCTATGGAATGCACCCGACACCGCGACCTTCATGGCGCGACCGCCAGCCTCTTTTACCAGGGCGTCGAGGTTCTGCAACGCATCGGGCGCTCCGGCCACAACCGTCTGCTGCGGACTGTTGTAGTTGACCGGCCAGCAGTTCTCGCCGGCCTGTTTTGCCAGGCCCTCGACTTGCGCTGCATCGAGCTTGATGACGGCGCGCATGCCGCCGGGGTGACGCTCAGCCGCCGTGGCCATCAATGCCGCGCGCTCACACACGAGCTCAAAACCCGCTCGTGTATCGAATGCCCCCGCAAAGGTGAGCGCGGCGACCTCGCCCAGCGAGAATCCCGCACAGGCGGCAGGCACCACGCCGCGCTCACGCAGGGCGATAGCCGCTGCCAGGTCGTGAACGAACACGCACGGCTGCGTGTTCTCGGTCTGCGAGAGCTCCTCCTTGGAGGCGCTCCGGCACTGCTCACTGGTTCCCGGACGCACCTCGTCGGCGATCGCGAACACCTCGGCAGCCGCCGGCGATGCTTCGATCAGGTCGACACCCATCGCGGGGTGCTGGGCACCCTGGCCGGCGAACAGAAACGCTACGCTACCCATGCGCACGCACCCTTCAGGACGTGTTCGGCGCCATCGACCAGGTCGTCAACGATTTCGCACGCACTCTGGCGCTCGTTGACCATGCCGGCAATCTGTCCGCACAGATACGAACCCTCTTCGTAATTACCGTCCTTTGCGGCCTTGCGAAGAGCACCCGTGCCCATGGCCCCAAGCTCCTCGGCACTTGCGCCCGCCGCCTCACTTTTGGCGTAGGCATTGGTGAAGGGGCTCTTGAGCGCACGCACCGGATGTCCCGTCGAACGCCCAGTCGCGCGCGTCGACGTGTCGCCTGCCTTGAGCACCAGCTCTTTGTACTGTTCGGATACGGTGCACTCGTTTGCGACCAGAAAGCGTGTTCCCACCTGGACGCCGGCGGCGCCCAGCATAAAGGCGGCCGCCACCCCGCGGCCATCCGCGATACCGCCGGCTGCCACAACGGGGATATCGACCGCGTCGACAACCTGCGGAACGAGCGCCATCGTCGAGGTCTCGCCAATATGCCCACCCGATTCGGTGCCTTCGGCAACCACGGCGGTGGCCCCGCGACGCGCCACGAGACGCGCCAGCGCCACCGAGGCAACAACCGGGATGACCTTGATGCCGGCGTCGTTCCACGCCTTCATGTACTTGGTGGGATTGCCGGCACCCGTCACGACGACCGGCACTTGCTCATCGATCACAACCTGTGCGACCTCGTCGGCAAACGGGCTCATAAGCATGACGTTGACGCCAAAGGGCTTATCCGTCTTGGTGCGCAGCTCGTGAATCTGATCGCGCAACCAGTTTGCGTCAGCATTCATGGCCGCGATTATCCCTAAGCCGCCCGCCTCGGACACTGCGGACGCCAACGAGGCGTCGGCAATCCAGGCCATACCGCCCTGGAACACGGGCTTTTCGATGCCGAGCAGATCGCAGAGAGGAGTCTTGAGCATCTCTACTTCTCCAATGCCGCCTCGACCGTATCGGCGAACTCGCCGACCGTCTTGGGGTTCTCCTCGGTATCGAGCTGGATGCCAAACTCGTCCTCGACGGCGACGAGGATCTCCACGGTGCCCAGACTGTCGAGACCAATCTCCTCGAGCGTGGACTCGGGCTTCATCTCGACGTCGTCAAGGCCAGCGGTCTCGCGGATAACGTCGCAAACGCGCTCAAAGGTCTTCTGATCTGCCATGGTAGTTCTCCTTTGTTTGTGCCCTAGGGGCGTTTTTATTTCCTATGTGCGACTACTTCCAACGAAGCAGATAGCCACCTATATCCAGGCCGGCGCCAAATCCAACGAGGGCGATGGTGTCGCCCGCATTCAGTGCGTCGGTGCGTGCCAGCCGGTCAAGCGCATAGGGAATGCAGGCGCTCGAAATGTTGCCGGTCTCGCGCAGCGTTCGAACCACGCGCTCGTCTGGCACACCGAGGCGTTTGACCGCCTGACTCAGGATTCGTTCGTTAGCCTGATGGAATACAAAATGATCGATATCTTCGACCGAAATGCCCGCATCGCTCGCAAGCTTATGGACCGTGTCGCAGATGGCGTTGACGCCGAACTTGAACACGCGGCGGCCATTCATGGACAGCACGCTCTCGCTATCTGCGGAGGCCTTAAACGGCGAGGTACCGACCAGACCGGGAACGCGCAACGTCTCGACGTCGGGCGCCGTCGAAAGCTCAACGGCAAGGGGGTTGTCTCCCCCAGCCCCTATCACTGCAGCGCCCGCGCCGTCGCCAAAGAGCACGCAGGTGGCACGGTCGGTCCAGTCGAGCGCGCGCGTCATCTGCTCGGCAGCAACGACAAGCACGCGCTCGGCACGGCCGCGGGCGATATAGCCCTCGGCGACATCGAGCGCAAATACGAAGCCGGCACAAGCCGCCGAGACATCGAAGGCAGGGCACGTCGCGCCCAGTCGCTCAGCAACGGCACACGCCTCGGCGGGAACAAGGTGGTCACCCGTCGTCGTCGAGCAGACGATCAGATCCAGCTGGCTCGCGTCGATTCCGGACACCTGGAGTGCCCGCTCGCTCGCCGCTACTGCAAGGTCGTCAAGTGACTCGGTGGTGCAGACGTGGCGGCTCTTGATACCTGTGCGAGTAAAAATCCACTCATCCGAGGTATCGAGGAACTCAGACAGCTCGTCATTGGAAACACTGCGCTCAGGAAGTGCCGAACCTGTTCCAAGAATCGTGAAACCCATCACTAACCTCCTTTGAGTTGTTGACGTGTTTACATCGACCAAGAGAGGATAACGCATTTCAGTCTTTGTTGACGTGTTAACATTAAATTGTCCAAATGCGACAAAGGCTTCACATTGTGTCTATCTCTCGACACCATTGCGTTATTCACTTATTCATTAAGGAGGTAGCAGCCGTTATGGATGCCAAATTAACGATAGTCGACGTAACCGGATCGACCAACGATGACCTGCTCGAAGCAGGAAAACAGGGAGCGCCGCACGGCACAGGACTTGCCGCCCGGGCTCAGACAGCAGGACGCGGCCGGCGCGGCCACAAGTGGGATTCAACCGCCGGCAACCTATTGCTTTCGATTGTCCTGCGTCCATGCGTTAATCCTGCGAAGTACTCTGGTCTTGCTGCCGTCAGCGGCCTAGCGGTGCTCGAGGCGCTCGAAAAACAGGGTCTTGCAAACGAGATTGGCCTCAAATGGCCCAACGACCTGGTCGCGCGTGGACGCAAACTCGGCGGCATTCTGGTCGAGGCCGCACGCGATAACGAAGGCAAACCTTTCGCCGTCTGTGGCATTGGTGTCAATGTGAACTATGCGCCCCAAGAGGTGCCCGATGGCGGCCTGCCGGCAATCGGTCTCTCGGACCTTAACGAGAACGTTCCAGCTGTCGACATGCTCCTCGATGAGGTCTATCACGCAGTTATAGACGCTATAGATGCCTGGGCAGAACGCCTCAACGCCATGGAAGAAAACACCGGACCGCTCGCGCCCGTCCACGGCGAATATGTCGCTCACCTCAATTGGATTGGAAAGCACGTTATCGCCCGCTCCCCTGCCGGTGACGAGCTGGCGCGAGGCATCTTTAAAACGGTCGATGGCTTTGGTCGTGCGTGCATCGAAACAGAAGACGGCTTGCGATCCTTCCATTTTGAGGAAGCGTCATTGCGCCCCTTGAGTGAGTAGGTCGCCACAGCCAGCCGCTCGGCAGCCTTACCCGGCGATCCAAACCCATCATGCAAAACAAAAGGGCCCCGCTACCGTAACGGTAGCGGGGCCCTTTAAGCTATGAGCGATATCGCTTAGAGCTTGATGTCGATGTCGACGCCAGCGGGGAGGTCGAGACGCATGAGCGAATCAACGGTGCCCGAGGTGGGGTCAAGGATGTCGATGAGGCGCTTGTGGGTGCGCATCTCGAACTGCTCACGGGAGTCCTTGTTCACGTGCGGCGAGCGGATAACCGTGTACAGGTTGCGCTCGGTGGGCAGGGGGACAGGACCGGAAACGCGAGCGCCGGTCTTCTGAGCGGTCTCGACGATGAGCTTCGCGGACTGATCGACGACCTCGTGATCATAGCCCTTGAGGCGAATGCGGATCTTCTGGGTAGCCAACTTAAACCTCCAAAGAGTGCGAGAGATGTTCTCGCGGATTACGTAACAGGGAGCTCGAACTTAGGCGTTCTTGCTCATGACCTCGTCCACGATGGACTTGGGCGCGGGCTCATAAGAGTCGAACTGCATCGTGTAGGATGCACGGCCCTGGGTCTGGGAGCGAAGGTCGGTAGCGTAACCGAACATCTCGCCCAGCGGCACCTTGGCACGGATGAGCTTGGTGTTCTTGCGATCCTCCATGCCCTCGATCTTGCCGCGACGACCGGAGAGGTTGCCCATAACGTCGCCCATGTACTGCTCGGGGGTCTCGACCTCGACAGCCATGATCGGCTCGAGCAGCTGCGGATCGGACTTCTTGAGGGCGTCCTTGATGGCCATGGAACCAGCGATCTTGAACGCGGCCTCGGAGGAGTCGACCTCGTGGTAAGAACCGTCGAACAGGGTGACCTTAACGTCGAGGACCGGGAAGCCGGCGATAACACCGGTGTTCAGGGCCTCCTGGATGCCCTTGTCGATGGACGGGATGTACTCCTTGGGCACGACGCCGCCGACGATAGCGTTGACGAACTCGTAGCCGAAGCCCTCCTCCATCTTCTCGAGCTTGATGACGGCGTGGCCGTACTGACCGCGACCGCCGGACTGACGGACGAACTTGCCCTCAGCCTTCTCGACGTCGTGACCAGCGGTCTCGCGGTAGGCAACCTGGGGCTTACCAACGTTAGCGTCAACCTTGAACTCACGGAGCAGACGGTCAACGATGATCTCGAGGTGCAGCTCGCCCATGCCGGCGATGATGGTCTGGCCGGTCTCGTGGTTGGTGGACACCGTAAATGTCGGGTCCTCCTCGGCGAGCTTGGTCAGAGCCAGGGACATCTTGTCCTGCTCGGCCTTGGTCTTGGGCTCGATGGCAACGTCGATAACGGGCTTGGCAAACTCGATCTTCTCGAGGACGATCTCCTTGCCCTCGGTGCACAGGGTGTCACCGGTGGTGGAGTTCTTGAAGCCGACGCAAGCGACGATGTCGCCGGCGGCAGCATCGTCACGGTCGATACGCTCGGCGGCGTTCATCTCGAGGATGCGGCCGAGGCGCTCGCGCTGACCGTTGGAAGCGTTGATCACGTAGGAGCCGGACTCGGCACGACCGGAGTAAACGCGGACGTAGGTGAGCTTACCGACGAACGGGTCGGTCATGATCTTGAAGACCAGGCCGGAGAAGGGCTCGTCGAAGTCAGGATGACGCTCGATCTCCTCGCCGGTGTCCGGATCGGTACCGGTGACGGCCTTGACGTCGAGCGGGCTGGGCAGGTAGTCGACGACAGCGTCGAGCAGCTCCTGAACGCCCTTGTTCTTGTAGGCGGAACCCACGAAGACGAGGTTGAGCTCGTTGGCCAGAACACCCTTGCGCAGAGCAGCCTTGAGCTCCTCGACGGTGAAGTCCTCCTCCATGAGGATCTTCTCCATGAGCTCGTCGTCAAAGCTGGCAGCAGCGTCGAGGAGCTCCTCGCGCTTGGTGGCAGCAATGTCGGCAAACTCAGCCGGGATCTCGTCCATCGGCTCGGGGTAGGTCATGCCCTTCTCGTCGGCCTTGAAGTCCCATGCAGTCATGGTGACCAGGTCGATGACGCCCCAGAAGTTGTCCTCGGCGCCCATCGGGACCTGAGCGGCCACGGCGTTAGCGTCGAGACGATCCTTCATGGTCTCGATAGCGTTGAAGAAGTCAGCGCCCACGCGGTCATACTTGTTGATGAAGGCGATGCGGGGGACGTTGAAGGTAGAAGCCTGACGCCAAACGGTCTCAGACTGGGGCTGGACGCCGGCAACGGCGTCGAAGACGGCGACAGCGCCATCAAGGACGCGCAGGCAGCGCTCGACCTCGGCGGTGAAGTCAACGTGGCCCGGGGTGTCGATGATCTGGATGCGGTAGTCCTTACCGTCCTTGTTCCAGAAGCAGGTGGTAGCAGCGGAGGTAATGGTTACGCCGCGCTCCTGCTCCTGAACCATCCAGTCCATGGTGGCAGCGCCCTCATGGACCTCACCGATCTTGTGGGTCTTACCGGTGTAGTAAAGAATACGCTCGGTCGTGGTGGTCTTACCAGCATCGATGTGGGCCATGATGC
This sequence comes from uncultured Collinsella sp., assembly GCA_900544095.1. GTDB lineage: Bacteria > Actinomycetota > Coriobacteriia > Coriobacteriales > Coriobacteriaceae > Collinsella. The sequence continues at coordinate 587,826 of UQTV01000001.1, forward strand.
CGATGTTACGGGTATCGGAAAGCTTGTACTTAGGCTTAGCCATGTTAGTTCCTTACCTTAACTTACCAACGATAGTGAGAGAACGCGCGGTTGGCCTCGGCCATCTTGAAGACGTCCTCACGCTTCTTGACGGAAGCGCCCAGGCCGTTGGAAGCGTCGAGGATCTCGTTGGCGAGACGCTCGGCCATGGTCTTCTCCTTGCGAGCGCGGGAGAAGTTGACGATCCAGCGGATACCCAGAGCGGTGGAACGACGGGAGTTGACCTCCATCGGGACCTGATAGGTAGCGCCACCGACACGCTTGGGCTTAACCTCGAGCGTGGGCTTGACGTTGTCCATAGCCTTCTTGAAGGTAGCGAGAGCGTCGCCACCCTCGGACTTCTCGGCAACGATCTCGAAAGCGGTGTAAACGATGCGCTCAGCGGTGGCCTTCTTGCCATCAAGAAGGACCTTGTTGATGAGCTGAGTCACCAGGCGGTTGTTGTAAACGGCGTCAGGCTGAACCTCACGACGATTAGCTGCTGCACGACGCGGCATGTGAAATCTCCTTAAGTGTCTACCGTGCGGCGCTTAGACGGCACACGGCGAAAGTATCAAAACGTTATCTGGCCTATTTAGCCTTGGGGCGCTTAGCACCGTACTTGGAACGGGCCTGCATACGGTTCTGGACCGGAGCAGCGTCGTAGGCGCCACGGATGACGTGATAACGGACACCAGGGAGGTCACGGACACGACCGCCGCGGACGAGCACGATGGAGTGCTCCTGCAGGTTGTGGCCCTCACCCGGGATGTAAGCAGTGACTTCGATGCCGTTGACGAGGCGAACACGGGCAACCTTGCGAAGAGCCGAGTTCGGCTTCTTGGGGCTCGTGGTGAAGACGCGGGTGCACACGCCGCGCTTCTGGGAGTTGTGCTGCAGAGCAGCGTTCTTGGACTTCTTGGGCACGGAACGACGGCCCTGGCGAACCAGCTGGTTAATAGTAGGCAAAGCGTACTCCTTCTCGAATGATTCCAGCTTTCTGTAAAGTGCAACGGCTTGAATCGAGGGGTCAGCATCCCCCTACGAAACACGCAGTTCGATAGGATACGTGGCGTTAGCTGTGCCGTCAACAGACCACGCCGCCGGGCGTATCCCAAAATTGGCACATTTCCGCAAAGCCTACACAAAAGGAATCCCCTCCTGTGCGCGGGGGCGGATCCCCGGGCCGGGCGGCACAGGGGTTAAGTTTGCTGCTCTACAGTCCTGGCTCGCACGGAGGCCACATTAAGTGGCCTCCGGCTCGTGCGGAACTCGCGACAAACTTAACCCCTGTGCCGCCCGGGCCGGGGATCCGACGTGCTCGTCGGGGCAACGTTACCTGCCAAAAAGGGACAGGTTTATTTTGGTCGGTTTTATCTGGGGAAACGTCGCGCTCCAACGGTGATCTGCTCTCACCTGTCGCATGGAAATCGGCGGCGCTTTCGGAAGTATGCGGCAAATTCTGGACCCGCCGAGCGCACCGGGGTTTTGCGATAATAAACCCGCAGGTAGAGCGCTTGAGCATATACGGTGTGGTCGACCCATCAAGATTTTGCCGCATACTTCAGGAATGCAGGCGAATATCGTGCGGTCTAACCGCCCATTTACCGCAAAGAAGGCCGCTTCCCCTAGTAGAAAGCGGCCCCAAATCTTACGAATAGACGATGGTAAAGGGTTCCGACGTTTCGGCGCCCCCTGTTGAAGTGCAGCGTGTGCCTTCGAGCGTTACTGAAACCACTTGGTCGACATCAATCAACTTCGTTGGCACCCAAATGTTCTCTCCGCTATTGCGTCCCATCGAAACATAGAAATTGTACGCCCCTGCGTCGTCATCTTCGATAATCTGCTCTGACCCATCCTTGTAGGTGACGGTCAGTTTATGATCAACTGCTTCATAGCCCAGATCATCGATGTGCGTCTGGATGGAAAACGGACTGATCTCGAGAGGCGAGTCATCGGAGCGGAGTTCTTTTGTATCGACGTGCGCTCCGACGTTAAACTCTGGCGTCGATACCTCGAACACCTTCGCATCCTCACCTTTGCCCTCCGTCCAACTGATATTCCAGGTGACCGCATGTCGTAAATCTCGATCGCGATTCCAAGATGCAAAGTACATCGTGCCGTTAATGACCGTGTCGCTTGATGTGTCTTTATCAATGGTGCAGCGTGTATCAGCCCATTCCTCGCCGAAGTTCATGCTGGGTGTACTGACGCCCTCTTCTTCTTCACCATAGAGAACAAGTTCGCCAAGCTCTGCCGCCGGCTTGTAGTAGTTAACGCCATTCGGATTGGACAATGTAAACGTCACAGCACCGCAACCGTTCTCGTCGATTGCCATCTCATGAATGTCGAGCGTATAGCCGTTGCCCTCGACGGACAGATTGACCTTCTGGGCTGCACCCTCCAGGCTTTGGGGCGCGATACCATCACCAAACTCTCTGGTGTAGGTATATTTCGTCCCCGACGAGCCGCCATTTGTCCAGGTAACGGACTCTCCGTTGCCATGGTTTCCCCAGGCAGAGGCAAAATAACTGGAATTGACAACAGCGTAGGCGACCCCTCCGGTCGCCAGCACTCCGGCAAGACATCCGATTGCGGCAACATACAGAGGCTTCGCGTGACCCTTTCGGCGAAGCGGCTCGCCAGCAGCGGCATAAAGAACACGGTCAGCAAGATCGCTATCGGCTTGGACGGACTCGAAGGCCTGCTTGATCTGGTTGGATTTCACGGTCGCCCTCCTCTAGGATGAACTTGAGCTTCGATCTGCCGCGAGCTAAACGCGTTCGAACGGTCGCGGCTGGCACATGCAGTAACTCGGCAATTTCTGAAGTCGAGAAGCCCAGATAGTAATAGAGCACGATAGGAATACGGAATCGCTCCGGAAGTCGCATAACGTCTGACAGGACCGCCTTGGTCTCCTCCTGCGCCGTCGAAAGCGAATCGGCCAGATTCTCAATATCCTCCACGCGCCTCCACGGCTTTCGAAAGAGAGATTTACATTCATTGATCGTGACCCGGATAAGCCATCGACGAAGATGCTCCCAGTTTTCAAATTGCGCGTCGCTTTTGAGCAACTTAAGAAAGACGTCTTGAGCGACATCGTCGGCGTCAGCGCGATCACGCAGATACGTCAATGCGATCCGAAACACGACATCCCGGTGGTCTTCGACCGCCTGTCTAAAAGCTTGTTCTTCCATAATCACCTCCCGGTGACATTAATGGTTCTCGATGAGGCCCTCACCATAGATACGCTCTTGTCGGGCGAAATGTTTCAAATTCAAGCATGAAAAACCGACCAAAATAAACCTGTCCCTTTTTGGCAAGGGATCAACGGAACGCAACAGGTTGAGCATACGCAAGCGAGCGGCCCCCAGAGCGTACAAGGTGGCATGAAAAAGGCAGGGCATTGACCTTTTGGTCATGCCCTGCCTTTTGAATGACAGATTGTAGCTCTGGGGGCCGCGCAGCGACGGAGGTCGCCGCCGTTCGTTAGAACGGCGGAACTAATTACTCCTCGTCGTTGTCCTTGGCCTCTTCGGCGTCGTCGGTGTCCACGAGCTGGTTGAGCAGCTCGTCGAGGGACGCCATGTCCTCGTTGATCGCGCCGTTGGCGGGAGCCTTCTTGTCGTCGATCGGGGCGCCCAGGAGCTCCTCGTCGGCGTCGGCGTGATGCGTCGGCGTGGCGGAGGTGCCCAGCAGGATGTCGTCCGGACCGTCGGGGCTAAAGACCATCTGCAGCAGCTGCGAGAGGTCTTCCTCGTCGGCAACATCGTCGTTGTTCTCGAGGATGTAGAGCAGGTCGTGGGCCTCCAGACCGTCACGGAGCTCCTCGATCGCCTTGGCACCGATGCCATCGATGCGCAGCAGATCCTCCTCGGACTTGCCGACCAGGTCGCCGACCGTCTCGATACCGACCTCGCTGAACTTGTTGGTCCAGCGCTGCGACACGCCCAGATCGTCAAACAGGTACAGACGAGCCTTCTCGGCGGAGATGGTGTGGCCGTTGCGGGTGAACGAACCGTCAGCACCACCGAACTCGTCGTAGCCGGCCCAGTCGAGCTGCTGCGGGAGCTGCTCGTCCAGGTCCTTGAGCTCCACAGGAGCCCACTCGGGCAGCGACTTGGCGTTGGGCGAAGCCGGACCGTCGATGTCCACGTAGCCGTCGGCCGTGCGATAAGTCAGCTTGGCGTTGGCGTACGGCCTGAGGCCGGTACCGGCAGGGATCTTCTTACCGACGATGACGTTGGACTTAAGGTCGAGCAGGTGGTCGACCTTGCCCTCGATGGCAGCCTCGGTAAGGACACCGGCGGTACGGATGAACGAAGCGCTCGACAGCCAGGAGTCGATGTTGGACGCGACCTTGAGCGTACCCAGGATGACGGGCTCGGCCACGGGAGCCTGACCGCCCAGACGGGCAACGCGCTCAACCTCGTCGGCGAACTCGTAGCGGTCGACGTACTGACCAAGCAGGTACTTGGAGTCGCCGGGGTTGGTGATCTGAACGCGACGCAGCATCTGACGTGCGAGCACCTCGATGTGCTTGTCGTTCAGGTCGACGCCTTGGCTGGTGTAGACGTCCTTGACGCTCTCGACGAAGGTGTGCATCGTCGACTCGATGTCGGTCAGCTTGCGCAGGTTGCGGAAGTTAACGAAGCCCTTGGTGATCTGGTCGCCGGCGCGAACCTCGCAGCCGTCCTCGATCTCGGGCATGAAGCGCACCGAAGCGGGGACGCGACGCTCGTCGAGGACACGGGTGTGATCCTCGGAGTCGGTGAGCGTCAGCACATACTCGGACTTCTCGGGCTTAATCGAGAGGTGGCCGGAGTACGGAGCCAGCTCGGCCTCGCGACCCAGGATCTTCTCGTTGACGTTGCCGACGATATCGAACATACGGCTGACCGTAGGCAGACCCTGCGTAATATCGTCGACGCCAGCGACGCCGCCGGAGTGAATGGTACGCATCGTAAGCTGCGTACCGGGCTCGCCGATGGACTGGGCGGCAATAATGCCGACCGCGGTACCGATGGCGACCGGACGACGGGTGGAAAGATCCCAGCCGTAGCACTTCTGGCACACGCCGTACTTGGAGCGGCAGGTGAGCAGCGCGCGAAGCTTGACCTTCTTAAGGCCGGCATCGACCATCTTCTGGATGTCAGCGACCTTCTCGATGTAGCCGTCCTGCTCAAAGAGCACGGTGCCATCGGGAGCCACGACGTCCTCAATGAAGCAACGGCCGACGAGGTCGGTGTTGAGGTCGGTGGTGCCGGGGATGATGAGGTTGTAGGTGACGCCCTCGTGCGTACCGCAGTCCTCCTCGCGGACGATGACGTCCTGGGCCACGTCGACCAGACGACGGGTCAGGTAACCAGAGTCCGAGGTGTGGGATGCGGTATCGACCAGGCCCTTACGGGCGCCGTAGGTCGAAATGAAGTACTCGAGCGGCAGCAGGCCCTCGCGGAAGTTCGCCTTAATGGGAAGGTCGATCGTCTCGCCGGACATGTCTGCCATCAGGCCACGCATGCCGCCGAGCTGACGCAGCTGGGTCTTAGAACCACGGGCGCCGGAGTCGGCCATCATGTAGAGCGGGTTCTCCTCGTCGAACAAGTCGAGCATGAGCGCTGCAACCTTATCGGTACAAGCGGTCCACTCGTTAACGACTTCGATGTGGCGCTCCGTCTCGTTGATGAAGCCCTCCTCGAAGTACTCGTTGATCTGGTCGACGTTGGCCTGGGCGCGATCGAGCAGCTCCTGCTTCTCGGCAGGGATGAGAGCGTCCCACACCGAGATGGTGAGGCCGGCGCGGGTAGCGTAGTGGAAGCCGGAGTACTTGATGGCGTCGAGGATCGGACCGACCTTGGCCTCGGGGTAACGATCGCAGCAGTCCGCAACCAGCTTGGCCACATCGCCCTTGACCATCTTGTAGTTCATGAACTCGTAGTCTTCGGGCAGGCACTGGCGGTTGAAGATGATGCGGCCGATGGAGGTCTCGAAACGCGCGGTCTTGTTGCCGGTGACGTCGTAGTCGACGAACTCGTTCTTGCCGTTCTTGACGCGGAAGATACGGGTGCCGTCCTCGTTGATGACATTGGCGTCGGCAGCGGACACGCGGACCTGAATCTTGGCCTGCATGTCGACCTCGGAGCGGCAGTCATAGGCGTGCAGCGCGTCGTCGAAGCTGGCGAACACGTGGTTCTCGCCCGGCAGACCGTCGCGGACCTGGGTCAGGTAGTACACACCGATGATCATGTCCTGCGAGGGGATGTTGACCGGCTTGCCGGATGCCGGCGAGCGCAGGTTGTTCGCAGAGAGCATGAGCACGCGGGCCTCGGCCTGAGCCTGGCTGGACAGCGGCACGTGGACAGACATCTGGTCGCCGTCGAAGTCGGCGTTGAAGGGCGAGCAGACCAGCGGGTGCAGGTGGATAGCCTTGCCCTCGACCAGCACCGGCTCAAAGGCCTGGATGGACAGACGGTGCAGGGTCGGTGCGCGGTTGAGCAGCACGACGCGGCCGTCGATGACCTCTTCGAGGATGTCCCACACAAAGGTGGCACCGCGGTCGATGGCGCGCTTGGCGCCCTTGATGTTCTCGACCTTGCCGAGCTCGACCAGGCGCTTCATGACGAAGGGCTTGAAGAGCTCCAGCGCCATGGTCTTGGGCAGACCGCACTGGTGCAGCAGCAGCTTGGGGTCGGTAACGATTACCGAACGGCCGGAGTAGTCGACACGCTTACCCAGCAGGTTCTGACGGAAACGACCCTGCTTGCCCTTGAGGGCCTCGGCGAGCGACTTGAGCGGGCGACCGCCACGGCCAGAGACCGGGCGACCACGACGGCCGTTGTCGAACAGGGCGTCCACGGACTCCTGGAGCATGCGCTTCTCGTTGTTCACGATGATCGCAGGGGCGTCCAGGTCGAGCAGGCGCTTGAGTCGGTTGTTACGGTTGATCACGCGACGGTACAGGTCGTTGAGGTCGGACGCGGCGAAACGGCCGCCGTCGAGCTGGACCATCGGGCGCAGATCGGGCGGAATGACCGGGATGACGTCCAGGATCATGTTCGCGGGGCTGTTGCCGCCCTTCAGGAAGGCGTCAACGACCTCAAGGCGCTTGACGGCCTTCTCGCGCTTCTGCTTCTGGGAATCCTCGTCGGCGATGATGGCCTTGAGCTTCTCGGCCTCGGAGGGGAGGTCGATGGCAGCGAGCAGGTCGCGGACGGCCTCAGCACCCATGCCACCCTTGAAGTACATGGAGTAGTAACGGGTCATCTCGCGGAACAGCGGCTCATCGGAGATGAGGTCGCGCTCGGTGAGCTTCATGAAGGCGTTGAAGGCATCCGTGCGGAGCTGCTTCTCATCCTTGCACTCTTCCTCGATGTCGACGATGCCAGAGGCGATCTCCTCGGGGGTCAGCGGCTCCTCGTCGGAGAACTCGTCAAAGTTCTCGGGGTCGCCCTGCTCCTTGAGGGACTCGATCTGGCGGGCGCACTCGGCATCGATCTCTTCCAGATCGGCGGCGAGCTCCTCGCGCAGGTCGTCGGCGTCGGCCTCGCGGGCCTCATAGTCAACCTCGGTGATGATGTAGCTGGCAAAGTACAGAACCTTCTCGAGGTCCTTGGACTTGATGTCGAGCATACGGCTCATCGGGAAGCTCGTGGGGCTCTTGAAGTACCAGATGTGGGACACGGGAGCGGCGAGCTCGATGTGGCCCATGCGGTCGCGACGCACCTTGGCCGAGGTGACCTCGACGCCGCAGCGCTCGCAGACGATGCCCTTAAAGCGGATGCCCTTGTACTTGCCGCAGGAGCACTCCCAGTCCTTGGCGGGACCGAAGATCTTCTCGCAGAACAGGCCGTCCTTCTCGGGCTTGAGGGTACGGTAATTGATGGTCTCCGGCTTCTTGACCTCACCGTGCGACCAGGAACGGATCTGGTCGGCGGAGGCAAGGGAGATCTTTACCGAGTCAAAATCAGTAGCTTCGAAATCTGCCACAGTCAACTACTCCTTATCAGTGGTCGTGGCGGCGACAGCCTCGGGTGCCTCGGCGGTCTCGGCATCCTCGGCCTCGACGTCGGCGTCAACGCCGGCGAGCGCAGCCAGGTCGTCGAGGGCAGAGGTCTCCTCGGCGGTCACGGGGGCGGAGGCGTCCTCGTCGGCATCGTGCATGGGCTCGATGTCCAGTGCGAGGGAGCGGATCTCCTTGACGAGAACCTTGAAGGACTCGGGGATACCCGGGACCGGAACATTCTCGCCCTTGACGATGGACTCGTAGGTCTTGACGCGGCCCACGGTATCGTCGGACTTGACGGTCAGGATCTCCTGCAGGACGTTGGAAGCACCGTATGCGTACAGTGCCCAAACTTCCATCTCGCCGAAGCGCTGGCCGCCGAACTGGGCCTTGCCGCCCAGAGGCTGCTGGGTAACCAAGCTGTAAGGGCCAGTCGAACGAGCGTGGATCTTGTCGTCGACCATGTGGCCGAGCTTGAGGATGTAGGACGTACCCACGGTAATGGGCTCGCGGAACTCCTCGCCGGTGCGGCCGTCGAACAGACGGGTCTTGCCGCGCTCGTCAAGCTGGGTGACGAACTCGGGGCGCATGTGATCGCCAAAGGCAGCGGTGGCCTTGTTGAGCATATTCTTGTTGGCACGACGGATGACCTCGGCGATCTCGTCCTCCTTGGCGCCGTCGAAGACGGGCGTGGCGGTGAAGAACGGACCGGGGACGTACTTGTCGGAGTCGGCCTGCTCGGTATCCCAACCACACGCAGCAGCCCAGCCAAGGTGGCACTCGAGCAGCTGGCCGACGTTCATACGCGAAGGAACGCCCAGCGGGTTGAGGATAACGTCGATCGGGGTACCGTCAGCCATGTAGGGCATGTCCTCGACCGGCAAAACGTTACAGATAACACCCTTGTTGCCGTGGCGGCCGGCGATCTTATCGCCCTGCTGGATCTTACGACGCTGGGCGACGTAGACGCGCACCTGCTCGTTGACGCCGGGAGCCAGGTCGTCGCCGTTCTCGCGGCTAAAGCGGACGACGTCGATGACGCGGCCGTAAGCGCCGTGAGGCATCTTAAGGGAGGTGTCGCGAACGTCGTGGGCCTTGGCACCGAAGATGGCGCGCAGCAGGCGCTCCTCGGCGGTCAGAGCGCTCTCGCCCTTAGGCGTGACCTTGCCGACCAGGATGTCGCCAGGGCCGACCTCGGCGCCAATGCGGATGATGCCGTCCTCGTCGAGGTTGGCAAGCATGTCCTCGGAGAGGTTCGGGATCTCGCGGGTGATCTCCTCGGGGCCGAGCTTGGTGTCGCGGGCGTCGATCTCGTGACGGGTGATGTTGATGGTCGTCAGCAGGTCCTCGGCCACCAGGCGCTCGGACACGACGATACCGTCCTCGTAGTTGAAGCCTTCCCACGGCATGTAGGCCACAGTGAGGTTCTGACCCAGTGCGAGCTCGCCATGATCGGTCGAAGGACCGTCAGCCAGGGGCTCGCCCTGCTCAACGGTGTCACCGACGCGCACGAGCGGACGGTGGTTGATGCAGGTGGACTGGTTGGAGCGCTGGTACTTGGCCAGGTGATACTCGTCCATGCCGCCGGCATGCTTGACGATGATCTTGGCGGCGTCGGCAAAGATGACCTCGCCGGCATTCTTGGCCAGGGTGACCTCGCCGGAGTCCAGAGCGGCGCGACGCTCCATGCCGGTACCGACATAGGGAGCGGCGGGGTGAACCAGCGGCACGGCCTGACGCTGCATGTTGGCGCCCATCAGCGTACGCTTGGCGTCGTCGTGCTCGAGGAACGGGATCAGCGTGGCTGCGACGGAGAGCATCTGACGGGGCGAGACGTCCATGTAGTCGACGTCCTCGACGGGCACGTCGGCGGGAGCGCCGAAGGAGCCGTCGAAGTCGCGGGTACGGGCGATCACGGTGTGCGGACGGACGATCTTGCCCTCGGCATCGGTCGTGATGAACTCGTTGGTCTTGGGATCGAGCGGCGTGTTGGCCGGCGCGATGACGTGCTTCTCTTCCTCGTCAGCGGTCATCCAGTCGATCTGGTCGGTGGCAACGCCGTTCTCGACGCGACGGAACGGGGCCTCGATGAAGCCATACTCGTTGACGCGGGCGTAGAGGGCGAGCGAGCCGATCAGGCCGATGTTGGGGCCTTCGGGGGTCTCGATCGGGCACATGCGGCTGTAGTGCGAGTTGTGAACGTCGCGGACGGCCGTCGGCACGTTGGTGCGGCGGCTGGAGCCGGACTTGTGGCCGGCAAGACCACCAGGGCCGAGTGCGGACAGACGGCGCTTGTGGGTCAGACCGGTCAGGGGGTTCGCCTGGTCCATGAACTGCGAGAGCTGCGAGGAACCGAAGAACTCCTTGATGGAGGCCACGATCGGGCGGATGTTGATGAGCGACTGCGGGGTGATCTCGTCGATGTCCTGGGAGCTCATGCGCTCACGGACGACGCGCTCCATACGGCTCATGCCGATACGGAACTGGTTGGCGACGAGCTCGCCGACGGTGCGGATGCGGCGGTTGCCGAAGTGGTCGATGTCGTCGACCTTGAAGCCCTGCTCGCCGGCAGCGAGGGACAGCAGGTAGCGCAGCGTCGCGACGATATCCTCGTCGGTGAGCACCGTGACCTCTTCCTCGGTGGTGAGGTTGAGCTTCTTGTTGACCTTGTAACGACCGACGCGGGCCAGATCGTAGCGCTGCGGGTTGAAGAGCAGGCCCTCGAGCAGGCTGCGGGAAGCGTCCACGGTGGGAGGCTCGCCCGGGCGCAGGCGACGGTAGATCTCGATAAGGGCATCCTCGCGGGTGAGGGCGGTGTCGCGCTCCAGGGTGCGCTTGATCACATCGGAGTTGCCGAGCAGCTCGATGATGTCGTCGTTGGTGACGGCAATGCCAAGGGCGCGCAGGAACATCGTGGCGCTCTGCTTGCGCTTACGGTCGATGGAGACCATGAGCTGGTCGCGCTTGTCGACCTCAAACTCAAGCCAGGCACCGCGGGACGGGATGATCTGGGCCTTGTAGATCTGCTTGCCCGAATCCATCTCGGAGCTGTAGTACACGCCCGGGGAACGGACGAGCTGCGAGACGACGATACGCTCGGTACCGTTGATGATGAAGGTGCCCTGATCGGTCATCATGGGGAAGTCGCCCATGAAGACGAGCTGCTCTTTGATCTCGCCGGTCTCCTTGTTGGTGAGACGAACGTCGGTCAGAAGCGGAGCCTGATAGGTCATGTCCTTCTCGCGGCACTCCTCGACGGTGTGCGCGGGATCGCCGAACTGATGCTCGCCGAAGGTAACCTCGAGAACATGGTTCTGGCTCTGGATGGGGCTGGATTCCTTGAACGCCTCACGAAGGCCCTCGTCCTTAAAACGCTCAAAGGATTCCCTTTGAACAGAGATAAGGTTGGGGAGCTCCATGGCCTCCGGGATTTTCCCGAAGCTGACGCGCTTGCGCTCAGTGGCAGTGTATGCGTAGGTCACCAGGTTTTTCCTCCTTCACGGAAATGCTCGGTGGGTTGGCGAGGCATAGCTTCGCCAGTTATCGCAACCTAATAGTTTATCAGGTACCGACCGTTGGGCAAGAAAAGCCTTGACGCGATTAAGTTTTTGGAGTAGCAAAGTTTTTCGACAGAAAATACGCAGGTAGATATATGTGTATCGAACATCTGTTCATATATTTTCTGTGAACAGAGAGCCGGCAATCGCAGCTCTTATAAAAAACGGGCGCGAACCGACGTCCGCGCCCGTAAATGTCGATGCCCGAAGGCTTACTTGCGCATCAATCCGCCGCGCTCGTCGATAGCGTCCCAGAAGGCATCGGCAAAGCGGGGGTCGCTTGCAGCCATGAGGGCGTTGGTGGCCATCCAGCCAGAGGGGGTACCGGTGTCGTAGCCCGACAGCGGGTCGATGACGACGGCATACATGGCCTCGCGATCGAGCGAACGGGCCATGGCGTCGGTGAGCTGGATCTCGCCGCCCTTACCGGCCTGCTGATCGGCCAGCAGGTCCATGACCAGCGGGCTCAGCAGGTAGCGACCGACGATGTACAGGTTGGACGGAGCCGCCTCGGGAGCGGGCTTCTCGACCAGACCGCCGATGCGCCAGACAGCGCCCGGCTCGGCATCGGCAACGCCCTCGGCGCCCTCGAGCGAACCGACACGCTCGCCGGCGATAACGCCGTAGCGGCTGACCTCCTCGGGCGAGCAAGCAGCGACGGCGATAACCGAAGCGCCACCGTGCTCCTTGGAAACGGCGAGCATCTTGTCGCAGATGTCACGGTTAGGCACAACGTAGTCGCCCAGAAGAACCAGGAAGTTCTCCCCCGCCACGGCGTCGGCAGCAGAGCGGATAGCATGGCCGAGGCCCTTGGGCTCGTACTGATAACGGAAGTCGACCGGCATACCGCCAGCGTGGGCTACGGCATCGGCATAGGCGTTCTTGCCGCGCTCGCGCAGCAGGTTCTCGAGCGAGCGATCGGGCTGGAAGTAGCTCAGCAGCTCGGGCTTACCGGGAGAAGTAACGATGATGGCATCGTCGACCTCCTCGGGCTCGAGCGCCTCCTCGACGACGTACTGAATGACGGGCTTGTCGAGCACCGGCAGCATCTCTTTGGGCGTGCACTTGGTGCCAGGCAGAAAACGCGTGCCAAGACCGGCGGCGGGGATGATTGCCTTCATGTTATTCAAAGATCCTTTCGCAGGCGCAAAAGCGCCCCATGCGTGCGGCACACAGCCGCAGACCAAATTGCGATACCCAAGCATCTTACCGCTGGAACTATATGTCGCTACAAGGCAGAGACAATTCTTCAGCAGGTCAACGCAAATTATTGCTCGAATGGTGCAATTTTATTGCCCAACGGCAGGGCGCCCGATACGACGCAAATCACAGAACATGGCAGTTTGAGCTACCGATGTCGTGGGACCGAAAAACAAAAAAGACGGGGCTCGCAATGCGAACCCCGTCTGCAAAGAAATCTGGCGAGAAAGCCTGATTACTTGAGGGTGACAGCAGCGCCAGCAGCCTCGAGCTTCTCCTTGGCAGCCTCGGCGTCTTCCTTCTTGGCACCCTCGAGAACAGCCTTGGGAGCGCCCTCGACGACCTCCTTGGCCTCCTTCAGGCCAAGGTTGGTGAGCTCACGGACGGCCTTGATGACCTGGATCTTGTTGTCGCCGAAGCCCTCGAGCACGACGTCAAACTCGGTCTTCTCCTCGGCCTCAGCAGCGCCAGCAGCGGGAGCGGCGACAACGGCGGCAGGAGCAGCGGCGGAAACGCCGAAGGTGTCCTCGATAGCCTTAACGAGCTCGGAAGCCTCGAGAAGGGTCATTTCCTTAAGAGCATCGATGATCTCATCGGTGGTAAGCTTAGCCATTTCTAAGTCCTTTCGGTTTCCGTGTCTGTGCACGGAGATCAGTTAAAACACGGCGCGAATGCGCCAGGGGTGCGGCGTTGCCGCCGCGGGTGAAAACAGCGACTAGGCTGCCTTCTGCTCGGAGACCTGCTGGATCGAACGAGCGAGACCAGAGGAAACGCCGTTGACGCAGACAGCGATGTCGCGAGCGAAACCGGAGATGAGACCGGCGATCTGGCCGAGAAGCTGGTCCTTGGTGGGCAGCTCGGCGATAGCCTTAACATCATCAGCGGAAACGGCCTTGCCGTCGGAGATACCGCCCTTGATCTCAAGGACGCCCTTGGACTTAGCGGAGAAGTCCTTAAGGGCCTTAGCGGCCTCGACCGGCTCGGTCTCGTAGAACACATAAGCGACGGGGCCGGCGAGGATCTCGTCGAGCTCGGGCTGCTCCTGGTTCTTGAGAGCGATCTTGACCAGGTTGTTCTTGTAGACCTTCATCTCGGCGCCGCACTCGCGAAGCTGATGACGCAGCTCCTGAGCCTGCTTAACCGTCAGACCGTTGTAGTTGACGACGAACAGACCGGCGTTCTCGGCGATACGGGACTCGATCTCTGCAACCTTGTCGATTTTGTACTGCTGGGGCATGAATTACACCTCCTCGAATTCTTTCCGGGCACGGTCCGCCACAAGGACGTGACGGGGGCATGTCCAAAAAGAAAGCCCCCGCGCTGCATGAGCGACGGGGGCGAGAAGACATATCTACTCGACCACCTCGGCTGGCGGGATATCCCATTAAGCTCGCGGGCGATGCCCGTTTGCACCGGCTGTCTCTGGCAGCGGATTCGTGCGTGAACCGAAAGTATTATGGCGGGGACCCCGGCGTCGGTCAACGGGCGCGAGGATTCGTACACAAACCCTGCATACGCTCCGGTCCGAGGGGCCGGGTTGAGATTTTCGCTCGGTCAAGTCCTGGCTCGCACGAAGAGCACATTAAGTGCTCTTCGGCTCGTGCGGAATCTACGAAAATCTCAATCCGGCCCCTCGGACCGGAGCTGCGGTAACTTTGCTGCGAATCCTCGTGTCCGTTGAGCGACGTGCCCCACTCATAATGCTTGGGTCGGTGGGCTGATGTGTTGCATCCCTGAGGGCTAAAAGGTTGAAATGAAGGTGGACAGGCGGTGGAGGCCTTCGTCTAGGTCTTTGTCGGAGACGCAGTAGCTTAGGCGGATGTGGCCTTCGGTGCCGAAGCAGTTTCCGGGAACTAGGGCTACGTTGGCCTCTTTGATGGCTTTGATGCAGAAGGCTTCGCTGGTTAGGCCGAACTTTTTGATGCTCGGGAAAGTGTAGAAGGCTCCTGCGGGCTCTACTACGTCGAGGCCCATGGCGTATAAGGCTGCGAGGACGCGTTCGCGGCGGGCTCGGTAGACTTTGAGCATGGGGGTTGGGTCGACGGTGAGGGCTTGAGCTGCGGCGTCCATTTCGAAGGAGACGGCACTCGATACTAGGTATTGGTGAGCTTTTGCGATCTCGGCGATGACGGGTGCCGCTGCCGCGAGCCAACCCAGGCGCCAGCCGGTCATGGCCCAGGGCTTAGAGAAGCTCTCGATGACCACCGTCTGGTCGCGCAGCTCCGGGTGGCGCTGGGCAAAGCGCTCGTAGCCATCCACATAGACCAGACGGTTGTATACGTCGTCGCAGACTACGTAGATGCCCGCCTGCTCTGCCACGCGCGCCACGGCGTCGAGCGATGCCGTGTCGAGGATGCAACCCGTGGGATTGTTGGGCGAGCAGATGACGATGGCCTTGGTCGCCGGGGTCACACAGGCGCGAAGCGCATCCTCGTCAATCTGAAATTGCGCAGGCTCCGTATCCAAGAAGACCGCCTTGGCGTGGTTGGCCACGACAATGCTCTCGTACAGGCCAAAGGCGGGCGTGGGGATAATGACCTCGTCGCCGGGGTTGAGCATAGCCATAAATGTTGCCGACAGGGCCTCGGTCGCGCCGTCGGTCAGGATGACCTCATCGGCGGAAAACGCCAGGCCCGCGTCACCCATATATTCGGACAGTGCCTCGCGCAGGGCGGGGCGACCGTTGTTGGGCGGATAGTGCGTGTCGCCGCGGTCCAACGAAGCAGTCACCTCGGCGCTAACCACATCGGGCGTGGGAAAATCGGGCTCACCGAGCGCAAGCGCAATGCATCCCGGATGCTGCGCGGCGAGTGCGTTAATCCGACGGATGCCGGAGGGCTTGAGCGTGGCAAGCGAGGTATTCATGGGCAGACGCATGGCATTCCTTTCGTGAGGGTTGCACTAGGATAGCGCGGCGGAGCGCCGTCATACGGTGTAACCTAAACGGAAACCGACCGGAAAGGAGGCGGCATGGAGACGACCGCACGCGGCGATGTACCAAAAACACTGCATAGCATCGCGTTTGTCAGTATTCCCGATAGCGCCGATCTTGAGTTTTTGCTCTGGGACCTTCAGGATGCCATCGCAGCCTATGCGCAGCTTTCCGGCACCGCACTCCCCCATCCAGTCGACTTGAAGGCGAATAGCGCCGATACCGCCGATGGCATCGTGCTCGCCGTTGAGGATATGCCCGATGACGAGGCAATGACAGACATCGAGAAGGCACTCAATCGCTTTGGCGATACGGGGACGCGCGTCTATGTCGTCGTTCAGGCCATCTACGAGCGTACCGAGGGGGCGCGCATGCTCATCGAGCGCCTGCGCCAAGCTTGCGAACTCCGTAGGCTAACGTGGTGCGGCGGCGTTATCGCCTGCACCGGCAGCGGCATCGCAGCGCTTCGCCACTCCCCACGCATGGGACTGCTGCGTCGGCCGTTTTCCGAAGCGTTGGATAAGCTGGTGGGTGCCGTGCGCATGGGCTGCTCGGTTGAGCACGCCCAGCTGCTTGGCGGCGGCAATGCCGATGGTGTCGACGTCGACGGCATGGTGCGTGTCGAGCCCGCGCTGCCCGCGCCGATCTGGCGCACCATCATCAAACGCCTCGGCGCCCATGCTCAATCAAATATCTAAATTAGAGAGCAGCCCAGTCAACTGCCTCGCGCCAGCGCTCGACAAGGCGCTCCAGACGCCAAGCCGCATTGGCAGGACTTGTCGAGGGCAGGACGATGGCGGGCAGCCCGGTGCGTTCTTGTAGATAGCGCTTGTAGAGCCGGCCAGCCGTACCACCGTTGCATATCACCTGCTCAATGGGAGCTGCGTCGGTAATGCACTCGATATGTGCCGGCACAACGTTACGAATGCTCGCGTCGCTCGAGCCCTTAATGTCACAGCTCTCGATCACATCCCACAGAGCCACGCCGCCGTTCAGCAGCATGGATCGCTTGGCGGCAATTGAGGCGTCGAGCGTCGCGGGCTCGCCGCTCGCCAAAGAGTCTCCCTCGTTGGGCGGCACGGGCACACCGAGGCACGCGGCCATCACACGCCAAAAGCGGTTCTGCGGATTGCCATAGTAGAAGGCATTGGCACGCGAGAGCACCGAGGGAAACGACCCTAGCACCAAAACGCTCGAGCGCTCGTCAAACACGGGTTCAAACCCATGCTCAATATGTTGATAGCCCTCGTCGGACGCAGCCATGGCCTAGGCCCTCAGCAGATAACGCACCTCGTAGGGCGCAAGCTCAAGGGCACCCGTCAGCTCAACCGTGGGCGCGCCGTCGGCCAGCAGGTCGACAAAGGACCCATTGAGCTCGCCGGCGCCAAAGGTGTAAGGCTCGCCCACGGCGTTCACCGCCACGAGCACCGTCGCGTCGTCGCAGGCACGCTCGAACAGCAGCTGCTTGTTCTGGATCACCACGTTGCGGTACGCGCCGTAGTTGAGAGCGCGTGCCGCCGCACCGTCTGTCGAGCGCAGGTGCGCGAGCTGCTTGATGAAGGCCGTCAGCTCGTTGGGCGCAGGCTCATCGAGCGCAGGGCGCAGCGCCCAGTCGCCATCGGGGCCGCCCTTTTCGCCAGCAATCCCCCACTCGCTGCCATAGTAGACACACGGAATGCCTGGCATGCCAAAGAGCATGCCATAGGCGGGACGCAGGCACGACTTGTCGGTGAGGATGCTTGCCAGGCGCGGCACGTCGTGGTTGTCGACAAACGACAGCAGGTGTTTGCCGCGGTAGATGCACCACGGGTCGCCGCCAAACTGGCGGTGCAGCGAATGGGCGATCTCGAACATGTTGACCGAGTTAAAGCTGGAGTACAGGCCCTTGTAGCACTCGTAGTTGGTGCAGGAGTCGAGCATCTCGTCGTTGACGATCTGGTTGTAGTCGCCGTGGAGCGTCTCGCCGATCAGCACAAAATCGGGCTTGAGCTCGCGGGTAAAGGTATGCAGACGACGCATGAAGTCGCGGTCGAGCATATAGGCAACGTCCAGGCGCAGGCCGTCGACGCCAAACACGTCAGCCCAACGGCGCACGGACTCGAGCAGGTAATCGACCACGGCGGGGTTTTGCAGGTTGAGCTTCACAAGCTCAAAATGGCCCTCCCAGCCCTCGTACCAAAAGCCGTCGCCGTAGCACGAGTCACCGTCAAAGCTGATGTGGAACCAGTCCTTGTAGGGCGAGTCCCACTTGCGCTCCTGAACATCGCGGAAGGCCCAAAAGCCGCGACCGACATGGTTGAAGACGGCATCAAGCACCACACGGATGCCATGGGCATGCAGTGTCTCGCACACGGCGGCAAAGTCGGCATCCCCACCCAGGCGACGGTCGATATGGCGCAGGCTGCGCGTGTCGTAACCGTGGCTGTCGGATTCGAGCGGCGGGTTGATGAGCACAGCGCCAACGCCGAGTTCCTGCAGGTAGTCGGCCCATTGGGCGATTTTCATAATGGGAGCATCGGGGTTAGGCGCGGCGTTGGCAGCCTGGGCGAGTTCATCCTCGGCAACGGGCGCGGCGTTTTCGCGCGGAGCTCCGCAAAAGCCCAGCGGATAGATCTGATAGAACGTCGTCTCGTATGCCCACATAGCAACCTCCCGGCAATCTTTCACGCAACGCCATCCATTGTATGCCCGCCGCGCATCCCCTCCCCCAAAATAAGTTGCGGTGAAATAGGGACTGTTGAGACCAATAAACCGGGCAAACAGTCTCTATTCCACCGCAACTGATGAGGGGACGTGATTAGGCGACAGGCTTTGCGCGGTGTATGGCCGGGAATAGCACCGTGATAGCGAGAATGACACCCACGACGGCAATCGCCCCGCCCGCGCAACCGATCCAGGCGATGCCGGGACCCGACACCACGGCGCCGCCGACCGCGGTGCCCGTGCCGATACCGAGGTTAAACAGGCCCGAGAAGATCGACATGGCGACGGCCGACGAATCTGCCGGCGTGTACTTGATGAGCTCGGCCTGGAACGCCACGTTAAAGGCTGTGGAGCAGCAGCCCCATAGCGCGCAGACGGCAAGCACTGTTACGAACGACGATGCGACCGGACCCATGAGCAGCAGAGCCACCGGCACGCCGGAGAGCGTGATAGCTAAGAACGGAAAGCGATGCCCATCGAACAGTCGGCCGAACAGCCAGCTTCCGAGCAGACCGGAGCAGCCAAACGCCGTCAGCGTCATGGTGATGGCGCTTGCGTCGACATGGGCGACCTGCGCCAGGAAGGGCTCGATATAGCTGTAACCCGCGTAGTAGCCGGTCGCCATAAAGACCGTGACCGCGTAGAGCGCAATCAGGAACGGGTTCTTGAGCAGCTCGGGCAGCTGTTTGACGGTAAAGCGCTCGCCCGCCGGCATGACCGGGAACACCGCTGCCTGGTACACCACCGCGGCGGCAGAGAAGGATCCAACCACGGCAAACGTCATGCGCCAGCCCACGGCCAGGCCGATGGCGCGACCGATCGGTAGGCCGAAGATCTGCGCGATGGACGAGCCCGTGGCGATCATGCTGATGGCGAGCGCCCCATGACGCGTATCGACCAGGCGCGAGGCTATGATCGAAGCGACCGACCAGAACACGGCGTGCGCGCAGGCGACCACCAGGCGTGCGCAGACCAAGATGGGATAGGTCGGCGCCACGGCGGACAGGAACTGCCCGAGCGAGAACACGGCAAGCACGCCGAGCAGCATACGCTTGAACTCAAAGCGCGAGGCAAACACCATAAGCGGCAGCGACAGCAGCATGACGCCCCAGGCGTAGACCGAGATCATGATGCCTGCCTGGGCCTCGGTGAGCGAGAACGATGCGGCAATATCAGTTAGAAGGCCAATGGGCATGAACTCCGACGTGTTGAACACGAACGCACAGCAGGCGAGCCCGATAAGCGGGAGCCACTGCTTGAGCGAGATGCCATCTTGTCTTGCCTGAGTCATGTAGGAACCCTCTCCGATTGTCTTGAGCGATGGGCGATTATATAGCAACGGCCCCGCATCCGTCAGCAACAGATGCGGGGCCGTAATCAACTCAATACACAGAGGTTGCGCCATCAATAAATAACTAAGCCAACCCCAGCAATATGCCCGCCGAATGCACGACAAACGCCACGATCCAGGCGACCGTCACCTGAAACGCGAATACAGCCACGGCATAGCGCGCGCCCAACTCGCTCTTGACGGCGCCGATTGCCGCTACGCAGGGCGGGTACAGCAGCGTAAAGACCAGGAACACGTAAGCGGTAAACGGCGAAAACATGGTCGACAGTGCCGCGGGCGACGTTGCACCCAAAAGCACGGTGAGGGTCGAGATGACGCTCTCCTTGGCGATAAGTCCGGTGACGAGCGCCGTGGATGCACGCCAGTCGCCAAACCCAAGCGGTGCCAGCGCCGGCGCGATAATGCTACCCAGACCGGCAAGTAGACTCTGCGACTGATCGGCGACCACATTAAAGCGAATGTCGAACGTCTGAAGGAACCAGATGACCACGGTAGCGGCAAAGATAATGGTAAAGGCCTTGGTAATAAAGTCTTTGGCCTTATCCCATGCCAGCATCACCGTCGTCTTGACGCTCGGCAGGCGGTAATTGGGAAGCTCCATGATAAACGGCACCGGGTCGCCCTTAAATGCCGTGCGGTTGAGCACCAGGGCGGCAATGCAGCCGACCACGATACCAATCAGATAGAGCGAGACCATGGCGGGAACTGTCGCCTGCGGGAAGAATGCTCCGCACAGCAGACCGTAGACCGGCAACTTGGCCGAACAGCTCATAAACGGCGTGAGCATGACCGTCATCTTGCGGTCGTGCTCGGATGGGAGCGTACGGGTCGACATGATAGCCGGCACGGTGCAGCCAAAACCGACGAGCATGGGCACGAAGCTGCGGCCCGACAGGCCAAAGCGACGCAGCACTTTATCCATGACAAAGGCCACGCGCGCCATGTAGCCCGAGTCTTCCAGAATGGAGAGGAACAAGAAGAGCACGACGATGATCGGCAGGAAGGTCAGCACGCTGCCCACGCCCGTGAGAACACCGTCGACGGCCAGCGAGCGCACCACGTCGTTGGTGCCGAACGCCTTGAGCCCCGCGTCGGCCGAGGCGATGATGGCAGCGATGCCGTCCTCCATAAGCCCCTGCAACGCCGCGCCGATCACGCCAAACGTCAGCCAAAAAACGAGACCCATAATCACCAGGAACGCCGGGATGGCCGTATAGCGACCCGTCAGGATGCGGTCGATCTTGACGGAGCGCACGTGCTCGCGGCTCTCGTGCGGCTTGACGACGCAACGCCCGCACACGTCGCCGATAAAGCTAAAGCGCATATCGGCCAGCGCGGACAGGCGGTCGGTGCCGGCCTCGCCCTCCATCTGGGTAATGATGTGCTCGATGGCGTCGAGCTCGTTGCGATCCAGGTGAAGCGCCTCGGTCACCAGCTCGTCGCCCTCAACCAGCTTAGTCGCCGCAAAACGCACCGGGATATGCGCCGTCGCGGCATGGTCCTCGATAAGGTTGGCGATGCCGTGAATGCAGCGATGCAGCGCGCCGCCGTCTGGACCATCGGGCGCGCAGAAGTCCAGGCGACCGGGGCGCTCGCGGAACCGCGCCACGTGCAAGGCATGATCCACCAGCTCGCCGATACCCTCGTTGCGGGCAGCGCTAATGGGGACAACAGGCACGCCCAACAGGCTCTCGAGCAGGTTGACGTCCACGGCGCCGCCGTTGGCCGTCACCTCGTCCATCATGTTGAGCGCGATGACCATGGGGCGGTCGAGCTCCATAAGCTGCAGCGTCAGGTACAGGTTGCGTTCGATATTAGTAGCGTCGATGATGTCGATGATGGCGTCGGGGTTTTCGTCCAGGATAAATTGGCGACTGACGATCTCTTCGCCCGTGTACGGAGACAGCGAATAGATGCCGGGCAGGTCGGTAACGCTTGCCTCGGGATGGTTACGGATGGTGCCGTCCTTGCGGTCGACCGTCACGCCGGGAAAGTTACCGACATGTTGGTTGGAGCCCGTAAGCTGGTTGAACAGCGTGGTCTTACCGCAGTTTTGGTTGCCGGCGAGGGCGAAATGCAGCGGCGCACCCTCGGGCACGGCCGTTTTTGCCGC
Source organism: uncultured Collinsella sp. (assembly GCA_900544095.1). Lineage (GTDB taxonomy): Bacteria > Actinomycetota > Coriobacteriia > Coriobacteriales > Coriobacteriaceae > Collinsella. Next base: position 609,702 of record UQTV01000001.1, read on the forward strand.
ACGGGGCGAATACGTCCCCTCGCCAAGTGCCGGGTGCTCCGTCGTGCCGATTGCGGCGTTAGTGCGCGGACCCGTGTCTGTGTCGTGAACACCCACGAGCTCGATGCGAGCAGCATCGTCCTTGCGCAGCGTCAACTCGTAGCCACGCAGGCGAATCTCGAGCGGGTCGCCCATAGGAGCGTACTTCATCATGGTGACTTCGGTGCCCGGCGTGAGCCCCATGTCCAAAATATGCTGTCGGAGTGCCTGATCGTCCGATGCCACCGATGCGACAACGGCGTCCTTTCCAATCTCGAGTGTATCGAGCTTCACGCGCTCATCCTTTCGTTAGACGCGGTTAACCGTTTACCGGGGCTAACCAACTCGTAACGACAAATGATAGCGCTCTGAACTATTATATAAAGTCAAATACCGATGTTTACCTGCGCAAACTTTATGCGGTGCGCCCCGAAAGCTCTTTGCGCATACCGCTCAGCGAGATCGAAATGGAACCCGACCGCGCGGTAGCAGTGAGTCGATCACCCTCAACCGACCCCGTGCATGTAAAGGGCGCCTTGCCCATCAAGACGTGGGAGATAGTACCCGAGAGCTCAAAGAAATCGCACTCAGCGCGGGCACCCGAGAGAGCGATATTGAGACCCCTGACGTTTAGTACTGCCCTGAGCGCGCCGTTCACCCCATGTGAAAACGTCACCTCGCCGCGCTTGCTCCCCACCGGCGTCTGGGCCAAAACCACATACGTACCCTCAAGCATGGCTCCTCCTCTAAGCAGACTTTTTGAAACGGGCAAGTAGTCTACTTTTACATATGGCGTTCCAGGAAGCGGAAGGCCAGGCGGATCCAGGGACGGACGGAAACCTGCTTGTCCTCGTTGTCGACCGCGGTGTTGGCGTTGCCGAGCGAAAGGCCGTGACCACCCTGGTCGAAGACGTGCATCTCGCATGCAACGCCCTCCTCGGCCATGCGCTGCGCAAACGGGTATACCTGCGCGATCGGCGCCGTCTTGTCGTCGGACACGCCCCACACAAAGGTCGGTGGCATCTGACGCGAAACATGCGTGGTGGGGCAGATGTCGGCCAGATGCTCGTCAGTTGCCTCGCCGCCCGTCACCATCGACAGGTAGTCGTTGAGCAAATCGCGTCCCGTCTTGCCGCCCGTCTTGGGCACGCGCAAGTCAATGCGCGGATCGCGCGTCTGCATGTCGCGCACATAGGCAAAGTCGAGCAATGGATAGCCCAGCACCACGGCATCGGGACGAATGTCGTCCGGACGCGCCCCGGCAAGTGCCGCAAAGGGGCCGGTCTTCCACTGTGTTGCCAGCGAGGCGCAAATCATGCCGCCAGCAGAAAAGCCCACGACGCACACGCGCTTAGGATCGACATGCCACTCGTCGGCGTTGGCGCGCACCGTGGCGACCATCTTGGCAAGATCTGCCTGGGGGTGCGGAAAGCTCACGTCACCCGTAGAACTCGTGACATAGTTGAGCACAAAGGCCTGGTAGCCGCAATCCAAAAATGCAAACGCCACCGGGTCCTGCTCGTGCGGAGCGATATGCGTAAACCCGCCTCCGCCGCAGATGATCACCGCGGGGCGGCGGCCATTCGGTTTATCGGGCAGCGGCTCGGCACCCAAATACGTAAACGTCGCCGGATAATCCTCGGTCGGCTCCTCGCCCCACAGCGCATGGTTCTCGACAATCATATGTGCTCCCTTCGCGCAAATTATGCGCCTTTGTTTTTCGCCTTCAAGCGTACCCCACTTGAACCCGTGGCGCAGAAACACACCAGCAATAAGTTTCCCTTTAACTGATATATCACATAATCCCAGCTCAGAGGTATCGCTGAGCAGCGTAGAATAGGGGGCGTTGACCAAGCCGCGAAACACATATGAAACGTTTCCGGCAAACCAAACGCGCGATATGCGCCTATTTAAGTTGGAGGCAACTATGGGTCTGCTCGATTCGCTTAAGTCCACCTTCACCTCGACCGGCGAGGCGTCCGTTCCGCCCGCAGCAAGCTTCGCCACCCGCGAAGGCGTCATCTATGCCCCCGTTAACGGCGTGCTCGTCAACCTGGACGAGGTTCCCGACGAGACGATCGCCTCGGGCATGCTTGGCCAGGGCTATGGCATCGAGCCCATTACCGGCACCATCTATGCGCCCGCCAACGGCCGCATCGGTGCCACCACTGTCACCAACCACTCCATTGGCATGATCACCGAGGACGGTCTTCGCGTGTTTATCCATGTTGGCCTGGGTACCGTGGAAATGAACGGCAAGGGTTTTGCCCGCTTTGTCGAGATGGGCGATGTGGTCAAGGCAGGCCAGCCGCTCATCAGCTTCGACCGCGAGGCCATTAAGGCCGCTGGTCACGAGGACATCGTGACCGTCATCGTCTCCGAGCTCGACCGTCTTAAGAGCATCGACCATGTCGGCGAGTCCGGAACGCTTATCGGCGGCAACCCGCTCGTCAAGCTGGGCGACCCGCTGCTGGTGGCCAAGACCAAGTAGCCAAGTCCCGCGCCACACAGCCAAAAGGCACCTCGTCAAGCGCCCGCGACCATTTGACCGCGGGCGCTTTTCGTTTGAAAAACCATCCGGCCAATGCCTTATCTGTATAGCCCAAATGAGCCGAGCTGCTAGAATATCGAACTGTATGGATAGCTATCATTCAACCGTTATGGGAGGATACGTGAACCGCACCAAAATCGCGCAGCTCTATGCCGATGCCGAGTCGCTCGGCGGCCAGACCGTCACCGTCGCCGGCTGGGTCAAGTCCGTCCGCGACATGAAGAACTTTGGCTTTGTTACGCTCAACGACGGCAGCTGCTTCCGCGACCTGCAGGTCGTCATGAACCGCGAGGCACTCGACAACTACGACGAGATCGCTCATCAAAACGTCTCGGCCGCACTCATTTGCACCGGCACCGTCAAGCTGACCCCCGATGCGCCCCAGCCTTTCGAGCTTTCTGCCACCTCCATCGAGGTCGAGGGCACGAGCGCCCCGGATTACCCGCTGCAGAAGAAGCGCGCAACCGTCGAGTTCCTGCGCACCCAGCAGCATCTGCGCCCGCGCACCAACCTGTTCCGCGCCGTGTTCCGCATCCGCTCTGTCGCGGCTGCCGCCATCCACCGCTTCTTCCAGGAGCAGGGCTTTGTCTACGTCAACACCCCCATCATCACCACGAGTGACTGCGAGGGCGCCGGCGAGATGTTCCGCGTGACCACGCTCGACCCCAAAAATCCGCCCCTCACCGAGTCCGGCGAGGTCGACTGGAGCCAGGACTTCTTTGGCAAGCATGCGAGCCTCACCGTGTCCGGCCAGCTCAATGCCGAGAACTTTGCCATGGCCTTTGGCGACGTGTACACCTTTGGTCCCACCTTCCGCGCCGAGAACTCCAACACCACGCGCCACGCCGCCGAGTTTTGGATGATCGAGCCCGAGATGGCCTTTGCCGACCTTAACGACTACATGGATAACGCCGAGGCTATGCTCAAGTACGTCCTTAAGGACGTCATGACAACCTGCCCCGACGAGCTCAATATGCTCAACAAGTTTGTGGACAAGGGTCTGCTCGAGCGCCTGGACCATGTCGCCAACTCCGACTTTGCCCGCGTTACCTACACCGAGGCCGTCGAGATCCTGGAGCAGGCCGTCGCCGCCGGTCACAAGTTTGACTATCCCGTGAGCTGGGGCATCGACCTGCAAACCGAGCACGAGCGTTTCCTGACCGAGGAGCACTTTAAGCGCCCGACCTTCGTGACCGACTACCCGGCCGAGATCAAGGCGTTCTACATGCGCATGAACGAGGACGGCAAGACCGTCGCCGCCGCCGACTGCCTGGTGCCGGGCATCGGCGAGATCATCGGTGGCTCCCAGCGCGAGGAGCGCCTGGATCTGCTCGAGGCCCGCATCAAGGACCTGGGTATGAATCCCGAGCAGTACAAGTACTACCTTGACCTGCGCCGCTACGGTTCCTGCAAGCACGCCGGCTACGGTCTGGGCTTCGAGCGCTTGGTCATGTATCTGACCGGCGTGGGCAACATCCGCGACGTCCTGCCGCACCCGCGCACCGTGGGCAACGCCGACTTCTAATCGTCGAACGCTAGCTCGCGTCGCCACACGCCAACGCTCATCGCACAAGCGTCTCTCGACATCGGTCGAGAGACGCTTTTTTCAACAGCATTCGTCAAGCTTTTGGCAAGTTTTTGGTCAGTTGAGCAGGGCTGTTGAAAACTCGACCCGCCGTTTGCCGACGACTACCGACCGCCCAGAGCGCCCTGCGCCCCTGGGAAAGCCCCGCGTCCTAGGCTCCATACCGTCGCCACCCAAAACGGAAAGGACGTGGGCACCATGACCGAAGCCGCTGTTGAAACCTACGACACCACGACGAGGGGCGCCGCCTCGATGGCAGCCTATCGCGCCGTTCGTATCCTGCAGCTCTTGAGCGAAAACACCGGCGAAGACAAGGCCATGCTTTCCGATGAGCTGATCCGGCGCCTCGCCCATCCCGACGACCCCGCCCGCATGCCCATCTCGGCGGCGCGGCGCAGCATCTACACCGCCATCTCCGCGCTTCGCCATGCCGGATACGAAATTGAATACAAACGCGGCGTGGGCTATCGACTCTTGACCCGTCCGCTCACCGACGAAGAGATCATCCGGCTCCACGGCATGGTCATGCGCAACCGCTCCACGCCCATCGCCATTCGAAAGAGCATGGCGCAGCACCTGGTCGCCATGGCGAGTGCCGACGTTCGCGGCTACCTCGATGCACCCGAGCCTGCTCCAAGCGCAGGCGACAAATCCACCAAGGCCACACGCACGCCCGTCAAGCGCATCGATGCCTGCGAGCTCATCGAGCAGGCCATCGACCACGGAACCACGGTGAGTTTTGATATTTCGAGTGTCACGGCACGCGGAGAGGTCGAAGTGGCACGGATGACACTCCGGCCCTTTGCCATCAAGCAACGAGACGGCATCTCGTATTTGCTGGGAACGGTCTATGACGCGCGAGGCGCCGATGACACGTTGCGTACCGTAGAGATCGGCCGAATGAGAAACGTCACCACACGTCTCCTCGACGGCAAGAAGCTCTTCGCCGCCCTGGACGAGGACGATGCCTCCTCCGCCGCATAAGACCCTCCGCCGCCCATTCGACTACCCGTACCGCCCATCCGATTCTGTATTAAAAAACCCGCCAGGCTGTTGTAAAAATGGACATCAGCGCTACTATAGTCCCACTTGCACTTTGTCCCAGTGCAGTGTTTCCAGCCATTTTTATACTGGGGGTAATGATATGAAGGACATCACCATCAGCCGCAGGAGCCTTCTGGTCTCCGCTGGCCTGCTCGCGCTCGCCCCGCTCGCCGGATGCGGCGGCAACTCTGGTTCCGGCTCTGCTGCCGCCGGTTCCGACTACACCATCGGCGTTCTGCAGCTCACCGAGCACTCCGCACTCGACGCCGCCAACGATGGCTTTGTCAAGGCCATCAAGGAGAGCGGCCTTAAGGTCAAGATCGACCAGAAGAACGCCCAGAACGACCAGTCCACGTGTAAGTCCATTGCCGACAAGTTTGTGGGCGACAACGTCAGCCTGATTTATGCCATCGCCACGCCCGCCGCGCAGGCTGCCGCCGGCGCCACGGCCGATATCCCCATCGTGGGCTGTGCCATCACCGACTACGCCGCCTCCGGCCTGGTCCAGGACAACGACAAGCCCGGCACCAACGTCACGGGCGCTTCCGACCTCACCCCGGTCGCCGAGCAGCTCGAGATGATGCAGAAGGTCCTGCCCGACGTTAAAAAGGTCGGCCTGCTCTACTGCACCGCCGAGTCCAACTCCGACGTCCAGATCAAGGCCGCCAAGAAGGAGCTCGACAAGCTGGGGCTCGAGTACACTGACTTCACCGTCTCGAGCTCCAACGAGATTCAGTCCGTCGTCGAGTCTGCCGTGGGCAAGGTCGACGCGCTGTACTCCCCCACTGACAACACCATCGCCGCGGGCGCTTCGCAGGTCGGCCAGATCTGCAAGGAGAATAAGCTCCCCTTCGTGACCGGCGAGGAGGGTATGTGCATGGCCGGCGGCCTGTTCACCCTCTCCATCAACTATAAGGACCTGGGCTACGCCGCGGGCGAGATGGCCGTTAAGATCCTGAAGGGCGAGGCCAAGCCCGAGGATATGCCGATCAAGCACCTCTCGAGCAAGGACCTGGTCGTCGTCAAGAACGACGAGATGGCCGAGGCCCTAGGCATCGACCTTTCCGCTCTGGACGAGTAGCGCCATGCGCGGTAACGCGTCTAGGGCCCGCACGCGCGCCACAGCCGCGTTATTCAATATCTGAGTCCTTGGGGCGAACGCTAAAGACCGGCGTTCGCCCTGCTTGTTTCGGATGAGACAAAACATCCGTCCGCAGCTCTTTTATGCATTGGTACCGCTATTATGGAAAATCACGTGTCCACCCTATCCTAGGAGGTATGAAGCATGCTCATTGCATTGCAGGGCGCCGTTTCGCAGGGCGTCCTCTGGGGCATTATGGTGCTTGGCGTGTTTATCACGTTCCGCCTGCTCGACATCCCCGATATGACCTGCGACGGCAGCTTTGCCCTCGGCGGCTGTGTCTGCGCCGTACTCATCGTCAACAATAACGTCGACCCCTTGCTCGCCGTGCTGGCCGGCATGTGCGCCGGCGCCATCGCGGGCGCCGTCACGGGCATCTTGACCACCGTCTTTGAGATTCCCGCAATCCTCGCCGGAATCCTTACGCAGATCAGTCTGTGGTCCATCAACCTGCGCATCATGGGCAAGTCCAACACGCCCATCCTTGCCAAGGGCACTATCTTCTCATCCGTCAGCAACATGACGGGCCTGCCGCAGTCCACTGTTGCCATTATCCTAGGCATTGTGCTGGCCGCGGCCATCGTCGCCATCCTGTACTGGTTCTTTGGCACCGAGATCGGCTCGGCGCTGCGTGCCACCGGCAACAACGAGTACATGATCCGCGCCCTGGGCGTTAACACCAACACCACCAAAATGATCGCCCTCGTGCTCTCCAACGCCCTCATTGGCCTTTCGGGTGCGCTCATCTGCCAGAGCCAGAAGTATGCCGACATTGGCATGGGCACCGGCGCCATCGTTATCGGTCTTGCCGCCATCGTCATCGGCGAAGTGCTCGGTCGCCTGCTGCCCGGCGGTCTGACGCAGTTTAGCGTCCGTCTTGCCTCCGCCGTCTTTGGCTCCGTGGTGTACTTCCTTATCCGCGCCATCGTGCTGCAGCTGGGCATGGACGCCAACGACATGAAGCTGCTCTCTGCCGCGATCGTCGCCGTGGCCCTGTGCGTGCCCGTGATTTGGGAGCGCTATAAGCTCCGCAGCTCCTACACGAAGGGAGATGAGGCAGATGCTTAAGCTCTCGCACGTCAAGAAGACCTTTAACAAGGGCACCGTCACCGAGAAGCGCGCGCTCACCGGCGTCGACCTCACCCTCAACGATGGCGACTTTGTAACCGTGATTGGCGGCAACGGCGCCGGCAAGTCCACGCTGCTCAATATGATCGCCGGCGTGTATCCGCTCGATTCTGGTGTTATTGAGCTCGACGGCACCGACATCTCTCGTCTGAGCGAGTCGCAGCGCGCCAAGTACCTGGGCCGTGTGTTCCAGGACCCCATGCGCGGCACCGCAGCCGACATGCAAATTGCCGAAAACCTGGCCCTCGCCAAGCGCCGCGGCCAGCGTCGCGGTCTTTCGTGGGGCGTCACCAAGGCCGAGAAGGACGAGTACGTTGAACTGCTCAAGCGCCTGGACCTCGGTCTGGACACGCGTCTCAACGCCAAGGTCGGCCTGCTCTCGGGCGGCCAGCGCCAGGCACTCACCCTGCTGATGGCCACGCTCACCAAGCCGCGCCTGCTGCTGCTCGACGAGCACACGGCGGCCCTCGACCCCAAGACGGCCTCTAAGGTGCTCAACCTGACCGAGGAGATTGTCGACGAAAACCATCTGACCACGCTCATGGTTACGCATAACATGAACGACGCCATCCGTCTGGGTAACCGTCTGATCATGATGCACGAGGGCCATGTGATTTACGATGTGGCCGGCGACGAGAAAAAGTCGCTCACCGTCGCCGACCTGCTCCAAAAGTTCGAGGAGGTCTCGGGCGGCGAGCTCGCCAACGACCGCATGCTGCTGAGCTAACGACCTAGAAAACCACCACAAAGGGGACAGGCACCTTTGTGGTGGTTTTCGTTAACCCTTATATCGAGCGCAGAAGCCCGTCCGATGTGATCGGACGGGCTTTTTGGTGGGTATCATGGTTGAATGATCATTAGGAGGTTTTCCCTACATGGAATTGTTTGAACCGATTCTTCATTTCTTTGAGCAGCGCTGGGTCCACAACATCATCTGGGCCGTCATCTTGGTAATAGTCACCGCCATCGCCGCCAAGGTGGCATCCAAGACCCTGCGCCACCTACTCAACCGAGACGACAACCCGCTTCCCGCATCGAGCATCTTCATCAACATCGCGCGTGCCGTCATTTGGATGATCGGCGGCAGCTTTATCCTCGACAACTGCTTTGGCATTAACGCAAACGCGCTCGTCGCCGCTCTTGGCGTCGGCGGCATCGCCATCTCGCTCGGCTTTCAGGACACGCTATCAAACCTTATCGGCGGCATGCAAGTGACCTTTATGGGCATCATCAAGCCCGGCGACAATATCGAGGTCGGCGGCGTGTCGGGCGTGGTCCAGGACATCACTTGGCGCCACACGACCATCGAGGACGCCTGCGGACAGACCATCATCGTCCCCAACTCCAACATCTCCAAGAACACACTCGTGCACCTCATGCCCTTTGGACGCGTTGTCGTTCCCGTCGCGGTGAAGGACACGTCAAAGTGGGACTCGCTCGATGCGCTGGCAGACGAGCTCGCCTGTGCCACCAAGGTCGCCGTTTCACCCATCTCGGGCTTTGACAAGGAACCCTACGTGCTCTTTAGCGAGATCGGCGACTTTGGCATTAAGGGTAAGATCATCTTTATCGTCAGTGACGACAGCACCACCTTTACGGCAGCCGACGCCTGCATCCGCGCCATCGCCCCCATCATCGCCTAAAACCACCGCAAAGGGGACAGGCACCTTTGTGGTGGTTTCGCATCGTGGTACCATGGTTCATATCGTTGTTTAAACGACTAAGGGAGTAGACACCATGGAAGAGGCCTATCGTCAAGCACGCAAGCGCGGCGAGCAGGGACGCCGTCGCGCCATCAGCCAAAGCGAGCACCCATACCTTACGGACCTCGACAGCTTGGTTGCCCAGCTCCCCTTAGGTCAGCGAGAGAGCGTCGGCCTGCGGGATATTCCGCTCGAAATGGTCGTCGGCACGGTTACCAAGGGCCGTCAGTCTGCCTTTTCGTGCAACTTTATGCCCCTGTTGCCATTTAGCACCGAGTTCGCCCGCAAGTGGTCCAACCTCTACGACATCCAGGTAACCGAGGGCTATCGCGACCCCATCATCGTCACCGAGTTCATGCATCGGTTTTACGTCCAAGAGGGCAACAAGCGCGTCAGTGTCCTCAAATTCCTGGACGCTCCAACGGTTTCGGCTAAAGTCACCCGTCTCTACCCCGGCAAATGGGATTCCGTCGAAAGCCGCCTGTACGGTGAGTTCTGCGCGTTTTGGCGCGTCTGCCCCCTATACGAGATCGAGTTCTCGCGTGAGGGAAGCTACGAAACGCTCGCCAAGATGCTCGGTCAGAACCTTATCGAAAAATGGCCGCAGAAAAAGATCGACTACCTGCGCCATACCTTCCTGCTCTTTAAGCGCGCCTACCTGCGCGCCGGCGGCGACCATCTGGACATTACGCCCGCCGACGCCATGCTCGTCTACCTCAACGTGTACAACCAAGACCGCCTGCTGGACACACCGACGGACATCGTCGTAAACCGTCTGTGTAAGATTTGGCGCGAGTTGGTCATTGCCGGCAAAAGTGATGAGGAGAAGGTCGATCTTGTCGAGGCACCGAGTGTCGATGAGGAAGAGGCGCCCGCCAAGTCCACCTCCGGCGTGCTCAACTTCTTTATGGGCAAGACCGTCTACTCGGCGGCCAACCCCCTGCGCATCGCCTTTATCCATGAGTTCCCCTGTGCGACGTCGAGCTGGGACAGCCTGCACGACCAAGGGCGTCAGTATCTCGATGAGCACTTTGGCGGTATCGTGCACACCGAGGCGTTCGAGGACTGTCACAATCCGGACGTGTTCTACGCCGCCGTGGAAACGGCTGTCAAACATGGAGCTAACGTCGTCTTCTCGACCTCGCACCGCCTGATGGAATACACGCTCAGAGCTGCCGTTGAGTATCCCCAGGTGCGGTTCCTTAACTGCTCTATCGGCCTTCCCCACCAAAGCGTCCGTTCGTACTTTGGCAAGATGTACGAGGCCAAGTTCCTCCTGGGCGCCCTTGCCGCCAGTATGGCGGACAACCACCGTATCGGCTACCACGCGTCGGTCTTCGCCTCGGGCGCGCTTAGCGAGATCAACGCCTTTGCCATCGGCGCCTCGCTGCTCGACCCCCGTGCGCAAATTATCCTGACCTGGGGCGATGTGCCCGCCGGAGGCCTTGCCGAGGCCATGTGCCGAGAAGGCGTGAGCGTTATGACCGGTGTCGACATGTCCAAGTCGCTGGAGGACCCCACGGCCTACGGACTCCACCGCCTGGTCGATGGCAAGGTCGTCGGCATCGCCATGCCGGTATGGAACTGGGGCCGTTACTACGAGCTTATCGTGCGAAGCCTGCTGCATGGCACCTGGGATGAGACCAGTGACAACAGCCAGGTTCGCGCCGTCAACTACTGGTATGGTATGAGCTCGGGCGTTATCGACATTCGCTACGCTCCGGGCCTGCCCTATCAGACGCGCAAGCTTGTTCAGCTACTGCGCAATGGCATCGTCGAGGGCTCCATCAATCCATTTGGCGGCGAGCTCCATAGCCAAGACGGCGTGGTGCAGATCGAGGGCTTTCCCCCACTGCCGAGCACGCAAATCGTCGAGATGGACTGGTTGGCCGACAACGTGGTGGGCACCATTCCGCAACTCGACGATGAGCCGAAGGTCCGCGCCCTATGAAAATCCTTGCCATAGCCGATACCGAAGAGCGATGCCTGTGGGAGTGCTTTCGCAAGGAGCGCTTTGAGGACGTTGACCTGATTCTATCCGCAGGCGACCTGGATCCGGACTATCTTGAGTTTTTGGTCACTGTCATCAACAAACCGCTTGTGTACGTTCGTGGCAACCACGACGACCGCTACGCGCGCCATGCACCGGGCGGGTGCATTTGTGTTGAGGACAGCGTATATGTGTACCGAGGTATTCGCATTGCGGGTCTGGGCGGTTCCATGCGCTACCGCGACGGCGCGAACATGTATACCGAGCGCGAGATGGCAAAACGCATGCGCAAGCTATCGCGAAAAATCGCACTGGTAGACGGATGCGATATTCTACTTACCCATGCACCCGTCGCAGGCATGGGCGACCTGGACGACCTGCCGCATCGAGGATTCGAGTGCTTTAATGCGGCTCTTGAGTCTTGGGGTCCCGACTATATGATTCACGGGCATGTGCACCAAAGCTACGGCCCCAACTTTCAACGCGAGCGCCAACACCCATGCGGAACGAAGATTGTCAACGCCTGCGGCTATACCAAGATCGAAATTGACGAGGCGCGCTACCCCACGCGCGGTTGGAAGGCCGCTTGGCTCAACTCGCAAACCATGCGCCGCGAGCTCAAACGCCACGAAGCAATCGAGTCTTCAACCGCCAGAACCCCCTGGTAACTGCCAACAACCACCACGAAGGGGATAGGCACCTTTATGGTGGTTTTGCTGACTCGTCCGACCTGTCCATCACGGCGCTTGTGTAATTAACGAGAACACTCATTGTTTTGTAAGGACGGCGCTCACGTGCCGTCTTTTTTTGTCAACTTATGCAGTCTCGACCGTGTTGTATGTAGAGGGACCTCGCGAGACGCCTTCCCTATATCCACCACGACCAATTGGAGGTGACACTATGCCTGCACGCCGTAACCGCAATAGCACGCTCCGATGCGATGCCGATCAGATCGAGCGGGAAGCAAAGCGCTTGGTCGACACGTATTCCGACCTCATCCTTCGATTGTGCTATTCGGCCCTTGGATCCGCTGACGACGCTCAAGACATCTGCCAGGACACGCTGATCAAGATTCTCCAACGCACTCAACCGTTCGACTCGCTCGAACACGAACGTGCTTGGGTGATCCGAGTCGCACTGAACGCATGTCGCGATATCGGCCGTACGCACGCGAATCACCCGGTTGTCGACCTCGATTCGCTCCCCGATTTCTGCGCACCCGTAACACATACCGAGCAAGAATTCGCGCAACGCGACTGCGCCATTCTTTCCGCTGTCACGGCCCTGCCTCAAGCACAGCGCATCGCCATCTTTTTGCACTACTACGCAGGCATGAGCATCAGGGAAATCGCAGACGCCGTTCACGCGACGCCAGCTGCAACCGCCCAGCACCTTAGCCGCGGACGTGCGTCACTTCGGCTTTCCTTGAAAGGAGACCACAATGACTACGAATTCGAATGACTATCGCCACGCCCTGGAGCACATTTCGTTTACCGATAATGCGAAGCAGCACATGGCAAACTCGATTGCTCAGTCCGTCGCCTCAAGCGATGCGGCGACCGCTCAAAGCAACTTTAATGGCACGCGACGCAAGCCGCGCATCGCCCGCCATCCCGTAAGAACAGTCGCTCGCATTGCCGCTGTAACGGCAGTCCTCGCTATCGTCATTGGAGGCGCTGGCACGGCTATGGCAACAGGCGTCCTGCCGCTTCCTTCTGACATGCTTTCCGACATCTTTGACGGACCTGCTTCTCAAACCGAGATCATCGACCGTATTGGCCGGCCCGTCGGTGCTAGTTGCTCCAACAACGGAGTCACCGTGACCGCCGACGCCATCATGGGCGACAAGGATATGGTTACCATCGCCTATACGCTTACGTTCGACGATCCCGCTGCCCTGAAAAAGCTTTCCGAGCCGGGCGAGAACGGAACTATCGCCGGAAGTGTCGATGGAAACGTATACGTTGATGGCGAGCATGGCGGCCAAGGCCAATCATGGCTCATTGACAAGAACCCCAATGACTCCAGCATTCAATACTTTGCACAGTTCAGCGTTGAATCACCCGGCCTTATGGGCAGGACCGTCCGCACGCATATCAACTCTCTCGTTGTGCCACGTGCTGGCAAAGAGCTTCCCGAGTATAAGAAAATACTTACGGGCCCATGGGATCTTAAGTTCCAGCTGAATTACGAAGATACATCCGTTACGATTCCCGCGCCCAAATCGGTCAACTTTAACGGCACCAAGGCGACGATTCAAGAGGCCACCGTATCCTGCGTTGGCGTTTCAGTCCGCTACAACATAGATCGTTCCATCGAACACGACAACAACAGCGGCAAGATGTCTCAAAACATGGAGGAGTCTATGGATGCCGTTGGCAACATACCCCTCATCGTGACGTTCAAAGACGGTCATGTTGAGGACGCAACCAGCCACAGCGGCTATTTCGCAAATAAACTGGATAACGGCACCACTGATGTCCACAAGACCTGGCCGTTCTCGCAAGTTTGTGACACAGACAAGATTGCAAGCGTACAAATTGGCGATACGGTCATTCCCATGAATTCGTAACGCTACGCGGCTCGTATATGCACCCGGTTCCGCACTTCGCGTCAAAGATGCGCTGTCATCGAGCAGCGTGAGCGCAAGGCCGCCCGTATGGTCGGCTGGGAACACCTCGTTGCGCTAAAAACCACCACGAAGGGGACCGGCACCTTTGTGGTGGTTTTGCTGACTCGTCCGACCTGTCCCAACGGTTTGTCTCAATCTGTAACAGGTAGGGCCCAAATAATCGGTTAGCTGTTACAGATCGAGACAGACCACGGATGCTCAGCCGAAAATCTCAATCTGTAACAGGTAGGAACGATTTTGCCCCTTAGATGTTACAGATTGAGATATTTGACAGCTTGAATCGGCATCGCCTACAGCGCGGCGACGACCTTGTCGCCCATCGTCGTGGTGCCGAGGATCTTATCTGCCGGGGTGTTGACATCGGCGATGTCACGGGTGCGCCAGCCCTCGTCGAGCACGCGCGCCACGGCGCTCTCGATCCACGCGGCTTGCTCGCCCATGTCGAGCGCGTAGGTCAGCAGCATCGCCACCGACAAGATTTGAGCCAGCGGATTGGCCACGCCGAGCCCCGCGATGTCAGGAGCGCTGCCAGCGCTCGGCCCAAACAGCGATACGCCATCATCCAGCGAGGCAGAGGCAAGCATACCGAGCGATCCGGTAATCTGAGCCGCCTCATCGGACAGGATGTCGCCGAACATGTTCTCCGTCACCACGACGTCAAAGTCTGCCGGTCGACTGATGAGCTGCATGGCGGCGTTGTCGACGAGCAGGTCCTCAAGCTCCACGTCGGAGTACTCCTCGTCTTGCACGCGATGCACGATCTCGCGCCACATGCGGCTCGTCTCCAGCACGTTGCGCTTATCAACGCTCGTCACCTTGCCGCGACGTTTGCGCGCCGCCTCAAATGCCTGGCGCGCAATGCGCTCAATCTCGTACTCGCGATACTCCATCACGTCGACCGCACGCTGACCGGCCGCACCCGCAGCGCCCGCGCAGGTCACGGATGCGGGCGCCAAAGTCCCACGGCATGTTGTAGCCCATCGTATCGGGGATGTTCACGACCGTGGCACCGGCCTTTACGGCCGCCTCGATAATGCGCACCAGAAACTCCTGATCGGAGCGGCCGGCATCCTCGGCATAAAACTCAACATCGTCAACGAACTTGCGAGCATGTTTGACGGCATGGATCGCTCACTCAATTGCCCTTTCCTCAGTCATATGGAGCTTGTCGCGCAGGTGACTGGTGCTCACACCCAGCCCTGTATGGATACGGGGCCTCTGGGCCGTTTTGAGCGCCTCTGCAGCCACTTCGATATCCCTGTCGACAGCGCGCGTCAGGCCGCATACCGTGCATCGGTCGCCCGCAATCTTGCCAATCTCCTGTACGGAGCGAAAGTCACCAGGACTCGAGATGGGAAAGCCCGCCTCGATAACGTCCACGTTCATGCGCACCAGCTGGCGGGCGATGAAGAGCTTTTCCTCGGTATTCATGCTGGCGCCCGGCGACTGCTCACCGTCGCACAGGGTGGCGTCAAAGATTGTGATTTTGCGGCTTATATGTTCCTCCTGATTGACCGTTTTATGACAGATGGCTTTCAGGAGAGAGAGAAGGCCTAGAGATAGAAAAATACCCGTGTCGCTCATCACGCCTGAAAGCGGCAGACGATAGCGCACCCGGGTACAACAAATCGTTATAGCGAGATTACAACCCTAGCGCGCTATCCAATCTAGTAGCGCTAGGCCTAGGAGCTGTTGCGTGTTCTTAAACATGTTGGGCTCCCTTCGGCCTCGGGTAGTACTACATCGCGCTAAAGTACAACACAAGTAAAACCACCACAAGGGTGCCTGTCCCCTTCGTGGTGGTTTCGTTGACTCAAAAGCAAGAAACCCGGTCCTGCACAAGGCAGAACCGGGTTTCTTTAGCAATGCTTGCTTTGCTCAGGCAGTAACTAGCAGTTACTCAGCCAGGAAGTCACGCTGGACAGCGGGATCGACCTTGACGCCAGGGCCCATGGTGGAAGACACGGAGATGGACTTGACGTACTTGCCCTTAGCAGAAGAGGGCTTGACGCGCAGGATCTCGGTGTACAGGGCAGCGTAGTTCTCGACGAGCTGCTGCTCAGAGAAGGACTTCTTGCCCAGGGGCACGTGGCAGATGCCGTAGCGGTCGGCGCGGTACTCAACGCGGCCAGCCTTGAGCTCGGAGACCATCTTGGCGACGTCCATGGTCACGGTGCCGAGCTTGGGGTTCGGCATAAGGCCACGGGGACCAAGGATCTTACCGATGCGGCCAACCTTGGCCATCATGTTCGGCGTAGCGATAGCGGCGTCGAAGTTGATCTCGCCCTTCTGGATCTGGGCGACGAGCTCGTCGGAACCGATGATGTCGGCGCCGGCAGCCTCGGCCTCGCGGGCCTTCTCGCCCTCGGCGAAGACGGCAACACGAACGGTCTTGCCGGTGCCGTGAGGCAGGGAGATGGAACCACGGATGTTCTGGTCAGCCTTACGAGTATCGATGCCCAGACGGAAGTGGGCCTCGACGGTCTCGTCGAACTTGGCGGTGTCGAGCTCCTTGATGAGCTTGGCAGCCTGAAGGGGGGTGTAGAGCGTGGCGCGGTCGATCTTCTCGGCAGCGGCGTTATAGCTCTTACCATGCTTAGCCATGTGCATTACCTCCTGTGGTTAAACGGGCGTGAGCCCTCCCACATCGTATCGTGTGCCCTATTGCACACATTTAACGGGCGCCCCGGCCGGAGCACCCGTCGTTACCATAAGAAATCGCTACTCAGCGATGGTGACGCCCATGGAACGGGCGGTACCGGCGATGATCTTCTTGGCGGCGTCAATGTCGTTGGCATTGAGGTCCGGCATCTTGATCTCGGCAATCTTGGTGAGCTGCTCCTGGGAGAGCTGACCAACCTTGTCGGCCTGGGGCTTAGCGGAACCAGACTTGAGGTTCAGCTCCTTCTTGATGAGGTGAGCCGCCGGCGGGGTCTTGGTGATGAAGGAGAAGGACTTATCCTCGTAGACAGAGATCTCAACGGGGATGATGTCGCCCTTCTTGTCCTGCGTCTCGGCGTTAAAGGCCTGGCAGAACTGCATGATGTTCACGCCAGCAGCGCCCAGGGCGGGGCCGACGGGAGGAGCGGGGTTAGCTGCACCAGCAGGAATCTGGAGCTTAATGACGTTGGCAACCTTCTTCTCAGCCATGGTCATTCCTTTCGAATCACGAGTGTGAAGTACTTGCTATATCGTAAGCACGCACGTGTTAGAAGCACTCCTGAGATGAGCAGTCACAGAAGAAGCACGCTCGCGCGAACGGACGAAAACTTAAGCGATGACAGCGACCTGGTTAAAGTCGAGCTCGACCGGCGTCTCGCGGCCAAAGATCATCAGCGTGACCTTGAGCTTGCCAGCCTCGGTGTTAACCTCGGAGACCTTGCCATCAAAGTCGGTAAGCGGGCCATCGGTGACGCGGACGGACGTGCCGACCTGAATATCAACCGAGGTGCGCTTGGGCGAATCGCCCTTACCGGGACGACGAGTCATCTTGTTGTACTCGTCACGGGAAAGCGGAGCGGGCTTGCCGTTGCCGCCTAGGAAACCGGTGACGCCGGGCGTGTTGCGAACACACGTCCAAGCATCGTCATCCATCTCCATGCGGACCAGGACATAACCCGGGAAGATCTTGGAATCCTTGGTCTCGCGCTTGCCACCCTCTTTGATCTCGGTGACGCGCTCCATAGGAATCTCGATATCAAAGATACGGTCCTGCATGCCCATGGTCTCGATACGATGCTCGAGATCGGACTTTACGCGGTTCTCGTATCCGGAGTAAGTGTGAACGACGTACCAACGCTTAGACATGGTTTAGCCCCTCAATCCAGAGAACAGAGCAAGAGCCTCGCCAAAGCCAGCATCGAGCAGAGCGATGACGACGCCGACGACGACCAGAGAAGCGCAAACGACGACCGAGTAGTTCACGAGCTCCTTCTTATCGGGCCACGTGACACGCTTCATCTCGGACTTGACCGAAGCGAAATACTTCTTGGTGCGGGCGAAGAAACCAGGCTTCTCGTTCTTCTTGGACTTCGCAGCCTTCTCGTTCTTCTTGGCAACGGCCTTCTTGGCCTCAACCTTGGAGTTGGCGGCAGCGCTGTTGGCAGGTGCCGGCTGCTGAGCCTTCTTCTTGTTCTTCTTGTTGGCCATTTGGGTTACCTCCGCGCAATGCGCTTATACATGAGTAAACCGTAAGCCCCCAAGTGGGAGCTTACGGAATAATGACTGGCACGCCAGGAAGGACTCGAACCCTCAACACTCGGTTTTGGAGACCGATGCTCTACCAATTGAACTACTGGCGTATGTGACTAGAGACTAGCGAGTCTCTTTGTGCAGCGTGTGGTGACGGCACCAGGGGCAATACTTCTTGATCTCCATACGATCAGGCATGGTCGACTTGTTCTTGGTGGTCGTATAGTTGCGGCGCTTGCACTCAGTGCACGCAAGAGTAACTAGAGTACGCATGTATCCTGAACCTTTCATTTCCGCCCCGTACGGGCACGAGTTGTTACTTTATCAGCTCCACGTAAGTGCTGTCAATGAAAACCTCGAGTCAATTGGTTCTCGGTGGATCCATTCATATTTGGAACACATCAATGAAGCCATCGAGAGCTAATCGACGGTGCATCCAGGACCATTATCGATCCTCTCGACACCAGCAACGGCTCAATATCCATTGCAGAAAAGAACCCGGCACCCATATAAGTGCCGGGTTCTCTAAGTCAGCTATATCAAAGAGCTAATTTACTCAATGATCGTGGAGACGATGCCCGAACCGACGGTGTGGCCACCCTCGCGGATAGCGAAGCGCAGGCCCTCCTCCATGGCGATCGGGTGGATGAGGTCGCCCTCGATGGTGATGTGGTCACCAGGCATAGCCATCTCGGTGCCCTCGGGGAGCTTGACCGTACCGGTAACGTCGGTGGTACGGAAGTAGAACTGAGGACGATAACCATCGAAGAACGGGGTGTGACGGCCGCCCTCCTCCTTGGTCAGAACGTAGATCTCACCGGTGAACTTGGTGTGCGGGGTAACCGAACCGGGCTTGCAGAGAACCTGGCCGCGCTCGATGTCCTCGCGCTTGATGCCGCGGAGCAGCAGACCGACGTTGTCGCCAGCCTCGCAGAAGTCCATGGACTTACGGAACATCTCGATACCGGTAACGACGGTGTTCTGGGTATCCTTGATGCCGACGATCTCGACGGGCTCGTTGAGCTTGAGCTCACCGCGCTCGACACGGCCGGTAGCAACGGTACCACGGCCGGAGATGGTCATAACGTCCTCAACGGCCATCAGGAACGGGAGGTCGTTGTTACGAGCAGGCGTCGGGATATACTCGTCGACAGCCTTCATGAGCTCGCGGATAGCGTCCATCCACTTGGCGTCGCCCTCGAGAGCGCCCAGAGCGGAACCACGGATGACGGGGATGTCGTCGCCGGGGAAATCGTACTCGGAGAGGAGCTCACGGGTCTCCATCTCGACGAGGTCGATGAGCTCGTCATCGTCGACCATGTCGCACTTGTTCAGGAAGACGACGATGTAGGGAACGCCGACCTGACGGGCGAGCAGGATGTGCTCGCGAGTCTGAGCCATGGGGCCGTCGGTAGCGGCGATGACCAGGATAGCGCCGTCCATCTGAGCAGCACCGGAGATCATGTTCTTGACGTAGTCAGCGTGGCCCGGGCAGTCAACGTGAGCGTAGTGACGGGCAGCAGTCTCGTACTCGACGTGGGAGACGGAGATCGTGATGCCGCGCTCGCGCTCCTCGGGAGCCTTGTCGATGTTCTCGAACGCAGTGAAGTCAGCCTTGCAGCCCTCGGTCTCAGAGAGAACCTTGGTGATGGCGGCGGTCAGCGTGGTCTTGCCGTGGTCGACGTGACCAATGGTGCCGATGTTAACATGCGGCTTAGTGCGCTCAAACTTCTCTTTGGCCATAAAGCCCTCCTCTTAACAGGTCGTCCCCGGACGGGACTTTGCCTTTATACCATAGTGGCCTCTCAACATACTATTGAGAAGCCACCGTGTTACCTATGGTAGCGGTGACTGGATTCGAACCAGTGACGCCACGGGTATGAACCGTGTGCTCTAACCAACTGAGCTACACCGCCGGATGGAGCCTGCAACCAGACTTGAACTGGTGACCTCTTCGTTACCAACGAAGTGCTCTACCGACTGAGCTATACAGGCACTTGACGGGTGGGAGCTATAGGATTCGAACCTATGTAGGCAGAGCCAACGGGTTTACAGCCCGTCCCCATTAACCACTCGGGCAAACTCCCAATCGTTCAAGTATCCGCAGGTCCTTTGGTCTTTTGGACCGCCGCCCCCGCGAACGAAAAAGATAATACGATGCAACCTTGGGGGCTGTCAACGAAAACCTCTAGATACACGGTGCCGGGCGTATCTATATAGCCGTGACCTGCGGTTTTATTGAGTTTGGATATGAAGGACGATGGATTTCGCTACGTTGGTGACATTTCCCAAGGGAACACTTTTGCACGGTGGAGTACGCCTGCAATATCGACCTTCGATAACGTCCCTCTTGCACTATTACATAGGTCGCGATCGGGCTTCCCCGGCACAATCGAGTAGACCAGGGGCCTCACCGTTTTCATCTCGATCTGTAACAGCAAGAGGGTTATTCCTCCCCTATCTGTTACAGATCGAGACATTACGCAGAGACCCCAGTTTACGTCTCATTCTGTAACAGTAAGATCGTTTTTCTGCCTCTTCGTGTTACAGATCGAGACATTTCTCAGCTAACCCGACTCTATATCTCAATCTGTAACAGCTGGACACTTTTTCGACCGCTCGCTGTTACCAATTAGAATAATGTTGAGTGATGAACGGTTGCAGAACCCTATGCCCGCATGTCGGCTCCGTTGTACAGCCTGCTGCCTTCAAACGATCGCAGCAGGAGTTCGCGACGTTCATCGAGGTCTTTCAGTTCGCAGGGAAACACGAACAGCATCACGTTTTGATGATACTTGTAATCGGCATAGATATCTGGATCGCCCAAACGTGTGGGTGCAGACACGATACCATCCGACATATGCTCGCTTGAACCCACATAAATTCCCAGATAGTCACTGTAGTTCTTATCGTGATCGCCCTTTTGATACTTTGCGATAAGGTAGCAGCCGGGCATATCAAAGCCGTTAAACGCGGCATCGGCAGCCTTTTCCTGCCGGCAGACAAACTTGTGCAGGGGCATCACCGTCGACGCACTTTCGAAAATCGACTGCCTTGCGCCGCTGATCTTCTTGCGAGCCTCGGCGGCTTCTCTTGAGTCCTGGAACGCTTTCGCAGCGCCGCCGAGCGCGCCAACTGCCGCGTCAACGCCATCGACCGCGAAACCGAGCCCCTTGCCAATGCCATCGGCAACGACACGTGCGCCGTTAGCAGCACCATCCGCAGCACCCTTTACAGCGCCACCGACGGCATCAACATCGACGCCGAGTTGCTTTGCACCCTCAATGACACCAGCTGCCGCGGCCAGAACCTCCGCCGCAAGATTCACCGTGTCTTTTACAGTTTTAAGGTTTATAACCATCCTAGAATTCCTTTCGCCATTTCCCTCAACCGAACCGATTCATGACTTCCAAGAAGCAAGAGAAGCTTAGCTCGGCATCTCACAACTATGTCTGATATTTCAAGCACCTAAATCAGCAGTCTAAATCCAAATGAACGAAACGTTCCAACAAGATAGCTATTAATCGGCGAGCGCTCTGAGTGGCCTGAGGTGTGTCCCACATTTATACTCACCGCCACTATTCGCAACTAGATTGAAATGAGCAGATAACGCTATCGGGCAGAGGGAATTGGCTCCAGCATTATGTCCGCACGAGCTTCTATTCTTTTTGTTAGCGAACAGCTCGCTGTCAAAAGAAGGAGATTCAAATGGACAACTTGGAAAAATTCGAATTGACTCGACGTGGATTTACGGTTCTTGCCGCTTCGGCTTTCGGAGCATTCTTTATTAAGCCCGAATCAGCCGCCAATTCCCCTTGCGGCAAAACATACCTCGTAAGCGTTAAAACAATCGGATACGGCTATCTTTGGGAAAAGGAATTTGAAGACACCGATTGGATGGACGATCCAGACGAAGCAGAAATCCTGCGCGAAGTAATCAAGCCGGGAACCGTGCTCTACTTTAAACAAGACCCCGATATCCCAAAGGACGCCGCCTGGCTCGACATTGTCTCTGAAGACGGCAAGAAACTCTGCGACATCCCTTGGAGCGCGACAGCGGAAGAAGAAGAAACAGTCATGAAGATCGTCGATAAAATCAACGGCGGCCATAAAGTCTGGGCAGAAGTGAGCGATGCCGAACATTCTACGATTGACGCCGGTCCAGACAATGCACGCATTCACACAATTGAATTCGACGTGTTCTACCGGTAATTGCTGCATGATGCCCAATGAATTCGGCACGATCCACGCCGACAAGGAGAACCAGGCTCGCTTTTCTCCAGCTTGGCCTTACCATTCGTCCACCATGCCCATACGTGCAAGCAGGCCCACTCGGTCACGCACTGTCCCGCTACCCCCATCGCATCCACCGTCATTTCGGGCGGTCTCAGTTCAAGCGCGCAGTTATTCGACTGATGTCGCAGCAAGAGAGGAATCCGTTTACCGAATAGAAAGCCATGGCATCTGCGAAATAGTCAGAAAGCGCTATCATTTTCATATCGGGAAAGGAGAACACTCATTATGGACAAAAAGAAAAGGACAGCCATCGTCTCTGCCGTCGCAGCCTTAATCGTTGCTATCGGAGCGTACTGGTACGTTAATTACCAGATACCGCACAATGAGGCGGTTGAGGCCTTCAACACCGCCGCCAACGGACTTTCAGGCCGCAATGATGACTTAGACGCCGCAATCAAAGAGCTTCAGGAACTGAACAAATCGAAGGATAAGCCCTATGATTCGTCGACGTCTGATTCTGCGACCAATGCGGCAGCCCAAGCTCAGGCCGCCAAAGAAGATATCCCCGCAATGCCAGGTAATACCGACGAGATAAACGCTATGGCAAAGAAGATCGACAAGATGGGAAAATACGATTCCGTCATCGCCGATCTTTCCACCGCCAAGTCCAACCTTCAAGACAGCATCGACCAGCTCAAGCAGGTGACCAACCCCTCAGAGCAATTCATCCTGCAACGGCTCACGGGCATTGCCAACATCACGGCACTGGAAGCTGTTTCGGAGGGCAACGATCCAAATAATAAGTTAGGCAAACAGGGCGGTTACACCGCATGCGTCTACTTTAATTCCGATTTGGTCGACCCTTCCGACGTGTATCTTAGCGGAGATTACACCCCCGTCGTGGACGGCGGATGCGATGCCGGCGGAGCCGTCGAGGTGTACGCAAACGTCAAAGATGCCAAAAAACGCGATGAGTACTTGAGCAGCTTTGACGGCAATTCGATCTTAGACCCCGGTTCGCATAAGGTTGTTGGCACCTGTGTGGTTCGCACTTCCTGCCATCTTGCCGCATCGCAGCAAAACAACATGACAAGCAACGTTGAACAGGCACTCATCAGGCTCGACAAATAAGTTTTATATTCGTCATATCAACTAGCGATTAAGGAGTGTAGGTATGAGCGATAGATTTCCCGATGTTGATTGGTGGTGCGATCGTTGCAACGCCCATCTAAACAATCAGCCAGGTTTTGACGATCACAAGTACACGTGGGTTTGCACTGAATGTGGTTACAAGAACAGTATCTCCGCAACCAACATTTATGAATCCGAAGAGGACTATCGCAACTCGCGTTAGGATATTCTTATGAAATACAAGGTCATTTATCATTTACCAAGCGGTGCCGACGAAGAGGAAGATGAGCTCTTTTCTTCAGAATCTGAGGCTCACGACGCCGCACGCGAAGGACTTTCCAATTATCGAACGGGCGCAGAAGAAGACCATCTGTTAAACCCAGGCGACAATCCCCTCCCCGATGACGATGGCTACAGTTACGACGTCGTAGGGGTAGACGAGTAGGTCTGTTAGCCCCGCCCAAATGGGCGGGGCTTTTTCTCTAACATCAACCAGATTCCTTTGCGCAGCACCAGTCAAAATGGTTAGCCCCCTTCGCATTGCCTCAGCCTGTAACAACTAGGCAGGCATTTTCCCCCTAACTGTTACAGATTGAAGAGAAATATCGGTCTAGATGTTACAGATTGAGACAAACCAGGGGTAAGACGGACACTTTGCCCGATACTTATCGACATAAATAGAAACGGGCCCTGTCCCATAAGGAACAGAGCCCGAAACTCTCATGGAGCCAGTGACAGGAATCGAACCTGCAACCCACTGATTACAAATCAGTTGCGCTACCGTTGCGCCACACTGGCACACTTGGCGCTTTCGCGCGAAGCCTGTTAAGAATAAAGGAATTGCGGACGGGGCGCAACAGACCCTTCGACCGACCACATCTCAAAACTATTCGTCAGAACGAATAGTTTTATCTGTTCGCCAGAACCAAAAACTATTCGTTTTGGCGACGGCAACCCGCAGTCCATTGATTACAAATCAACAGGCCGGCCAATTGGAAACGGGTCTCTATGGATAATCCCTTACCTCCCGCGCAGGGCCTTGAGCTTGGCCAGGGCATCGGGGCTCAGGCGACTGCCCAGAGTCATCTTGATCTGCGGAGCCTCCTCTGCCTCGTGAACGTCGTTATCGATCTGTTTGATCTCGTCCACCAGCATGCGGCTCGAGATACGCGTGACACCCTTGCCCATGACGACGGCTTGAATTGTGCCGTCACTCGATACCACGGAGCACGCGCGGCCCTCCTCACGTGCCTCGATGCAGAGCTTCTGCACCACGGTGTCGGCAGAGACGCCCGTCGGCGAAAACTCGATGCGCACGCCGCGGGCCGGCAGGTTGGGACGCTCGCTGGAGATATTGCCCGCACCGTCAAACACAATCACAGCCTCGTAGCGGCCCTGGGCAAAGGCGGCGACGTCGTTGATGAGCGCCGTGCGCGCCATATCGTGGACGTCGCTAGAATACGGATCGTCGGAATGGTCGTATACGAGCTTTTCGTAGCGCGGCGTGCAGTGGATCACGTTGTAACCGTCGACCACCAGCAGCTCGGGTTTGTTGGAGTGCACCGTCGAGACTGGGTCGGCGATAGCCTGCGCAAACGCATTGCCGCCCACGCCGTAGGTCGCGGCCGAAACAATCGGCTTGGCCGAGCCCTCGCCAAAGCGCTTGGCCTTGGACTTGGCGCGGTTCTTTTTGGACATGCGCTACTCCTCCCCCATGAGCTCGCCGGCGTTGCGGCGCAGCCACTCAAAGCACAGCGCCGTGGTCGCCTGGGCAACATTGAGGCTCTCAGTCATGCCGCGCTGGGGAAGCTTGGTCAAAAAGTCGCATTTCTCGAGCACCAGGCGCGAGATGCCGTCGCCCTCGGAGCCCATGACGAGCGCCACGCGGCCCTCGAAGGGAGCGTCCCAGCAACTGCCTTCGGCGTGCTCGGAGGCACCGCCCACCCAAAAGCCAGCGGCTTTGAGGTCATCGAGTGCACGGGCGATATTGGGAACCTGCGCGATAGGCAGATGCATGACGGCGCCGGCTGAGGTCTTGTAGCTGCCCACGGTCACGCCGGCGGCACGCTTGTTGGCGATAACGACGCCCGCGGCGCCCACGACCTCGGCGGAGCGCACGATGGCGCCAAAGTTACCGTCGTCAGTCACATGGTCGAGCACGATGACGAGCGCCGGACCGTCACCCGCGCGGTCGAGGATATCGGCGACATCGGCATAGGGGAAGTTTCCAACCTCGAGCGCAATGCCCTGGTGAGCGCCATGGCTCGACAGTGCGTCGAGCTGCGCGCGCGGCACATACTTAATGCGGACACCCGCGGCGTTGAGGTCGTCGACCAGACGAGACAGGGCGGCATCGCGCTCCCCGCCCTCGGCGATGAGCGCGCAATTGACGGGAAAGCCGGTACGCAGCGCCTCGGCGGCAGCACGACGACCTTCGATAAACTCGCCTTTGGGAGCCTGGACAGCGTCGCGGTTGCGATCGCGCTGCGAACGTGCTGCCTGGGTGCGATCGCGCTGGCCCTTGGGAGCGGCAGCGCGATCATTGCGGCGAATCGGACGCGAGCCAGAAGCAGCCTGCTTGCCGCCACGAGACGCACGCTTGCGATTGTCGGCCATATAGCGACCTCCTTAAATAGATAACGAACAAGAATCGACCGTCCGAGCCACGGCACCTTGCCTTTCAATCGTCGGGCATGACCACCAGGTCTATGCCCTCCTCTTTCAAGGCAATCTGCCGCACCTCGAACGGTCGACAAATACTAGAGAGTCTTAATACGAGTGCCGGCGGCGGTATCCTCGATCGTGAGGCCCAGGTCCTTGAGCTGGTCGCGGATGGCATCTGCCAGATCCCAGTTCTTGGCGGCGCGGGCTTCGGCGCGGGCCTCGAGAATCTTGGCAGCGGCCTCGTCCACGTCGTCGCCCGTGTAGGCGACCAGGCCGGCGGCAACGCCTAGCAGACCCAGCGGCAGCTCGACCTTGGGCTCGGGGAGCTCAACGCCAAACGTGTCGAGCAGCTCGACCAGCGTATCGGCGGCAGCAAGCGCGGCGGCCTTGTCGGCAGCATCGCCCGCCTGCTCCAGGTACTGGTTGCACTCGGTCACAAAGCCAAAGACGGCACCCATGGCACCGGCGGTATTAAAGTCGTCATCCATGCACTCCTTAAAGGCGGCACGGGTCTCGGCGGCCTTGGCGGCAAACGCCTCGGCGGCAGCCTCATCGGCGTTGGCCGTCGCGTGGCTTGCAGCCCAGCGCAGGTTCTCGACCGTACCGGCAATACGAGTGAGCGAGTTTTCGGCACCCTCCAGGCGCTCCCAAGAAAAGTCGAGCGGCGAGCGATAGCTCGTCTGCAGCATCAGCAGGCGCAGGGCGGCAGCGGAGTGCTGCTCGAGGACCTCGGCCAGCGTAAAGAAGTTGCCGAGCGACTTGGACATCTTCTCGCCGTCGACCAGCAGCATGCCCGTGTGCATCCAGGTGTTGGAGAAACCCTGGTGCCAGGCGCAGGTGGCCTGGGCGCACTCGTTCTCGTGATGTGGGAAGGCAAGGTCGGAGCCGCCGCCGTGGATGTCGATCGGAGTGCCCAAGTAGCGGTGCACCATGGCGGCACACTCGGTATGCCAACCGGGACGGCCCTCGCCCCAGGGGCTCGGCCAGCTGGGCTCGCCGGGCTTGGCGGCCTTCCACAGGGCAAAGTCGAGCGGGTCGTTCTTGTCCTCGTTCTCCTCGATGCGCGCGCCAACCATAAGGTCGTCGATGTTGCGGCCCGAGACCTGACCATAGTTGGAATCGCTGCGCACGGCAAAGTACACGTCACCGTTATCGGCGGCGTAGGCGTGGCCCTGCTCGATGAGCGTCTTGATCATGGCGATCATGGGGCCGATCTCTTTGGTGGCGCGGGGGCGCACATCGGGATCGAGCACGTTGGCGGCACGCATGACGCCGATGAACTTGTCGGAGAACTCCGTCGCGACCTCGGCGGCCGTGCGGCCCTGCTCGTTGGCGCGCTTGATGATCTTGTCGTCGACGTCGGTGAGGTTCTGGGCGAACGTGACCTCGTAGCCGCTCGCGATGAGCCAGCGACGAATCACGTCAAAGCTGATGAACGTGCGGGCATTGCCGATGTGGATGTTGTCGTAGACCGTGGGGCCGCACACGTACATGCGGACCTTGCCGGACTCGATGGGCTGGAACTCTTCCTTTTTATGGGTAGCGCTGTTGTAGATACGCATTCGTTACTCCTTAACGGTTTTCTGTAGCAGGCAGACGGCCCAGGCGCCGATTCCCTCGCCCTGGCCTTCCCAACCGAGCTTTTCGGTCGTAGTGGCGGCGACGCCCACGTTTTCGACGTCAACGCCCAGGGCATGGGCAAGGTTGGCGCGCATGGCATCGCGGTGCGGGGTGATCTTGGGCTGCTGGCAGGCAATGGTGCAGTCGGCATCGACAAACTCAAAGCCCAGCTCGCGCGCATAGTCCATCACGCGAGCGAGCAGCACCATCGAATCGGCGCCCTCGTAGGCGGGATCGGTGTCGGGGAATAGCTTGCCGATGTCTCCCCCGCGGCAGGCGCCCAGAATGGCGTCCGCCAAGGCGTGTGCGAGCACATCGGCATCAGAGTGGCCCAGCAGGCCGCGCTCGTAGGGAATGTCAACCCCGCCGATGATACATCGACGCCCCTCCACCAGACGGTGAACGTCGTAGCCGTGTCCAATGCGCAGGTTACTGAACATGGGGAAGGTCCTCTCCCTCGGCCATGCGACCGAGCAGAATCGCGGTTACGGGACGCAGGTCCTCGGGCACCGTCACCTTAAGGTTATCGCGCGGGCTCTGGACGCAGCAAACGCGTCCTCCCATGCGCTCGACCAGTGACGAATCGTCCGTACCGATAAAGCCCTCGGCAATCGCCGCGGCATGGGCGCGCTTCATGGCGTCTACCCTAAAGATCTGCGGCGTCTGCGCGGCCCAGTACAGCTCGCGCGGCGGCGTCTCGACGATATTGTCGCCGTCGACGATCTTGAGCGTGTCGATCGCGGGCTGACCGCACACGACACCGTCGAGGGCGCGGTCACCCACAAGCACGTCGATCGCGTGGTCGATGGCCTCGGTCGTAATGAGCGGACGAGCGCCATCATGAATGGCGACATATTCAAAGCCTGCCGGAACCGCATGCACGCCGGCGCGGGTGGAGTCCTGGCGGGTATCGCCAGCATCGGCAAAGCTGATGGGCGTGCCATAGTCAAACGGGTCGATGGCCAGGCGGCGCATCTCGGCACGGCGCTCGGCAGGGCAAACCACGACGATGTGGCCGACCTTATCGCTACGGTCAAATGCGCGGATAGACCAGCTCATAAGCGGACGACCCGCTACATTGACGAGCTGCTTGCCACCGGGGTTACCAAAGCGCTGGCCGCTGCCACCGGCAACGACCACGGCGCATACGGGCGCCATTATGCGTTCCCCTGTTTGGTGCCCTTCATGCGGTACAGGGAGTCCGCAAGAATGGCAGGGTTGTTAACGCCAAAGTCGCCCAGGCGCTCCGGATCCTCACTGATGTCGTCCATGAGCTCTTGCAGCGAGCCATACTCGTCGACGATCTTCTCGGCCACGCCGTCGCGCACGACAGACACGCGCGAAAGCGTGCGCAGGCCCAGCGGTGTCATGACGGAGTCCTCGTCCAGGTCGTCGTAACCCAGAACCGCCGCCACATGCTGCGGGTCGGACAGGTCCTTAGGCGTCATGCGGCTCAGGTTGGCGCGGATCTTCTCGGCGTTGGCCTCGGAGGAATCACTTGCGTAGTCGCGGATCATCAGGTCGTATTCGGTATCCATGCTGGAGCCGGCGAGCTGTTCGAGCTGCATCTGTACGAGCTTGCCCTGGTTGCCCAGCTTGACAATGCAATCCTTAAGCTCGGTCTTTGCCTGTTGCATGATCTCGAAGCTCGAGAAAATACCGGTAATGTCGGCGAGCGTAACGTAGTCGTCGAGCTCGAGGGCCGTCAGACGCAGCAGGGAGCGGTCGAGCGACTGACGGGTGGTCTGAAGCGTGGCGACGAGCTGGTTGACCGAGCTCATGATGGTAGTGACGGGCTGGATCTCGTAGCTCTTGCCGTGAACGTACACGTTGACGACGGCACGACGAGCCGAGACCGAGATCACGATGGCATCGGTGAGCACCGACATGCGAGCGGCGGTGCGGTGACGCATGCCCGTCTCGCTCGTGGCAAGCGAGGGATCGGGATTGAGGTGGAAGTTGGCGCGCAGGATCTGGGTGAGGTCGCCATCGATAACGATGGCACCGTCCATCTTGGAAAGCTCGAACAGACGGTTCGAGGTGAACGAAATGTTGAGCGGGAAGCCGTCGTTACCGGCAGCGAGCACGTTTTCGGTGTCGCCGACGCAGATAAGGGCGCCCAGGTGACCGGCGATGATCATGTCGAGGGCGGTGCGGATCGGCTGACCAGGTGCCGTCAGGCGGATGGCCTGTTCCATACGCTTTTGCAGCTCGTTCTTATCCAAGGCATCGCTCCCATCGTATACGCTCCATAAACGCTAAATAGTTTCTCACGGTTTGTCCCCGCGGCGCTTGCGAAATCCGATGCTTACAGAATGAGCGAACACCGCTGAGAGCCCAACCCAAATGGGCTGCTTATGTGGTAGCATCTGAATTCACATGAATGAGGGAGTAGTCGCGTGGCCGGGTTCGCCTCCGGTGGCGCGGCAAGTCAACATACTGGCCGAAACGGTCTGGCTTGCCTTAATGAACGAGACTCGTGGTTGTGCGCGCAGCGCGTACGCCACGGGTCTTTTTTGTTATTCCCCCAAGAGGTACACGCGGGCCCGCCCGCAGAGAGAGAGCCAGACTATGGGACTTGCAGAGCTCGTGTTGCTCGCCGTTGGCCTTTCGATGGACGCCTTTGCCGTTTCCATCTGCAAGGGCCTCGGCATGAAAAAGATCAACCTTAAGGTCGCCGTAGTGCTCGGCCTGTTCTTTGGCGGCTTTCAGGCCGGCATGCCCGTAATCGGATGGGCGCTCGGAAGTCAATTCATGGGCATCATCGGACCCATCGACCACTGGATCGCTTTTATCCTTTTGGCCTTTATCGGCGGCAAAATGCTGTGGGAGGCCTTTACTGAGGACAAGGATGAAGGCGACGGCAAGGATGCCGAAAAGATTGACCTGGTAGAGTACCTGATCCTCGCCATCGCCACCTCGATTGACGCGCTCGCCGTGGGTATCTCGTTTGCGGCGCTCTCGGTTGACATCGTTCCCGCTGTATCGCTTATCGGCGTCACAACGTTTATCTTCTCCGTCGCCGGCGTGGCGATCGGCCACACCTTTGGCGCGCGCTACGAAAAGCCCGCCACCATCGTGGGCGGCGTTGTGCTCATCCTCATCGGGCTTAAGATCCTGCTGGAACACTTGGGTTTTTTGGTGCTGTAAAACACCCTTCAAACTAAACGTCCGTATGAGGCCTCATGCAGAGTTTTGCATGAGCCTTTTCATGCAGACTTTTGCATGTCATACTAGGATGCAAAAGTCTGCACGTTAGGAGATTGCCATGGATACCCTTCCCATCACCACGCCGCGCCAAGCCGGCATCTACGTGCGTCAGGCGCGCGAGGCGCAGGGGATCACCCGTGCTGCCCTCGCTAAAAAAGCCGGTGTTTCGGAACGCCTGCTCGCATCGCTCGAGCTGGGAGATGCCACGGGCATTCGGCTCGACAAGCTGCTGGCAGTTTTCGGTGCTCTTGGACTGGCGCTCGCCGCTCAAGGGGATATAGGCGAAACGAAAAATGAGCAACCAGTCGACGCCCCGCACGCTGATCAACCTTGCAGCACCTCCAGACGCCATCACGCCCAACGTCTTCATCATCGCAACCGTCGCAGCACAACCATTCCGGCTCTTGCAGATGCCCCCTTTACATCCGCACTCTACGACGAGGTCTTCGCCGATTTCGCCATGTCCAATCTCGGAGTCTCGATTGCCGCAAACGCATCTAGCCAAACCATGCCCGAAGGGAAATAGCCAATGGCCAGAACATCACTTCGGACCATTATTTGCGGCGTGCCTGCTGGAACGCTCGCGCAAGATGAGAACGGTCTTATCAGCTTTACCTACGATCATGACTATGACGGGCCAGCCCTATCGACCAACATACCCGTATCGAATCGCACATACGGACAACAGGTCATGAATCCGTACCTGTTTGGCCTTCTACCCGACAGCGAGGACCAACGAAAAGCGATTGCCGCCGAATTCGACGTTAGGTCCAACAATCCCGTTGCGTTGCTCAGCCGTATCGGACTCGACTGTCCGGGCGGCGTGCAATTTTGTGCCGAAGAAGATATCGACGCCGTCCTACATCGCTCCGGCAAATACCGCCCTATAGACGACCACGAAATTGCTCTCCGTCTCAAGTCGATCAGAGATGACCGCGATGCATCGTGGATGGGTCTAGATGAAAGTTGGTCACTTGGAGGCAACCAGGGCAAGTTCGCGCTCGCGTTCATAAACGGCCGCTGGTGCGAATGCATGGGTTCCTCGCCCACGACGCATATTTTCAAAAATGGCGTTATCGGATTTAAACTCGAGGCCCTCAATGAGTTTGTCTGCATGAAAAGCGCCCAGCGCGCCGGTATCGCAACGGCAAACGTCGAATATCGTATGTTTGAGGACGAACCTGCCCTCATTGTTGAGCGCTATGACCGCGTGAAAGTCGAAGACGGAACGATCAGGCGCCTACATCAAGAAGACCTCTGTCAGGCACTTGGGGTGATGCCCGCCCAAAAGTACACGGCAGACGGCGGCCCGACCACCCGCGACATTCAAGAGCTCCTCGTAAATACGAGCCACCATCAACTTAACCTGTATCTGTTTACGCAGATACTGTTCTTCAACGCCATTATCGGCGCACCGGATGCGCATGCGAAAAACTATTCCCTGCTCCTTGGAAACGACGGTGCAGCCATGATGGCTCGAATGTACGATGTCGCGTCAGGTTTGGCATACGAACGCATGCGGCGGAAAGCGCGCCTTGCCATGGGCATCGGTGGCGAGAATC
The DNA here is from genome assembly GCA_900544095.1 of uncultured Collinsella sp. Taxonomy (GTDB): domain Bacteria; phylum Actinomycetota; class Coriobacteriia; order Coriobacteriales; family Coriobacteriaceae; genus Collinsella. Next base: position 642,108 of record UQTV01000001.1, read on the forward strand.
GCGTGGGGCGCATCGGGCCCAATGCTATCCGCCGCTATCACGGCATGGGCGACCCCGCACTGGAAGCGGCGCTCACCGATGCCGGGCTGACCGAAAAGTTTTGCTTTGCAACCATGATGGACCTCGCCTACGAGGTGCCCATTTGCATGGAAGAGGTCATGGACGAATACGCCGACCTGCCCGGCATGGCGGACCTGCGCGAGCACATGCTCGGCCCCGTCCGCGAAAACTGCCAGCGCACCCTCGACCTCATCAGGGCAGAAATGGACTAGGCGCCAGGCGATTTCCCATTTTTCAAACAAAAGAGGGGGGGCACCCGTCGCAAACGCTCGAATGCCCCCTCTCGTAATGTCATTTGCAATCCGTCAGCACATGGCTCGGACTGCTGCCAGCGCAACCTTTACGCAGCGAGGCGCTTGAGGACGTCGATGAGCAGCTCGTAGAAGCGCTCGGCAGAAGCGAGCTCCATGCTCTCGTCCGGGGTGTGGACATCGGAGAGCGTCGGGCCCACGGCGATGGCGTCCAGGCCGTGCAGGGCCTCGGCAAACAGGCCGCACTCAAGGCCGGCGTGAATGGACTCGATGCGCAGCTCGGAGCCAAATAGCTCGCGATAGCTCTCGACAAAGACGTCGCGGACCGGCGAATGCTCGGCATAGCTCCAGCCGGGATACTCGAACTCAAACTTGGCGTCGAAGCCCAGGACATCGGCAAGCGTCTGCAGGCGGTCCTTGAACTCGTTCTGCAGCGAGGTGATCGAGGAGCGCGGGGACAGCATAATCTTGACCTGATCATCGGAAGTGGCGACCACGCCGATGTTGGAGGAAACCTCGACGGAGCCGTCGGTGGCGACGTTGCGGCGAATCACGCCGTTAGGGGCAAGACGCAGGGCGCGGATGAGGGCAAGCGCGGACTTCTGGTGCATGGCCTCGACCTCGGCGTCGTCGGCAATCTCAACGGTGCAGGCAAAGCCGGGGTCGAAGACCTCGAGCTCGGCAGTGACGTCGGCGATGATGCCCTTTGCGATCTGGGCCGCGGCCTCGGCGGCAGCGTGGTCGGCGTAGACCAGAACAGCCTTGCACTCACGGTTGATGGCGTTGTCCTTGGTGCCGCCGTTAAAGCTAACGATGGCGGGCTCGCCGGCAACCATCAGACGGTCGATGATGCGAGCCATGATGAGGTTGCCGTTGCCGCGCTCCAGGTGGATATCGCTGCCGGAGTGACCGCCCAGCAGGCCGGAGATGTCGAGCGTGAGGGTGCTGCCGGTCTTGTGCTCACGCACGATGGGGCAGGTGTAGGTAACGACGACGCCGCCGGCGCAGCTAACGGTGGCCACGCCCTCTTCCTCGGAGTCAAGGTTAATCATGGTGCGGGCGCTAATCTGGGACTTGTCGAGCGTCTCGGCGCCGACCAGGCCAGTCTCCTCGTCGGTGGTGAATACGCACTCGAGGGCGGGGTGAACGATCGAATCGTCATCGAGAACAGTGAGCATCAGAGCGACGGCGATACCGTTGTCGGCGCCCAGGGTGGTGCCGTTAGCGGTGAGGACGCCGTCCTTGACGACCAGGTCGATACCGTCGGTCGTAAAGTCGTGCTCAACAGAGCCCAACTTGTCGCACACCATATCGATGTGGCCCTGCAACATCACGGTCGGGGCATTCTCGGCGCCGGCAGAAGCGGGCTTGCGAATGATGACGTTGTAGACCTCGTCCTGGTACACATCGAGGCCGTGCTCGTTAGCAAACGCAACCAAGAAATCGCTGATGCCCTTCTCGTTGCCAGACCCGCGGGGGATCGCGCTGACCTCCTCAAAGAAATGGAACAGCTGGGCGGGCTCGTAGCCGGTAATCTTGTAATCCATGGTGCCTCCTTGGCGCAACTGGTTAGACAGTAAGACATGCGACTTGTATATTCCCAGACTTTGCGTGCATAAACCAGTCGAAAACGCCGAGCGCCCTTGCATCATCGGCTAACGGTGAGGAAACACCACTTTATCAAGGTAAAGCAAGCTAGACGGGCCGTGCAGAGGGAACGTTGGACCCCCCAACCAACCTCAACGCCTGTTGAACATTAATGCACACACCATTGGTATGTTTAATAAGATTCTTGTCCTCCGTCACGACGTAATCGGCATCAATGCGATTGGCGACGCCCAGCATCAGGTCGTCCTCAAAGTCATTGTGGTGGTACTTGAACACAAAGGAGTCGAAGACCTCGTCTGCACCGACCGGGGCGATGAGGGCTAGCTCGCGCATCTGTCGAACGCATGCCCAGGCCGTTTCGTCTGCCGCCGCAATGGCGTTATCGCTCAGTGAGCCAGTCTTTCTTCGGCACTCCTGCTTGATTGCCGCCGAGACAAGATATGAAACGTCTTTGACCGAAAGCGACGAGGCAAACAGGGCAATCCGCTCCGAGGCGTCGGCAATCTCGATCAGATGGACGACATTTGCCGTACGGTCGGACCTGCCAGAAAAATAATCCATCCATACGTTGGTATCGATTAACAGCTTGAGGACGCCTTCTGTGCTCATAGTTCCACCCACTCGGGATAGCGCTCCGCCATGGCCTCCTCATAGAGGTCGTCATAGTCTCCCGAGAACTCAGGGATGGGGATGCCGTATTTGAGGCACGAATCGCGAACGATATGGCTGCCTTGCGCGGCCCTTGACTCCATGCGCCGGGGCTCCACTCCGTCAGAAACCGGAACCGCCGCGTCTCCCTTCGAGGGCATGCGTCCGTTAACGACCAGATACTCCCAAAGTGTCCGAACGGCTTGTGACGGCGTCATGCCAATATGAGTCAGGACGGCGTCTCCCGCCTCTTTGAGCTGGCGATCTATACGCACGTTCATCTGAACTGGCCGCGTGTCGAGTATTGACGTAGGCATATCAGCTCCTTTGCTATACTATATCTCGATTTTAGTATAGCACGGCAGATTGAAGCGCATTTCAATAGAAATGAGGGCGCTTCCTTATCGGAAACGCCCCCGTTATACAAGGTATGTTCAATCCCTACAGCGCACCAGAGCCGGCTTGCATCATGCCACCGGGGCCCGAGCTCACGCCACTGCTCACAGGCGCGGCGTTTCCGGTGTGCGGCGCCGCCGGAGCGGTATCGCCACCGAGCGTGCCCGCCGGACGCGGTGCCGGGATCTCGCCCGTGCCGTGGCTAAAGACAAACTTGCCATCGGCCACGTCGCACAGGACGGTATCGCCCTCGCCCCACTCGCCGGCCAGAAGCTCCTCGGACAGCGGGTCCTCGATGAGCTTTTGAATAGCACGGCGCAGCGGACGTGCGCCATTGGTAAGATCGGTACCCTCGGCCACAATCTTGTCGTAGGCCGCATCGGTGAGCTTGATGTTCATGCCGTTTGCGATCAGGCGCTGGCGCAGATCGTCCACCAGCAGGTGCGCGATCTTGGTGAGATTCTCGCCCGTGAGCTTCTGGAACACCACAATGTCGTCGATACGGTTGAGCAGCTCGGGGCGGAACAGGCGCTTGAGCTCGCCCATCGCGCGGCCCTTGATTTCGCTCGACGTGAGACCCTGCTCGCCGGTGGTGCCAAAGCCAACGCTCGCATCCTGTGCGATCTCGCGGGCGCCCACGTTGGACGTCATGATGATCACGGTGTTGCGGAAGTCGACCGTCTTGCCCTGGCTATCAGTCAGGCGGCCCTCCTCCAGCACCTGCAGCAGGATGTTGAAGATGTCGGGGTGCGCCTTCTCGATCTCGTCGAACAGCACGACCGAATACGGGTGACGACGAACGGCCTTGGTAAGCTGACCGCCCTCGTCGTGACCCACGTAACCCGGAGGGCTACCGATGAGCTTGGAGACCTCGAACTCGCTGCCGAACTCCGACATGTCGAAGCTGATGAGCGCGTCCTTGCTGCCAAAGAGGTACTCGGCGAGCGTCTTGGCGAGCTCGGTCTTGCCTGTGCCGGTGGGACCCAGGAAGATAAAGCTGCCGCCGGGGCGACGCGGGTCCTTGAGCGGCGAACGGCTGCGGCGCACGGCCTTGGCGACGGCCTCGACTGCCTCATCCTGACCGATGATGCGCGTCTTGAGCACGCTTTCGGTCTGCAGCAGGCGCCGGCTCTCGCTCTCGGTGAGCGAGGAAACCGGCACGCCAGAGGTCACGGACACGATGTCGGCAATCTGACTCACGTCGATGGTGAGCGGGCTGGCGTCGAGCTCGGCGGTCCAGGCGGCCTTGGCCTCGGCAAGCTCAATCTCGGCGGCCTTCTGCTGCTCGGTGATCTCGGCGGCCTTGTTCATGTCGTCGCTCTCGGTGGCCTCCTGCGCGGCGGCCTTGAGCTCCTCTATACGATGCTCGGCCTCGCGCACCGGCTCGGGCGCGCGATTCGCGGCGATGCGAGCGCGGGCACCGGCCTCGTCGATGAGGTCGATGGCCTTATCGGGCAGGAAGCGATCCTGGATGTAGCGGTTGGAAAGGTTCGCGGCGGCCTCGATAGCAGCCTGCGTATAGCGCACATGGTGGTGCTCCTCGTAGCGCGGCTTGAGCGCGGTCAGGATCTTGACCGTGTCCTCGACGCTCGGCTCCTCGACATCAATGGTCTGGAAGCGACGCTCGAAGGCCGGGTCCTTGGTGAGGTACTTGCGGAACTCCTCGGCCGTGGTGGCACCGATGATCTGGAAAGCACCGCGCGCGAGCACGGGCTTGAGCATAGAGCTCGCATCGATAGAACCCTCGGCAGAACCGGCACCGATGATGGTGTGCATCTCGTCGATAAACAGGATGACGTCGTCGGCTTCGGTTGCCTCCTGGATCACGTTCTTGAGGCGCTCCTCAAACTCACCGCGATACTTGGCGCCCGCAACGAGGCCCGGCAGGTCGAGCGTCCAGATGTTTTGGTTCATAAGGTTCTCGGGCACGTTACCGGCGGCGATCTGCTGTGCCAGGCCCTCGACGATGGCCGTCTTGCCCACGCCGGGGTCGCCCAGGATAAGCGGGTTGTTCTTGGTGCGGCGCGAAAGAATTTCCATCATACGCTGGACTTCCTTTTCGCGACCAATCACAGGGTCGAGCTCGCCGTCGCGCGCCTTCTGCGTGAGGTTGGTCGCGAACTGCTTGAGCGTGTCGGTGCCACTCCCCTTTTGCTGAGAGGCATCCGAGCCGCTAAAGAACGGCAGGCCCGCACCGGGACGACCAGCACCGGCGCCGGCGAGCGGGCGCTTCTTGTCCTGGTCCTTGGCGGTAAGCTTCTCGATGGCCTTCTTGATGGAAGCAGACGACACACCCAGGCGCATGAGGATGTCCATGGCCATGCCGTTACCCTCTTCGACAATGCCGATGAGCAAGTGCTCGGTCGACACGTAGGTCTGGTTGTTCTCACGCGCCACGCGGAATGAACGCTCCATCACGCTAATGACGAGCGGCGTAAAGGCGAGCTTGGCCGCCTCGGTCTCCTCGCTGGGCTCGGGGACCGTGGTCTGGACCTCTTTGAGGGTATCCATGATGTCATCGTAGGAGATGTCGAGCGAACGCAGTGCCTCGGCGGCAATGCCCTCGTCCTCCTTGGCAAGCGCGAGCAGCAGGTGCTCGGTGCCCACCTTATTTGAGTGCAGATCGAGCGCCTCCTGCTTGGCCATGGACATGACCTTGCGCGCGCGATCGGTAAAACGGTCTAACATGCTAGTTCCTCTTAGACGAGCTAGTTTTTCAAACGCAAAGCGCCACCCCGCGGCAGCGCTTTGGTCTCTTTACCCATATGGAGTATATGTTAACCGTTGGGACCTTTCCCACCCGTAGCCGCGCGACAACGTCTACAAAAAAGGAATCGCCGGGTGCGGCGGACGCTCTAGGTTAGAGGCTGTTGCTTAGCAGGCAGGCTCGGCGTCCATGCTCTCGGCAACGTCATTGACGGCATCGTCAACGGGAGCGCCAGGCATGCGCACGAGCTCCATATGCTGCTCTTCAAAGACCGTGCCCATGGGGAAGGCGCGACGGAAGACAAAACGAGCAACCGGACCAGCCACCAGCAGGTTCCAGGGCAGGGCCATGATAAAGTTGCGCGGAATGTTGGCGAGCCACATCATCGGCAGCGCCTGCAAATTGGCAAGCGGGCCGCCGGGCATGTGGAACAGGCCCTCACACGCACCGTAGAGCGACATGATGATGACCATAGGAACGACCATGCAGGAGCTAACGGCGAGCGTCATGGCAAGCGGCGAGCTCTTGCCTGGCGTGACCAGGAATTTAAAAGCGAAACCCTTGGCAAGGGGGCTGGCAACAAACCAGTCGCAGCACATGGCAAAAATGTAGGCAACGGGGAAGCCGAGCCACGCGGCGGCAACAACCTCGCCGTTGATGGCCCCATGCTGCAGGGCAACGTTGTAGATGCTCATCCAGAGCACCATGCAAAAGCACATGATAAAGGTGAACAGCAGGCTCTCTCGTTTGTTGATAGGCATAAAGGGCAGATTCCTCTCTGTGTTGTGCCGCGGCACCACGCAACAAAAACGGGCGGGCAAGATGGAGCTGTTGGAACTTCATCTCGCCCGCCCGTGCTACGTGCGTCTGCGACTACTTATGTGGTGAAACCAGCCTAGCACGAAAAGCGCACGCTTCGTAAGCGTTGAGTTTATGGAGATGCAGGGCACCAATAATCCCCGACCCCATAAGTTGCGGTGGAATACGGACTGTTTTGACCCTTTAAGCAGCAATTCAGTCCCTATTTCACCGCAACTCATTTGGTGCAAAGCAACCTGTCCTCCTTGCGCCAATTAGCTGGTGTGGCGCCAGCGAGGGTCGGTAAGCGTTCTCGCCACGCCCAAGCCAACGGGCAAAAACGCCACGATGAGCACTGCACGCACAAACCAACCGAGCATATTGACCGTGTCGAAGGTACACATGTAATACATCGAGCGATACAGATACAAGCCCGGCACCATAATGACAATCGATGGTACCGTGAGGGCGATACGTGGGTAGGTGAGCTTGATTTCGGCTAAGCTCGCGAGCAACCCCGATACCAGCGCGCCGATAAACGCTGCTGCCTCGGGAGGCATACCCACGCTCAGACCCAGGAAGGGAAACAGCGTCGGCGCATCAACGAGCGTAAGGCGCAAGGTATTAGACACGGCGCCGATGAGCCCTGCCGCCGCTGCCATCTTTACCGGACTGTTGAACATAACCGAGAAGCCAAATACTCCGACAAAGCTCATCACCACACGCAAGAGCGTAAGAGCCAACGGTGAGAGCCCGAGCGGGGCAAAGTCGTCCGGCGCCAGCCCCACACACTCGGCAACCATCCAGCCTACGAGGGTCGCCATCACAATAATCGACACGGCATACGAAAGACGCTCAATGCCGCTTCGCATATCAAGCTTAGCGATGTCGAGGCCTGCCGTAATGAGGGGAAAGCCGGGAATCACAAAGAGCATGGCACCGATATAGCCTTCTTGGTGCGACATTGCCCCCGGAATGACCTGGCCAAGGCCGAGCAATGCCAGCAGATACGAGACGCAAGCGAGTGCAACGCCGATCGTCAGCGCGCTAAACTGGCCAAGACCCTGCTTGAGAATATGGGAGCGAGCAAAGTTGCCAACACCAGCGCCTACGAATGCGCAGGCCATCTCGATAGGGCCGCCGCCGAGCAAAAAGACGAAGGCGCCGCAAGCACAAGCTGCCGCAAGGCCCTGTTGCCAAGGAGTGTAATCGGGTTTTGAACTCTCAACGGTCTTGAGCATCTCGTGGTACTCATGCACGGTAAACCGGCGCCCATACGTCTCGATTTCCTTTAGGAAGCTCTCCATCATCCAAATGCGATGGGTATTGACTCCCGTTGTGGGCAGGCTGACAACCTCGTTAAAGCAGTGGCCATCTTCGATGCAGGTGCACTCAAACGACAGAAGACTTAAGTCAACGTGGACGGTGACACCGAGTACGGCGGCGACGCGATTCATGGTATCGCGTACACGCCAGGCACCCGTTCCGCTCGCGAGCATAAGCATACCGGTGCGGCAGATGATGGATGACTTATCGGTGAGCGGCGCATCGACGGCAAGCTCATCGCCTGCCGTCACGATCTGGTGCCAGTCAGTTTTCATATGGAGTGCGCCGGCACGAACACCGTGGTGCATGGGGGCTCTCGAAAGCAGCGAGTCGAGGCGCGAAGACTGTGGGGGCTCCGTTGATTCGTCCTCAACCTCATCAGTCTCTTCATCGACCAGATCAAATGAGTCAAGCGATGCCGGCTCGCGACGATCGATTAGCTCCTCATCCTCATCGTCAAAGTAATTGAACTGATCGAGCATGTCCTCTTCGATTGCACGCTCGCTCGCGTCGTCCATATAGACGCTCCCTTCCTACCGACTAACCCCCATCCTAGGCAGCAACGGCTAAAGGAAACATAAAAGAGACGGCTGCCATGCGAGCCATGTGCTCAATAGCCGTTGGGTAGTCGTTTAAGAACGTCCCCAATGACTATTGATGGCCAAGGCAACGCCGATGTATTGGCAACGTCAGCGAGCGGGCCGCATTTGAGACAAGGTGACGTGAAACGAAAGGGCGCTGACCTTCTGGTCGCGCCCTTGAAGTTGAACGTCAGATTGTCCAAATGCGGCCCGCGCAGCGTCGAGCCGTTACGCGGTTCGTAGAACCGCGTAACTAGTTAGTACATCTTCGCGCCGGCAGGGATGGAAGCGTCGAGCTGGATCAGGTTGAGACGCTCCTCGCCCTCCTCCTCGTGGATGGCGCTGATGAGCATACCGCAGCTGGGGATGCCCATCATCTTGCGCGGAGGCAGGTTGGTGATGGCGAGCAGGGTCTTGCCGACCAGATCCTCGGGCTCGTAATAATCGTGAATGCCGGAGAGGATGGTGCGGTCGGTGCCGGTGCCGTCATCGAGCGTAAAGTTCAGCAGCTTCTTGGACTTCTTGACGGCCTCGCATGCCTTGACCTTCACGGCGCGGAAGTCGCTCTTGGAGAAGGTATCAAAGTCGACGAACTCCTCAAACAGCGGCTCGACGGCAATCTTGGAATAATCAACCGTGGGCTTGAGCGGCTTGACGAAGGGGCTCGCGGTGTTGCCGGCCTCGGCAGCTTTGGCAGCAGCGGCACCGGACTGGAAACCCTTCTCGGGCTTCATGTGCGGGAACAGCAGCACGTCGCGGATGGAAGCCTGGTTGGTGAGCAGCATGACCACGCGGTCGATACCGATGCCGATGCCACCCGCGGGAGGCATACCGTACTCGAGGGCACGCACGTAATCCTCGTCGTACTCCATGGCCTCATCGTCGCCACCGGCCTTCTCGGCCATCTGGGCAGCGAAGCGCTCGGCCTGGTCGACCGGGTCGTTGAGCTCGGAGAACGCGTTGGCGTACTCGTGACCAGCGATGACCAGCTCAAAGCGATGGGTCAGGCGCGGATCATCCTCAAAGCGCTTGGCAAGCGGGCTAACCTCGATGGGGTAATCGCACACGAAGGTGGGGTTGACGATGGTGTCCTCGCCCAGCTCATCGTAAATCTCGGCGATGATCTTGCCAGCAGTCCACTCGGGCTTAATCTCCAGGCCCTTCTCGCGTGCGGCGGCGGCAAGCTCCTCGACCGGCGTGTCGATGGTGACCTGCTTGCCGAGCACGTCCGAGACGATGTCGGTCATGGGACGGCTTGCCCACTCACCAGAAAGGTCGATGGTCTGGCCCTGATACTCGATGACCTCGGGGTTGCCGATGGCCTTGTTGGCAGCCTTGATGACGCCCTGGGCGAGCTCCTTCATGCCCTCGAGATCGGAGAAGGCGCGGTAGGCCTCCATCGTGGTGAACTCGGGGTTGTGGGTGAGGTCCATGCCCTCGTTGCGGAAGATGCGGCCGATCTCGAAAACGCGCTCAAAGCCGCCGACGATGCAGCGCTTGAGGTGCAGCTCGGTGGCGATACGCAGATAGCACTCCTGATCGAGCGCGTTGAAGTGCGTGATGAACGGCTTGGCAGTAGCTCCGCCCTGGATGGTCTGCAGGATAGGAGTCTCGACCTCCATGTAGCCATCGGACTCCATAAAGCGGCGGAACGTGGAGAGGATCTGCGAGCGCTTGCGGAAGGTCTCGCGAACGTCGTCGTTGGCGATCAGGTCGACATAGCGCTGGCGATAGCGGGTCTCCTTGTCGGAAAGACCGTGGAACTTCTCGGGCAGCGGACGAACGGCCTTGGAAAGCAGGGTCGCGCTCTCAGGGGCAACGGAAAGCTGGCCGCGCTTGGTGCGCACGACCACGCCGGTCACGCCCAGGATGTCGCCCAGGTCGAGGGCCTTGAGCGTATTCCAGGCAGCCTCGTCCATGTCGTTGATGCGGCAGAACAGTTGAATCTCGGCAGTCGCATCGCGCACGACGATGAACATGATCTTGCCCTGACCGCGCTTGGCGACCACACGGCCGGCAATCTTCACGACATCCTCGGTGTCCTCACCATCGGCAAGATCGGCGTACTTAGCCTCGATATCGGCGACGTAGTCCTCAAGCTCAGAGTGCTCAGGATAGGGGTTCTGGCCCGCCTCGAACAGGGCGGCGCGCTTGACCAGGCGGGTGGCGCGCTCGTCGTTGAGCGTCGATGCCTGATCGGCGGCGTTCTGGTTCTCTGCCATAAGTTAGCTCCTCAAACTAAAACGCTCCCCAGGATTCGGTCCCAGGGAGCGAAAACATACCTTTACGCGGGACCGTGGTCTAGCGTGCGATCTTGGCGATGGTGTAGACGCGAGTCTTGCCGGAAGGCGTAACGACCTCGACGGAATCGCCCTCGCCGTGACCAATGATGGCGTGACCGACCGGAGACTCGTTGGAAATCTTGTGCTCGAGCGAGTTGGTCTCGGTGGTACCGACGAGCGTGACTTCCATGACCTCGCCGTTGGGATCAATCAGCGAAACGGTGGAACCGATGGAGACGGTCAGGTCGCCCGTGGTGGCAGCAACCTGAGCGTTGGCAAGAATGGCCTGGATCTCGGCGATACGAGCAGCATTCTGGGCCTGCTTGTCCTTGGCGGCATCGTACTCGGAGTTCTCCGAAAGGTCGCCGAACGCGCGGGCTTCCTTGATGTCCTCGACGATCTCCTTGGCGTAATCGCCCTCACGCCAGGCGAGCTCCTCGACGAGCTTCTGGCGGCCCTCAGCGGTCAGTACGATCTGGCTTGCGTCCATACGGATATCTCCCCAACTCTGATCAAACAATCAACTGTCAACAAAACGAAAAAGACCGGCTAGCCTGCGGGCAAGCCGGTCAGGTGCTCACCCCAAAGGGATGGGACTACTCTGCGTCCGCGTCGCTGTCCTCTGCCTGCTTCTTCTTGGCAGCAGCGAGCTTGGCCTCGAGCTCAGCGATCTCCTTGTCCTCCTCGGACTGCTCGACCACGACCTCCTCGGCCTGCTTGGTCTCGGCCTTATCGTCGCCCTCCATACCCTCACGGATATTCTTGACGGTAGAGCCGAGGGACTTGCCGAGCTTCGGCAGGTTCTTGGGCCCGAAGATAATCAGGACAACGACGAGAATAATGATGAGCTCAGGAGCCCTCAGTCCAAACATGTAGACCTCCACAATACAGCGAGACAAGCTCGAATGAGTATACCGCGGGTATCGCGGTATCACAACACTAGCTAAAAAAAGGGACCGCAAGAAGCGGTCCCTCCTCATGCTCTGGTCGGGTTGACTGGATTTGAACCAGCGACCCCTGCGTCCCGAACGCAGTGCTCTACCAAACTGAGCCACAACCCGTTAGCTCGACTATAGTAACAAAGATTTTCGCCGCGTGCTAGAGAAATTTTTATTTCTTTGAAGCGTCGATTTGAACCGTGTTGGGAATAAGCTCAGTCGCGCAGGCCCACCAGCCATTTTGCTGGGCAGCATCGGCAAGCCTTTCGGCCGTGGCAGCGGTGTCGCAAATGGCAAACGAGCAGGCACCCGATCCGCACACATCTACAGCAACGGTTCCGTCCTGTTTACGCAGCCAGTCGAGGACCGTTTGAATCTGCGACTCCATCTGTGCGGAAATGACACCAAGGTTGTTATGGATGAGTGCATATGCCGTCTCGGCATCACCAGCACGCAAGGCAGAAGCTATCGCGCCGGGCTTGTCCGCAGGCACCGGGGCCTCGTCAAAACGTCGATAGGCTTCAATTGTCGAAACGCTTGCCTCGCGCGGCTTGACCAACACGACGGGCGTTGCGGGCAGCACGGGATACTCAGTTGCCAGCACGTCTCCCCCACCTACGTAGAACGAAGGGCTCGCGTGCAAAAAGAACGGGACGTCAGCACCAATGCCCCGCGCAATGTCGTCGAGCGCGGGGTCGGTGCGATCAATTCCCCAGAGCTCCGCCAAGGCGACAATGACCGCGGCCGCATCCGTCGAGGGGCCGCCCAAACCGGCGCACAATGGAATGCGCTTCTCAATCGTCACGCAGATGTTTGCCTCGCGACCATAATGCTCGGCCATAGCAACCGCAGCCCGATACGCCGTATTCTTTTGCATGGGAAAATCTGATGCCGGAACCGTCTGGACGGTCAGCGCCTGCGCCGGCGCGACCGTCACGGAATCGGAAAGACCGACGGCTGCCATCAGGGAATCGACCCTGTGGTAGCCGCGGTCATCGCGCTCGGTATGAACCCCCAGGTAGAGGTTGATCTTTGCCGGCGCGGAAAGGGTCAGGGACCGATCGGTCACCGCTAGTGCTCCTCGAGCTGATTGCCGAGCGGGGTAAAGATATGCTCGCCGCTCTCGGGGTCGAACAGCTCGACCTGACCGGTGAGGACATCGATATACTGGTAGGACTGACGCGACTTGCGGCCGCGACGCTCGTCAACCTCGACGATAAAGACGGCGGGGTGGACGCTCTTGATGGTGCCCATGCGCTCGACGACGCGGGTGCGGCCCATGTTGGCCTTCACCTTGACGCGATCGCCCACCATATCGGTCAGCTTCTCGTGGATGTCGTCGACGTGATTGACTTCCATCTCTTCCATGAACAGGGCCTCCAGAAGGTGCAATTCAAAAAGGGGATAATACCCCTAAGATAGACAAAACTCTAATACTATAGCACCCTGCTGCCGCCATACGCAAGTAGCTAAATAAGCCCCGTCCCAAATTGACTGCTTACAGGTTGTCCGTATCGAGAACGATGGTAAACGGGCCGTCGTTGACGAGGCTGACCTTCATGTCGGCGCCGAAGATGCCGTGCGCCACATGCTCGACGTCCTCGCGCACCAGCGTCAGGAAGTACTCATAGAGCTCGTTGGCCACATCGGGGGCGCCGGCATCCGTAAAGGACGGACGGCGACCATGACGGCAATCGGCAAACAGCGTGAACTGCGACACCACGAGCACCTCACCGTCGACATCGGCAAGCGCCAGATTCGTCTTGCCGTTCTCGTCCTCGTTAATGCGCAAGCCCCGGAGCTTGCCCCACAGCTTATCGGCCTCGGCGCGCGTATCGCCATGGCCCACGCCCAGCAGTACCAGGTAACCGCGGCCAATCTTTCCCACGCACTCGCCGTCGACCGTCACACCGGCATTGAGCACGCGCTGCACCACCGCACGCACGGCCTACTCCTCGCCCGTCAGCTTGGAAGACAAGTGCTCGAGCGCATGGAAGCGATGACTAATGGCGTTCTTCTCGTCCGCCGTAAGCTCGGCCATAGTCTTGCCCGGCGTGTCGACCGGCAGGAACAGCGGGTCGTAGCCAAAGCCGTGATCGCCGCGGCCCTCGTGTGCGATAACGCCCTCGCAGGCGCCCTCACCATAGGTGACCAAACCGTCCGTGTCGATAAGCGCAACGACGCTCATAAAGCGCGCAGTGCGGTCCTCGTCGGCCACACCTTCCAGGTTAACGAGCAGCTTAGCATTGTTGGCGGCATCGTCGCCGTGAACGCCCGCGTAGCGCGCGCTATACACACCGGGCTCACCGTCCAGCGCGTCAACGACCAGGCCCGAATCGTCGGCAATGGCCATGAGCCCCGTCTCTTCGACGGCAGCCTGCGCCTTGATGATGGCGTTCTCCAAAAACGTCGTGCCGTTTTCCTCGGGGTCCTCAAAATCGCCCAGCTGACCGAGCGCCACAAAGCGTACCTCGGGCATGACCTTGCCCAAAATGGCCTCAATCTCGGTGAGCTTATGGGCGTTGCCGGTTGCCACGACGATGGTCGCCGCCGGGTCGAGGGTGTCGATATCAATCTTCTCAAGTGCCATAGCTGGCCTCCTTGTCTCTATAGCAATGCCGTGTTGAGGACGACGAGGACCTCGGCCTCTCTCCCCCTCTCAATCAACGGCAGTCTTATACTTCGACGTTTTCCCAGATAAAACCTACCAAAATAAACCTGTCCCTTTTTGGCAGGTTAGACGATGGCTTGGCGCTGAAGCTCGATGAGCTCGGCAATACCCTTGTCGCCCAGGTCGAGCAGGGCGTTGAGGCGTTTGCGGTCGAAGGGCGCCTGCTCGCCGGTGCCCTGGAGCTCAATCATCTCACCGGTGTCGGTGGCGACGAGGTTCATGTCGACCTCGGCATGGCTGTCCTCGGAATAATCGAGGTCAAGCAGCGTATTGCCGTCGACAACGCCCATGGAGATGGCAGCCACCTGGCCGATAAGCGGGATGCGCCCGATCTTGCCCGCCTCGACCCACATGGCGAGGGCGTCGTGCAGTGCCACCCAGGCGCCGGTGATGCTCGCTGTACGCGTGCCGCCATCGGCCTGAATCACATCGCAGTCGACGGTGACGGTGTACTCGCCGAGCGCCTTCATGTTGACGACGGTGCGCAGGCTGCGGCCAATGAGGCGCTCGATCTCCATGGAGCGACCCTTGCGGTTGGCGTGCTCGCGCTTGCAGCGCTTGCCGGTCGACGCCGGCAGCATGGCGTATTCCGCGGTCACCCAGCCGGCCTTAGCTCCCTTTCGCCAGCCCGGCACGCCCTCCTCGATAGTGGCGGCGCACAGCACGCGCGTGTCGCCGAACTCGGCCAAACACGAGCCGTGGGCGTGCTTCATGACGCCACGGGTGAGCTTAACGGGGCGCAACTCGTTGGCGGCGCGGCCGTTGGCGCGGTTGACCTGCATGTACTCCATAGAAATATCCTTTCGGCAAAAGAAGGGGGCAAGTCTTTGGACGGTAACCCTACATCTATTTCAGTTCATCGATATCAATATGTTCGATGCTCTTGAGCGGCTGACCAAAGATAAAGCTGCCCGCCACCGCAAACTCGGCAATGTTATCGGCCGTCGTGGCAAAACGATGCTGCGGCTCGGCGGCGTCGCCCGCCAGCTGCTCGCGGCGCGTGAGGATATCGGTCAACTCGCGTGTGGTCTCCTCGGCGGAACTCACGACGCGCACCCCAGGCCCCAGCGCATGCCGGATAGGTCCCACCAACAGCGGAAAATGCGTACAGCCGAGCACCACGGTATCGATACCGTGGTCGCGCAGCGGCTCAACCGTGGCACCCACCAGCGCACGCACGGCAGGCGTATCGAAGATGTCCTCGTTCTCAAGCCACTGTTCCTGCAGATGTGCACCCGAGGCGAGCTCGTGTTCGACAACCTCGACAAAGCTCGAGGCAGGACAGCCGTATACATCGACGCCGGCATCTAGATCCTGAATGGCGCGCGTGTAGGCGCCCGAGCGAATGGTGAGGTTGGTGGCGAGCACGCCCACGCGACGCGTACGCGTGCTGTTGATTGCCGCACGGGCACCCGGCGCGATCACACCGATCACGGGAACGTCGAGCACCTGCTGGGCCAGACGCAAGGCCGCAGCGGTCGCCGTGTTGCAGGCGATGACCATAATCTTGACGTCGTGCTTCGAAAGCCAACGACCCGCCTGCAACGCAAACGAGCGCACTTCATCCTCGGTGCGGGTGCCGTAGGGGCAGCGCTTGGTGTCGCCAAAGTAGTAGACGGACTCGTGCGGCAGCGCCGTCGCAATCGCGCGCGCAACCGTCAGACCGCCCAAACCAGAATCGAACACGCCAATCGGGCGCGTGTCGCCTGCCGGATTCTCGATATCGGACATTACCTCACCAGTCTCTCTCGAAAAGACATGTCCAAGTGCAGCGACGCCGCGCTACGAACGCGCCGCGACCAGCAGCTCTGCCGTCGCCGCCCAACCGTCGACAATTTTGCCACGCGTAACGAAAGCGTTCTCGCAAGCAGCCAAGAACTCGGGCGCGCCGGCGCTCGTCAGGCCATTCTCGACCAAGCAGAACGTGCCCACGTGATCGGCCATGTAGAAATCGGACTCGGAATCGCCGAGCGCGAGCGTCTCCTCGCGCTCGATCCCCAGGTGCTCGCAGAAGCGCGCAATGGCGACGCCTTTGTTGAGGCCCGCGGGGTTGATGTTGAATGCGCGACCGTCCTCGACGCGATCGAGCTCGAGAGTCGTCGGCTTGGACAGGTGAGTCAGATGGCCGTTGCAAGCCCAGATCAGACCGCAGCCGGCCTCGTCCAGGATGGCCTGGACCTCATCGTCGGGCACATCGCCGCGCATGCCGACGGTGACCTCGCGGTACTTGTAGCCAGTCGACATGTCGTTGTGGTACTCGATCTTATGCGGCCAGCGGGCGAGAATCTTCTCGCACACGCCGGTCTGCTCGATCACCTGGTGCGGAGTAAGGCCGCAGACGGGGTCGTAAGGCATGTCGCCAGTCAGATACTCCCAATCGTTGGCTTTGAGGTCGTACATGACCAGGCCGCCCATCTCACCAATGTAAGAGTTGAGGCCGAGCACGCGGGCGTCCTCGTGGATCATGGTGCGGTTGCGACCCGAGGTGGGAACCACCTGGATGCCGGCACGGGCGAGTGCGACAACCGCCTCGACGAGCTTGGTCGAGGGATTGCCGTCGTTATCGCGCAGCACGCACGAGCCGGGGGCGAGCATCGTGGCGTCCAGATCGGTAAAGACATACTTGACCTTGGCAAGACGCTCGCGCATCTCGCCCGAAAGCTCGGCAACGGTCGGCAGGGTGTTGTGGGACATGGTTACTCCGTTTACGTAGAAGGGTTTGGACTTGGACGGCATGTTTTGATTGAGGGAACACGCTTATGGCGACAGCGCACTCAGGGCGCCGCCGCCATCATGGTTCATTAGTCAAACTGGGTAACATCGATTAGGCGATTGGCCAGCGAAAGGTCGCTCTCGATGGGCACGAACTCGTCGCCCACGTGCATGAGTTCCTCGTCACCCTTTGCCAGCAGCAAGACAATGGTGGGAGCATCGGGGTTGACGTACTCCTCGCGCGCCGCCTTGAACGCCGCATGCACAGCGGCTTCGCGGTCGAGGATGATCTTGTTCGGCGTATCGTCGGGAACATGCTCGGCAAGCTCGCGACAGACCTTCATCGGGTCCTCGTGAGCCGGGTCCTCGTTGGCAAAGATCATCAGGTCGGAATATGGTGCGGCCTCGCGCGGAAGCTGCTCGCGGCGCTCCTGCGCCTTGCCGCCGGCAGCGCCAAATACTGCGATGACCGGGCTGGCGGGAAACGTGCGCTTGACCGACGAGAAAAGCGAGCGGAACGAAAGCTGGTTGTGCGCGTAGTCGACAACGCAAATCACGCGGCCGTCCTTCGACTCCACGACCTCCATGCGGCCCGGCACACGCAGTTTGGAGAGGCCCTTCTTGATAGCCTCGATACCGATGCCGATCTCGCGCGCGGCGGCGATAGCGACCAGCGCGTTCTCCACGTTAAAGTCTCCCGCGATACCCAGCAGGATCTTCTCCCCCGCCTCGGACTCGTCGGCACACAGGCCATGCAAGTTGAACTCGATGCTAAAGCCGACCATGCGTACGTCGCTCGCCCACAGGCTTGCCTCGGGATGCTCGACGCCAACGGTCACCAAGCGCTCGGCCGTCGACGCTGCCTCCAGCACACGGTCGACCTCTTCGGTGCCCAGATTCACCACGGCGGTCTTTGCCTGGTCAAAGATCCTGAGTTTGCTCTCAAAATAATCCTCAAACGTAGGGTGTTCGATCGGCGAGATATGGTCGCGGCCGATGTTGAGGAAGCACGCCACGTCAAACGGCAGATTCTCGACGCGCTGGTACTTGAGCGCCTGGCTCGAGACCTCCATGACCATGGACTGGCGACCGGAAGTGCGGCAGTTGGCGATATGGCGCCAGACCTCGGGGGCCTCGGGCGTGGTGTTGGTGCTCTCATAGCACTCGATGCCATCGTCGGTACTCACCGAGCCGATCATGCCGCAGGACTCGCCCGCCGCTTTGATGATGGACTGGAGCATAAAAGCGGCCGTGGTCTTTCCCTTGGTACCGGTGATACCCACGATCTTGACGTCGTGGTCGGGACGGTCGTAGACCTCCGGCGGCAACAGGGCCATGGCCGTGCGAACGCTATCAACAACCAGCATCGCAGCACCGCTCTCCTGCGCCAGCGGCTCCAGAGACTCGACCAGCGACTCCTCGCACACAAATGCGACAGCGCCCGCATCGAGCGCCATGCTCAAAAACGCGGGCTTAAAGGCAGCGCCTTTGCAAAAGAACACGTCACCTGCCGAGACCGCGCGCGAATCAAACGAGCAGCCGGTCACCGCGCGCTCGTCAACCTGCTCCGATGCGCGCAGCTCGCCGCACGCATCGAGTAGCTTGGCGAGCGTATCGACCGTGGTCACGGTTGCGGAATCCGAATGGTGCATCTTTCACCTTTCTCAGCCATTTGGCAGGGACGGTTTTCATAGTAACTGAAACGTGCTCGCGCAAAAACGGCTCCCGGAGGAGCCGTTACGCGCAGGCGTTCGTAAGCCGAGGCTAGGCAGCCTGAACAGAAGGCTGGCCCTCGTCGATAAAGAAGCGCTTGTACCACACTAGGAACACGAGCGGCGTATAGATCTTGCGCTGGAAATCGCCCTTGCCCGCAAAGTGCAGATCGAGCAGGTGCATAAGCTCGTCGGTATTGAAGAACTCGCTTGCCCACGGCGCGGTGAAGTACTCCTTGACATAGTCGTACCACTTTTGCTCGCGCAGCCAGTAGACAATCGGCACCGGGAAGCCCACCTTGGGACGGGTGGCCCACTCATCGGGCAGCGACTTGTTGGCAGCGTGGCGGAGTACCTGTTTGTTGCCGTTCTCGTTGATGCGGTAGCGGTCGGGAATGTGCTCGGCGAACTCCATGACTTTGCGGTCCAGGAAGGGCACGCGCAGCTCCAGCGAGTGCGCCATGCACATCTTGTCGGCCTTGAGCAGAATGTCGCCCGGGAGCCACATGTTCATGTCCAGGTACTGCTTCTTGACCAGTTCGGGCTGACCCTTCACGCGTGCGTAGATGGGTGCAGCGAGCTCAAAGGCGCCATCGCCGGTGTTGTACTCGGGCTTGAGCACGCCGTCGACCTCGCGCTCCGGCCATACCAGAGCCTGTCCCAGGAACGACTTCTCGGGGATCTCGGCACCCTTGACCAGGAAGTTATGTCCCTTGAAGTACGGCATATGCAGCGCCAGGTTACCGAGCGCGCGACGGATGGGCAGCGGCACCATCTTTTTGTACTTGCGCACCGGGACCGTGTCCTCGTAGTAGGCGTAGCCGCCAAAGAGCTCGTCGGCGCCTTCGCCCGAAAGCACGACGGTAACGTCCTTGCGGGCCATCTCGGCCAAGAACCACAGCGGCACGGAAGACAGGTTGGACTGCGGCTCGTCCATGTGATACTGGATGTCCTCGAGCGCACCGAAGAACTCGTCGGCGGTAATCATCTTGCGAACGTTCTCGACGCCGAGCTTATCGGAAAGCTCCTTGGCGTAGTTGGTCTCGTTAAAGTTCTTGTAGTCAAAGCCCACCGAGAAGGTCTTGTCGGGCATGAGGCAAGCGGCGATGTAGCTGGAGTCGACGCCACCGGAGAGGAACGACGCGACCTTGACGTCGGCGATACGATGGGCCTCGACGCTCTCGTGCACGACCTCGTCCAGCTCATCGACATACTCTTCGAACGGCTTCTCGACGGCAGAGTAATCGCAATCCCAGTAGCGCTCGATGTTCATCTTGCCGGTCGGGATATCGACGGTAAAGTAGTGCGCCGGCGGCAGCTTGTAGACACCCTCGAAGAAGGTCTCCTCGGTTGCCGAATACTGCAGCGTCATGTACGGACGCAGGGCCTTTTTGTTGACCGCCTTGTGGAAGTGCGGGTAGTCCAGGAAGCTCTTGATCTCGGAACCAAAGAGCACGCCCGGAGCGCCGTCGCCCGCATCGGCCATGGGATAGTAGTAGAGCGGCTTGATGCCAAAGATGTCGCGGGCGCCAAAAAGCTTGTTCTTCTTTTTGTCCCAGATGACGAAGGCGTACATACCGCGCAGGCGATCGAGAACGGCCTCGCCCCACTCCTCGTAGCCGTGCAGGAGGCTCTCGGTGTCGGCGCCGCAGTGGAACTTGTAGCCCTTGGCCTCGAGCTCGGAACGGAGTTCTTGGAAGTTGTAGATCTCGCCGTTGAAGACAATGACGACGCTACCGTCCTCGTTGGCCATGGGTTGGGCGCCAGCCTCGGTCAGGTCGAGGATCGACAGGCGGCGGAAGCCGAGGGCAACGCGGCCGTCGATAAACTGACCGCCCATGTCGGGACCGCGATGGACGATGCGGTCCATCATCTTGGTGAGCACCTCGGATTGGTTATCCGTCCCACCGACAAAACCGACAAAACCGCACATATACTATCCCCTCTGCTGTTGCTGGGCATCAAATCGAATCAGTAGCTTTTGAGTATACCCGAGGGCGTAAAGAGGGGCGGAATGTTCAGGCAATCTCAACTGAATCAGCTCCGCTGTGACACGCGCCGGTTACCTTTAATGGATATGAGGTGAATGAGGCGATTGTTTTGCTATACTCTCTCCGCACGGGCGATTGGCGCAACGGTTAGCGCAGGTGCTTTACACGCACAAGGCTGGGGGTTCGAATCCCTCATCGCCCACCATTGAATTGGAAACGGTCCTCGAAAGGGGACCGTTTTTGTTTGGGCCCATTTCATGGGATTCGAACCCGCAAGGGTGCGGAGCTGAGGAAACGCGAAGCGTTTTCCAGCGCAGCACGCGAGGAGCGAAGCGACGAAGCGGATGCGGGCGGTGGAGCCGCACGCGGACATCCCTCATCGCCCACCACTGATTTGATAGGCTCCCAGCAATGGGAGCCTTTCTTTTTTGGGCCCAGCGCATGGGATTCGAACCCGCCAGCACGTCTGTCACAAAGGCCGTGGTCAAAAAATGGCAAAAATGAGTACTGCTACTTTGTTTGCAACATATAAATAGACAGTATTTGCTTAAGTTACGCAACATATGTCCATTATAAGGACTAACAGTTAGATCAAAATCGTGCTTTCATCGTCATTTCGACTTGCTATCTGGCCTTATTAGTCCAAAATTGCTGCTACCAAATCGGTAACAGTACTCATATTTGATGTTTTTTGACCAGCAGGTCTCCCTGCCTTAGCAAATCTAAGGCAAAACGGGCTCCAGACCGCTGAATCATGCCGCATAGGACACGCCCACAGTCCGGAACCCGGTCCAAATTGAGTTATTGCGCCGCGTTAGCCCAAGACATCCGACAGGATCTCGATCAGGCTGTCCACGTCGGCTTCCTCGCAGACGAGTGGCGGCAGGAAACGCAGCGTATGGGCACCCGTAGCGTTGATTACGGCACCGGCCCCCAATGCACGGGCCACAACGTCGTGTGCATCACCCGCAGTATCGTCAAGATCGCAGCCGAGCATCAGGCCACGGCCACGCACCTCTACCACATGCGGAAGCTTAGCCAGCGCCTGCTCCATATAGGCACCCACCTTGGCAGCATGGTCGGCATAATCGCCGCGCACGAGCGCGGAGAGCGTCGCGGCGCACGCCGCAATGGCTAGGCAGCTGCCGCCAAAGGTCGAGCCGTGGTCGCCCGGCTTAAACACGTCGGCAATCTCCTTCTTTGCCATGACGGCACCCATGGGCACGCCATCGGCAATGCCCTTGGCAAGGCTCATGATGTCGGGCTCCACGCCATAGGTTTGGAATGCAAACGGCTTGCCGGAGCGGAAGATGCCGCACTGGACCTCGTCGGCGATAAGCACGGCGCCCACTTCGTGTGCCAGGTCGCGCGCTGCCGCCATAAACTCCTCGGTCATGGGATGCACGCCACTCTCACCCTGGATCGGCTCGAGCATCACGGCACAAATCTCGCTCCCCAGCTGCTTAAAGATCGCACGCAGCTCGTCCACATCGTTGGGCGTGCAGGCCACAAAGCCACCCGGCAGCGGGCGGAAGCTGTCCTGCAGCCAATCCTGCATGGTGGCGGCAATGGTCTCGAGCGTACGGCCGTGGAAGCCGCCGCGCATGCACACGATGGTGTTGCCGCCATTACCGGCACGCTTGGCGTACAGACGCGCGAGCTTCATCGAGCCTTCGTTGGCCTCGGCGCCAGAGTTGGCAAAGAAGGTCTCCCAAACCTGCTCGCCCGCAGCCGGGACACCAAGAGCAGCTGCCGTGGTCTCATCGCCGGCGACAATGGCATCGGCAAGCACGCGCGCACCATCTACGTCGTCGTTAGCAAGCTTGGACAGCAGCGCCGCGACCTGTCCGCGCTGCTCGATGTAGAAGTAATTGGAGACATGCATGAGCTTTTTGGTCTGCGCCTCGAGCGCCGAGAGCACAGCCGGGTCGCCATGACCTAGGCTGCACACGCCGATGCCGGCAAGAAAGTCGAGGTACTCACGGCCATCGTCGCCGGTGAGCTTCATGCCGTGACCCTCGACAAACTCGACCGGAGAGCGGCCAAAGGTATGCATAACGTAATGGGATTCAAGCGATTGCTGAGCTGCAAGTGACATGAGATGCCTTTCGTTGGGCGTCAGACGGCGCGGGGCTATGGGTGCAGGAATGGGTCGGCTGCGGGCCAGCTAGACCGTCTGGAGCTTCTCGACCTCGTCAAGGTTCTCGGTCAGACGCGCAGCAAACGTCGAAAGCGGATGCGGATGCGTATCGAACTCGTAAGCCGTCTCGGTGGAATGGATCACGGTGCCGACGCCGGCATCGGTCAGCAACTCCAGGAGCAGCGAATGCGGCGTAGTACCGTTAATGATGTGGGCACGAAATACGCCGCCGGTAAGCGCATCGACGGCCGCACGCAGCTTGGGAATCATGCCCTTATCGACCTCGCCGCCGTAGAGCATTTCGTTAACCTCGTCGAGCGTTAGGTTGGAGATAAGCGAGTCCTTGTCGCTAAAGTCCTTGTACAGGCCATCGACATCGGTCAAAAAGATCGCCTTATGCGCGTGGAGCGCCGCGGCAACGGCACCGGCGGCGGTGTCGGCGTTGATGTTGAAGAAACCGCCGTCCTCCCCCGCCGCAACGGTAGCAATGACGGGGATGTACTCGCTATCGAGTAAGCGCTCGATATAGTCGGTGTTGACGTGCGTCACTTTGCCCACACGACCGAGCTCGGGGTCGAGCGGCTCGGCGATGAGCGTGCCGGCATCGCTGCCCGACACGCCCACGGCCAGGTTGCCATGGTGGTTGAGCGCTGCGACCAGCTCCTGGTTGACCTTACCGCCCAGCACCTCGCGCACGATATCCATAGTCGCCGGCGTGGTCACACGCTGGCCGTTCTTAAACTCGACGGGGATGTCGTAGTGGCTGAGTGCCTCGTTGATGGCCTTGCCGCCGCCGTGCACGATAACGGGGCGCATACCGATGATCTTGAGCAAAACGATGTCGCTCATCACGTCGCGGCGCAGCTGCTCATCAACCATGGCGGCTCCGCCATATTTGATAACAACCGTCTTGCCGGTCAGGTTCTTAATCCACGGCAGCGCTTCGAACAGCAGCTGCGCGGTTGCTTCGTTGGATTCACTCGAACGACAATCGCGTGCGAATTTCATAATCTGCCTCGTCTTTCGTATCGTTATCGCGCCGTGCTCCGCTGTCCGCAATCGCGGCAAGATGCGCAGCGTGCCTGGAATCTAGGAACGGTAGTCGCCGTTGATGGAGATGTACTCATGCGTGAGGTCGCAGGTCCACACGGTCGTTGCCGCGTCGCCTGCGCCCAGGTCGGCCGAGATCACGATCTCGGGCGCCTCAAAACGTCGTAGAGCCTCGTCCTCGTCAAAGGGAACAGTCAGACCGTCGCGACAGACAGGCATGCCCATCATGTCGATGGAAACGTCTTCCTGATTAAACTTCACGCCGCACTTGCCAAGCGCCATAGCAACGCGGCCCCAGTTGCAGTCGTGGCCGGCGATGCAGGTCTTAACGAGCGGCGAGTTGGCAACGGCACGGGCGGCGATATCGGCCTCCTCGTCGTTAGCGGCGCCGGTAACGTTGACCGTAACAAGCTTGGATGCGCCCTCACCATCGGCGGCGATATTGCGCGCCAGGCTCTCGCACACCTCGTGCACGGCAAATGCCAACTCGTCAAAGGCATTGGAGCCCTCGACGATCGGCTCGGCATCTGCGGCAGCGGCGCCGGAGGCAAGCATGATGCAGGTGTCGTTGGTCGAGGTGTCGGAATCGACCGTTACCTTGTTAAAGGTCTGCTTGACGGTCGAGAGCAGCAGGGCATGAAGTGCCGCAGGCTCGACGGGAGCATCGGTGGTGATAACTGCGATCATGGTGGCCATGTTGGGCATGATCATACCCGAGCCCTTGCACATTCCGCCTACCGTATAGACATTGCCCGCATGACCCGCAGCCTCACTGACGTAGGACACGGCGTACTCCTTGGAGTGCGTGTCGGTCGTCATGATGGCGCGAGCGGCATCGGCGCCACCGTGGGCGGAGAGCGCCTCGTAGGCAGCAGGAATGGCGGTCTCAAACGTGTCGATCGGCAGAATCTGGCCAATTACACCCGTGGAGGCAACCAGAATCTGCTGAGGCTCGCAGCCGATGACCTGCGATGCGATGCTGCACGTCTCGCGCGCGCATGCAAGGCCGGTCTCACCCGTGGCGGCGTTGGCATTGCCAGAGTTGACCGAAACGCCGGCGATGATACCGTAGCCCTTGTCGGCACCGCCCAGGTTGGCGCGGCTCACCTGCACGGGCGCCGCGCAAAAGCGATTGGCGGTAAACACTCCAGCGCCGGGACAGGGTTTATCGGGCACGACGAGCGCGTAATCCAGACGCTCGGGGTTCTTGCGGAACCCAGCGTGGATGCCTGCAGCCTTAAAACCAGCCGCAGCCGTAACGCCGCCCTCGACGGCGCGAATCTTGATATCAAACAGCTCGGTATTCATCGTCTTTATGACTCCTTATGTCAAACAAAAAACGGACATCGGTTGGTGCGCCATGCCAGTCGTAATCATGAGACCAGCTTAAGAGTGGCGCCCCACTCGATGCCCGACTACCAAATCGTTAACAATCGAATGTGCTACACCGGGCACGCCACTGTGGGCAAGCCTCGTCGCTCGTCAAAGCCAAAGACGATATTGGCGCACTGGACTGCTTGGCCCGCAGCGCCCTTGCACAGATTGTCGATGGCGCCCGTCGCCACCAGCACGCCCGCACGCTTGTTGAGCGCGAGGCCAATCTGGGCGGCGTTGGTGCCGACGACCGAAGCCGTCTTGGGCTGCTGGCCGGCATCGAGTACGCGCACGAAGGTGCGACCAGCGTAGAACTGCTTGTAATAGTCGACAACGTCCTCAAGGGTCAAGGTATCGATAGCCTGCGGCGTGAGCGGCAGCGTCACCGTGGAGAGCAGGCCGCGCTTGAGCGGTGCCAGATGCGGGGTGAAGACGACACGATCGGTCAGACCAAGGATCTGCTCAATCTCGGGCGTATGACGATGCTTGCCTACGCCATAGGCCTCCAGGTTCTCGTCTGCGCCACAAAAATGGGTGCGAGCGTTACAGGACTTACCGGCACCCGTCACGCCGCTAATGGCATCAACGATCACGGGGCCGCTCTGGGCAACCCAGCCGGCGCGCACGGCGGGCGCGGCGGCAAGGCTCGTTGCGGTGGGATAGCAACCAGCGCAGGCGACCAACACGGGTTTGCCGTCGGCATGGTCAGATGCGGCGATCTCCAAGTCTTGGCAGAACAGCTCGGGCAGGCCAAAGGCACGGGTCTTGAGCAGGTCGGGGCTCGTGTGCTCGGCGGCATACCATGTCTCAAAGACGAACGCGTCGCTCAGACGATAATCGGCCGAAAGATCAAAGCAGGAAACGCCCGATGCAAGGAGCGCGGGCACCTGTGCCATGGCAGCCGTGTGCGGCACGGCAAGAAAAACCGCATCGCAGCTCTTGAGCTCGGGGGCGTCATGCGTGGTGAAAACCAGATCGCTCACGCCAGCAAAGCTCGGATACACCGCGGACAGCGGCTGGCCGGCATCGGCGTTGGACGTAATGGCAACAAGTTCAAACTCGGGATGACCGAGCGCGAGGCGAATAAGCTCGGCTCCGGCATATCCAGCCGCGCCGACGATTCCAACCTTCAAAGACATATCAGACTCCTTGTCTGCGATTTATGCACCGATGCGCATTTCACAGCGGTCGTTATGAAGTGGGTTGAAACTTTAGCACCAAAAGATGCATTAACACGTAAATGGTTTACATATTCATGCATTGAAACATTCCCGACACATTCGCTTGAAGGAATTGACAAATGGAGCGGGCCCCGTATTGACCGGCGCTCCTAACGGCGCCGGGCAATACGGGGCCCGCCCATGCGAAAACCAAGTTGTTAGGATGAGCCAGCTGGCTAGAGCTCGACCGGCACCCATTCGTCGTGATTGCAGATAAAAGCCTCGGGATCCTCGACGCTAAAGAAGACGAGCGTGGGGTCGTTAGGCCCCTCATAGTGCTCGCCCAGGCGCTCTAGATGCTTCCACCCGGCTTCGCGCATTTCGTCTAAGGCCCGGTCATCCAAGCCGGCACGCCCGCGCAAGATGAGCCAGCCATGGCCCGGCCACCAACTCGTGGCCTCAAAGCGCTGATTTTGTAGCAGCTCTTGCCACACGTCTTTGGTGCGCGCCGTCACAAACCACAGCTTACCGTCCTGAATCTGAGCAAACGAGAACGGACGCACGTGCGGCTGTCCATCCACGCTCGTCGCCAGATACCACGCCGGCACCGACGTCAGATACTCCAAAACCGTATTCAATCCGTCCACGTTTCCTCCTGTACTAGCTAGTTTGGGAACCTGGTTTGTGCGAGCTAGAGCTCCAGGCGCTCCTCGCTGCCATCGATATCACAGAAGCGCGCAGCAATGTTGCGGACCGAAAAGAAAGCAAGGCGGCCGTCGTTGGCACTCTCGTGTTCCTCGCCAATGTCCACCATGTGCTTAAAACCCGCTTGACGCACCTTGTCGCTCGCAACTGCGTCGTCCTCAAGTGCGGCTTCGCCGGTCAATACGATCCAACATTCCCCCGGCTTCCAGCCCGAGAGCTCAAACTTGGGATTCGCGCTCAGCTCCGCCCACACATCCTTGTCGCGCGACGTGCAAAACCACAACTTACCGTCATCGACCATGGCAAACGAAAACGGCCTCACGCGAGGCTGATGCCCGTCGGCCACATCGGTCGTGGCCAGATACCACGCCGGAATGCGCCTGAGATACGAACAGGCGCGCTCAAGCTGAGCCGTGCGGTCGTTGTCGGTCATAGGGACCCCTTTCTTGCGCTCGAATCGCGCCTAAACAAGTTGAAGATTGATGACGATGACGCAGATGAGCAGCAACGCCGTCACCACCGCCGCCAACGCATCGCCGCGGCCAAATGCAAGCGCATGCAGGCGCGTGCGGCCCTGCTCGCCGTGATAGCAGCGTGCATCCATGGCAGCAGACAGCGTCTCGGCATGGCGGAACACGCCGGTGAACAGCGGAATCGCCACACTGCCGAGCATACGCACGCCGCCGAGCGGGCCCCCCGTCACGCGCGCACCGCGGCTCGCCTGCGCGTCCGCCGTCTGCTTCATCTCGGTGGCAAACTGCGGCATAAAGCGCAACGCGATACCCATGATCATGCCGAGCTCGTGCGCAGGAAGTCCCACACGCGCAAACGATGCGAGCAGGCGCTCAAAGCCCGCGGTGAGGTCGAGCGTCGGCGTGGTGAGCGTGATAGCGCTCATACCGGCCATCATCAAGGTCAGGCGGCACGCCATAAAGACGGCGGAATGCAGCGAGCCCTCGCTTATCTGCAAAAAGCCGAGCTGCCACAGGATGCGCCCACTCTGATCGGTAAACAAGTTGAGCACCGCGACCACGACGACGATTGCCAGCAGCGGCGCCATCGACGACAGAACGCGACGAGCCGGCACCCGGGACACGGCATAGATCAGCACGACGAAAATTGCGACAGGAGCCAGTCCGCGGAAGCCGCCGACGGTCAGCGTCGTGATTAAAAACACAAAGCCCAGGAGCAGCTTGGTGCGCGGATCCAGGCGATGGATCGCACTATCGCTCGGATAGTAGCTGCCAAACGAAAACGCCTCCATTAGCAGCCCTCCTCTCGCGCGACCGTCTTGGATTTAGCAATGTCCGCGACGTTAGAAGGACCGTCCGAGCGACCGATTAGCAGGTCCACCAACTCGTCTGCCAGCGACTCAACCGTATAGAGCCCGCCGCAACGCAGCGGCACGCCCGCCTCCGCGAGCGCCAACGCCATGCGCTGGGCAGCAGGTACGCCCAAGCCGATCGACTTGAGCTCATCGGCATGTGCAAACACCTGCGCGGGGGTTCCCTCTGCAAACACCGCACCTTCGTTCATCACGACGATGCGGTCGCAGCAATTGGCCAGGTCATCCATACTATGCGAAACCATGACAACGGTCAGGCCATCGCGGTGAAGTCGATCGATAAGCTCAAGGAAATCCCTGTGCGCAGCCGGATCGAGCCCCGCCATGGGTTCATCGAGCACCAGGACTTCGGGCTCCATGGCGAGCACACCGGCGAATGCCACACGCCGTTGCTGACCGCCCGAAAGCTCAAAGGGACTCTTGTCGCCGACCGTAGAAAGGTCGAGGCCCACGCGCGAGAGCGACGACTCGACGCGACGGTCGACTTCATCTTGCGGCAAGCCAAGGTTGTGCGGGCCAAACGCCACGTCCTGCGTCACGGTTTCGGCAAACAGCTGACGCTCGGGATATTGAAACACCACGCCGACCTTGGCCTTAACCGCGGCGGCATCTTTCTTGTTTGCCAGGTCGAGCCCCAGCGCGCGAACGAATCCCTCCTGGGGGCGAATCAAACCGTTGAGATGCTGGACTAGCGTCGACTTACCCGAACCGGTATGACCTGCCAAGCCCAGGAACTCGCCGCGACGCACCGTCAGCGATACATCGCGCAGCGCCCACGGGCTGCTGGGGTCGTTTCCCCAGAGAGCCTGTTTATTCGATTTGCCCGCAGTGGCCGAGCGCTTGCGCCATCGACGGCGCTCGCGGGCACTCAGCGAGTAACTATGCGAGAGGTGCGAAATCTCGATGACGGGCTCCGACACGGCTGTCCCGTCGGTTGCAGAGGAGACGTTGTCGAGCACACGAGAATCGGATGCAGAAGGCCGCCCTGCGGTGTCTTCCCCACTCCGGTCGGCATATACCTGCGCAATCTCGGCGACCATATCCGCCTCGCGCACCCGCGCATGAACGGGCACGCCCTTCGCACGAAGCGCCATGCCCAAGCAGCACGACGCCGGCATATCCAGGTTGAGCTCCACGAGCCCATCTGCCCGCGTCAGAATCTCCTCGGGCGTACCGAGCATGGCAACGCGCCCCGCCCGAAACACCGCGACACGATCGGCCTCGGCGGCCTCTTCCATAAAGTGCGTAATCATCACGATGGTCATGCCGCGTTCGTGCAGCACGTGACAGGCCTTCATAAGGCCCTTGCGCCCGCGCGGATCGAGCATCGAGGACGCCTCGTCCAAAATGAGCACGCGCGGTTCCATGGCGAGCACACCGGCAAGCGCCACACGCTGCTTTTGACCGCCCGAAAGCGCATGGGTCTCGTGGCGCTCAAAGCCCACCAGGCCCACGCCCTTCAGCGCCTCGCGTACGCGCTGCGCAATTTGCGCCGATGGCACGCCAAGGTTTTCGGGACCGAACGCAACGTCATCTTCGACAAGCGTTGCCACCAGCTGGTCGTCGGGATTCTGGAACACCATGCCTGCGGTCGAACGAATGTCGTAGACCAGCTCGGGATCGGACGCATCCATACCGTTGATACGTACCGTGCCCGCATCGGGCTGCAGCAGCGCATTCAGATGCTTGGCAAACGTCGACTTGCCCGACCCATTGCCACCGAGGATGCAGAAAAACTCCCCGTCCTCGATGTTCAGATCGACGCCGTCGAGTGCCGGTACGGCACCGTCATAGCTAAAGGAAACGCCCCGACACTCAATCATGCGCGGCCTTTGACCTGGTCCTTTTTAGGCGTGATGAGGTTGGAGACTGCTTTATACACCGCTAGCGTCAACACCGAGTTAAGCACGGTCTTGATAAGGTTGAACGGCAGCACGGCAGGAATCATAAGCGGGGCGATCACATCGACCGAGCCATACCAGAACCATACGCCAATGGTAAGGTTTGCGACCATAGACAACGCCGTAGCGGCAATGACGCCGAGCACCAGGCCAATCACGGCACCCTTATAGGTATGCATCTTCTGGTAGACGATAGCCGCGGGCAGAATGTAGCCCAGCGTGGCAACCAGGTTCATAAGCGCGCCGACCCAGTCACCCGTGGTGAGCGCATGGATTACGATCGCCATGGCGGCAACAGCAGTGCCGGCACCAGGACCATACGCAAACCCGCACACCATCGCCGGCACCAGCGACGGGTCATACGTCAAAAACGGCGCCGAGGGAAGAATGGGCAGCTGCACATACATAAACAGGGCGCCCAAGGCGCACATCAGCGCCATGGTAACGAGCTGTTTGGTGCTCCACCTATTCGTGTTCTCAAAATGGATATGCTGCGACTGTTCAGACATTAAGATCACCTGCCTCTTTCATCCGGACTCTAACCGTTGGTACTGGGATCTCACCAGTTCAGCCGGCATGCGAACCAACACACGCTCGGGTCGCGGACTCATCGGCTCGGTCGCAGACGCCTCGCCTGCTCCGCGGCACCCCTTTGGCACCGCCCGATTTACCGCCAGTGGGGAATTCCACCCCGCCCTGAAACAGCACTTGCAAGTGTAGCACGAGCAATCGTTCGCGCAAGTATGCCGAGGGTAATTTGTGGTGGGGATCAGTTGCCACAACAACCACGTTCCCCACCCATCCCAAAGTAGCGCGCCTTTCGCGCAAAGCGCGAAACAGCGAAGGGGACAAGCCACTGCAACAACCACATCCTCCACTCGCCCCAAAGCGGCGCGCCTTTCGCGGCAAAGCCACGAAACAGCGACCGGGACACGTATTCCCAACAACCAAGTCCTCCGCCCACGCCGACCTCAAGGCCGTAAACGCAGGGAATCCGGGGGCGTGACGGGGGTTTCTCTCCGGAATATTCCGCAGGACGCAAAGAGGCTCCGCAGCGCGAAGCGCGATGCGGAGCCTCTTTGCATGTCCGAGGACGTTCCGGAGAGAAACCCCGTCACGCCCCCGGATTCCCGGTGGGAGTTCTAGACCTTGTCGGCCTTAGTACATACCGCCGCCCTGCTGACCAGCGGTAGCAGCAGCGATAGCGTCCTCAAGCTGAGTGTTTTTGGGCACATCGGAGACGGTAGCCTCGGTGATGAGGATCAGGCTGGCGACAGAAGCAGCGTTCTGCAGGGTGACGCGGCTGACCTTGACGGGGTCGAGGACGCCCATCTCGATCATGTCGCCCCACTCGCCGTTGGCAGAGTTGAGACCCTGGCCGGCGGGCAGCTCGGCAACCTTGTCGACCACGACAGCGCCCTCAAAGCCAGCGTTCTTGGCGATAGTAGCGACCGGAGCGGTCAGAGCCTTCTTGACGATATCGACGCCGATCTTCTCCTCGGGGTCGTCGATCTCGACAGCATCGAGCGCAGGAGCAGCGTCCATGAAAGCGACGCCGCCACCGGCGACAATGCCCTCCTCGACAGCAGCGCGGGTAGCCTGCAGGGCATCCTCGACGCGGTGCTTGATCTCCTTGAGCTCGGACTCGGTAGCAGCGCCGACCTTGATGACGGCAACGCCACCGGAGAGCTTGGCCAGGCGCTCCTGGAGCTTCTCACGGTCGAAGTCAGAGGTGGTGTTCTCCATCTCGCCCTTGATCTGAGCGATGCGGGCGTCGATGGCCTCCTTGGAGCCAGCGCCGCCGACGACGACGGTGTTGTCCTTGGAGATAGTGACGGACTTAGCGGTACCGAGCATATCGGCGGTGATGTCAGCGACCTTCACGCCCAGCTCGTCCAGAGCGGCCTGGCCACCGGTGAGGACGGCGATGTCCTCGAGGATGCGCTTGCGGCGATCGCCGTAGCCCGGGGCCTTGACGGCGCAGACGTTGAGAGCGCCACGAATCTTGTTGAGGACCAGGGTCGGCAGAGCCTCGCCGTCGATGTCCTCAGCGATGATGAGCAGGCCACGGCCGGCGCGCTGGACAGCCTCGAGAACAGGCATGATGTCCTGAACGCTGGAGATCTTCTGGTCGGTGATGAGGATGTACGGATCCTTCATCACGGCCTCCATGCGGTCGTTGTCCGTGACGAAATAAGCGGAGACATAGCCCTTGTCGAACTGCATGCCCTCGACGGTGTCGATGGTGATGTCGAACGTCTGGGAATCCTCGACGGTGATGACGCCGTCCTTGCCCACGACCTCCATGGCCTCGGCGATCTTCTCGCCGACCTCGGGGTCACCGGCGGAGATGGTACCGACGGAAGCAATCTGCTCCTTGGTCTCGACCGGCTTGGCCTGCTTCTTCATCTCGGCGACGGCGGCGTTGACGGCCTTGTCAATGCCGCGACGGATGGCCAGCGGGTTGGCGCCAGCGGCGACGTTGCGCAGACCGTCGTTGACGATGGCCTGGGCGAGCAGGGTTGCGGTGGTGGTGCCGTCACCCACGGTGTCGTTGGTCTTGGTGGCGACCTCCTTCACCAGCTGGGCACCCATGTTCTCGATGTTGTCCTCGAGCTCAATCTCCTTGGCGACGGAAACGCCGTCGTTGGTGATGGTCGGAGCACCGAACGTGCGCTGCAGCGCGACATAGCGACCCTTGGGGCCCATAGTGACGGTAACGGCGTCGGCCAGAGTGTTGACACCCTTGGCGAGCTTAGCGCGGGCATCGGTGTTGAACGTAATGTTCTTTGCCATGGTAGGTAATCCTCCAAAAGAAACGTGACTCGCGCCGCCGCACCGAGTCATTTGCGGCGGGCGCGTTCAAAGACGAATCAGAGATTCTGACGAGACTAGGCCTCGACGACAGCGTAGATGTCGTCGGCGCGCATCAGCAGATACTTCTCGCCGTCGACCTTGACCTCGTTGCCACCGAACTTACCGTAGATGACAACGTCACCGACCTTGACGTCCATGGGGATGCGCTCACCCTTGTCGTTGACCTTGCCGGCGCCAACGGCAACGATGGTGCCGCGCTGCGGCTTCTCCTGGGCGTTGCTGGCGATATACAGACCAGAAGCGGTCTTCTGCTCGGCCTCGTCGGGCTTGACCAGAACACGATCTGCAAGCGGCTTCAAAGACGACATGCTTGTCTCCTCCTTTTTGGGCCGCGTGGTTATGCCACGCGAATTAACCCTTTTTGTTTGCGTACGCGTTGAATGGTACCCACGAATGGCGGGTTATACAACACGGAGTCAAAAAATCTTATTTTTTGGCACTTAGATTTTCTGAATGCCGGGGGATAACCTAACGGTGGCTCCCGGGGCGGACCGGAGGGCATGTAGTTTGCTGCTCTACAGTCCTGCGCAAGACGGAAAGCACATTAAGTGCTTTCCTTTGCGTGCGGAACTCGCGACAAACTTCATGCCCTCCGGTCCGCCCAGGGAGCCAGGTTAACTAATTCGGGCCCGGCATTCAGAAAAGTCAGTGCAGCAAAATGGCGATGCAGATGGTGCGAACAAGAAAGGGGCACGTTGCAGAAACGCGCCCCTTATGGGTGGGGTATGGGGCTAGCGCTCGTAGATCAGGTTGCCGGCTAGGTAGGTGGCTTGGACTTTGGTGGCTTGGAGTTCTTGGGGGTCGATGGTGAGTGGGTTTTGGTCCAGGACTACCAGGTCGGCGTATTTGCCGGGTTCTAGGCTGCCGAGGTTTTGCTCGTCGCCCGCTGCATAGGCGCTGCCCAGGGTGTAGTTGCGCAGAGCCGTTGCCGCATCGATACGCTCGCTCGGCAACCAGCCGCCCTCGGGCCAGTGGCTTTTGGGGTCTTGGCGCGTAATAGCCGTGTAGAGCACGTTCATGCTGGTAACAGGCGTGATGGGGCTGTCGGTACCGAAGGCTTGGCGAATGCCGCGCTGCTTATAGGTTGCAAACGGCCACATGATGCGGCTGCGCTCCATGCCCAAATCGCGCTCGGGGCCGCCCGGATCGA
Source organism: uncultured Collinsella sp. (assembly GCA_900544095.1). Classification (GTDB taxonomy): domain Bacteria; phylum Actinomycetota; class Coriobacteriia; order Coriobacteriales; family Coriobacteriaceae; genus Collinsella. The sequence continues at coordinate 676,491 of UQTV01000001.1, forward strand.
GCGTGATGTGGCAGGGCTGGCTCGAGGCGACCACGTTGAGCTTGCGCAGGCGGTCGATGTCCTCGGGCAGGAGGTTCTCCAGATGCTCGAGTGTGTTATGGCCGTGCTGGGGCAGGCCGTACAGGTCGGCGGCCTCCTCGAAGATATCCAGCGCGGCATGAATCGCACCGTCGCCGATGACGTGGATACGCACAGTGTGGCCGCGCTCCGCAGCCGCCAGAACCAGCTTACGCATGCGCTCGGCAGGAACTGTCAGACGGCCCTGGTCGCCCGGGAAGCGCGGATTGGTATAGGGCTCGGTGAGATATGCCGTGTGTTCGCTCGACACGCCGTCGAAGAACTGCTTAAAGCCCGGTGCCGAGAGCAGCGCGTTGTTCGCGTAGCGGGTCTGGAGTTCTTCCAAGCGCGACTGGTCATCCAGCAGTGTGGGAAACAGATGGGCGCGGATGCCCAGCTTGCCGGAGGCCTGCAGCTTGTCGTAAACATCGTCGCGAATAAAGTCGCAGCCCGGCATGGGCATGAGCGACATATCGCAGATTGAGGTGATGCCTTGCTCGGCCATACGCTTCATCTGGTCGGCGTAAGCGCTCGCGATGCGGTCCTCGCCCAGCCACTCCAGGCAGCGCGGCAGCAGCTGCATAGCAGCCGCCTCGTGGGCGATACCCGTAAGCTCGCCATTTGCATCTTTGTCGTAACTGCCACCCGCCGGAGGCTCGCTATCGCGCGTAACGCCGAGCGCCTCGAGTGCGCGGCTGTTGAGCCACAGCGTGTGCCCGTCGCCCGAGTACATAACGCAGGGACGATCGGGAAATGCCGCATCGAGGGAGGCCTTGGTAGGGTGCTCGGGCGGATCCCAGCGGTAATCGCGCCAACCCTGGGTCACGACCCAGGCGTCATCTGGCAAGCCTTTGGAAAACTCGAGCGCATGCTGCACCAATGCTGCCTCGGACGTGCCCATATCCATGAGCATGTACGGCGAGGAGCCAACCGAAGTATGGAAGAAATGCAGGTGCGCATCGTGGAAACCGGGGCAGACAAACTGCTCGCCGTAGTCGATAACCGGCGTGGCGGCAGGCGCGGCGGCAATCACGTCATCGGGCGCACCGACTGCGACGATACGGTCGCCTGCGATGGCAATCGCCAGCTCGCGGGCGGTATCGATGCCGTCTTGCGCGGTAAAGACGTTCTTGGAGCGGATAATCCGATCGATATGTTGCATGGGCATCCCCATCTCTGGCAGGAAATTCAACACCCCCGAGTGTACTCCCCCGCCCTTGTAACAAAACCCCAAGCGGCAAACGGCAACTTTACCAGCCCTAGCGGCAGGTGGCATACTGGAGAGAGCCTGTACGATTTTGCGATCAACCCAGCAAGGAGCAAATCGACCATGACGAAGACCAAGGCACAGCAGATTATGGCGGCGACCGAGGCTCGCGCGGCTGACGACGTCACCGCAGCCATCAAAGATATCGCTACCGAGTTTGAACCCTATATCATCAAGCAGCGCCGGCACTTCCATAAGCACCCGGAGCTGAGCCTTGCCGAGGAGCGCACGACCTCCGACATCGCCAACCAGCTCGACGCCATGAATATCCCCTACGAGCGTCCGCTCAAGACCGGCTTGGTGGCAACGCTTCGCGGTACCGCGTCGGATGCCTACCACGAGGACGGCACGCCGCGCCGCCGTATCCTGCTGCGCGCGGATATCGACGCCCTGCCCGTCACCGAGCAGACCGGCGAGGAGTTTGCCAGCGTCAACGAGGGCTGCATGCACGCCTGCGGCCACGACTGCCACATCGCCATGATGCTCGGCACGCTGCAAATCCTGCGCCATATGACCGACGACATCCACGGCGAAGTCCGCATCGTCTTCCAGCCCAGCGAGGAAAACGGCCAGGGCGCCAAGCTCATGATCGGCACGGGCGTGCTCGACGGCGTCGATGGCGCCTACGCCGCGCACATCTGGAGTGAGGTCGACGCCGGCACCGTGAGCTGTGAGCCCGGACCGCGCATGGCCAATACCGACTGGTTCCGCATCGACGTCCGCGGCACCTCGTGCCACGGCGCCATGCCCCAGCGCGGTCACGACGCCGTTATGGTTGCCGCCGAGATCGTCAACGCTCTGCAGACCATCGTTTCGCGCGAGATCAGTCCCTACGAGCCGGCCGTCATTACCGTCGGCGAGCTGCACGGCGGCACCGCGCGCAACGTTATCGCCGGCACGGCCTACCTCGCCGGCACGGTGCGCACCTACGGAGATTCGACCCACGAGGAAATGCCGGAGCTCATGCGCCGCATCGTGGAGCATACCGCGGCCGCCTTGGGCGCCGAGGCAGAGCTCACCGACTACACCATCGCCAATTACAAGGTCGAAAACGATGCCGCCTCGAGCGAGCGCTGCCGCCAGGCAGTAATCAAATGCCTGGGCCCCACCGGCCAAGGCCATTATCGCGGCACACTCTCGGGTGAGGATTTTTCGGAGTACCTGCGCCGCGTACCGGGCGTGCTCGCCTTTGTTGGCACGCGCAACCCCCAGATTGGCGCCACGTACGCCCAACATTCTTGCTTCTACAAGATTGACGAGTCGGTACTGGCCAAGGGCTCCATGGTGGCCGCCCAATATGCCATCGACTTTTTGGCCGAGCCCACACAAGAAGAGCTCGACGGCCCCACGATTGCCGCGGTCGCCGAGACCAATCCCGACCTGGCAGCCAAACTGCGCTCTGCCAAGGCCACGGCCGCCGAGGCCCGCGACGCCATGCACGATGCCCGCACCGCCCGACACGCCGCAATCAAGGGCATCCACGACGCTCGCGCCGCCGCCCGCCGCGAGGAGAAGCACGACGAGTAGTCGATCCACGACCATCTCGCAGTCATAGCCGCATCGCGATATCAAAGCGGGGGCGGACGCTTCGGCACGTCCGCCCCCGCTTATTTGTCAAGCGCTATTTCTACCGTTTCTACCCCGTCCCCAAATGGCAGGTGGCAGGGTTACTCGTCCTGCGGGTCCTCGTCGGAGCTTGGCGCAGGCTCGGGCTCAGGTGCAGGCTCGGGCTCCGGTTCCGGCATGGGCGCGGGCTCGGGCTCAGGCACGGGCGCGGGCTCAGGCTCAGGCTCAGGCTCAGGCACGGGCTCGGGCTCGGGCGCAGGCGCCGGCGCCGCAGCGGAATCGGATACGGGCGCTGCGTCGGCGCTAAAACCAGCCGGAGCAGACTTCTTCTCAAACGGCAGCACAAAAGTCAGGACGTCGTCCTTGTCCTCGTCGGCCCACTCGCTTGCGTAGCGCGCAACCCAATAGCCAACGGCACGGTGCTTGAGCATCTTGCCAAAGACCGTGAGGAATACCGTGACAAACGCCGTCAGCACCAAGAACAATACGAGCGTGATGCCACCGCCGGTAACAAGCGCCTCAATAGCCGTAGGACGGTAGTAGTAGCTATACATACCGACAGAGGCAATGGTGCCAAAGACGAACGTCAGGATCCAGGTGACAACGTTGGCGACCAGGCCCGTCAAAAACTCGGGAAGGAACGAAGCGCAGAACAGTTTGGTCTTGTTGTGCTTAAAGGCCGCCCAGACCTTATCGAGCGAAAACGCGCTCTCGACACGACCGGTCACCGCAAAGTGCATCACGGCAATGTCGGCGAACATCTTAAAGAAGACCCCCAAGACCGCCGTGGCAATCATAGCCAGGACAAGCAGGCCAAGCGAGCCGAACAGCGCTGCCTCGAGTGCATAAGAGCCGTAATACGAATACGAGCCCGCGGCGCCAATTACCACGCTCTCCACCAGCGAAAGCACTACACCGATAACGGGAATGGCAGCGATAACCTCGAGCACGACCGAGATAACGCTCGAAAAGACTCCGAGGCCAAACGACGTGGAACGCATGAGTGGACGATCCATACCGTCATCAACCTTGAGCGACAGATCGCGACCCCACTCAATACCAAAGCCGGAACCACACACGCTCGCAATGCAAGCTGCCAAAAAGCCGATGGCAGCCGCGATACCGCCGATAACGGGAATGAACAGCACGAGCACCGACACAACACAAATCAGCGCCGGCAAAAAGGCGATCTGGCACACGCGCTGCAGCACGCCCGGCGTCTTGGTCATGTCCTCAAACGCCTGAGCCACACAGCCCTTGGACGCATTCGCCACGGGCGGTTGCGGAACAAACTGCTGGGGCTGACCCTGAGGGGCAGAGGCTGCGGCACCGGCATTGGGGGCACCACACGCACCACAGAACTTATCGTTGTCGCCCATGGGGGCACCACACTGCGAACAGAACATCGAGATCATCCCTTCGTATCTTGAGCGAATCATCTGGATCGCAAACGATGTCTTTTGCATCATTATCACCCAATGTGGGGACAAATACTCCAACATGACGCATTTGCAATGCGCAGGGCGCTATTCGATTGTTTGATAAGCTCGACCGCGTTAGTTCGTTCCGCGGAAACCCTTGCCGACGATCTCGGAGCTGTCGACGATCGTGATAAAGGCACCCGGATCGATCTCGCGAGCGTAGCGACGCAGCTGCACGGCCTCGCGACGACTCAGCACGCTCATGATCACCGTCACGCACTTGCCCGAGAAAGCACCGTAGCCGCGACTGATAGTCGCCGTACGGTTGAGATGCTTGACGATAAACTCCTCGATCTTAAGGGGCTCGGAACAAATGACCGTGCAGACTTTGCGCAGGTGAATGCTCTCGATGGCCTTGTCGACCACAAGCGTCTTGGCAAACAGGCCGAGCACGCAGTACAGACCGACGCGCGGACCGTACAAGAAGGCCGCGATGGTCACGATGCCGATATCGACCAACAGCAGCGCACGGCCGATCTCAAGCGTGGTGCGGCGTTTGAGAATCATGGCGAGGATGTCCGTGCCGCCCGTCGAGGCACCAATATCAAAGACGATGGCGCTGCCGAGCGCCGGCAGAATCACGGCAAAGCACAGGTCGAGCCACATATCGCCCGTCATCGAGACATCGGTCGGAATAAAGAGCTCAAACAGCGAAACATAGGCGGACAGCGCAAACGAGGCGAAGACGCTCCACAGGATTGCTTTGCGCTCCAAAAAGATAAAACCCAAAACGACCAGGACCGCGTTGATAATCCACATAAAGACGCCGACGGGCAGGGTCGGAAACAGCGTGGACAGAATGACCGACACGCCCGAGGTGCCGCCAAAAGCAAAGTGATTAGGGGTTTTAAACGCGACGATGGCAAAGGCCGTGAGGATCAGGCCCAGATTGAGCTCGGCAAAAAAGCGCGGAAAGCCCGGCTCCTGGCTGCGCTTGCGACCAGCGCGCTCGCCCCGCTCGATAACATCGCGATCAACCACGCGCTCCATCGGCACCACGGGAGGACGATGCACCTCCTCGGCAGCACGCGATGCCGCCTCTGCCGCGGCGGCCTCAATCGCCCATGCCTTGCTTTCTGTTTCGTGCTCGTCGGCCATTACGGCAACCCCTCGTTAACAATTTGGAAACAATGCGCCCATTAGAGTAACGCGGAACGTGGGGATTGCAACCCCTAGTTAGACGAGCGGTATGACTACATCGGGAGCGTACAAAAACGGCCGGCCACGCTTTTGCTTGCGCGGTCGGCCGTTTAACGTTTTCGCAGATAAAACCTGCCAAAATAAACCTGTCCCTTTTTGGAAGGTTATTCGTGCTGGCTGGTGCGGTGCTCGTACTCCTCGGGGGTGATGACGTCCTCGATACGCAGGTTGACGCCCGCCACCTCAAGGCCGGTCATCGCGGCAAGGCGCTCGGTGACACGTGCCTTGACATCGTCGAAGATCGCGGGCGCATAGGCACCGTACTCGATAATGACGGAGATGTTGACGACCACGCGATTGTCATCGGTGACCTCGACCGTCACGCCCTTGGTCAGATTCTCGGCACCAAACTGCTCCTGCACAAAGTGCATGAGGTTACCCTTCATGCCCAGAACGTGCGGAACCTCGCGGGTGGCCATGGCAACGATCTTCTCGATCACACCGTTGGAATAGGTCAGCGAGTCCTCGGACTCGTCCGCTTCCTCGTCATCCTCATCCGCATCGGACTCGGCCTCGACGAGTGCCTCGTCCTCGAGCGTTACGTCCTCCGCCTCGGCGGCGACGGCCTCATTCGCCTCGAGCTCGGTATCGGCTACATCGACCTTCGTGTTAAAAGCCATGGTTCCTCCTTATGCCTGCCGCGGATGCGACAGTCGAATACATATTAGCGGCCGCTAAACAGACGGCCGAAGAAGTTGACGATCCCGTTCTCGCCGTCGCGAATTTGGCCGATCACAGCGCCGATCAGCACGAAGAATGCAATGACGAGCGTGTCCCACAGGCCCAACGTGAGCACCAACACGGCGAGGATAAAGCCGGCGACGGCGCCGAGCGTGGTGTTGGGATGACGCACAGCATAGCTCCAGACGGCAGCGCCCGTACCCTTGATGAGACCCATAGCCTCGTCAAAATCCGCGGCTGCCGCGTCTTGTAACTCGGTTGCCTCTGCTTTGGAATCAACAGGTTCGCTCGCCGACGTGGCGCTCTGGTCAATCGTCAGGCGCGGCGTACGAGCGGTCTTATCTTGATTGGTATCACTCACCGGAAACCTCCACGGTCTGGACGGTAGTCTTGGACGGCAAAAAACGGACGCGCGCGGTCGTACCCGGCGCGCCGAGCATGGTATCGCAGGCTTCTTCGATGCGCTGCTGCATCGCGGTAGCCAGAGATGCCACGTCCTTATCGTCAAGCGCGATAGCCTCGACCTTAAAACGGACGTGCGAATCGTCGGGGCCTTGGACGCGAGCCTCGACATGCTCGACCATCACGCGGTCGTCGCGCCCGGCAGCAACCCTGGCGCACGAAGAAAGCGCCGCAAGGGTAACCTCGATATTGCGCTCCCCCGCCGGATGCACGCAGGACGGCTCGCGACGGGCGAACATCAGGCGGAAAAAGCTCAGCAGTACGCCGATCGCCACGACGCCGGCGCACGCCGTCACGACGATGCGCGGCATGGGGTCGCGCATCAGCAGCATAAAGCGATACGTATACGGCCCCCAAAACTGGCAGACAAGCGTACCCAGCGCCACGATGGTGGCGGCAAGATACACGATCGCTAGGGCTCGTTTGAGTACGCGCACGCGGCGCTCCCTTCAAATCTCGGCTCTCGAAATGCAAAACGGTTCGCATCATTATAAAAGAGCCGGGTCCGGTGCTCTACGCACGCGGATCCGGCTCATCTATTCCACGAGGCTTGCATGCTCGCTTCATTATGCCCAGATATGCACGGCTCAATCCGTGCTGGCGCTACTCCTCCTCGAGGGCAGCGATGACCTCGTCGGTCATGTCCATGGTGCTGTAGACGTCCTGGACGTCGTCGAGCTCCTCAAGACGGTCGATGAGGCGCTGGACCTTCTTGGCGTCGGCGCCGGAAACCTCGGTCGGGGTGGTCGGGACCATGGTGGTCTCGGAGCCCTTGACCTGGACACCCTGCTCCTCGAGCGCCTTGGAGACAGCCATGACCTCGTTGGCAGCAGTCCAGACGATCCACTCCTCGCCGGCATCCTCGTAGTCCTCGCCACCGGCCTCGGCGATAGCCATCATGAACTCATCCTCGTCACCGGCAGCACCGTTGGCGATCATGGTCTCCTTCTTGGCGTTCTCATCCAGGATCTCCTTGGCGACGACGATCTGGCCCTTGCGCTCAAACTGGAAGGCGACGGAGCCGGAGGTGCCCAGGTTGCCACCAGCGTGGGAGAAGGCGGAACGGACATCAGCGGCGGTACGGTTGCGGTTGTCGGTCAGGCAGTCGACGTAGACGGCGACACCGGCGGGACCGTAGCCCTCGTACACGATGTTCTCGTAGACGGCGGCGTCAGCACCCGAACCAAAAGCCTTGTCGATAGCGGACTTGATCTTGTCCTTAGGCATGGACTGAGCCTTGGCCTTGGCAACGGCAGCGGCGAGGCTGGCGTTGTTCTCGGGCAGCGGGTCACCGCCGAGACGGGCAGCAACAGTGATGTTGCGGCTGAGCTTGGAGAAGAGGGCGGAACGCTTGGCGTCCTGCGCGCCCTTACGATGCTTGGTTGTGGCCCACTTAGAGTGTCCGGACATACGTGTCTCCTATCGGTTTCGACCTAAAGCCCAGCGCAGATGCTCGGGCAATATAAACAAACGTCGTTATGATATACCTACTAGCCTGCGAGATAAACCCCAAAATGAAGGCGTCGTGATGATGTCCCCTTTGGTGCAAAGAAACCTGACCCCAATGCACCAAGTTAGGACCAGAGGAAGTCGCTGCGGGTGACGGTGGCGCCGATGGCGAAGGGCATGCAGGCGATGACCGGATACAGGTAGCGCATGTAGGTCGAGCCGTTGCACGGACCAATCAGGCACACGGCGAGCACGCCCAACAGCGGCACCCAGATCGCCAGCGCACGCCATGAATGACGACGCAGCAGGTAGACCACCACGGCAATCATGATCCACACATAGGTGGCCGAGCTCATGGTGAGCGAAATAAACGGGATGCGCTGCACCGCCACACGGTACAGATTGATCAGGTGGTCACACCAGCGCACCACGTTGCTGTCAACCGGATGGAAGTCGAAGTACTTGAGGTTGTCGGGACGCGCCATGATCTCGGCACTACGCGCCGTGCTGTAGACCCAGGCATCGCGGGCACTCGGATAAAAGTAGCCGTAATAGTTATTGATGAGCGCCGAGATATAGCACTCGGGATCCTTTTTGAACATCTGCGCCCAGACCTCAAAATAGGCCTTGATGTCCTCCTGCGAGGCATACTCGTTAAAGCAGTTCTTGACGGCATCGGACTTGTCAGGGTTGTAGCGGCGGCCCAGGTTCTCGTACTTGAGCACGCGATCGATCACGACGCGCTCCTCGTCGGTCACCAAACCGTCGCAGGGCGCCTCCACGATGGTGCCGTCCTCCTTTACCGTGGGGTTGACACCCGAGTTGAGGCCATCGTGCTTTTGAACGAAACGAGCCGTCTGCTGGAACGGAATCGAGAGAATTTCGCGCTTGGAGCCGGGCGTGATGTCGTGCGCCGGCATAAAGACCTTGGTGAAGTACATATTAGAGGCAAGGCAGAGCGCGAGCACCGCGAGGACGCCAACCCAGCGGAATCGCGGCGTGACGCATGAGACCGCGGTGCCCGTCTGCTTAGCCGCACGACGAGCGACATGTGCATCCCATGCGCAAAACGCCGCCGCGATCATACACGCCGCCAGCGGAAACACCAGGCCTCCATTGCGCAAAAACGTGGAACCCATGGCAGCAAGCGCAAACAACAGCCAGTCATGGCGCGCAAAGAGCACGGGGGCCTTCTCGCCCGCACGCTCGGCATTGGCATCGCGACGGGGCAGGCCGCAGGCCACGAGCTTCACGGTCTGCACCAACAGCACCAAAAACGCGTCGGCAAAGAGCACGTCTTTGGTGAGCAGGGCCGCGTAGTTAGAGAACATGGGCATAAACACAAAGAACAGCAAGATCACGCCGCGGACCGGCAGGCTCACGCCCAGTTTGCGCAGCGACGAGACGGAATAGGCCATGCAGGCGGCCGTAATGACGAACTGAGCGCAGGTGTAGATGGCAAGCCCCGCATTGGCGCTGTTAAAGACCGAAAGCCCCAGTTGAACGCACGAGCCGATAATGGCCGTGTGCACGACCGGGTGATGCCCGTTGAGCAGGACATTGGGGTTGAGTAGGCGCAGGTAGTCGCTCGTGCCGTTGGGATAGTTGAACCACTGGCGAATCTGCGCACCCGTATCTCCCATAAAAAGGCCGGGCAGCGAAGCGATGAGCGTGGGCGCCCAGGCGATCATAAGCACCAGGAAGGGCCCGGCAAAGGGATGGGCCGAGAGCACGGCGTGAGCCACACGCCATACGCGGCCAAAGTGCGCTTCGGAAAACGGAATGCGCCGAGAGCTCAGCCAATCTAGACACTCAAAAGCCAGGTAGAAGGCAACGATCGCCAAGAGCATCCAGCCCGCGCCGCCAATCCAGGCACAGATGATGCGGGCCCTGTCGCCAAGAACAATCTCGGCCGAGTCGGTGAGGTCGTAGCTGCGGCCGAACACCATGCAGATGGCGAAAAACAGCGACGGCAGAATGATCGACGGGCGCCAGGTGTCGCCACGGCCAAAGAATACGTAGCGAAACGGCAGCGTGAGCAGGCAGGCAAGCGCAAGCAGCATGACCGCGTCGGTATGGCCGGCAAACGAGAGGAGCACCTCGTAGCACACGTACAGCATGCCCGAGGCTTTGGGGTCAATCGCCAAGACTGCGTTGCTCGACACCGGGGCGGGATCGATGGAAAACGCCGTGGTCGCCAACAGCGCGAGCAGAAATGCGATGAGCGTCTGCTTGGCGGGGTAGCGCTTAAACCAGACGATGCGGGCCGCGTCGCGCGCAGCCGTTGTGGAGAGATCGGAATCCTTCACAGTCCAAAGAGCCTTTCTAGAAACCTGCCAAAAAGGGACAGGTTTATTTTGGCAGGTTTTATCTGGGGAAACGTTACGGTTCTGTCATCGTTGCCCAGCAAACCACCACAAAAGTGCCTGTCCCCTTTGTGGTGGTTAGGAGTCGAGGTAGATGCGCTGGGGACGGTTGCGGCGGAGGGCAAAGATGACGAGCGCCAGGCCCGCAATCACGAGCGGAAGGCTCAGCAGCTGACCCATCGTGATGACGCCGCCCAGCAGATAGCCCAGCTGGGCATCGGGCACGCGCACGAACTCGACGAGGAAGCGGACGATGCCGTAACCCATCACAAACACGCCCATAAACGTGCCCTGGGGCAGCAACGGCTTTTTGCGGCTGAGCACCTGCAGGATGCAGAAGAGCACAATGCCCTCAAGAAATGCCTCGTAGAGTTGGGAGGGGTGACGCGGCATATCGCCCGCAGTCCCGCCAAAGACTACACCCCAGGGCAGATCGGTCGGCTTGCCCCACAGCTCACCGTTGACAAAGTTGGCACAACGGCCCAGACACAAGGCCAGCGGCGCGCCGATGACAGCAAGGTCTGCCAGAGTCCATGCGTCGAGCTTATACATGCGGCAAACGATGATGCCGCCGATAATGCCGCCGACCAGGCCACCGTGGAAGCTCATGCCGCCTTCGTTGGTGGCAAAGATCTCGAGCGGATGTGCCCAGTAGTAGCCGTCGCCGTAAAAGATGACGTAGAACAGGCGGGCGCCGATGATAAGGCCAAAGACCACACCGACCACGACGCTCGTCAGGTCGTCAATCGTGATGCTAAAGCCCCAGCGACGCTGCGTGCGATACATGACGACCGCCGTGAGCAGAGCTCCGACCACATAGGCCAGACCATACCAGTAAATCGTGATGGGCCCCGCCGAAATCGCGACGGGATCAAGCATATGGTAGAAGTCGTTGAGCATGTCGACCCTCCTACTCCCTACATACAAATGCGGCCGCGGGCCTTGCGCTCGCAGCCGCATATTTGGGCGTAACGTCTATGCGGAGTATGCCGTCCGCAGCTTTCGCATCTTAGAACGGCGCGTACTCGTCGTACAGGTCGTCGGTCTCGCCGGAGGCATTAACCTGCTCGACACGGGTAACGCCGGGCACATGCTCCTTGAGGATACGCTCGATACCCATGGACAGGGTCAGCGCGCTCATAGGGCAGCCGGCGCAGGCACCCTGCAGCTCCAGTTTGACGACGCCCTCGTCGTCAACACCCACATACTCCATATCGCCGCCGTCGGCCTGCAGGTTGGGGCGAATCTCTTCAAGAACCTTCTTAAGCAGCTCTTCGTTAACAGCCACAGGGGCTCCTTTCTCACAATAACGCGGGCACGCCCGCGGACAGGGGCTATGTTACTACAGCCATGTACCCGCTCACGAGCCATCCATGCGCGCGGACACGACTTTCACGAGCAGTCAATTTGGGACGGGGATCTTTTAGCTGCCTGTTGTTACCAGCTGGCATTGTCACGCGCTACTGCTGAGCCTGCCCCTCGGTACCGATGTGAACATCGACGATAACCTGGCGGTAGCTAATACCGCAGGAGTCGAGAATGCGGCGGCTGATGCGGCCGTCGTCGGTGTCGGCGTACTTGTTGTCCAGGTAGACAACCTCGCCCACACCCACCTGCGCCAAAATCTTGGCGCAGTCGTGGCACGGGAACAGCGTGACGTAGACCGTGGAACCCTCGAGGTCCTTGAGCGAGCCACGGTAGTTGAGCACGGCGTTGGCCTCGGCATGGACCACGTAGTTGTGCTTGTCCTGCAGCGGGTCGTCGCTCGTACCCCACGGGAAAAAGTCGTCGTTGAGCGCCGAGGGCGTACCGTTGTAGCCCACCGAAAGGATACGGTGGTTGGTGCTGGCGATGCACGCACCCACCTGCGTGTTGGGGTCCTTACTGCGGCGCTGCGCGGCGATGGCCACGCTCATAAAGAACTCGTCCCAGCTAATAACGTCGCGGCGCTTGCCCGACGTGGTTTGATGAAGATCGTCCGACATGGCAGACACCTCCGAAATCGCAATAGTTTGACCCATTGTAGCAGGTGAAAGGTGGGGGCGCTTATCCCACCAGCCCCTCGCCCTACGCGCGACGAGGCTTTTGGTTGATGCGGTACAGCTCGGCGAGACCCCGCAGCGTCAGTGCGTCGTCTACCGTCAGGCTGTGGCCGACCAACGCAGCGAGCGCCTCGGCATCGTCGCCGGTAATGACGATGGGCACGATACCCTCCCCCGCCGCCTTGGTCGAGCGCATCTCGGCAAGCACCATGTCGAGCATGCCGTCGATGCGGGCAACCTCGCCCAAGACCACGCCCGAACGCATGGCCTCGCGCGTGTTGCGACCGATCACATGCGTGGGTGCCGAGGGCTCGACCTGCGGCAGGCGCGCCGCAGCGGCCGAAAGCGAGCGGGCGCCAAGTGCCAAGCCCGGCGCGATGACGCCGCCGACAAAGGTTCCGTGCGCATCGATGACCTCGATATTGGTCGTAGTGCCCAGGTCGATCACGATGCACGGAGAGCCGTAGACGGCACGGGCCGCCACGGCGTCGGCGATGCGGTCGGGACCGATCTCTGCTGGATCATCGTAGTGCACGGGCATGCCGGTCTTGAGACCCGGCCCCACGGTGAGCACGCGCCCCGTGCAGGTGCGGGAAAGCGCCGCCTTCCACGGGCGCTCGAGCGCCGGCACTACGCAGCTCAGCACGGCCGCCGTGGGCACGAGCGCGCCGGGCATGCCCGCATCGGCCGCCAGCGCGGCCATGACTTGAGCGAGACGCATACGCGCTTCGTCGGCCGTAATGCTCGACGGCGTCGTGATCTCGCACGTCGCAAGCGGGCATTCCTGCGCCGCGGCCGAATCCTCGGCAAACAGGCCAAAGCGAATGAATGTGTTGCCCACGTCGACCGTCAATATATATGCGCACCCATTAAGCATCGTCGGCGCTCCTTTCGTCTGCCCAGCAGTATATCGTCTACCCAAACCAGCTAAAAAGCCCCATCCCAAATTGACTACCTTGCGGCTATACTGATGCGCGGTCGTACGCGAGCTCACGCGTCGGCCCTTGGTAACCCGACTTCCCGCGCCGTATCCGTAGCGGCGCTCCCGGGGGAAGCGGATATACGCAAAGGAGTTCTATATGAGCAATCCCTCGAACCGCACCTCGATGCGCGGTCAACTCACGCTGCGCGGCGTCGTCATCGGCGTCCTTGGCTGCGTGATCATCACGGCAAGCTCGGCCTATACCGCCCTCAAGATGGGTGCGCTCCCCTGGCCAATCATTTTCGCTGCCGTCATTTCGCTGTTCTTCCTGAAGCTCATGGGCAACGCCAGCCTCAACGAGGCCAACGTCACCCACACCATCATGTCTGCGGGCGCCATGGTCGCCGGCGGCCTGGCGTTTACCATCCCGGGCGCCTGGATGCTGGGCTATGCCGACCAGATCAGCTGGCTTGACATGTTTATCGTGGCGCTTGCCGGCACCATCTTGGGCCTTCTGGCGACAGCGCTCATCCACCGTCACTTTATCGTGGACGCCGCGCTGGAGTTCCCCACCGGCAACGCTGCAGCTCAGACCCTGCGCGCCACCGAGGCCGGCGGCGAGACCGGCAAGCAGCTCTTTGGCTCCATGGCCATCGCAGGCATCTACAGCGTGCTGCGCGACGCCCTGGGCGTAGTGCCCAGCATGCTGTGCACGCTCAATATCCCCGGCGTGACCTTTGCCATCTACAACTCGCCCATGTTACTGTCCATCGGCTTTTTGGTGGGCTTTGCCCCCGTCGCCTTCTGGTTTGCCGGCGCGCTGCTGGGCAACTTTGGCATCATCGTTGGCGGCACCGCTGCCGGCCTGTTCGATATTGTGACCGCGCAGGGTATCGTCAAGTCCCTCGGTATGGGTCTTATGATGGGCTTTGGCGTCGCCGTCGTCCTTAAGGACATCCTGCCGCAGGTCGCCGGCATCGTCCGTGGCCTCGCCGCCGACAGCTCCACCGACACCGACGAGCAGTCGCTCATCTCGGGCTCCCTTAAGCTCGACGCCGGCATCATCGGCCTGGGCACCGCAGCCATCGCCGTGATCGTTGCCATCGCGCTCGACCTTGGTCCCGTCCCGGCCGTCATCGTCACGCTATTCACCTTTGTCACCACCATCATGAGCGCACAGAGCTGCGGCCAGACGGGTATCGACCCCATGGAGATCTTTGGCCTCATCGTCATGCTCATCGTGGCAGCCTTCGCGCAGCTCGCGCAGGTCAAGCTGTTCTTTATCGCCGGCATCGTGGCCGTGGCGTGCGGCCTTGCGGGCGACGTCATGAACGACTTTAAGGCCGGAGCCGTACTGGGCACCAACCCGCGCGCACAGTGGGTCGGCCAGGCCATTGGCGGCATCGTGGGCGCCCTGGTCGCTGCCGCCGTCATGGTCGCGCTCGTCACCGCCTATGGTCCGGACGCCTTCGGCCCCGACAAGAGCTTTGTGGCCGCGCAGGCAAGCGTCGTCGCCACCATGGTCTCGGGCATCCCGAGCGTGCCGTGGTTCGCAGGCGGCTTTATCGCCGGCATCGTCATGTACTGGCTCGGCATTCCGGCCATGATGATCGGCCTGGGTGTGTACCTGCCGTTCTACATGTCGCTCACGGCATTCCTGGGCTCCTGCGTCAAGCTCGCCTACGACAAATGGGCCGCTCACCGCGACGCCGAGGCTGGTCTTTCGGACGAGAAGAAGGCCTCCAAGGATGCCGCCTTCCAGGAGCAGGGCCTGGTCGTCGCCAGCGGCCTGCTGGGCGGCGAGTCCATCGTCGGCGTTATCCTGGCGTTTGTCTCTGTTGGTCTGAGCCTGCTAGGGTAGGCCGAACAACAACGCACCAGCGCAGAGCGCGGGGTCGGAATCAAACCGGCCCCGCGCTTTTTTGTCTATTTGACTCTTATGATCCTCACGGCGTTTTAGCCATGTCGATTGTCCTGACTTCCAGGTCAACAAACCTTGTCTGACACCTCGCCTAACGCGGTGTAGAGTAAAGACGACAGACGCAAGAAGCGGCTCAGAAGCTAAACGAGGTAAGCATGGAACTCGACAAACAACAGATCAAGCGGCTGCGCGAGCGTCATCATCGTCGTCACGGTATACGCCCTGCACACAGCGAGGCCATGGAGAATGCCACCCGTTTCCTTAAGCAGGCGTTCAACATTCGCGAGGGTCGCGCCCCCTATCACGTAATTCGCAAGCGCTTTGTAAACGGGGCGCGCCTGACTGGCTCGCACTTATGCATCCTGATCATTGCCATGTTGATCGCGAGCATCGGCCTCGATATCGACTCGGACATTGCCATCGTGGGCGCCATGCTCATCTGTCCGCTCATGGGATCGGTCCTTGCCATGGCATACGGTGTTGCCACGCTCGACCGTGAGATTACTGTCGAGGCCATTGCCGGCCTCGCACTGCAGATGGCCTTATGCCTGATCACATCCACGCTGTACTTTAAGCTCTCGCCGCTCGGCACCACCACGGCCGCCATCATTGACAACTCGACGCCAACCGTCTGGGACCTCGCCGTGGCGCTCGCGGGCGGCTTTGCGGGCGGGCTGGGCAACTCGCGCGACCAGGAGCCTGCGACACTTATCGCGGGCGTTGCCGTGGCGACCGCGCTCATGCCGCCCCTGTGCGCGGCGGGTTACGGCATTGCCATCGCAAGCGGGTCGCTATTCCTCTCGGCGCTCTACGAGTTTGGCATCAACGTGGTCTTTATCGCACTGGCTGCCGAAGCCGTGCTGCTTCTTTTGCGCGTGCCGCTCAAGCGTGACCTCAATGGCGACGGCATTGTTACCGCCGAGGAAAATGACGAGGTCGACGAGCTATCGCGCAAGGTGCGCCGCCGCATCATCGTGGGCACGGCGATCTTTGCCATCCCCTGCATCGTCATGACGGCGGGCTCCATTGGATCGGCGCAGGCCGGCGTGCAGGACGGCTACGGCGTCACCGAAACCACGCGCGAGCTTGCGGCGGTGCTGCCGGGCTTTAAGGATTATACCATCGCCGTCGAGACCTCGGCCACCGAAGACGACGAGGAGGGCATTGTCGAGCGCGAGATTGTCGCCCATGTGACGACAAGCGAGGCGCTCGGGGCACACGACCGCCGCGTCGCCCGCAAGCTCATCGACCTCAACGTGCCCGAACTCAATCGCGTGGAGTTTGACGTGAAGTGACCTGATGTAGGGCGCAGTTCATGCCCGCGCCCCACTCGCTGTTTTATTGCCGTGAATCAACTGTCCACATCGACATCGCCAGACTCCACCATAAACGCCGGTTCGGTGCTCACCAGATAAAAACGGGTCACCTTGGTATCTCTCAATAGGTAGAGCCAACCCTGATCGCGGCGGCGCGAAATATACGCCACGTGGACCGTACCGATTTTTTCGCCGTTTTCCTTCTTTAATATCAGGATGTTGGGGTCATCCGTACGCTTAAACTGCCCGTCTGTGCAGGTTCCGTCTTGGTCGACCAGCTGCCATCGACAGTTGTCCTCCTCAAGAAAAGCCAGGGTTTCCCGACTCGTTTTGTCATCCCGATAGTAACCGTCAATGGTAAAGCCTTCGGAAACGCATTCCTGCATATAGGATGTTTCTCGATTTATAGCAAACTGCCCTGCAGCGCCCAGGAGCACAGCCAGGCAGACCACTGCAAGGGTTATCGAAATAACACGGCGATCCATGTTAGCCCAACCGATAGTTGTTTAACGGAGCGCGTAACATACCCGGAACCTCCGATATCATGGCGAACGTCACCTACGGCCTTCCAGCAATCATATGTTTCCAACATCAAACCATATGACTACAACTCGTTGGAGATAGATTCCATAAACGGACAATGATATACGGCGAACGGCTACACTTATCAATTAACCCAGAGTTATGGAGGCCGTTTTTCGTACTGCAAGATCGCAGTTTTTGGAAGTGCGGTGAAAAATCGAGTTCTGCCGACCAGACCGACTATTTTAGCAACAAAACCGCAGGTCACAAGAGTTCAAAAGAGCAGTGTGCTCGAAGGTTCGGAGTTTTTCCCCGCACTTCCGAAATCCGAGTCCACGAAAGGCGTCGGCAAGGCCATTTACGCAACATGTATCCAGTAAAAAAGGGCCGCAGCCGGTACGGCTACCACCCTTTCGTCTCATATCTAGCCCGAAGAGGTCGGCTACTTCTTAATACCGCGTCACAGACGCTTTGCGACCGATGCCACGGCCTCCTCGCTAACCGAATCGCAGGCAGGCGAAGGGCTGCGTGCAGATGATGTTGGACGCACCGCGATTGATCAGGTCAAGTATCTCGGCCGTGAGCAGCCAGACCTCGCCCATGTTATTACATACCGAAAGCACCGTGCGGGCCTTGTCGGCCATGGCGCCAACACCTGAAGATTTTATCCGTAACTCAAAGAGCTAGGAGGTTGATAAAATCCAGAAACATCATGGCTAAAAGAGACGGGCACACTGTCCCTGTTTTTCGCACGAGCAGCGCAAAAATAAGGCCCAGACAAAGATAGCCCCCCATCATTGCAATGATGTAATTTGTGGGTGCCCCGATTAAACACTGTTGAGTCACGAGAAGCAATGCCCATAGAATCGACTGTACAAATGCCCTTATACAAAACGGCCGAACTATTCCGACGATTGTGTATTCAAATAAAAATACGTACCTAAATAACAGCTCATGCAAAACTGAAACCGAACAGACCAATACCCATCTGGATATTGATTTTCCACCTATATCGAGCATAGCGGCCATAATAATAAATACGATGAAAATGAACTGCCATCCCAAAAGAATCCCACGCTGCTTGGTCTTATCGCGGGAAACAGCGCCCCGAGTTGCAAAAAGATAGACTACCAACGCACAAAAGAGCGCCCCTGTAGAGCACAGCCAAGCGGGAGATCCTTTTGCAATAACCCAAATGGCCCACGGCACGCTAGCAACCATCGTACCCAGTAGATAACGTGCCCCCAGGCGCATTATTTCAGTCGCTTTTCCCAAGCTCTACCACCTCATCACTAGCTGCTATTAGGTCCATATCGTGTGTAATAACAATGACAATCTTGTGCTTGCGCAGTTCCTTCACAGCATTTATCAGAGCTTCTTTATGAGCAATATCAAGTGATGCTGTTGGCTCATCGAATAAATAGACGTCTGCCTTCTTTTCCAAGACCCGCCTAATTTCCAATTGTTTCAGTTCCCCAGGAGACATTCCTCCGCACCTCTTCTTTTCGATAGAAGGAAAATTTCTATCGCTAAGAAAATCCTTTACTGATATCGGGGTTTGTTCGGCAAACGAAACTAGATTCCGCCTAAGGTGCTCGCAGTTGATTTCTTCTTGGGCCTTACCGTTGTAGGAAATAGCCCCACCGTAACCCGAATTGAAACAACCCATTAATAAGTACGCAAGGCTCGTTTTGCCCGAGCCATTAATCCCCACAAGAGCATAGAGCTTTCCTTTGTCAAACCTGAGATTCAAGTTATTGTAGAGACACTTTTCATTTAATGTAAAACCAAAATTATGCAATTCGATGCAATCGATCTCCAAGAGCTCCTCTCCAGCAACAGCCAAAGGCAATTTAGAGGCATTTAGACGAGATATCGATGAGAAGCAGTCTTGTACGCTACTACCTATACCGTAGATTGACCTCACGGCAGATAGCATTAAAGCCATGTAGCTCGAAACGGCAACAAGTTGGCCTACACTCATGCTTCCTTGCATTACATAGAAAGCCGAAATCAAAAGAATAGTCACCTGGGACGCAGCCGCAGCAAAGGAATCCGTTGCCTGAAATCTCGAAACGACACTTTGATAGGCGACTCCGGCGTGCAGCAAAGACGAAAAAAAGCTATCTATGGATTTCAATGCTCTTTCGAATAGCACATTAACATACAAAAATCTCTGATGCGCAAGTACGGACTCCACTTTTCCGAAATACAGGGACTGCTCCTCCTTAAAGGTCAGACCTGAAACAAAAAGCGGTTTTCTGAATAAAGCATATGCAATTGCATACAAGATGCAAAATGTCACGGAAACCCAAAAGAGCGCTACGGAGCATCCATAGAGAAAAATAAAACTGATACCTAGCTGGACAACCGCAAGAAGTACCGTCTGGAGCACCGACAATCCGAAGGAAGCCACAGTATTGGCATCTGAACAAATTTGTTGAGTTTTTTCAGCTGACTCCTGCTCAAAATATAACTCAAAAGGCATCCGAACGAGCTCATCGATTTTACTTCGAACAATCGAGTATGCAGCCACGGTCGTTATCCGCATTGAAAGAAGGGTGCTTAAATAACTGACAACAATATCGATTAGTGCCGCAAAACCAATTAGAGCGCTGCTAATCATGATAGAATCGTAAGATGTTTTTTTAGATATATTGTCAACCAGAGCGCTCGTAAGCAGCGGGGATACAGAAGCCATCATTCCAGATATTATTAAGCACAACGCGAAGACTATAACCAGAAGCAATTGGGAAGAAAACCCAAGTCTGAAATATGGCAGATAATCGAAGAGCGCCGTTGAGTCCGCATCACTTCTTATGCTTGAAATCATAGGCCGCCCTCATTACTTTTATACAGTTCTTTCTTGCAGATACGCAGCTTGTCTTATTTTCATACAGCCTGGTGAAGGGACAGCCACCCATGCACATAGGAAGAAGCGAGCAGTTAAGACATTCTGAATCTGAACAAAAGTCATAAGCATTCCATTTGGAAACTTCGAATGCGTTACTCGCTACGCTTTCAAAGATGCTGCCATAACTTCTGTCGGAATATCCTATTTCATTCCAGCATTTATATAAGGAACCATCTGGTCCAATAACTTCTGAATATTTATTGACGGCTCCGCATATGGTCGGATTAAAGCCTGGAAGAAACGGATCCATGTACCCCGTCATTTTGTAGCGAGACAAACAGGATGCTTCAATCGAGGCAAATTCGTCCTCTGAATAGCACGGAGAGTTAGCGCATGCCCCATTTATATCATCTACTGCCGCTAAATACAGTTTTACTCTATTACGAAGACCTTTTTGATCAAGCGAATCAATCAAGCGATCAATCTGATCACCGTTCGTCGGATCAACATTAACTCTTAAGATGACATTGAAGTACGCACTAGCTCTTTTTACGTTATCGATAATACGGTTGAACGTATCACCGCCAGAAGGAAGACATCTTCGTTGATTGTGTATTTCAGGCGGACCATCGACAGTCACCTGAACGTGCGTGACCCCATTTTTTGCAAGCAACTCCGCCGTTTTCCCATCTAAGAAATAACCATTGGTCACCATGCTGGCGTTAAATAAGATTTCATCACTTCGGATTCCGCGCGTAATCTTCTCCACCGTCTCAATCGCCAATAAAGGCTCGCCGCCATACCAGGCAATCTGCAAACTGTCTGCCTGATTGTCTAAAGCCATGCCATTGATATGCTTTATTACCTGATCGACGCACTGGTCGCTCATTGAACCATAACGCTTGCCGTCCTCATAACAATACGGACACCTGAAATTACAATTCAATGTCGGAGCTATCGTAAATGAAAGTGATTTTGATTGCATGCGACAGGCCGATGATATCTCTTTTAAATGTTCGATTTCGTCAAGTCCGTCGGAAACCAACAACCCCGCGTCCATCAAATTGTCGACAATTTCCGAAGGGCCATTAGCCCCATTCGCAAATAGCGCCTTCTCGTATTCCGCATCCAACGCAACAATTGCGCCGGAGTAAGAGTTATATACCAGCGTAGGCTGATTACCTTTATCGATTACATTAAAGCGAGACTGTTTCATTTCTACTCCGTTGCATATTTCAATATATCAACCTGCCATTAGGAGTAATTCCAGCCACAGAATTTGGTAATGCAGATCCTCAGGCCACACGGTCCTCCCCCTGAATAACTCCAACAAATATGCGCTGCACAGGACACACACGTAGAAATATCTCGAGACGAAGCAGGCATCTGAGTATTCACTGGCTTTTGAATATATTCCATCGAAGCTCCTAGCTTACGTGTATACCGCAATATTGAAATGCGCGGCAATTCCCGCCCGTGTACACGGTACACATCCCCCAGGGATTACAGCGCCCCTGACATTTTGCGCCCTGACAAGGACACCAACTTGATAGCAAAGCAATATCGTCAGGTGTTTGAGTTGGCTGTATCCAATCCACAATGGCTCCTTTCTCGTTTTAGGCCTAGTTATACTTTGGTCAAAAAGTCAAAAGCTGTTTGATAACTTTTTGTACTAGATGAAACAATTTGTTTGCCTTGTTTAACATTTTTTAATTTACACTTAGTCTGATTAAAAATTCAACCTAAGGAAATTCTGGTGAATGTTGTTCAGCTGCAGTATTTCATAAAGGTATTTGATTGTCAGAATTACTCGGATGCAGCAACTATATTAAGCGTTTCGCCGCAAGCTGTTTCAAAAGGCATTCGAGCATTGGAATCTGAACTTGGTCTGAAGCTGTTCGAAAAAAGAGGCAGTATTCTACATCTAACAAACTATGGAGAGGAAATCCTTCCTATAGCATTAGATGCACTAGCTTCAATTGAGGGAATTCAAGCGTATGCGCAAATCACGCGTGAAAAGATAAAAATAATCCAGACACATTTGACACGCGTTGCAGTCGGACTACCACCAATACTCACAAGCTGGTTCAACCAGCCCACACTAAACCGGCTCTCGAAAAAGTACAACGGTGGTAAATTTGCTGTTTCCAGATACGACGACGGCGGAACGTGCTTATCCCTTCTACTTGACGGACAAATCGACATTGCGATTGTCGCTGGGCAAGTAGACACCAATCTTTTTGAATCGCATTTTTTATTGAACGCCGAAGTCAACCTCCTCGTTGAAAGCAATCACCCATTAGCTAGTCACGCAGCAGCGAATCTAAACGCGGTGGCTCAATATCCAATTGCAAACACCTGTGACATTCGATATTGTCGAAAAAGAATAGACTCAGCATTTAACCATCTGGGCCTTTTCCCCCGCTACGAGAGTATTAACTTAGCAGACCAGCACAATTTGTCCGATTTTCTCATTCGTAAGCATGGGGTTATTTTGACCATAGCCTCGCAAACGTCTCAAATCAAGATAGGCTATCCAGCAAAAATCGTTTGCCTAGGCAAACAAGATAGATTATCAATCCCTTTTTACTGCGCTTCAAATTCAAACGATGTCCAAGCGCAAACTCATCACGCGATAAGCTGCATTCAACTTGAGGCACGCCAGCTATCCCGCTGTTTAAAAAGCGCTGAAGAAGGAGACCTTTACGGCTGAACATGGCGGGGCGTACTAATTCTATGCAAAACAGCATCGCATTCCGCCAGAACGGAAGCGTGGGCCAGCCCCGAGTTTTTTGTAGTATTCCGAGAGAAAACAACAAGGGCCGGCAGACTCTTGGCAAATCAGTGGCCCACTCACCACCCACAAAACTGTGCCCCACTTCCGAAATCCGAGTCCACGAAAGGCGTCGGCAAGGCCATTTACGCAACATATGTCCAGCAAAAACGGGTGGTGGCCGGTACGGCTACCACCCGTTTGTCTTACATCCGGCTCGAAGTAGGCCAATTACTTCTTAATGCCGCGTCCCAGACGCTTGGCGACCGATGCAACGGCCTCCTCGCTGGCCGGCCCGCAGCTCACGCAGCCATCATGGGCACGCATCTGGCCGGTGACCTCGTCCATCGCGAGCGGCGCCACCTTCTCGAGCTTAAAGCCCTTACCGGCGCGCATGTTTTCCTTGGCCACGCTGATCATGAGCTTAATGCGGTTGAGCTGGTTGACCTCGGACGCACCGGGGTCGTAGTCCACCGCGACGATGTTGCTCTCGGGATGCTGACGGCGCAGCTCCTTGATCACGGCCTTGCCCACCACGTGATTGGGCAGGCACGCGAAGGGCTGCGTGCAGATGATGTTGGGCGCACCGTGGTCGATCAGGTCGAGCATCTCGGCCGTGAGCAACCAGCCCTCGCCCATGTTGTTGCACACCGAAAGCACCGTGCGGGCCTTGTCCGCCATGGTGCCGATGCGCTCGGGTACCTCAAAGCGGCGGGACTTTTCGAGCAGCTCCTCCACCGGCGTGCGCATCCAGTCCACGAGCTTAATAAGCGCTTGCATGCCCGCGCGCGTGGTAGCAGAGCTTCCCAGCTCGTCCTTCTGCAGCTCGGCATTGCTCATGGAGTACAGGAAGAAGTCGAGCAGGCCCGGCACCACGGCCTCGCAGCCCTCGCGCTCGATAACGTCGACCACGTGGTTGTTGGCCGTGGGGTGGAACTTGACCAGAATCTCACCGACCACGCCCACGCGCGGC
The DNA here is from genome assembly GCA_900544095.1 of uncultured Collinsella sp. Classification (GTDB taxonomy): domain Bacteria; phylum Actinomycetota; class Coriobacteriia; order Coriobacteriales; family Coriobacteriaceae; genus Collinsella. The sequence goes on from UQTV01000001.1 coordinate 700,343, forward strand.
TTAGTACCCTCGCCCACGAGCGGCATGGCGTCGAACGCGCGGATAGCCTCGCGGCACAGCTTGGTGTAGTTGTGGCGGTTGAACTTGGGCGCCAGCTTGCGGGCGCGCGCCATGTACTCCTCGTAGAGTGCGTTCGCCGCACCGGGCGTGGCCTCGTACGGACGGCAGCGGTAGAGCATCTGCATCATCACGTCGCCAAAGAGCACCGCGTAGACTGCCTGCTTAAGCAGCGCCGGCGTAATCTTAAAGCCGGGGTTGTCCTCGCCCAGCGCCACGGCCGAAAGCGAGATCACCGGGATCTCGGGGTGGCCGCTCTCGCGCAGGGCCTTGCGGATGAGTGCGATGTAGTTGGTGGCACGGCAGCCGCCGCCGGTCTGGCTGATAACCACGGCCGTCTTGGACAGGTCGTACCGACCGCTCTCGATGGCCTCCATAATCTGGCCGGTCACCAAAATGGACGGATAGCAAATGTCATTGTTCACATAGCGCAGGCCGGCCTCGACGGCGTCGTGGTCGGTCGAGGGCAGCAGCTCCAAGTTGTAGCCGGCACCACGAAACACCTCTTTGACCAGGTCAAAGTGGATCGGCGCCATCTGCGGGCACAGGATGGTGTAGCCCTCCTCGCGCATCTGCTCGGTAAAGGGCACCTTGGGCCATGCGGTCGAGGCGCTCTCGCGCTGTGCCTCGAACGTGTACTTGTGGCTCGCGAACGCGGGGGCATCCGTGGAGGGTGCCACCGGCGCGGCGTCGCCCTGCTCAAAGACCTCGCCCGCTGCCGTGGCCTCGGCCAAGCGCTCGGCCTCCTGGTCCTTGAGCGCGGCCATGAGCGAGCGAATGCGGATGCGCGCGGCGCCCAGGTTGGACACCTCGTCGATCTTGAGCACGGTGTAGATCTTGCCGCTGGCCTCAAGGATTTCCTGCACCTGGTCGGTGGTCAGGGCGTCCAAGCCGCAGCCGAAGGAGTTGAGCTGGATCAGGTCCAGGTCGTTGCGCATCGTCACAAAACGGGCGACGGCGTACAGGCGGCTGTGGTACATCCACTGGTCGACGACGCGGATGGGGCGCTCGGGCTTCACGAGATGCGCGAGCGAATCCTCGGTAAAGACCGCAAAGCCAAAGCTCGAGATAAGCTCGGGCAAGGCGTGGTTGATCTCGGGGTCGTTATGGTAGGGACGGCCGGCGAGCACAATGCCGTGACCGCCGTGGTCCTCGACCCACTTAAGAGCCTCCTCGCCCATGGTCTGAATGTCCTCGTGGAAACGCGCATCGGCCTCAAAGGCGGCGTTGACGGCGGCATCGACCTCGGAGCGCGTGATTTTAGGACCGCGCACGCGACCGCGACCGGCCTCAGCATCGGCCACGCGATCGACGGCGAGCACCTGGTACAGGCGGCGCTTGAGCTCGGTCTTGTCGTGATACGGCACAAACGGATACAGGAACTCAATGTTCTGCTCGCGGATCTCGTCGATGTTGAGCGCCAACGCCGTGGGGTAGCTCATGACGATGGGGCAGTTGTAGCAGTTGCCAGCCGTCGGATCCTCCTTGCGCTCCCAGCGCACGCACGGCATCCAAATGAAGTCGACGTCACGGTCGATGAGATTCATCACGTGGCCGTGGCTCATTTTTGCCGGGTAGCACACACTCTCGGACGGCATGGACTCGATGCCCGCCTGGTAGGTCTTCTTGCTCGACTGGTCGGACAGCTGCACGCTAAAGCCCAAGCGCGTAAAGAACGCATGCCAGAAGGGGTAGTTCTCATACATGTTGAGTGCGCGCGGGATGCCGACGGTGCCGCGCGGGGCCTCGTCGGGGCTCAGAATCTCGCGGTTAAAGAGCAGCTCGTTTTTCTTTTTGAAGAGGTTGGGGGCCTCGGTCTTTTGCTTTTTGTGGCCGGCGCCCTTCTCGCAGCGGTTGCCGGTGATAAAGCGCCTGCCGCCGCCAAAGTCGTTGACGGTGAGCTGGCAGTTGTTGGAGCAACGGCCGCAGCGGACATGCTTTTGCGTCACGGTGAGGTGCGCGATGTCCTCAGCCGAGAGGATGGTCGAGGTGCCATCGGCGCCGGCGCGATCGCGAGCGAGCAGGGCCGCGCCATAGGCGCCCATGCAGCCGGCGATGTCGGGACGCACGGCGTGAACGCCGGTGAGCTGCTCAAACGCGCGTAGCGTGGCATCGGACATAAAGGTGCCGCCCTGGACGATTACCTGGTTGCCGATCTCCTTGGGGTCGCGCAGCTTAATGACCTTGAACAGGGCATTCTTGATGACGGAATAGGACAGGCCGGCCGCGATGTCGCCCACCGTGGCGCCTTCCTTTTGCGCCTGCTTGACGCGCGAGTTCATAAAGACCGTGCAGCGACTGCCCAGGTCGACGGGGGCCTTGGCATGGATGGCGGCGTCGGCGAACGCGCGCACGTCCATGTTCATAGACACGGCAAAGCTCTCGATAAAGCTACCGCAACCCGACGAGCAGGCCTCGTTGAGCATGATGTGCTCGATGACGCCGTCCTTGACGCGCAAGCACTTCATGTCCTGGCCGCCGATGTCCAGAATGAACTCGACGCCGGGCAGGAATGCCTTGGCGCCGCGCAGGTGCGCAACGGTCTCGATCTCGCCGGAGTCGGCCTTGAGGGCCTCGATGAGCAGCGCCTCACCGTAGCCCGTGGTGGTCACGTGGCCGATGGTGCAGCCCGCGGGGATGTGGTTGTAGAAATCGGCCATGATGACCTTGGCCGTGCCTAGGATGTCGCCGTTGTTGTTGCCGTACCAGGTGTGCAGCAGCTGACCGTCCTCGCCCACGAGCGCGGCTTTCATGGTGGTGGAGCCGGCGTCGATACCGATGAACACGCGGCCGGTGTAGCCGTCGAGCTTGCCCTTGGGGACGACTTCCTGGTCGTGGCGGGTTTTGAACTCGGCAAAGTCCTCGTCAGTGGCAAAGAGCGGATCCAGGCGCTCAACCTCGGCGCCCTGCGTGTCGCCCAGGCTGTCGATGGCCTCGATGAGCTGCGGGAACGTGCTGAGCTTGTTGGACTCATGCGCCATGGCGGCGCCGCTCGCCACAAACAGGTGGGCGTTTTGGGGCACGATACGGTGCTCCTCGTCCAGATTGAGCGTGAGGTAGAAGCGGTGGCGCAGCTCGGAGAGATACTGCAGCGGGCCGCCCAGGAAGGCGACGTTGCCGCGGATGGGACGGCCGCACGCCAGGCCCGAGATGGTCTGGGTCACGACAGCCTGGAAGATGGAGGCGGCCACGTCCTCGGGGCGGGCGCCCTCGTTGAGCAGCGGCTGCACGTCGGTCTTGGCAAAAACGCCGCAGCGGCTGGCGATGGGATAGATGGTGGTGGCGTTGGCCGCGAGCTCATTGAGGCCGCTGGCGTCGGTGTGCAGCAGGGTTGCCATCTGGTCGATGAACGCGCCCGTACCGCCAGCGCAGGTGCCGTTCATGCGCTGCTCGATGCCGTTGTCGAAGTAGATGATCTTGGCGTCTTCGCCACCCAACTCGATGGCGACGTCGGTGGCCGGGATAAGGGTCTCGACGGCGCGCTTACTGGCGATGACCTCCTGGACAAACTCCAGGTCGAGCCACTGGGACAGCAGCAGGCCGCCCGAGCCGGTGATGGCGCAGGTCATCTGGGCCGTCGGCAGCACGGTAGCAGCGCCCTCGAACAGGTCGCGGGCGCAGGCACGGACGTCGGTGTGGTGGCGCTGGTACTTGGCGTAGACGATCTGGTTATCGTCGTTGAGCACGGCGAGCTTAACGGTGGTGGAGCCCACGTCGATGCCCAGGTGCAGGTTGCCACGAGCGTTTTCGGGGTTGAAGATCGCGCCTTCGGGGGCGTGGGCGGCGGCTACGGGCTCAGCGGCGGCGGGCTCACTGGCGATGGACGTCTCCCCTGCCGCGTTCTTGGCATCGGCAACTGCCTCGGCGACCTTCTCGGCAGCGGCAGTCGCGGCCTTCTGCGCGGCGTCCACCACGGCGGGCGCGGCCTCGCGTGCGGCAGCAACCACACGGTCCTTAATGCCCTCGACGAGTTTGCTCATCTGTCTCTCCTCTTAGTTGTTGGACTCGACGGTTGCGGTGGTGTCGACCGCATCCTCGAGCTGCAGATTCAATAGCTTCATGCCGTATTCCGGCACGTTGATATCGATGGGTTGGCCATACAGGTCGCCGGGGCGCACAAAGGCGATAACCGTCATAATGCGCGCCATGGTATCGGGCGATTCGGAAAGGTCACGCTCAAACCAACGTTGGATCATGCCGACCTCGGCACTTACGACATAGGTGACGTAGTAGTCAAAGAAGGTGCCCAGCGCCAAGCCCAAAATGCCCGTCTGTGCACGCGGCACCACAGCCTCACGCGCGGTGTCGATAATCTTTTTAATAAAGGCGGGGTCGCCGCCCGGGCCCAGCAGAGCCCCGATAAGGTCGCGATTAGCCGCAAGATAGCGCAGCAGCTCAACCGAACCGGGTGCCGGCTCGAGCTCGTCGATATTGCGGTAAAGATCGGGTAATTGAGCTGCGGTGATAAGCTCCACCCGCTCGCGAATCTCGGCAAGCAGGCCGTCCTCGATCTGGCTGATAAAGTCGGGGATATCGCGGTAGTGCGAATAGAACGTGCGGCGTGTAAGACCGGCGCGCTCGGTGAGCGACGCGACGTTAATGCGTGAAAGGTCGCCGCTTTCGGCAAGCTCGCTGGCAAGCGCCTGGCGAAGGGCGCGCTGCGAGCGAAGGGACCGGCGATCACATTTCTCGAGCTGGGACAAACGTCCTCCTTGTTACTCAACCTGTGCGCTATTGCACAGTGCGAGTATTATTGCACACCGTGTGTATCAACACGTAAAGGCAATATTTAGATTGTGGCAAAGGGACTGTCCCTTTGTCACATTAGGTTGCGCTCAGCTTTTAGAAGCGGCATTGTCGATTGTCCAAAATGTCATTCGTGGGTAGAATAGTGTCGACGGCAGCCCAAGTTCTGGAAAGCTGGGCAGCGCCGTTGCTTGTTTTAGGGGGTCAACGTCTTAACGGCGGCGACCCCTCTTACGTTGCTTCGAACGTTGCTTGAGTGCCTCGGAAAGTCCGATAAGCGTCGTGAGGAGCGAGACCAAAGCGGTCAGGAGCTTCACGAAATCAATCAAATCGGTCATGGGCATCACCTCCCATCAGATGGAGGGCGCTGCCCGGCACATGGAACTGCCGTCAACGATACCGATTCTATCAAAGCGCAGTTAGATATGCGAATGTTTGTTCGTATTTCAGAAGATCGGAGCTCGGGTATGGCGAAGGAACAGTTCCTTTGCCATACCCGAGCTTGTCGCCGAACTGCCACCTACATTTTTCGAGTTATTCGGCCACGCTACTGGTTCTGTATAAATGCACCGCCGGGATTATCTGAGGGTTTTTGTCCTTATTTGAGCGTATACATGCCCATTTGCGCACTTACGTCACCGAATCAAACACCATTAGAGGCATGAATGTTCCCGAGAGGGCATCTTTAGCCATTTAACGTCCTCCGACAGGCCGAATAACTCGAAATTTGTTGGTGGCGAAAGCGTAATAGTCCTATACGCCAAAAGCCGGTATCTCCCATGTGACAAAGGGACAGTCCCTTTGTCACATTATTCGATGATGGTGCGGGAGTTCTGCGTGCGCATGGTGGCGAGCATGTGTTTGGGGACGGCGTGGACCATGCAGCTGCCGATAGTTGCGCTCGCGGCGACCTTGGCTGCATCGCTGCCGTTTTTGGTCGCGTAGCTGTGGCGGAAACGCTTGAGCATGGCGATGTCGTTGCCGCCGTCTCCATAGACCGCGACCTCGTCCTCGGCAATACCGTAGTAGCCCGCCAGCCAGGCCACGCTCTCGCCCTTGTTGCATGCCACGTCCGTGATCTCGAACATCACCGGATCGAACGGCGCGTTGACCACATGGTCCGAGCGCTCGGCAAGATATGCCTTAAGGTCACGCTCCAACTCGGGCGAGGTCACACGGCAGTTGATCTTGCACACATCGTGGCGCAGGATGTCACCAATCGACTGGTCGAAATACTGTTCCTCGTGATACCCGCCACGCGCACGCATGCCACGCATCACGATGCGCTTGATAGGACTGTCTTTTTTAAAGCCCGCCTGATGCATCTCGAACGAACCGCTCGAGTACATGCCATCGGGCGTGGAGCAATCAAAGCAAATGTCCGGAAACGCCTTGAGCAGTTCCTCAGTGACTTGCGGATCGATGGTCCAGGTCTTGAGCACCTCACCATGGCTGTCGCGCACGATGGACCCATTGGAGCAGCAGGCGTCAAGCGCCAGGCCCGTAAAGCCATGCTCGCCGATCGGCAACGTCGAGCGTCCAGTCGCGGGAACCACATGCAAGCCAGCCCCGGTCAGCTCGCGGATGGCACGGCGGATGGTCCCATCCGCCTCATGCAGTGCGTTCAGCAGCGTTCCGTCTAAATCACTCGCGAACATCTTGATCATGAGCGTGCCTCTCCTTCGTCTGCACGATATTGTAGACGAGAACGGGCGTGCCCCAAGAGAGGCACGCCCGTCAGGCGAAAGATTGTCCTACACCGCGGCGGGGCCGTGCTCGCCGGTGCGGATGCGGATGACTTCTTCGACCGGCTCGACCCAGATCGTGCCATCTCCAACGGTGCCGTAATCTTGGAAACGGAGCGGCAACGGACGCGAAACCAACGGGAAATACGCAAGCAAGGGAGCCGTGAGCGCGCCCGTCCCAGCTAGCGCCGGAACAGCTCGCGGGCTCGGTCGCGGAGGTCGGTAGCTCGGATGACGCCCTCGTAACGATTGATGCGCAGACGCGGGAAGGCGTTAAAGAAGCGTAGGTCGCGGCGGCTGAGTGACACGCTCGGTACCGGGCGGCTCATGCGCTTGCCGGCAAGGCGACGACCGAGCGACGGACGCGGCATGCTCGGTGCGGCATCGGCCACGCGACGGGCAGCGAGCGCCAGGCCGCGAGCACCATCCGAAATAAACGTCGGCATCGAAGCCTTCTCGCGCAGGGCATCGAGCGCCGCGTCGCCCAGCTCGGCCAGCCACGCGTTAACGGCACGGCTACGGATATGCGTCTGCGCCACCGAGTCAATCGTCGAATCGGGAATACGTTCGAGCATGGAGTCGGAGGCATCGGCAAGCGACTCATTGATGCGGTCAGCAAGGTCGGCGCGCACACGCTCAAGCTGATCGGACAGGCGGCGCCAGCTCGCCAACGAGCACACCGCGTCGACCATCATCGCGACCGCGACGATAAAGGCGGACAGCCGCACAATCAGCACCGGCAGATGGCCAAGCAGCCCCAGCAATGCCGGCTCCACTAAACGACAAATGCACAACGCACCCAAGCCAAACGCGCATGCCCAGTACAGACAGATGCGTCCGTGCAGGTTAAACGGCAGGTGCGAATAGTCCCAAAAGCGAGCGCCCGTTGTTTTTTCCAACAGCGCGCCGACGCTGTACTCAATCACGCTGCATACGAGCGCCGCGGCAACAAACTGGCTCGAGGCATCCGGAATCCCGCGCAGCAAAAGCCAGCAGGCTATACCGCCCACACCATAGATAGGGCAACACGGCCCCAGCAAAAAGCCACTGTTGGCAAATCGTCCGTGATTGAGCATGGCGCAGACCGTCGACTCCCATACCCAGCCGCAAAACCCGTAGAAGGCAAACGAGAGCACTAGTGCCGAAAGCGGACAGGCGGCAAGCGTCGCGCCGTCAAATGCCATGTCGATCGCGGTCCCCACCGTCTACCCTCTCCTCTTTTCGCTCGATTCGCTGCTCACGCCATCGTCCGGCTCGTCCTTGCGCCGCAGACGACCGGTGACCGTCTCGCGCAGCGCGCACCATTTGTCTGCCAAACACACAATCCATGCCTCACGACACGTCGGCGGCACCGGCACCAGCGGAAACATATGCCGCACGATAATATTCCGCTCGCGCGACGTCAGCTCAAAATCCTCCTCCGCACGTGCCAGGGCAAAATACGGATGCCGAAATCCATGCAGTCGATGGCTCGGATCGGGATCGTGCCAATCGTAGAGAAAGTAATCGTGTAACAGGGCGCCGCGCAGCAGCGAGGCGCGGTCGACCGAAATGCCAGCACGGCCCAAGCGTTCGGCAACGGACAGGCTTGTCCGCGCCACCGAGGTCACATGCGTATACACCGTCACATCGCCATGCTGGATAAACTCGCGCGTCAGGTCCAAACGGCCCGCATGGGCCAGCTGACGGGCGGCATCGTCGACCTCGCGCGCGATGCTCTCGGCACGAACGGTTTCGGACATGCGGCCTCCTTCCAGCGGCTCTCGACGGCAAGCCACAGCCTGCACGCAATGAATAAAATCACCATGGAACTTATCAGTATGGCATCGGGCAAAACGTTTTGCCCCGCCAGTTGGCGAATTACCGCGCCGCCGTCACATATCAAACGCCAAAATGTGCGAGACTGTCTTGTGCAATTGTGCCGGCCGAGGGAGCGCCGGCGCTCGATTCGCATGGAGTAACCCACAACGATGCTGCTTACGCAAACGACAACGCCCGAGGACGTCAAGGCTCTCGACCGCGCCGAGCTTCCGCTGCTCTGCGGCGAGATCCGCCAGGCAATCCTCGAAAGCTCCGCTGCTGTCGGCGGACACGTTGCCCCCAACCTGGGCGTCGTCGAGCTTACGGTCGCGCTCCATCGCGTGTTTAACTCCCCCATCGACAAAATTGTCTTTGACGTTTCGCACCAGACCTACGCCCACAAGGCGCTGACTGGGCGCGCGTATACCTATATCGACCCGGCACGCTACGGCGAGGCCTCTGGCTTTGCCAATCCCGACGAGTCCGAACATGACCTGTTCGCCATGGGCCACACCTCGACCTCGGTGAGCTTGGGCTGCGGCCTCGCACACGCGCGCGACCTGGCGGGCGATGCGTACAACGTCATCACCATCATTGGCGACGGCTCGCTTTCGGGCGGCCTGGCGTTTGAGGGCTTTAACAATGCCGCCGATCTCGACAGCAACCTGATCATCATCGTCAACGATAACGACCAGTCCATTGCCGAGAACCATGGCGGCCTGTATCGCAATCTGGCCGAGCTACGCGCCAGCAACGGCACCTGTGAGCGCAACGTTTTCCGCGCGATGGGGCTCGACTACCGCTATCTGGACACCGGTAACGATGTATTGGCCCTCGTCGACGCGCTGCAGGAACTGCGCGATATCGATCATCCCATCGTGCTGCACGTCTCCACCGCAAAGGGCAAGGGCTTTGAACCAGCCCAGAGCGACCCCGAGCGCTGGCACCACGTGGGTCCGTTTGACATGGCAACTGGGCGCAAACTCTGCCCGGGTCATCCGAGCGAGCCCGCACCGCGCACCTATGCCGACATTACGGGCGAGGCCCTGAGCGCTGCCATAGAGCGCGATCCGCAGGTTGTGGGCATCACGGCCGCCACGCCCTACATCATGGGCTTTACGCCCGAGCTTCGCGCCGCGGCAGGCAAGCAGTTTGTCGACGTGGGCATTGCCGAAGAGCACGCCGTCACCTTTGCCACCGCGCTCGCCCGCTCGGGTGCCAAGCCGGTCTTTGGCGTGTACGGTACGTTCTTGCAGCGTGCCTACGACGAACTGTGGCACGACCTGTGCCTCAACGACGCCCCGGCGACCATCCTGGTATTTGGCGCGTCGATCTTTGGCACCACATCCGAGACGCATCTTTCGTTCTTTGATATTTCCATGCTGGGCGGTCTTCCCAACATGCACTACTTGGCGCCGGCCTGCATGGAGGAATATCTGTCCATGCTGAGCTGGTCGCTCGATCACCGCGAGCATCCCGTGGCGATTCGCGTGCCGGGCATTGGCTTGGTAAGCCGCCCCGACTTGGCGCCTGCCGAGGACGCCGATTACGGCGCCGTTCGTTACAACGTGGTGCGCCAGGGTCGCGACGTGGCCGTGCTCGCGCTCGGCGATTTCTTTGAGCTGGGCGAGCGCGTGGCAAACCGCTTGGCTGCCGAGTACGGCATCGAGGCCACGCTCGTCAACCCGCGCTATGCAACTGAGCTCGACCGCGAGTTCCTCGACAGCCTCGCCGCCGAGCATCGCGTTGTCGTCACCCTCGAGGACGGCATCTTGGACGGCGGCTGGGGCGAGCGCGTGGCGTGCTACCTGGCCTGCACACCGCTGCGCACGCGCACCTTCGGCATCGCCAAGGGCTTCCCCGACCGCTACAACCCCAACGAGCTGCTCGCTCAGAACGGCATGACGGTCGAGAACATGGCCGCCGAAGCTATAAGGCTACTCAATGAGTAAAAAACCTCCGCAAGGGAAGCACCCCTGCGGAGGTTTTTATTTTCGCGACGCGATTATCTCAATCTGTAACATCTATGGCCCGAATTCTCGTCTACCTGTTACAGATTGAGACAAACCGTCTTTGCCCCTGACCTTTGTCTCAATCTGTAACAGATAGAGACCTTTTGGCCGTCTAACTGTTACAGATCGAGACATTCGAATTCCCCTGAAGAGAAAATCTCAATCTGTAACAGTTACTCGGCAAAAATGGCTGCAGATGTTACAGATCGAGACAAAACAGCGAGGCAGGCAGCTACATCTGCAAGAACCGCCACAAAGGTGCCTGTCCCCTTTGTGGCGGTTTTAGGTCATGGTCGGCGCGAAAAACGAATAACCGTTCATACGCGATCTCCTTACTTATATATGCGTCGCGTTGCCGCCATTATAGCGACCGCTGCGAGCGACCACGCCGTCCGCAAAGCGCTTTCTCAGCTGTAATAACTGACGTTTGCCCAGATAAAACCTGCCAAAATTAACCTGTCCCTTTTTGGTAGGAAGAATTACCCATAAGGTAAGTATGTTTCTGAGTTATTTCGTGTTGACCCGTCTGAGCGGGATAGGGTATAACTCTACTCAACCGCTAGGGATTTTATTGAGAAAGGTGTTCTACCATGAGCAAGAACCTCTCCCAGCAGGTCGTTCTCGACCGCCGCGGCTTTGTCGCCGCCACCTTCGCAACCGTCGCCGGCCTTGGTCTTGCCGGCTGCTCTGACACCAGCGCCGAGGCCGACAAGGGCTCCGCCGCCTCCTCCAAGAGCTCCGAGGATACCGAGGCTTCCACCACGCTCGACGCCAAGGCATTCGACAAGCTCGTCGACAACGGCCCCAAGGCCGATGACGATGCCATCGCCGCCAGCACCTGGGCCACGGCCGTCAAGGACGCCGGCGTCTTTAAGATCGGTGGCGTTCAGACCTCCACGCTCTTCTCCCTCCTCAACGAGAAAGACGGTCAGACCCGCGGCTTCGATGCCGGTATCGCACAGCTCCTGTCCAACTACATTCTGGGCGAGAACAAGGTCGAGATCACGCAGGTGACCTCGGACACGCGCGAGTCCGTCCTGCAGAACGGCCAGGTCGACGCCGTCTTTGCCACCTACACCATCACTGACGAGCGCAAGAAGCTCGTCTCCTTTGCCGGTCCCTATTACTACACGCAGCAGGCCATCCTGGTGCTCGCCGATAACGACAACATCAAGAGCGTCGACGACCTGGCCGACAAGAACGTCGCCGTCCAGTCCGGCTCCAACGGCCCCGCCATCCTGGAGGAGTTCGCCCCCAAGGCCAGCCAGCAGGAGTTCAAGACCGACGAGGAGGCCCGCCAGGCACTCCAGCAGGGCCGTGTTGATGCCTACGTCATCGATAACAACATGCAGCAGAGCGCCCTGGTCCGCGAGCCCGGTAAGTACAAGATCGCCGGCAAGCCCTTCGGCAGCAAGGAGCCCTATGGTATCGGCCTGCCGCTCGATTCCGACGGCGTCGCCTTTGTCAACGACTTCCTTAAGAAGATCGAGGACGACGGCACCTGGACCGAGCTGTGGCAGATCTGCATCGGTGACCGTACGGGCGACACCAATGTTCCCGAGCTGCCCGAGATCGGCGCCTAGGCAGCGAGCCTGGTAACGACCGCAACGAAACCATACGGAAACGCATGATGCGCTTTATTGCGGTAAACTGTTTCCTCACTGAGTTGTCGGGGCTTCCGTACACACGGGAGCCCCTTTCCTTACCGGCGGGAGGTCCGCATGAGTCTCTCCGAGCTCTGGTCGCTCTATGGCCAGAACTATATCGACGCGCTGCTAGCAACCTGGGGCATGACGCTTGAGTCGTTTGCCATCGCCATGGTGCTGGCCGTCGCCGTCACCGTGATGCGCGTGTCGCCGCTCAAGCCGCTGCGCGTCTTTGGCGACCTGTATGTTCAGGTCTTCCGTAACATCCCCGGCATCGCGCTACTCATCATCGTCGTCTATGCGCTGCCGCCGCTCAAGGTCGTCCTGCCCTACCGCACCTGCGTCATCGTCGCCACAGTGCTCTTGGGTTCTGCCTTTGGCTCCGAGAACTTTATGAGCGGCATCAACACCGTCGGTGTCGGCCAGGTGGAAGCCGCCCGCTCGCTGGGCATGAGCTTCAGCCGCATCCTCGCCAAGATCGTGATTCCGCAGGCGCTGCGCTCGAGCGTGTTGCCCATGACCAACCTCTTTATCGCGGTCATGCTCACCACTGCGCTCGGCAGTCAGGTACCGCTTAAACCGCAGGAGCTCACCGGCGTGGTGAGCTACATCAACACGCGCTCGCTCGGCGGCGTCGCCGCGTTCTTTATCTCGGCACTCGGCTACCTGGGCACGGCCTTTGTGGTGAGCCACATTGGCAACTATATCGATAAGAAGGTGAGGATCCTCCGATGAGCAAACATTCCTCCCCTGCACTTACCATGCGCGATGCGCTCTACGAGGCTCCCGGCCCCAAGATGCGCGCCAAGATTCGCATCGGCACCGCCATCTCGCTTGTTGCCGTCGCCGCGCTCGTTGTCCTCGTGCTGCAGCGCTTTTATGTGACCGGTCAGCTTTCGGTCCACTATTGGTATTTCTTTACGCACCTCACTACCTGGAAGTTCTTACTTGCCGGTTTTGAGGGCACGGTAAAGGTCGCGCTCACCGCCGGCGCTATCGCGCTGGTACTGGGTCTGGCCCTCATGCTCGGCCGCACCAGCGACATTAAGCCGCTGCAGCTGGTCTGCCGCGTGCTCACCGATTTCTTCCGTGGCGTGCCGAGCCTCCTGTTCATCTACTTCTTCTTTTTGGTGTTGCCCCAGTACAAGATCGCGCTGCCGTCGTTTTGGATGCTCACACTTCCCGTCGCGCTCGCTGCGGCCGGCGTACTGGCCGAGATCTTCCGCGCCGGCGTCAACGCCGTACCGCGCGGCCAGGTCGAGGCCGCTCAGGCACTCGGTCTCTCCAAGGCTAAAATCACCTTTAAAATCGTGCTGCCGCAAGCCATTCGGTTTATCATTCCGTCGTTGATCTCGCAGCTTGTGGTCGTCGTCAAAGACACCACCGTCGCCTATGTAGTGAGCTACCCCGACCTCATGCAAAACGCCCGCGTGCTCATTACCAACTACGACGCGCTCGTGTCGGTCTACCTGGTTATCGCGGTCATCTACATCCTCATCAACGTCGCGATCAACAAGGCCGCCGTCTACGTCTCGCACAAGACCGGCGCGACCATCATTCGCTAACGATTTACCATTTCGAGTCATAAGGAGCCGAGCACCATGGCACAGAGCACTTCTTCTACCGGCAATCAGCCGCTGATTGAGCTCAAGCACGTCGATAAGCACTATGGCGATCTGCACGTCCTCAACGACATCAATCTCTCGGTCGACCGCGGCGAAGTCGTCGTCGTGATCGGCCCCTCGGGCTCGGGCAAGTCGACCATGTGCCGAACCATCAACCGCCTGGAAACCATCGACTCGGGCGAGATTCTCATCGAGGGCGAGCCTCTGCCGCAGGAAGGCAAGGATCTTGCCCGCATGCGCGCCGAGCTGGGCATGGTGTTTCAGCAGTTCAACCTGTTTGCACATATGACCGTGCTACAGAACGTCATGCTGGGACCGGTCGACGTGCTGGGCGTCTCCAAGGATGAGGCCCGCGAGCGCGCCATGGACCTGCTAGGCCGCGTAGGCGTCGCCGAGCAGGCCGATAAGGTGCCCGCACAGCTCTCGGGCGGCCAGCAACAGCGTGTAGCCATTGCCCGCTCGCTTGCCATGCAACCCAAGGCCATGCTCTTCGACGAGCCCACGAGCGCTCTTGATCCCGAGATGATCAACGAGGTGCTCGAGGTCATGGTCCGTCTGGCCCAGCAGGGCATGACGATGATCGTCATCACGCACGAGATGAACTTTGCCCGTCGCGTGGCCGACCGTGTCGTGTTTATGGCCGATGGCCAGATCGTGGAAACCGGCACGCCCGACGAGTTCTTCGACCATCCCCAGACCAAACGCGCCCAGGACTTCCTCAACTCCATCAAGGGCCACTAACCCAATTGCCATGTTCGCTCGCCATGACCATCCAAACTCGAAAGCAACACCTATGATCGGAACTCGCACTTCATCGTCATACACCCCGCACGTCGACGTCGATCCCGCCGACCGCCCGCTCATCCTCGTCGCGCCGCGCTGGGAAGAGGCGAAGCCGTTTTTAAGCGAGACGCTCTCCCCCAACGAGGAAATCGCAAGTGTCTTTGTCGATGCCATCCTTGCCGCCGGCGGCCTGCCGCTGCAGATGTCCATCACCGAGGACATTGAGGTCATCCGCCATTACGTCGATATCGCCGACGGTATCGCTATTCCCGGCGGCCCGGATGTCAACCCCAAACGCTGGGGCGATGAACGACCCTACGACCCCACCCTCTGCTGCGAGATCCGCGATAGCTTTGAGTTTAAGCTGGTCGGCGAGGTGCTCCGCGCCAAAAAGCCGCTCTTTACCACCTGCCGTGGCACGCAATTGCTCAATGTCGCCACTGGCGGCACCCTGTGCATGGACGTGCCGAGCCTGGGCGCTCGCGAGGGCCGCACGCAGTGGCGCCATACCCACGTGCTCAACGACCCCGTGCATCCCGTCGAGGTCGTGCCGGGCTCGCTGCTGGAGCGCGCGCTTGGCGGGCACAGGCTGATCCAGACCAACTCCGCACACCACTGCTGCGTCGATCATCTGGGTAAGAGCACGCGTTTGGTCGCCAAGGCAACCGACGGCGTTCCCGAGTGCATCGAGGTCGAAGGCCAGCCATTCTGCTTGGGCGTGCAATGGCATCCCGAGTACACGTGGAAGACGCTCGAGACCGACTTTAACCTGTGGAAGTCGTTTGTCGAAGCAGCGGCCAAGGTAAAGCAGGCCCGCTAGCTCGCGAACCACTCAGCTTAAAGCCTCCTAAGCCAGGGGGGCGGACACCAGCTACGGTGCCCGCCCCCCTGTATTTGATATGCTCGGTATGATTATCCCTCACAAACAATCAGAGAAATCTCGACCGCAATCGGTCGACAGTAAAGCAAATGGCAACAACGCTTGCTACGTTTATGAGACAGTCAATTAAAATCGAAATGCATTGACCATTCCCCAACGGGGTCACGCCGCAAATCCACATGAGCATCGAGGCTGGAAGCGGAAGCATGGAATTGGCCCAGAGCTGTATATAGATCGCTACGACGTTGACAAGCAGCAGCATGCCAATCGGACCGAAGCCGGCCCCAAAATAGGAAACAGCGATCACGCAAGAGACCACATATGCAAGGCAGACGGCACTCGCCAGAAGAAGTCGATAGCAAAATATATTCAGGTTGAAATACTGTTGAGCATCCAAAACGATCGTGCAATTAAGGCAGTACAAAACGACGCTTGACAGGATAAAAGCGCCCAAAAGCGCGAAAGAAGACAGCGTCGCTCGCGCAACGATAGCGCACACACGCTTCCCTCCCCGAGCCTCCGACAACCCCCACGGTTCCTCAATAAAGCCCGAACTGACAAAGCGCGGTACAATGCAAGCCGCGATGAACGGAAAGAACAATGCATGAGCCAACGGGGCTACGTTGAACAGCAGACCACGAAAAACCTCTGCATTACCAAATAGAAGGACATCCTCCGCCGATAGCGGAAGCGTCGGGTCTGGGAAAAAGCCCAAGAAACTGTTCTCACGGAGGCTACAGAACCACATCGGGAAAGAATTAAGCTGCAATATCACCATGTACGCATAAATTACCAGGATTAAGGCGTACGCCCATTTGCTCACATGCTTCAATTCTGACTGGAGAAGTCTTTTAATCTGACGAGCCATTGAGCACACCCCCAGCGCGAAAGCTCAAGAGAGCGTAAATCAATACCGATAGACAGCTGGCTGCCACGCCATATCCCAGAAGCGTCAGCTGCCCCATATCGCTATACCCAAGGGCACATCCGACTCCAAGGTACGGCCCCGGAAGGAAGAAGATCCATCGCAAGGATGGTATAGGTGCCTGAAGGAAGGCTCCGTAGAGCGTCAAGCTCATGACAAATCCGACTATCACCACGGCCCCGCTCAATACAGCGCTGCCCGTTATCCGATAGATGGTCACCGTCTCCAGCGCAACCGATATCACCAATACGGCGTTGACTATCATTGCAGGCAAAAATACAGTTAGTATGTTGTGCGAGTAGTTATGCCCTCCACGTATTATGGCTATTGCAAAAAGAAGAAGGCAAAGCGCGCTATACGCTGCGCCAATTATTAAAGCAGACGAAAATGCATGGGCTAGAGCCCCATAAAAGCGGTTGAGACCTCTTGCCGAAGAAATTCGGTGCCCCTCTTTATAGCCATGCTCCTGTAAAAGCACCAAACAAACGATGAGTGGAACGAACAGGGATGTACCGGCAAAAGCGCTGCGCGCAAGGGACTCATCAGGCGCAGAAGGATCGATTGCATTCCAGAGGAAACCAATATCCTCCCCACAAACGCCATAGCCAAAGGCGAGCAACGTTGTTCCGTTTTTTAGAAAGATGCCGAAGAGAAGGCCGAACGCCAGCATAAGCGCAAGACCAAACTTCGCCGGAAATATCCTGTGCAAACGCATCATATCTGCCTTTATGGGATGGATCGCCCGCTTCATAGCGAGACTGCCTTCATCAAGCGCCTGTAATACTCTTTTAGGGATGGCGCCTCATCCCTTATGACGTCCATCGATTCCTTTTCCAGCAGTTCGCCGTCATGAAGAAACAGGCAGCTTGTTGCAACCGATGCCAGCTCATCCAAATCATGACTAGAGATGAGCATGGTCTTACCCTGCTCTCGATTCAATCGACCGATAAGGGCCCATATACTCTCGATGCCCAGCGGGTCCAACCCGTTTGCTGGCTCATCAAAAATAAGCAGATCAGTGTCACCCAACAAAGCTGTAGCTATATCCAGCCGCCGTTTCATTCCCAGAGAAAAACTGCTCACGCTCTTTTTCTCATCGGCATCCAGCCCGACTAGGCTCAAAACGCGAGGAATCTCACGCTTCTCATCAAGTCCCCATTCCGCACATCGGATTTGAAGATTCTCAACCGCACTGAGAGATTGGTATGCTCCACTGGAATCTGGTACATAGCCGACACGCGTCCGCATCAGGCTCAGCTCTCTTTTTGACTTGCCTCCGAAGAGTTCCACGCTTCCCGACGATGGCTCACAGATGCCCAAGACGATTTTAATTAGCGTGCTTTTGCCCGCACCGTTTGCACCGACAAGGGCACAGAGCTCAGACTGATGCACCTCAAAGGAAACGTCATGCAACACACGCCGTTTTCCATAGCGCTTTGACACCTTTGATAGCTTTATCGCTGATGCGTTCATTGGCCTCCCGTTCCGCTTGATAGCAAAACCGCCCATATCGTCCCTTCTTTCCTTTATCGTTTTCCATTGTTATTATTGTTTTTCGATAACTCATATTTGTCAAGATAATCTAAAAGAAAGAACCCGTGTTAGACACGGGTCCCTTCACGCTGATATTTCGTTTTAGTTGTTTGCCTTAAGCTACTCGTCGCTCAAATCGACAGCGAAGACTGATGTCGGAAGTGACGCCTCGTTGCCTCCGCCATCCCGCATCTGCCTCACGACATTTTTTGCGCGTTCGACAATAAGCTCCTCAAGCTCTTTCTCGCTCACGCGCCGAATAATATCTCCCGGTTGACAATCAAGTTCATCGCAGATATCGAGAAGCGTCTTAAGGCGAATAGCTTTAATTTTTCCGTTTCTTAGCTTTGAAATATTAGCCGGAGTATGCCCCGTGGCACGAATCAGATCAGCACTGGTCTTTCCGGTCTTAAGCAGCTGCGTCTCAAGCTCGATGATGAGATAGCTCATGTTTCCTCCTACACAAGCTCGTCAGACTGCTCTTGGAGCAGCGAGGCATAACTCCAGATCGCCGAGATAAACAGACAGACAACTGCGCCGATAAACGACCCCGCATCAAAGGTAGCGCCTTGGCAAATCTCAATAACGAAGGAATGAGGCACGATGTAAAGCTCCAGTCCGCCAATGGTGAGATTGACCGATCCATAGGCACCAACAAGCGAAACCGCGGCGTTAACAGCAAAGGCAAGCGCGAGAACACGGATAAGCCGCACATGCGTCTTGGTAAAGGGCGAGACGCCTCGCGAGATGTTACGGCTGATCCCGCACAAAACGACAAGCGAAATACCCACGACGAGTGCCAGGCACAGTCCGCTTGGGATAACGATGCACCCGCCATCGAGAAGCGTCACGACACCGAAAGAATCGACAGAAGCAACGTTTGCAACCGCATACCAGATCACGTAAACAACCAACGCGGCAAAAGCAACGAGCATCCCTGCAAAAACGGCTGCCATGCAAAAACCAAGCTTCCTGATATTTTCGCCCGCCTTGGCCATACGCTGAACGCTGTTGGACATACACTCACCCTCGTCGACTCTATCGTTATTCGAACAGTTTATCGAACAACGATATGGATTGCATGCGGAAAGCCCCGACAGTGTGCATAGGCAATTCACTAATCAGAAGGGGTGAGAGTGGATTTTTGGACACGTATCGAACGAGAGTGGATAATCTCCCACTTTGAGGCCGCCACCGGGCCTAAAACGGGAGATTATCCACTCTCATAGTCATCAAGGCTCACAGCCTCTTATTCGGCCGCCTCGCGCAGGGCCGACATCGTTGCCGCATATTGCTGCTGCAGCGCATGCATTCCCTCGCGAGCGCCGTCAACGGCATCGGCGCCGCGCAGCGCTTCGGTCACCACGGCCGCCGGCTCGTACAGATTATCGAATCCCAGGTTCTGGCTCACGCCCTTGAGCGTGTGCGCTGCCATAAACGCACTCTTGGCGTCTCCTGCCGCCATGGCAGCCTCCAGCTTGTCCATGCTCTCGTCATCCAAAAACTTGAGGGCAAAGCGGGCAAGCATTTCCTCGCCCATCAGCCGAGCGCACGCATCGTCATAATTAGCGCCGATCTTCTCATACGCCTCACGCATGGAAATCATGGATTAAAAACTCCTTTGGTCAAACTAAATCGTGGGAAACGCGACGACGTCGGCGGGGCGTGCCAACGTCTCGGCAATTTGGTCTTGCACCTCGAGCAGGCAATCGAGCAGCAGCGGGTTAAAGGTGCCGCACTTACCGTCCAGGATCATCTGGATTGCCTCCTCGTGCGGGATAGCGTCCTTGTACACGCGCACACTCGTCAGTGCATCGTACACGTCGGCCACCGAAACTACCTGCGCGGCGATGGGGATATCGTCGCCCTTGAGGCCATCGGGATAACCCTTGCCGTCCCAGCGCTCGTGATGCCAACGCGCAATCTGGTACGCATATTCCATAAGCGCATTGCCGGCGTGATGGCTACCCAGCTCAAGCAGCATATCGGCGCCGATCGTGGTATGCGTCTTCATGATCTCGAACTCCTCGGGCGTAAGGCGTCCGGGCTTGTTGAGAATCGCATCGTCAATCGACATCTTGCCGATATCGTGCAGCGCCGAAGCCAGGGCGATCGTGGAGCGTTCCTCATTGTCGAGGAAGATCGTGCCGCTACGCTGGACCAGACAGCCAAGCAGCAGCTCGGTCAGCTTTTCGATGTTCGTAACGTGCCTGCCGCTCTCGCCGTTGCGAAGCTCCATGACGCCAGCCATGATGTCGATGAGCATGCGACTGTTCTTGACGCGCTCGTTGTACTGTTGGGACAGCAGGTTCGTCAGGCGGCGCTGTTTGGCGTACAGGCGGATGGTGTTGCTTACGCGGCGGCGCACGACACGGGAGTCAAACGGGCGGTTGATATAGTCCGAGGCGCCCAGCTCGTACGCGCGCAGAACCGCATCATCGGAATCTTCGCTCGAAATCATGATGACAGGCAGATTATCGATACCCGATCGGCGCGACAGATCGGCCAGCACCTCAAAGCCGCTTATGCCCGGCATCACAATGTCCAGCAGCACGAGCGACAACTCATCGCCATAGCGGTCGACCATGTCGAGCGCCGCACGACCGTTATCGGCCTCGAGGATGCAATGCTCGTCCTTGAGCATCTCGCTGAGAATGGCTCGGTTCATCTCGGAGTCATCGGCGATAAGCACCAAAGGCTTTTCGCTTTGGAAGGCCTCGATGGAATCGGCATCGGTCACGACCGTACCGGCTTTTGCCTTAGCGCGGCTCAGTAACTGAGCAGCGCGGCCAACGCCCTCATCGACCGTCTCGCCATGAATGCGAACGCCACCAACACATGCCGTCAAGCTCACGTACTCATGGCCCGGAATAATCGTGGAATGAACGACATCGGACACCTGATGCAGGCGACGGGTGAAGTCATCGGAGGGAATATTGGGCATGACAACCACAAACTTGTCGCAGCCATAGCGCACAAGCTCGTCAGTCGAACGAATTCCGCTGCGTATGGCTGTCGCCACAGCACCGAGCGCAAGGTCGCCGGCATGACGGCCACACGTATCGTTGAAGGCCCTAAAATCATCAACGTCGATCATCGCAACGCCGGCATTCATGCGGGCGCTGCGAAGCTTTTCCTCGTAATATCGGCGATTGCGCACGCTCGTCAGCACGTCGGTGTAGACAAGGTCCTCTTCTGCAGCCTCCTGCTCATCGACCGGACGCACCATCAGCAGGACGTGAGGCTCGCCCTCGACCTTCAGAGGGCGTAGACGGGCGCGGTACTCAGTGCCATCATTGAGCAGTTGCTCCGACACCTCATCGGAGTCTGCCAAGGCCTCAAGACTCGACTGACGCAGACAAGGGCAGCGATCGCCGGCGAGCAAGCAGTTAGGCTCGCTCTTAATCTGATCGGCCGACAGCAAACGCACCACGGGGTAGGTCTTCGCGACACGGGCGACCTCAGCGGCAGCCTCCTCGTCGGTTAGATTGACCTCGTGATTATTGAGCATATGGGGCCCTTTCGATAGTTTCGCATGGTAGCGGTGGGTTCCAAATGCTACAAGGGTAACACCTTGTCGATGCAGGTAAGTACGTGAATGCTGTTACAGTTTTATGAGTTGGCAGGCGGCGCGATTGAAGTCGCAGACGTGAGGTTTTGAGCACATTTGTTAACACGGCCGAAACGTTTGCGGGTGAAGCCTGCTTTGGCCATTGCGGGTGTTAGAGCCCCAGGATGCCACGGACAGCCCGGGCAGCCGCTGCCGGGCGATCGCGCAGACCGTTATGCGCGCCCGGGATCGTCACGAGAGGGCAATCGAGATATTCGGCAGCCGCTCGCGTGCCAGCCTCGCGGGGCGTGCCAATCGAGAGCTCGCCCAGGAGCACGGCGGCCACCGTTTTTGACGCACGAACGCTATCCCAATCGGGAACGCAGGTCATAGTAATCCCGTATTCATTGGCCATGAAGCAACGACCATTGCGCAGGGCATGTTTGGCTTCCGCTTCGGTCGTCCCAGGAGCCTCGGGATCCAAGTCGCCGAGGGCTCCCAAGAAAAGCCGGAGCGCCCTTGAAACCTTTCCAGCCGCAATCATATCGAGCAAAACCGGGGCTGCGCCCATGCCGACGCCTTCGGCCGACACAGCCGGCTCATGCAGAATCGCACGGGCGACGAGATGGGGTTCGGTACGAAGAAGCTCCAGCGCCACCAACGTACCGGCGCTGTGCGCAAGCACATTTGTCGGAGCGCCAACGTGTTCGATCACGGCTTGCAGATCGGCGGCCTGAGCGGCAAGATCATAGCTGCCGTCTGCCGCATCGCTGCTGCCACCACAGCCGCGGCGGTCGTAGGCAATTACGCGGTAGTTACGACTGAGCTCACAAGCGATGCCGTCGAAAAATGCGCCGTCGACACAAGCGCCGTGCACGCACACCAAGGCAGGAGCATCAGGCGACACATCCGGGTCGGCATATTCGCGACAGGCAATCGTGGTGCCCGCATTCTCGACCGTAAAATCCATGTTGTGCCCCCATCATCAATGCTCATCCAGTTGCACGTCAGCACGGTTGGATGGACCCGCATTGCTTTACACCTTGTTAACAGATTAACTTTACCCGACCCGAGGCTTTTCATGGCACGGCATCATGAGCGACGTGAAAAAACGAAACTTGTAAAGCAAGAGCCCACACCTTGCTTTGGAGCCGATGCTATGCTTAGGCACAATTGTCTTGAGGAGCATATGCCTATGTCTACGTTTTTGAATGCCAGCCCCATCTTTGGGCCCGTTCGCAGCCGTCGCCTTGGTCTCTCGCTCGGCGTCAACATGATGCCGGCCAGCGGCAAAATCTGCACGTTCGACTGCATCTACTGCGAGAACGGCCTCAACGCCGAGCGCCCCTGCCATGAGCCGTATAACACGGCTGCCGTGGTACTCGAAGCGCTCGAGGCAAAGCTGCGCGAGATGGCAGCCGAGGGCGAGCTCCCCGATGTAATCACCTTCGCAGGCAACGGCGAGCCCACCGCCGCACCGGAGTTTCCACGGGCCATCGCCGGCGCCGTCGCACTGCGCGACGAGCTTGCCCCAAACTCCAAGATCGCCGTGCTCTCCAACGGCACACGCGCCGACCGCCCCGAGGTGCACGACGCGCTCATGATGGTCGACGACAACATTCTTAAGCTCGATACCGTCGACCCGGCGTTTATCCAGCTGCTCGACCAGCCTGTTGGCCCCTACAACGTCGAACACCAGATCGAGACGTTCGCAAGCTTTGACGGTCACGTTATTATCCAGACGATCTTTTTGACCGGCGAGTATCAGGGCAAGCTCATCGACAATACCGGCGAGGAGTATGTTGCCCCCTGGCTCGCGGCGCTTGAGCGCATTCGTCCGCAGGAGGCGACCATCTACACGGTCGCGCGCGAGACACCAGTCGCCGGCCTTGCCAAAGCAGCGCCCGAGGTGCTCGACGCCATTGCCGCGCGCGTGCGCGCCCTCGGTATTCCCTGCCAGGTGAGCTACTAGCAAAACCACGCAGCAGCTAGTGCCCGCCATCCCGCCCCATCAGTTGCGGTGATATAGTTCCTATTTGTGCTGTTAAACCGCTTAAATCGGAACTATATCACCGCAACTTTTATGGCCGCGTGGGTGGGCTATACTAGCTGCGAATGAAAGGAAGTTAGCCATGTATGACAAAGGACCCGTGCCCGGCCGCAACGACGCTTGCTGGTGCGGCAGCGGCAAGAAATACAAGAAATGCCATAGCGCCTTTGATGAGCGCCTCGAGCGCTTGTGGGAAGAAGGCTGGGAGGTTCTGCCTCGCACGCTCTACAAGACTCCCGCCGATATCGAGGGCATCAAGCGCTCGGCAGCCATCAACGTGGGCGTGCTCGATTATGTGGGCGAGCATATCGCCGCAGGCATGACCACCAACCAGATCGACCAGATGATCTACGACTACACCGTCGAGCACGGTGGCACGCCGGCCGACCTCAACTACGAGGGCTACCCCAAGAGCGTGTGCACCTCGATCAATGATGTGGTCTGCCACGGCATTCCCTGCGATACGGACGTGCTGCACGAGGGCGACATCATCAACGTAGACTGCTCCACGATCTTGGACGGTTACTTTAGTGATTCGAGCCGCATGTTCTGCATCGGCGAGGTCTCGGCCGAGCGCCAGCGCCTGGTCGACGTCACCCGTGCCAGCGTGGAGGCGGGTCTGGCAGCCGTCAAGCCATGGCTACCGCTCTCCGTTATGGCCGAGGCAGTGCAAAAGACCGTCGAGGACGCCGGCTTTAGCGTGGTGCGCGAGTACGGCGGACACGGCATCGGTAAGGAGTTCCACGAGGACCCGTTTGTGGGCTTTACCACCGAGGCGCCCGATGTGGACACCATCATGGTGCCGGGCATGGTCTTTACCATCGAGCCCATGGTCAACGCCGGAGCGCCCGACATCAAGATCAGCAAGGGCGACGGCTGGTGCGTGCGCACCAAGGACGGCAGCGATTCGGCCCAGTGCGAGGTACAGCTCGTGGTGACCGAGGACGGCTACGAGCTGCTGAGCTGGTAGCCGTAGATGCGCCGGATGCTGACGGGCACGCTCGTCTTGCATCCGGCGTTTTATTTGAACGTTTTGCCCGATAAAACCTGCCAAAATAAACCTGTCCCTTTTTGGTAGGCTGAGCGGAGAGGACTGCTTGTGAACATCCTGGTTTTGCTGCCCGTCAACGACCGCCATCGCGCAATTCTTGAGTCGAGCGCTCCGGGCGAGGACTTTATCTACACGAGCTCCGACGCTATCACGCGCGAACAAGTCGTCAACGCCGACGTGATCTTGGGCAACATAGACCCTGCCCTGCTTACCGCATGCGAGCACCTCCAGCTGCTGCAACTACAGACCGCGGGCTATGACGATTACTTGGCCGCCGGCACCGTGCCAGCCGACGCCAAACTGTCTTGCTCGGTGGGCGCCTACGGCCAGGCCGTGAGCGAGCACATGTTTGCCATGGTCCTTTCCATGATGAAGCGTCTGCCTGGCTATCACGACTTGCAGCGCGAGCATCGCTGGGAGGATTTGGGGCCGGTCACTTCGCTCAAAAATGCCAATGTGCTCGTGCTGGGCGCGGGCGATATCGGCGGCCACTTCGCCACGCTCTGCCGCAGCATGGGTGCACACGTCCGCGGCATCAAGCGCCATCCGCTCGTCTACCCCATCGTGTTTGAGGACATGGACGGCATGGACGCCCTACCCGAGCGCCTGGCCGAGGCCGACATCGTCGCATCCTTTATGCCCAGCACACCCGAGACCCGCGGCCTGGCGAACGCCGAGTTCTTCGCCGCGATGAAACCGGGCGCCTTCTTTGCCAACGGCGGCCGCGGCGATCTTGTGGTCGCCGACGACTTGGTTGCCGCCCTGGAGTCGGGACATCTCGCCGGCGCCGCGGTCGACGTCACCGACCCCGAGCCGCTGCCTGAGACAAGCCCACTGTGGGATGCACCCAACATGCTCATCACGCCGCACGTCTCCGGTTGGTTCCACCTGGCAGCCACACTTAACAACGTGGTCGACATCGCCGCCGAGAACCTACGCCATCTTCTGGCTGGCGAGACGCTACGCTGCTGGATTGAGCACTAACTTGTTCCGGCGTTCTACCGAACGCCGGAACCGCTCGACGCTGCGCCCTTAGGTTCCGCCGTTCTAACGAACGGCGGACCACTCGACGCTGCGAGCCACCCAGGGCGACAATTTGCCATTCAAAAGGCAAGGCATGACCAGAAGGTCTATGCCTTGCCTTTTTCATGCCAACTTGTTCGCTCTGGACATCGCTCGCTGACGCTTGCTCAACCTGCGGTGTCTTAACAATTCTGTCCAGCTGTTGGTATTGCGGCATTCGCCCAGATAAAACCTGCCAAAATTAACATCCCTTTTTGGCAGGTTTTAGAGCTCCACGCTTTCGGCTCCGTTGATGGTTAGGTCGCGCTCGTAGAAGGCGGTGAGAGCGCGGATGGCGTACATCACGTCGCGCACGCCGCCGGTCTCGTAGCTCGAGTGCATGGCCAGCTGCGGCAGGCCCACGTCCACGGCATGCATGCTCGCCTGCATGTTCGACAGGTTGCCCAGGGTAGAACCGCCGGCCATATCGCTCTTGTTGGCAAAGGCCTGCGTGGGCACGTCGGCATCATCGCAGATAGCCTGGAACACCGCGCGGCTAAAGGCGTCGGTGCAGTAGTGCTGGTTGGCGGCCTCCTTGATGACGATGCCGCCGTTGAGCACAACCTGGTTGCAAGCGTCGCACTTCTCGGCGTGGTTGGGGTGCACGGCATGCGCGTTGTCGCAGCTCACGAGCATCGAAGCGGCAAGGGCGCGATGATACGACTCGTCGTCAAAGCCCAGCGATCCGTTGATGCGGCGCAGCGCGTCGGCCAAGAACGTCGACATGGCGCCCTGCTTGGTCTCGGAGCCAACCTCCTCGTTATCAAAGCAGCAAAAGACCGAAACGTCATGCACGTTCTCGGCACCCAAAAATGCCTGCAGCGAGGTGTAGGCGCAGGCCAGGTCGTCGAGCTTGGGCGTCGAGATAAACTCGTCGGCCCAGCCCCAAATGCGCGCATCCTGACGATTGACCAGGAACAGATCGCGGCCCAGAATCTGCTCGGGCTCAACATCCAGTTCGTCAGCGATCAGGGCATCGAAGTCACCCTGCTTAAGGTCGCCAGCGCTGATGAGCGGGCACAGGTCAACGGCTCGGTTGGGAGCAAAGCCCTCGTTGACGCCACGGTTCATATGGATAGCAAGGCTCGGAATGATAGCGACCTCGCGCTCGGTGGCGAGCAGGCGGCTCTCAATACGGTCGCCTTCGCGCACCAACACGCGGCCTGCGAGCGCCAGCGGGCGATCGAACCAGGTGTAGTCGATCATGCCGCCGTAGGCCTCGGTGTTCAGGCGCAGCGTCTCGCCTGCGCCATCGAGCTCGGGCACGGCCTTGACCTTAAACGTCGGCGAATCGCTGTGCGACGCCGTGAGCTGAAAATGATAGTCACCGGCAACGCCGTCCTCGCCCCACGTTGCGGCCAGGTCCTCGCCCACCTTAAAGGCAACAACACTCGAAGTGTTGCGCTGCGTGTAATAACGCTCGCCCGGCTCGATATCCCACGCCGCGTTCTCGGGCAGGTAGGTAAAGCCCGCCTCGTCGAGTTCGGCCATAATGGTCGCCGCCGTATGGAACATGCTGGGGCATGCCTCGATAAAGTCGATGAGGTCGTTGGCGGCCTCGATATCGTCGGCCGTCACATGCGCGCGCTCGGGCGTTTCCTGATCCGTCATGCTCTCCCCTTTCGCTGGGTTGATGGTCCCCTCCAGCATACCCCGCCACGCCAGCGCCGCACTCTTCATTCCGTGCTTAATTCCGCACCACTCACCAAGTTGAGCCATCATGCCCGCGCTCCTTTTGCGACAATTGCGCTAACAGGACGAGAGGAGCCGTCATGAAGCCACGTAACATTGCCATCGCCTGCGGTGTCGCGGGAGTCACCGTCGGCCTTGCCGCCGCCACCGGCATCGTTTACCGCAAGCAAATCAAGTCCGTCGCGTCGCTCAAACGCTTGACCTGCTACGCGGATGGCTATGACCTGTTCGCAATCGACATCGCCTACGACTACGATCTTGATCGCATCATCGCCGCCGATGTGCGCGACGATCAGGCCTACATCGATGCTGTGGTGGCACAGGTGTTGCCCGGCGTGCCAGCACATGTCCAGGCGCCCCAGTTTGCCTGCAGCGCTTTTGTCGCCGTAGATGCCGAAAGCCGCGTGCGCACCGGTCGCAATTACGACTTTAAGGACGACACCTCGGCGCTGTTGGTGCGCAATCACCCACGCGGCGGCTATGCCTCCATCGGGTTTGCCGCCCTTAACAACCTGGGCGATAACACTCCGCTTGACTCCGTCGCCGGACGCGCTGCGGCGTTGATGGGCCCGTTTGCCCAGCTCGACGGCGTCAACGAATGCGGCGTGTCCATTGCCGTGCTCACCCTGGATTCCAAGCCCTGTGACCAGGACACACAGCGCCCCGTCATCAACACTTCGCTCGCCATCCGTCTGGTGCTCGACCGCGCGGCCACCACGCAGGAGGCCGTCGACCTGCTTTCTGCCTACGACATGCACGCCATGGCCGGACGCGATTACCACTTCTTTATCAACGACGCCGCCGGTGACGCGCGGGTGGTGGAGTGGGATCCGCGCGATCCCGACCGTGCATGCAAGGCGACGCCCGTACGCCAGGTCACGAACTTCTACGCCTGCTATGGTGACGAGGTGCTGCCCAACCAAAAGAATGGCGAGCTGGGCCATGGCAAGGAACGCGCCGCCGCCATCGCCGATGTCCTCGACGCCCATACCGGCGCCCAAGATGAGGCAGTCGCTTGGAAGGCCCTGCGTGCCGCAGCGCAAGAGCCCAATCCAGAAGATATCACCAGCAATACGCAATGGTCGGTCGTCTTTGACAATACCGAACCCGCCGCCGCCATTACGCTGCGCCGCCACTGGGGCGACGTCGACGCCTTCGCACTGTAAGGACCCAGGCCCGTCGACCTTACGCTCGCCTGACGTTGTTTACATTTCTATACGCTTGAGCTAACACGTTTTACCCCTGTATCAACAGTGTGCGGGGGTAAACTTATGCGCATGTTATAACTTGCCCGGAAGGATTCATCATGCTTAGGATCGGTCTTCTTACCAGTGGCGGCGACTGCCAAGCGCTCAACGCCACCATGCGCGGCATCGTCAAAACGCTTATGACCAATAGCGAAGAACCTATCGAGATCTATGGTTTTGAGGACGGCTACCAGGGCCTTATCTACAGCAGGTTCCGCGTCATGACGCCCGCCGATTTTAGCGGCATCCTCACCCGCGGCGGCACCATCCTGGGCACGAGCCGCACACCGTTCAAGCGTCTGGACATTCCCGAGGCTGACGGCGTCGAGAAGGTGCCGGCGATGGTCCACACCTATCACAAGCTGCAGCTCGACTGCCTGTTTATGCTGGGCGGCAACGGCTCCACCAAGACTGCCAACCGCCTGCGCGAAGAGGGTCTCAACGTTATCGCCCTGCCCAAGACCATCGATAACGACACCTGGGGCACCGAGCTGACGTTTGGCTTTACGAGCGCCATCGACGTCGCCACCAAGTGCATCGACGACATCCACACTACCGCCTCGAGCCACGGCCGCGTGTTTGTCATCGAGATCATGGGCCACAAGGTTGGCTGGATCCCGCTGTACGCCGGCGTCGCGGGCGGCGCGGATGTCATCTTGATTCCCGAGATTCCCTACGACATGGATAACGTCATCAAGACCATCGAGCATCGCATGGAGACCGGCAGCCGCTTTACCATCGTGGCCGTCGCCGAGGGCGCCATCTCCAAGGAGGACGCAGCGCTATCCAAGAAGGAGTACAAGAAGAAGCTCGCCGAGCGCACGAGCCCGTCAATCGTGTACGACATCGCCAAGGAGATTGAGGCCAAGACCGGTCGCGAGACCCGCGTCGCCATCCCCGGTCACACGCAGCGCGGCGGCCAGCCCGACGCCCAGGACCGCATCTTTGCGACCCAGTGCGGCGTCGAGGCGGCACTGGGCTGTCTACGCGGCGAGTTTGGCTACATGATCGCCCTGCGTGACGGCAAGATGTGTCACATGCCGCTCGAGGATGTCGCCGGCAAGCTCAAGTATGTCGATCCCCAGAGCGATCTGGTGCGCGAGGCCAAGGCGTTGGGCATCAGCTTCGGCGACGAATAGCCTCGGCCGAAACTGCTCTCATCGGAGACCCCAGGGCTTACCTCCCAAATCGTCCTCGGACATGTCAGGATCCCGCCGTGCGCTTCGCGCGGCGGGATCCTTCCGTCCTGCGGAAAGATTTGGGAGGTAAGCCCTAGGGCCTCCTGCGGTGACTGGGGAGGCCGAGACTATTCGTCTTCTTGCTGCGGGTGCCTGGGCTGAGATTTTGGGATGTTGCAGGCTCTTAGCTGAGAGTAGCACTGACATTTGTCCTAAAATGGCTGGTCGCTAGGGGTTGCTACCGGTAGTTGCGGTAGGGTTGGGGCAGATTCTAACTAGAAATGGTGGTCGCTACCGGTTGTTCTCGGCATACTCGGCTCATTCGATTCGACCATCAAACGAAAGGAACCACCATGGATCTTGCGATGGCACAGCGCCTCGTCGATCGCCGCAAGGCTGCCGGGCTTTCTCAGGAGGCGCTTGCCGCCCAGCTGGGTGTGAGTCGTCAGGCTGTCAGTAAATGGGAGCGCAGCGAGTCCTCACCCGATACCGATAACCTCATTGCGCTCGCCGCGCTGTATGACGTGTCGTTGGACGAGCTGTTATATGGGGAGGCGGCCAACGATGCCGACGACCTGGAGGACGGTAGCGCCGACACCGAGACGGCGGATGTGGCTGACGAGGCCGAGGATTCTGCCGAGCACGCCGATTGCGGCGACAAACCACTTGTCGATATTTCCCTCGCGCGCGGTATCCACGTCATTGATCCCAATAAAGGCGAGGAAGTCCATATTGGTTGGAGCGGCATCCATGTGACCAACGAGCGCAAGGGCGAAGAGGTGCATGTGGGGCCGGACGGCGTGCATATCGATACGCTTGAGGACGATGGACATAGCGTACGCACCAATGACGACGGCACCGTCACCATCGACGGCGAGACGTTTTCCAGCTGGAAGGAAGCACACGACAAGCTCGACCATCATGGCAATCATTTCCACACCAAGGTCGGACGTGCATGGAACAAATTCCCCTTCCCCGCACTTGTCACTCTCGCCTATCTGGTGCTCGGCATTGTCTACGGCACATGGGGCATGGGGCTTTTCCTCGTCTTTCTGGTTCCCGTCTACTACGCGATTGGTGACTTCATCGATCGGCGCCACCTGTCTAAGCTGATCGAGGCCATCTACCCGGCAGCCGCCATCGCTTGGTTCCTCTACATGTGGCTCTGTTTGGGACAGCCCCATCCTGCATGGATCATCCTCATCACGATTCCCGTCATAAAGGCGCTCATGCGCTGGTGCCGCAAACAATGGAAGCACCGCAAACAGGCCTAACACGCTCCGACCCACCAGCACCCAACCACCCCCGCCCTTCTCCTAAGTTGCGGTGAGATAGGGACTGTTTTGAAGCTCCAAAGCGCCAAACAGTCCGTATATCACCGCAACTTACAAACAACTGGGTCAGTTCCGGCACGGAGATTAGCATTGAGCTGACCGCGCGCCAAGAAAAGGGCCTATTTACTACGTTTAACTCGAGAGGGCCGACCATACCCGCCTTTTCCGAAAACTGGCAAGCCATCTACCTGCGGTTTTAATTTCATAATCTTTGTCACGGTCGAGGGTGTGGTAGCAAACGTAGTAGATAGGCCCATTTTGTGGCATACGACCCATACAAGCCCAATCTCGAAGGCCAAAGAGAGCCTCTCATCCACGCCTGCGAGCGAAAACCAAATAGAATGAAAGGCAAATGGAAAGCCCGTTTGACGGGGCAAACGCCGGGCCACCTAATGGTTGTCCGGCGTTTGCCCCGATAAAACCTGCCAAAATAAACCTGTCCCTTTTTGGCAGGCTACTCGGCGCTCTTGAGGGCGCCGACCATGTCGATCTTGTTGAGGGTACGGTTGGTGGCGAGGTTGACGATAAACGTAAAGCCAAAGGCCAGAAGCACGGATAGCACGTAGCTCAGCGGCTCGACCTCAACATCAAAATACAGCGACGGCATCTGCAAAATGTACGTAAAACTCTCGGCCAGCAAGCCGCCCAGCGGCACGCCCAGCGCAGCGCCGATCGCCGTAAGGATCAACGTCTCCTTGTTGACGTAGTGGTGCACCTCGCCACGGCGGAAGCCCAGCACCTTGATGGTCGCCAGCTCGCGTTCGCGCTCCGAAATATTCGTATTAGACAGCGTAAACACCACCACAAACGACAGGCACGCCGCCATAAAGGTCACAAGCACCACGACCGAGTTGATGATGGTGAAGTTGGCCTCATAATTCTCCCAATGCTCGGCCGTACTCGAAATCGTAAGCCAACCGTCACTCTTAAGATTCTTGCTAAACGCAATCTGGTCGGCCGACGAACCCTTAAGCAGCACAAAGACGCCGTTAAGGCGTGCACTTCGACCGAACGCACGCTCATAGGTGCCCCGCGTCATATAAAGCGTGTTGCCCAGATAGTTGAGCGAGATGTCGCTGACTTTGACCTTGGCAACATTGAGCGACGAATCCTGGACGTGAGCCGTGTCACCCGGCTTGATCCCCAGCACCAGCTGAGAGCTCTTGCTCAAATACACGTCTCCGTCACGCAGGGCGAGCGGTTCTTTGGACTCATCCTCCAGGCGCACGTAATCGCCCAAGTCACCCGTGCGGTCGTCGGGAATCACGATGAGCTGCACGGTCTCGCTCTTGCCGCCAAACGTAAAGGTGACGTTGTCGGTCATAATCGGCAGGGTCGAGGTCACCGTCACGTTGGAATCATTGGCCGTGCTGCGCTCATCCAATGCCGCGCACGTCTGCGAAAAATCGTCGGGATTGGCGACCGCCAGCAAGTCATAGCGCGTGATATGCCCGTACTGTTTGGGCGAAAGCGCCACCGACGTGTCGCGAATTCCCATACCGCAAATCACGAGCGCCGTGCAGCCGGCGATACCGAAGATGGTCATAAAGGCGCGCTTTTTGTAGCGGAACAGGTTACGTGCTGCCACCTTGTTCAAGAAGCCCATGCGGCGCCAAATAAAGCCGATGCGCTCGAGCAGAATGCGTGAGCCGGCGCGCGGCGCCTTGGGACGCATGAGCGAAGCCGGCGTCTCGGCCATCTCGTGGCGGCAGGCGATAATCGTAGCGCCCACCACGCCCACGGCAAACAGCGCCACCGAGACAATCGAGGACACGATATCGTACGAAAGCAGCATCTGGGGCAGTGAGTACATATCATCGAACACCGTAAACAGGAACAGCGGCAGGCCCACAAATCCGATGATGTTGCCGAGCACGCCGCCAATTAGACACGCCCACAGCGCGTAGTCCACGTATTTGGACAGGATACGCCCGCGTGAATAGCCGAGCGCCTTGTACAGACCAATAAGCGTGCGCTCCTCCTCGACCATGCGGGTGGCGGTGGTGAGGCTGATAAGCACGGCGACGATAAAGAAGATGAACGGGAACACCGTGGCAATGGCCTCAATTGACGAGCTATCGCTCTCCACGCTCGAGTAGCTTGCGATGTTATCGCGGTCCTGGATGTACCAGGTGCATTCGCCCAGGTCAGAGAGCTCGGCGCGGGCATCGGCAAACTGCTGGTCGGCGGCGGCACGGCGCTGGTCCAGGTCGGCTTGCGCCTGCGCACGCTCGTCGCTGCCCTCGGCCATGCGATTAATGTTGTCCTGCTCGATCCCAAAGACCATATTCGCCTGACGCTCAGCCGCGTCCAAGCTCGCCGGTGTGTCGACCGTCAGCTCCTGGGCGCGCGCCTTCTCACGCTCCTCGCGGATCTTCTCGATATTGCCCTTGACCTCATTGATCTTTGCCGAGTAGGCATCCGAATAGGAGTTGAGGCTCTTGGCTCCCTCGACGACCACGTGGACAGCGGAGTAGGAAGAAGATGTCGCGGCATCCTCGCTCACGTAGAACTTGTAGTCCGCAGTCGAAGCAGCGCGAAAGGCGTTGACGGTCGAGTCGGAGCTCACGTCGGTAGGATCGAGAACCTCGGCCGTGATGGTGTAGTCCCCATCGGCAAACTGGTCCTTGGCGCTTTGGTTCGACGAGCTCGCATCGTTGGCGGCAAAGCTCACCGTATCGCCGATTTTCTTGCCCGAAGCCTTCAAAAAACGTGAGGTCACTGCCACTTCGCCCGAAGTCTCGGGCAGCTCGCCGCGTACTAGCACCGGTTGGTCAATATTCTCTTTGGAAAGGCTCTGCACGACCACGCGCTCGCGCGTTGTACCCACGGCGGTGTAGGCGGTCTCGGTGTAGATGCCCTCGGCCGTCTCGACGCCATCGACCTCTTGAATGGCAGCAAGATCGTCATCGGTCAGACCATAGGTCGACTGCACGTTGATGTCATAGACATTCTGCTGGTCAAAATAGGCGTCGACCGAATCACACAGGTCCTCGCAGCCCGCCTTAAGGCCGCACATCACGCTCACGCCAAGCGCGGTGATCACAACGATAGACAAGAAGCGTTTGAGGCTGCCGCGAATCGTGCGGTAGATGCCACGGCGAAAAACCGTCGGCACCATATCGTTTGAGCTTTGGGCGGTGCGGTAGGTCGTAAAATCCTGCTCGCGCTCCGTGTTCTGCGCGTCGCGGCGCTGGCTGTTTTGGCGGTCCTGGTCCATGGGCGCTACCACTCGATCGTCTCGATAGGCACGGGATTTTGCTGGACCGTCTCGCTCTCCACGCGGCCGCTCTTAAAGCGGATCAGGCGATCGGCCATGGGCGCCAGCGCAGAGTTGTGGGTGATGATGATGACCGTAATGCCTTGCTTGCGGCAAGTGTCCTGTAGCAGCTGCAAGATCTGCTTGCCGGTTTTGTAGTCGAGTGCACCCGTAGGCTCGTCGCACAAAAGCAGCTTGGGGTTCTTAGCCAGCGCGCGGGCGATGGATACGCGCTGCTGCTCGCCGCCCGAAAGCTGCGCCGGAAAGTTAGCGAGGCGGTCGCCCAGGCCAACCTGGCGAAGCGTTTGCTCGGCATCGAGCGAATCGGGGCAGATCTGCGCCGCGAGTTCGACGTTCTCAAGCGCCGTCAGGTTGGGGACCAGATTGTAGAACTGAAAGACAAAGCCGACGTCAGCGCGACGGTATTCCACAAGCTGAGCCTCGTTGGCAGAGCTCACGTCACGCCCGTCCACCGTCACGGTGCCAGAAGTTGCCGTGTCCATGCCGCCCAGAATGTTGAGGGCCGTGGTCTTGCCGGCACCCGAAGCACCCAAAATGATGGCGAGCTCGCCGCGCTCGACCGTAAAGCTCGCGCCGTCGAGCGCGTGGATGCGGGCATCGCCCTCGCCGTATGCCTTGATGACGTCTTTGAATTCGATATAGGCCATCGATTAATTCCCATCTGGTCGGATAACTCTTTAGTATTACCCATTTCCCACCTACCAAAAAGGGACAGGTTTATTTTGGCAGGTTTTATATGGGGAAACGGCAGCTATAGATAGGGCGCCGGGGAGGCCGAGAAATCATCAACGGGGTCAGGCCGACCGCCAAACACAACGCACGCATCTCAATCTGTCAGCCAAATCATTCGAACAGTTGTTCGTTTCTATGATATGATTCAACTATCTAAGCAGGCCAATACGCAGAAAGGCGGCCAACATGGCGTTCGACTTTAAGAAGGAATGCAAGGAGCTCTACAAACCTGCAAGCAAGCCGAGTATCGTAACAGTCCCGCCTATGAGCTACGTTGCCGTTCGCGGAAAGGGCGACCCAAATACCGAAGGTGGCGAGTATCAAAACGCCCTGCCGCTACTTTACGGCATCGCCTATACCGTCAAGATGTCGAAGAAAGGCTCAAGGAGTATCGAGGGCTATTTCGACTTTGTGGTACCGCCGCTCGAGGGTTTCTGGTGGCAAGAGTCCCCGAGCGGCGACATCGATTATGTACACAAGGACAATTTCAACTTTATCTCGTGCATCCGCCTGCCTGATTTCGTCACCCGAGATGACTTTGACTGGGCAGTCGCGGAAGCCACGACCAAAAAGAAACTGGACTTTTCCGCCGTCGAACTGCTTAAAGTTGACGAGGGTCTCTGCGTTCAATGCATGCACACCGGGCCCTACGACAACGAACCGGCGACCGTAGACGCTATGCATGAATACACGACCGAGCTGGGCTATGTTCCCGACTTCTCAGACACCCGTTTACATCACGAAATCTATCTCTCCGATCCACGCAAATGCGCACCGGAGAAACTTAAGACCGTGGTTCGTCATCCTATCAAGCGCGCTGAATAGCGTGGGGCGTCATTTCACGCGCTAGGTTTTAAGCCAGCCAACCAGCCGCCTCCTAGGCCGTCCGGTAATTATCTTGACGCGGCCCGTCGCATCTTATAAGTTTGTTTTGCTAAAGCTGGAAAGTCTCTCAACGATGCGCAACTCCAGCTCTTTTTCTATCAAGAGAGCAAGTGTCGGAAAGCAAAATGTCAGAAAGCAGCGCTTCGAGCAGAATCAAACGCCTGGTCAACACCTATAGCGGTCTCGTGCTCATGGGCGCCGTCGGAATCCCTATCGGCGTTATCGTTGGCGCCATCTGTGCCCTTTTTGGTCGTGTGCTCCTGGCAATCGGCGCCTTCCGTGACGAGCACATCGTACTGCTCCTTCCCTTCCTCGCCCTCATGGGCTTGGCCATCGTATTTGCCTACCTCACCTGGGGCAAAGGCACCGATCGGGGCATGAGCTTAGTATTCGACGTAGGTCACGGACGCGAGGACGCCATCTCCCCGCGTCTGGTGCCGCTCATTATGCTGAGCACGTGGGCCACGCATCTCTTTGGCGGCAGCGCGGGACGCGAAGGCGTAGCCGTGCAGATCGGCGCAACCGTCTCGCATTGGATCGGCCGACGTCTACCTTTCCGAGAACCCGGCAACACGTTTTTGCTTATCGGCATGGCTGCCGGCTTTGCCGGACTCTTCCGAACGCCCCTCGCCGCCACGGTCTTTGCGATCGAAGTACTGGTCGCAGGACGCATGGAATACCGCGCGCTGTTTCCCGCGCTTACAGCCTCGCTCGCCGCAAGCATGACCTCCGGCGCTCTGGGGCTCGAGAAGTTTGAGGTCGCCGTTACCGCCTCGTATGCGCTCGACCTCCCCGGTCTTGGACGGCTGGCGTTGTTGGGTATCGCGTTTGGTATGGTAGGTGGAGCTTTTGCCTGGTGCCTTGCCCATGCCAAGACCCTTGCAGCGCGGCTGCTCCCCAGCCCTTACATACGCGTTGCCGTTATGGGCCTTGCGCTGTCGGCGATTCTGTTCGCGCTGTGGCAGGGGCGATACTGCGGCCTTGGCACCAACCTGATATCCGCGGCACTGGGTGACAACGGCGAGGCGTCGATCATGCCTTGGGACTGGGCGCTCAAATTCGTACTCACCATCGCCACGCTTGCCGCAGGATATCAGGGTGGCGAGGTGACGCCGTTGTTCTCCATCGGAACCAGCCTGGGTGTCGTGCTCGCCGGAATTCTCGGCATGCCCGTCGAGCCCTGCGCCGCGCTGGGATACGCCGCCGTCTTTGGCAGCGCCACCAACACGCTACTCGCGCCGATCCTCATTGGCTGCGAGGTCTTTGGCTTTAGCAGTCTGCCGACGTTCTTTATTGTCTGCGTCGTGGCCTACCTGTTCAACATGGATAAGTCGATCTATGCGCTGCAGGAGCACAGCCGCACCCGATAAACAGGGCGTTTGCCACCAAAAAACGCGCACGACAGGCCAGGCCCGCCGCGCGCGTCATCCTATACGCGATTAGTTATTGTTGTTGGTCATCGAAGCCACTGCTGCCGCAAGATTGGAAATGGGCATTGTCTGCAGCCAGATGCGCCCCGGACCGGTGAGCACAGTGTTAAACACGCCTTCACCGCCAAACATGATGTTTTTGACGCCCTTGACCATCTGCGCGTCGATGCTCACCGTCTCCTCAAAGCCGGCCACGTTGCCGGTATCTACAATCATTTGCTGGCCAGCAGCAAGCTCGTACTCAACTAGGTCGCCGTCGATCTCGGCAAAGGCAATACCCGAGCCCGTGAGCTTTTGCATGATAAAACCCTCGCCGCCAAAGACGCCGGTCTTTGCCTTCTTGTTAAAGTGGATGCTCAGCTCAACACCACTTTCCGCGGCAAGGAACGAACGCTTCTGCAAAATCCAGCTCTTACCAGGGCCAATCTCGATCGGTATAATGCGGCCGGGGAAGCAAGAGCCAAACGCAATCATGCCATCGCCGTGCGCGGTCCAAATGTTTTGGAACAACGCCTCACCCGAAAAAGCCTTAGAGAACATCTTGCCTATGCCACCGCCCGAGGTGGACATCTCCATGTTGGGGGTCATCCAGACCATGGCACCGCTTTCGGTGATCATGGATTCGCCGTCGCTAAGGTTGCACGTAACAACCGGGAAAGCCCCTCCGCCGATCTCGTACTGCATGACCGTCTCCTTTCCTTCGGGAGCCGAACAACGATGTCCATATTTTAGCAGTTAGAAGTGCGTTTATTTGGGTCGGTGGCGTTCATGGCGCCGATCACCGCCAGCCTCCGCTGCCGTCTGCACAGATAAAACCTGCCAAAATAAACCTGTCCCTTTTTGGCAGGTCTTAGAGGCGGACGGTGAAGGTGATCTGGTTACCGTGGCCGCAGACAGAAGCGCTCCCGCCATGGGCT
This sequence comes from uncultured Collinsella sp., assembly GCA_900544095.1. Lineage (GTDB taxonomy): Bacteria > Actinomycetota > Coriobacteriia > Coriobacteriales > Coriobacteriaceae > Collinsella. Next base: position 738,503 of record UQTV01000001.1, read on the forward strand.
TCGGCGATGGCACGCACCACGGATAGGCCCACGCCCGAGCCGCCCGTCTTGGAGCTGCGCGACACGTCCGCACGATAGAAGCGGTCGAACAATCGATCTAGGTCGCCTTCGGGCAGCTCGTCCACGGCGTTCGATACGACAAGCTCGGTGGCGCCCTTACCCTGAACGCGCGAAACGGCACGCAGGCTCAGCTCAATCACGCTGCCCTCGCTCGCATAGCGCGTGGCGTTGTCCAGAAGCAGCTCAACCACCTGCGCCACCGCCGCGGCATCGGCATGGGCCCGCACGCCGCACGCAATCGACGTCGACAGACGCTTGCCGCGCGAAACCGCCACCGATTCAAATGGCGTCGCAGCCGTGTCCACGGCCTCCGAAAGATCAATCGTCGCCATAGTAAAGCCTGCCGAACCCTCGTCCATACGCGCCAGGAACACCAGACGCTCCGTGAGCGCCGTCAGCCGCGCAACCTGCTCGTGAATGCTCTGCGTCCACTCACTTTCGCCGCTCTCGATCTCTTGTACCTCATTGGCGACGTCAATTACAGCCAGCGGCGTCTTGATCTCGTGGCTCGCATCGGTAATAAAGCGCTTTTGCTTGCTGTAGCTCTCGACCATCGGTCGAATCACCGCGCCCGAGGCACCCGCCACAATTGCCAGCACCGCCAGCCAGCCAATGCAACTGATCGCCACGCTCGCGCTCAAAAACGAATGAAAGCTTGCAAGCTCGCGCGAACAGTCCACGAACACATAGGTGGTCTTTTCGCCTTGAGCTGTGGTCGTATAGCGGTAGTTACCAGAAAACCCAGAGGTCAGGCCCTTAGAATCCAGCCCCATGGCAATACGGGCGGCACGCTTGGCGCCCACCGCGGCAATGCGGGCGGTATTGACATCGACCACCTGCCCATCGACAAGCGTCACCGTAAAGTAGCGCGTGTCGAAGGGTGACTCCGCCGTCATGCCTTCAAAATGCACATCGCGAACGGCCGCCCGGTTACCGGTAGCAACCTTGCCGGCAACCGCATCCTGACCGGGACCGGTCTTAGGCTCGTCCTCCCCATCAATGCCATCCTTGCCTGCCAGGATATAGTCCAGTCGTGCATCGGCCATCTTGCAAACATGCGAATAATTGACAATGTTGATGCCAGCGATGATGAGCGTGAGCACCACGGTCACAGCGCCCATGGCAACGAGGATGAACTTACGACGCAGGCGACGGCCCATTGCACTGGCAGCATCGGCGCGCCCCGGATTACCCGAGCCCACACCCATGCCGAGCTTCGCCGCCATGCGCTTGCACCACGTGCGCACGCTCACGCCCGTTCTCCTTCCTCGACAACCTCGAGCGAATAGCCCTGGTTACGCGACGCGCGAATGGCAACGTTGGCACCAAGCGCCGTCAGCTTTTTGCGCAGGTACGAGATATAGACCCACACCACGTTGGCGCCTTCGGGCGCGTCCTCACCCCAAACCTCGAGCATCAGACGTTCAGTAGGCATGCGCGTGCCGGCGTTGCGCATAAAGAGTTCCATAAGCTGAAACTCGCGATTGGCCAGGTGCTCCTCGCCCAAGGGTCCCACAAGCGTGCAAGCCGCCGTGTCGAGGCGCACGTTACCCACGCTGAGCGTCGTGGCGTCAATTGCCGTCGCGGCGCGCGTCATGGCACGAATACGCGCAAGCAGTTCCTTGGCGGCAAACGGCTTGGTCAGGTAATCGTTGGCACCGGCATCCAGGCCCTCGACCTTATCGGACACCTCGCTTTTTGCCGTGAGCATGATGATGGGCAGTCGCTTTCCGGCGGCGCGTGTACGCTTGAGCACCTCGATGCCGTCCATGCCGGGCATCATGATGTCCAGGATTGCGGCGTCGTAATCGTTGGTGAGTAGATTCTCGAGCGCCGTCAAGCCGTCGAGGGCGGTGTCGACCTCGTAGTCGCTATGTTGAAGAATCGCGGTGAGGGCGCGGGAGAGACCAGGTTCGTCCTCGGCAAGCATCAGCTTCATAGTTGCTCCTTTGGCGCATGGAAATACAGGTTTCGATACTGCCGATAATAGCGCACCGAAAGCTGCCTTAGCACAGCCCTAGCGGCTCAACCTGCGCGTTTTCAAATACGCAAGATATGGCTTAGCCAAACTTAAAGCGCAGATGCCAAGCGTCTGGACGCATGCCGGCCGTAGAAGGACGGAGGCTCGTCCTTTCGCGGCGTCCTAGTTATGCAAAGCGTTCGAGCGCTATTCCTCGTACGCGCCCTCAAGCCGAAGCAGCCACTCCTTGCGATCAAGGCCGCCAGCATATCCGTTGAGCGAACCATCGGCGGCAACCACGCGATGGCACGGCACAATAATCGAAACAGGGTTGCGAGCGACCGCAGCCCCCACCGCACGAGGAGACACAACGGGGTCCTCGTTTCCCGGTACACGATGTCGAGCCGCAACACGCTGGGCGATCTCGCCATACGTAGCGACCTCGCCACGCGGAATAGAAAGCAGCTCGTACCAGACTTCACGCTGAAACGCCGTGCCAATCAAATGCAACGGCGGCGTATACCGAGGCTCCTGCCCCGCAAAATAAGCATTCAGCCAAGCCCAAGAACGCTCAAGCACCGAAGAGGCCACACCATTTGCCGGACTCACCGACGACATGCCACCGGTACCGGAAACCGCGTCGGCGCCTTCAACATGTTCGGAGTCTTCCCGGAGAAGCGTGGAACCAAAGTGCTCCTGCCCCTCAAACCAAAGCCCCGTCAGACCGCGGCCATCAGCGGCAAGCAAGATTTCGCCCAAAGGCGAAGCAAATGTCGTCGTGACCACCAGCGGCTCCTTTCAAAACTCCGCAACATAATACCGCGAATTGTGCAGACAACCCCAATCGACCCCAAAGTCACCCAAGGCAGCAGGCGCGACAGCGCCCCAGCTGCCGCACGACCCCAAAGTCCCCGCAGGCAGCAGGCGCAACGCGCCGCAGCTGCCGGCCGCGCTCCGCAGCCCCCCCCCAAGGCAGCAGGCGCAAAGCGCCGAGGCCGCCGCCGGGACCAGGGCCCGCAACAACCACGTGCCCCCACATCAGCCCAGCGGCCCCAACCAACAACGGCCCCATCGTGGGCAGCTCGCAGCAACGTCACCGCAGGCGGGGGCCGGGCTTGGTTTTCAGAACACTCCGCAGACCAGTGTGGCGCCTTGTCCGCGGCTCCGAAGGAGCAGGACAAGGCGCCACACATGGTCGAGGACGTTCTGAAAACCAAGCCCGGCCCCCGCCGGACAGGTCAACCGCTACTCGCAGAGCAGCTTAGCGATCTGGACGGCGTTGGTTGCCGCGCCCTTACGGATTTGGTCGCCGCAGCACCAGAAGGTGATACCGCGCACGGCCTCGGGGTTCGAGATGTCGCGACGCACGCGGCCGACCCAAATCAGGTCCTGGTCGGACGTATCCATCGGCATGGGGAAGCGATCGTGCGCATCCTCGGCGCTCATATCGTCAACCAGCTTCACGCCCGGAGCGGCAGCCAGCGCAGCACGGGCCTCCTCAACCGTAATGTCGCGCTCAAACTCGAGCGTAATGCTCTCGGAGTGCGAACGCAGCACGGGCACGCGCACGCAGGTGCAGTTCACGCGCAGCTCGGGCAGATGCATGATCTTGCGGCCCTCGTTTTGCAGCTTCATCTCCTCGGAGGTAAAGCCTTCCTCCTTGACACCGCCGATCTGCGGAATCAGGTTGCTCGCCAGCTGGGCGGCAAACGCGCGCGGCTCGGGAATCTCCTCGCCACGGCCCAGGGCGGCAAGCTGAGCCTCGAGCTCGGCCATACCGGGAGCGCCAGCGCCCGAAGCTGCCTGATACGTGGACACGATCATACGCTTCACGCCAGCAAGCTGGTGCAGCGGCCACGTGGGAACCAGGCCGATGATGGTCGCGCAGTTGGGATTGGCGATAAGGCCGTGATGCCACTTGATGTCGTCGGCATTGATCTCGGGCACGACCAGCGGCACCTCGGGATCCATGCGGAAGGCGTGGCTGTTGTCGACCACGACGGCGCCGCGCTTGACGGCCTCGGGCAGTAGCTCCTTCGCAATATCGTCGCCGGCGGCGCCGAGCACGATGTCGCAGCCCTCAAAGGCCTCGGGGCAAGCCTCCTCAATCACAACCTGCTCGCCGCGGAACTCGACGGTCTTGCCCGCAGAGCGCGCGCTCGCTAGCAGCTTGAGCTTGCCGACCGGAAACTCCTGCTCGTTGAGGCACTCGAGCATCTGGGTGCCCACGGCTCCCGTCGCGCCCAAAATAGCAACCGTGTACTGTTTCATGCTTCCCCCTTTAAAGGCTGTGGCTTTTGCCCGCACGCCGAGCAGGCCGATTATTGTTGCCAGTGTATACAAGAACAGGGCGGGCACGAAACCCGCCCCGTCGAAACGAAACCGAAACGAAACGCCCCGCCGTAGTTTTTGAGGCAAGTCCCAAAAATCTACTGGGATAGCAGCTACTTGTGGAGCGCGGCCGGGGCGGGATCGACCGGCACGGGAGCCTCCAGGTCGGAGACCTTCACAATGCCGTTCTCGTCGGAGAAGGCGCGGTAAATGGTCCGAATCGCCAGATCGAAGTCCTTCTCCTCTACGCCGATAATGATGTTGATCTCGTCGCAGCTCTGCGAAATCATACGTACGCTCACGCCGGCCTGACCAAGCATGCCAAACAGATGGCCCGAGATACCTGCGCGGCCGCGAAGGTTACGGCCGACGGTCGCGATGAGCGCCAAACCCTCGACAACCTCGATCTCGAGCGGCTCGACCTCCTGCTGGATGTCACCCACGAGTGAGTACAGCGAATCGTGCACATCCTGCTCCTGCACCACGGCGCCAAAGCGGTCGACGCCGGTGGGCATGTGCTCAACGGAAACGTCATAGCGTTCGAACACCGAAAGTGCACGGCGCATAAAGCCGACACGGGGCTTGGTGCGGTCGCGGGCAACGTTGATGGCGACAAAGCCGCGCTTGCCGGTCACGCCGGTAATGATAGGCTCCGCCTCACCCTCGTCAGCCGTCTCGCTAATGATGGTGCCGGGGTCCTGCGGCGCATTGGTGTTCTTGATGACCAGCGGAATGCCTGCCTCGCGCACGGGGAACACGGCCTCCTCGTGCAGGACGCTTGCACCCATGTACGAAAGCTCGCGCAGCTCCTCGTAGGTAACGCGCGCAATGGGCTGAGCCTCGGGAACAATACGCGGATCGGCAGAATAGAAGCCCGAAACGTCGGTCCAGTTCTCGTACAGGTCGGCACCAAGGCATTTGGCCAGGATCGAGCCGGAAATATCGCCGCCGCCACGATCGAGTAGCTTAATCTGACCCTCACGCGTCGCGCCATAGAAGCCGGGCATAACAAAGCCGCCCTGCTGACCGTACTCCTGCACCAGCTCGCAGGTACGATTCATGCTGAGCGTACCGTCGTGATGGAACGCCACGACCGTCGCGGCATCCAGGAACGGCAGGCCCAGGTACTCGGCCATCAGGCGAGCGGTGAAGTACTCGCCACGACTCACGAGCTCCTCGGTGGAGTAGCCGCCCGAGCGGGCGCGCTCGGCAAAGGCCGCGAACTCCTCGCGGATGGGATAGGTGAGCTCCAGCTCGTCAGCGATATCAAAATAGCGCTGCCCAATGTCCTCGAGCAGCTCCTCGCACGACACGTGGTACTTAACGTGCGCGTTAACCAGGTAGAGCAGGTCGGTCACCTTGGTGTCGCCCTTAAAGCGGCGACCGCAGGCAGAAACCACCACAAAACGGCGGGCCGGGTCGGCATCGACAATGGCCTTGATCTTCTTAAAGTGTTCGGCGTCGGCGACCGACGAGCCGCCAAACTTGGCAATCTTAATCATGGGCTTGAGGTTACCTTTCTAAAAGCCTCTGCAAACCTGTTTTGCGCGCTCTGATACCATGGTTTCACCGATTGGGACCAAGGCATCCGAGGAGCAGTGTTATATGGGAACTTATCATAGTACACGAGGACGCACTTTATCGTGCTCAAGTAAGGTGGCAATCCGTACCGGCATCGCTCCCGACGGGGGTTTGTTTGTCTCGGACGAGCTGGGCACCCAGCAACTCGATATCAGCTCGCTTGCAGATAAATCGTACTTTGAAATCGCTCAAGATGTGTTGGGAATGTTACTGAATGATTACACGGCCGAAGATATTTCGGCGTGTGTCGACGAGGCATACCGCGGCACGTTCGCGAGCGAAGAGGTTACGCCGCTCGTCAAACTCGACGCTGCGCCGGGCGCTGACGCCCCTCAGACCTATGTGATGGAACTCTTTGGCGGCCCCACGAGCGCCTTCAAGGACGTCGCCCTGCAGATGCTCCCCCGCCTTATGGCCCGCACCTCCGCCAAGGACGGCGGCGCCGAGCGCATCATGATCGTCACCGCCACGTCGGGCGACACGGGCAAGGCAGCACTCGCCGGCTTTGCCGACGCCCCGGGCACGGGCATCACCGTCTTTTATCCCGAGGGCAAGGTCAGCCGCGTCCAGAACCTGCAGATGTCCACTCAGGAGGGCGATAACGTCGCCGTCTGCGGCATCCGCGGCAACTTTGACGACGCCCAGAGCGCCGTCAAGCGCATCTTTGCCGATAAGGAGCTTGCCGAGCGCCTGGAGGCCGCTGGCACCGTGCTTTCGAGCGCCAACTCCATCAATGTCGGCCGTCTGGTACCGCAGGTCGTCTACTACTTTGCCGCCTATGCGCAACTGCTGCGCGCCGGCGCCATCGAGGCCGGCGACGCCGTGGAGTTCTGCGTACCGACCGGCAACTTTGGCGATATCTTGGCCGGCTACTACGCCAAGCGCATGGGTCTGCCCGTCGCCAAGCTCGTCGTGGCGAGCGACAAGAACAACGTGCTGGCCGACTTCCTGACCACCGGCGTTTACGACCGTAACCGCCCGTTCTTCACGACCATCTCGCCGTCGATGGACATCCTCATCAGCTCCAACCTGGAGCGCATGCTCTACTTCCTGTCCGATGGCGACTGCGAGCTCGTTGCCGGCCTTATGGAGCAGCTTGCCCAGACTGGCCGCTACGAGGTGCCCGCCGAGCTGCTGGCAAAGATCCAGAGCGTGTTTGGCTGCGGCTGGGCCAGCGAGGACGAGGTCCGCGCCGCCATCAAGACCTGCTGGGATGCGAACGGCTACGTGATCGATCCGCATACCGCCTGCGGCTATCACGTCTTTGAGCAGGTCGCTCCCGCCGAGGGCGCCAAGGCCCGCGTGCTGCTTTCGACCGCCAGCCCTTACAAGTTCCCACGCGCCTGCTGCGACGCCCTGGGGCTCAACGTTCCCGAGGATGATTTTGAGGCCATGCGCGTGCTCGAGCAGGCCACCGATACGGTCGCCCCGACCCAGCTCGCCGAACTCGAATCCAAACCCGTCCGCTTTGAAGACGTCTGCGACGTCGATGAGATGGCAAGCTACGTCGAGTCTGCAGCAAAAAAGATGGCTACCAACTAAACCCCTTATAAGGCGCCGGCGAAAGCCGGCGCACCTTCTTTCATCAGATAACCCCCGGGATGATGGCGAACGCGCACAGCGTGCCTGGCTGTTTAGTTCGTCGCGAGTTCCGCACGCAAAGGAAAGCACTTAATGTGCTTTCCGTCTTGCGCAGGACTGCCCGAGCAGCGAACTAAACAGCCAGGCACGCCAGGAGGACTCACATGATCAAGATCACCGTCCCAGCAACCAGCGCCAACTTGGGCATTGGCTACGACACCCTCGGCATGGCCGTCAGCCTCTACTCACACTTTACCTTCGAGCGCGCCGACAAGCTCTCCATCACGGGCTGCCCCGAGGAATTCCAAAACGAGAACAACCTAGTCTACGTAAGCTTTGTGGATGCGCTGGCCGCATGGGGCGAGCCGGCCTTCCCCGTCGCCATCGACATTCAGACTGACGTTCCCGTCGCTCGTGGCCTGGGTTCCAGCTCCACCTGCGTTGTCGCTGGCATTATGGCCGCCGCCGCGCTGACGGGCCACACCGTCGACCGCGCCGAGCTCGTCCGCATCGCCACCGAGGTCGAGGGACATCCCGACAACGTCGCCCCCGCCATCCTGGGCGGCGCAGTCTGCTCTTTTACACCGACCGATTCGCTCCCCCAGTGCCTGCGCTACGAAGTGAGCGATCGCCTGCGTTTTATTACCGTGATTCCGCCCTACGAGGTACACACGAGTGAGGCGCGCAAGGTCGTGCCGCAGGAGATTCCACTCTCCACCGCCGTATGGCAAATGGGCCGCATCGCCGGCATGACGCGCGGCCTGGAGACCGGCGACCTTGACCTGATTGCCGCCGCCAACGACGACCGCATCCAGGAGCCCTATCGTCGCCGTCTGATTCCCGACTACAACGCCGTGCGCGACACCTGCCTTAACGGCGGCGCTAAGACCATCTGGATTAGCGGCTCGGGCTCGACCCTCATGGCTGTGACCGACGACACCATCGTGGCAAAGTTCCTGCAGGTCAAGCTGCGCGAGCAGTTCCCCAAGTGCGATACGCATATTCTGACGTGCGACACGGAAGGCGCCCAGATCGAATACCTGTAGTCGCCGTCCCGTATACTCGCCGGGGAGGCCAGGGGCTTTGCCCCCAAATCGTCCTCGGACATGGCAGGACCCCCGCTGCGCACTTCGTGCGGCGGGGGTCCTGCCGTCCTGCGGAAAGATTTGGGGGCAAAGCCCCTGGCCTCCCCTACGTTAGCTTCGCTGACGGCGGCTACAGGGACCTACGCTTTGTAAAAGCGCCGGGCTGATAGTTGCTTTTTATTGGTAGGGGCTCTTGCTAGGTAGGGGCACTTACTAGTGACAGGCTTCGCCTGTGCGCTTGGTTTACGCTGCGCTTGTTTCTTTGTATTCGAAGACTGGTTCTAGGAGGTCTTCGATGTTGCAGTGTAGGACTTTTGCAATATCCCTCACTGTCGTTACCGAGGCTTCGTTGATGTTTCGCTGGCGCTGTTCGTACATTTGGATTGAACGGAGCGATACACCCGATTCGTATGCCAGGTCTTGTTGGGTTTTTTTAATCCTCTTTCTTGCTAGCGCCAGTTTAGTCTGACGCGGCGCCTTCTTCGCCATATCACAGACAAGGCGCGCCACGCGCTCCTCCGAGGCCTCATGCCAGGGGTAGTACAGGTTTCGCAGCGCATCAAATGGAACAACATGAAGCAGATCTTCGAACGATCCCCCTAGGCGCCACTGCAAATATGCCAGTATCCAGCCCGTCCAATATTCTGGTGTCTTCTCAAATCGGTAGGTCCGATCTGGCATCGACCCTGTTTGGTAACCAGATCTTTCGGAGATGAGCGCAAATAGTTCAACGCCCGACTTTCCCGACACTACCCATGCGTTGCCGCGTTCGAACTCGCGAGCTACGCCGCTCAGGCAAAAGAGTTCAGCAACTTCCGATCCTTCTGCTCCGTAATCGTTAACGGCATAGTCGAAGCAATCCCCGAGGTTGTTCATTGCGTCCTCAAGGTAATAGACGGGATATGTCCTACTCGGCCCACGATCCGTTAACTCTTGGATCATTTAAATCAACCCTCCCTGCCATCAAATCCCTAATGTCGACACCATCAGAGTCAAATCCGTTTACCGTATCCAGGTACTTTCGTCGAGCGTTCTGTTCTCGCTCAAATCGTTTGGGATAAAACTCAGCTCCCGAAGCCTGCTTCCAATCGCGGAACTTAATCGCCGAGAACGCACGCTCACTCATAAGCGCATATTGAATGCCCAAATCCCCCAAAAACATAATGCGCTGCAATTGCCTGAGCGAGATCATGCCGTTGACAAACTGTCTTGCAAACGAGAAATAGGAATCGTCTGCACGATAGCCTCGAATAACGTCATAGGGAGAAATATCAATCAGGCAGTTATCCAGCAGATAACGAAGCCCCTCGCGTGCTACTGGCGTTGAAACATTGAACTCTCTGTTATTCGCCAGAATTGCAAGCCAGTTGAGAATCGAGAACTCACCTGATTCCAAATCCAAAATCGCAAGGCCATCTAAATCAAGCTCATATCGATTGGCAATGCCATCAGACTCGGTCCGACATGCCCACTCCATTGCCATTTCCTCATGCGGTGTGCAATAAAACCCGCGCCCATAGTCATTGAATTGCCTGCATTTATCCAACGATGGATGCTCGACAACAACCTCCGACCCGTGCCAAAGCTCCATATCGACCTCCTAAAAAATATCACCCCAGTGATAGTTTACCAATAACTATCACTGGGGTGATATGAACGGGGGCTTTTGACGGTTTAACCCTGACTAGAGGCAGGCCTCGGCGATGCGCTTTTTTAGTTCGTCGATACCCACGCCGGTCTGGGAGCTCGTGATGATTACATTCTCGGCCGGGACGTTGAGCTGCTTTTTGATGGCTGCTGCTTGGCGGGCCTGCTGGGTGCGGCTGAGTTTGTCGGCCTTGGTGAGGCAGACGATAAAGTTGAACTCGTTGCCCTGCAGGTAGTCGATCATGTCATGGTCGAGTTTACTGGGGTCGTGGCGAATGTCCACCAGCGACACAACCAGGTTAAAGCTGCGCTCGGAGTCGAAGAAGTCGCCAATGAGCTCGGCCCAACGGTCGCGCTCGGCCTTGGAACGGCGGGCGAAACCGTAGCCTGGCAGGTCCACAAAGTGCACGTCGTCGGCCTCGAAGAAGTTGATGTTGCTCGTCTTGCCCGGCGTACTCGAAACCTTCACCAGGTTCTTGCGGCCAAAGAGCTTGTTCATGATGGACGACTTGCCCACGTTGGAGCGGCCGACAAAGCTCACCTCGGGGCAGGTGGACTCGGGGATCTGCGAAACCTTGCCGTAGCTGGCGACGAACTTGGCAAGCTGATAGTTAATGGAATCGGCCATGGACACTCCTTGGTCGTAGGTTCTTACAAATAGACGCGCTATTGCGCAGCGGCAATGCGGCGGACGATATCGAGCGTGATGTCACTTGCGACACGCGCGTACTCGAACAGATCGAACTCGCGCTCGCAAATTGCATCGTACGCCTCGTCACAATTATCGCTGATAGCGCGCAACACCAGGCAATCGACACCATTTTTGGTTGCGACATGGGCAATTGCCGCGCCCTCCATGCCGACACAATCGGCATGCGTCGCCTCGATAGCGTCGTTGCGCATGGTAGCGCCCGTCACAAAGCGGTTACCCGTGGCAATCGTGCCGACCAGGAACTGCTTGGTGCCCTCGTTCGAAGCGACTGCATTTTTCGAAGCGTCAACAAACCCACGCTCAGCAAGCACGTCGGCGGCAATATCGACCAGCGCGGGCGTCGAGCCAAACTCCTCGAGCCCCGGTGCGGACTCGGCGATAAGCGCGGTATCGGTATCCAGATAGCGTAGGCGTTTGCCAATGACCACGTCGTCGATATGGAGCTTGGGGTTCAAACCGCCCGCAATGCCCGAAAACACAACAGCCTGCGGAGCATACTTGCTAATGAGGTGCTGTGTTGCAGCGGCGGCGTTCACCGTGCCCATGCCCGCCGTTGTGGCGACAACTGTCAGGCCGTCGAGCTCACCGCTCACAACGGTCAAGCCTGCCTCCCGTGCCTCGCAAACGTCGCTCAGCTCTTCCTTAATCTGCATGATCTCTTTTTCGAGCGCACCGATAATCGCAATGGTAGCCATGCCATTCCCCAAACCTATACGAAATTCTCAACCAAGGTATGGTACCAGCATTTTGTTTGACCTCGCCAAACGAACACGCTAAGCCAGTGCAGCTCGCGTATCAAACAGAGCCTTTGCAATCGCGGCCGTAACCTCGCTCGAACGGTCACTCCATGGCATCGATGTCATGACGCTCATGACATAGGTACGGCCATCGATGTCGATGAGGCCTGCATCGCATGTCGAATAGCAACCATCCTCGCTAATCCAGCCTGCCTTGTTGCGCACCAAAACCTGCTCGTCCACAATGCCATCGTGAATAAACGAGCGCGATGTTGATGCCAGAAGGCCCGACAACCACTGTGGAGTCTCGGTATCCATGCTCAGATACTCGCTCATCTCACGCCATAACCTCGCAGAAGTGCGCGGGCAGTAGGTCGGAAAATCACTCATCGGATTCAGTGCCGTTTCGTCATCAACACCCAGATTGGCAATCCAATCCTCATAGCCATCATGGTCAAACGCCGCGCGTAACGCGATAAACGAATCGTTGTCTGAGTTGACGACGGCATTCTCGATAAGGTTGCGCGCCGTCTGCCAGCCCATGCTGTAACCACCATACGTGGCTAAAGGCCCATCGAGCGACAACTGCCCCGATTCGACCAACGTCTCGCAAATATAGAGCGCATACAGCGCTTTGTAGCTGCTCGCTCCATACACCTCGACATCGGCGTTATACGTCACGCCCCTACCGCTCGATAGGTCGTAGAACACTACACCCACATCGCCCAGCTCCTGCGCCCGACACAGGGCATCCTGGAGCGAGGCAAGGCTCTCATCCTCCAAGGCAGGAGTCTTGTTATCCACCAACGAGAAGGTCCGAACGGTATCACCCGAAGGGATATCGTTGAAGTCCGCCTTCGAAAGTCTCGTCTTGAGATCTGCCGTCGACAGAGCTTGATCTGCCGACGCTTTGGACTTTGAAACCTTCTCGTTTTGCAGCTGTACCGTTGACGCATCTGGGCGCCCCGTTCGCTCCGAGGCGTAGGTTTTAACGGTAATTCCGAGGATAATAACCGCCGACGTTAGCATCCCAATAGCGGCAATCTTCCTCACGCGGATGCGAGCGCCGGCAAGGCCACGCGAAGACGTGCCCTTCGTCTTATATCTGCTGCCATGCTGCTGCCATGCTGCGGCACATACTCGTCCCGCGATGCGATGTTTCGCACGTGGTCTCCTGACTGCCACCGTTTATATACGAGCAGCATGATACCGAGCAGGCATTTCTTTCCAAAGATATTCAGCAGCGTTTAAGGTGTCTTTAAAGAAACCACAAGCGTATTTATCCAAATGGCACGATTCTGTTGCGCATCTCACCGCAACCCAGAGAGCAGTCTTTTAAGGACGGGGCTCTTTAGCAATCAACTTGGTGCCCAGGGGCACTCATTTAAGTCTGTCCCCAATGAGTGCCCTTGGGAAGCGAAAATGGCTCGCTAGCCGATGGCGTTTTTGAGCTCCGCACGGCGCTTTTTCATGCCGGTCATAACGGCATTGCGCAGCTCGGGCATGCGCGCGGTATCCATCTGGGGCACGCCCTCGAGCTTATAGGGAATCCCCAACTGCTCATATTTGACGACACCCATGGTGTGATACGGCAGCATTTCCAGGCCCACCACGTTGTGCCATGGAGCGATCAGGCGACCGAGTGTCTCACACTCCTCCACCGTGTCGGTAATGCCCGGCACCACCACGTGACGGATAACGACCTTGATCTTGCGACGGGCAAGCTCATCGCCAAACGCCAGGATGCGCGCAGGATCGCATCCGGTCAACTTCTTGTGCTCAACCGGATTGGCATGCTTAATGTCGAGCAGCACCATATCGGTCTCGTTGAGCACAGCATCGAACTTCTCCGGATGCTTGGGATCAAACGCATAGCCACAGCTGTCTAGGCAGGTGTGCACGCGTCCGTCGGGGTTGTTGTGCATCATGCGGAACAGGTCGGCTAAAAACGCGGGCTGCAGGAGCGGTTCACCGCCCGAAACGGTAATGCCGCCGCTACGGTAGAACTCATGGTTGCTCTGGAACTCGTCCATCAGATGCTCGACGGTCACCATCGTGCCGCCGTTAACCGACCAAGTATCGGGATTGTGGCAATATGCACAGCGCATGGGACAGCCTTGGACAAACACTACGAAGCGAATGCCGGGGCCATCGACCGTTCCCATCGTCTCGATCGAATGCACGCGACCCAGGGCATATGCAGAGTCCTCGGGATGAGCGTCCACACCCTCAAGCGTCATCTCAGCCATTCCCGCTACCTTGCCTCTCTTTGGTTTTCGCCAATTAAAACGCCAGAGCCATTTTAGCCCATACGCTTGCGTTTAAACGTCTCGGGCCAGAATGGCACGCTTCAATCTGCCCCCTACCGCCATGGCAGGGACTTATATCGATCGTATGGCTGCTGAGCACTCGCGAAAGTGAGAAATGCTCGTCTGCAGCCTTTACGCCTTAAGCGTAAGCACCGCGCCAAAGGCAGTCGGACCACAGTGGCTCGAGATCACACCGCCGACCTGAGTCCAGGTGATGTCCTTAAAGCCGAGTTCATGCGCGTAGACCTCCATATCATCGCGCAGCTCCTCGGAAAGGCCCACCGAATACGCCAAACCAATGTGCGAGTAATCAATATCGCCCTTGGCAACCATGTGGTCAATAAAGGCGCGGGCGCATTTGAGCATGGAGCCGCGGAACTTCTTGGTCGCCACAAACTTACCGCCCGTCACCTCAATACAGGGCTCGATTTTGAGCAGGTGGGCACCAAGAAACGCCATGTTGGACAGGCGCCCGCCGGCCTTGAGGAAGGCAAGATCGGTGGGAACAAAGCCCAGTAGCACGCGGTCCATGACGGAGTTCGTAAAAGCAAAGATCTCTTCGACGGTGGCATCGGGGTGAGCCTCGATGTATTTGGCAGTCTCGACGACAACGAGCGACTGGCCCACCGAGACAAAGCGAGTGTCCATGGAGAACACGTAGTCGCGGCCCTTAGCTGCAATCTTGGAGGACTGATGCGAACAGGTCGTGGCCTCGGAATACGCAAGATGCAGAATAGTCGCGTCGGGCTGCTCGGCATGGATGCGGTCGTACACATGAGCAAAATCCGCAGGCGCACAGCCACTGGTTTTGGGCATCACGCCAAACTCGTTGCAGCGCGAATAAATCTCAAGCGGATCGATCGAGCCGTCCTCGACGGTCTCGTCAGCAATCGTGACATGCATGGGCACGCGCACGATGCCGTAGCGCTCGCAGAGCTTTGGCGTCACATCCGAACCAGACTCAACCACGATTACGTACTTGCCCATTATCATCACGACCTATCTCAACGTCGACTTTCCAATACCAAGCACAGGCCACCACACTGTTGCGCAACAGCATCTAAGCGCCAAAGAGACGCCGCCCCTTGCACACAACAAAGGACAGCGTCTCCCTGGAAAACTCCGTGCTTGGCTGAGATTTTACACGGTTTATAAATGAGTGTTACTTATCCCGCAAACGGTAGCTATACGCGATAAACGGTAGTTCGCTGCGGCAACTGCAACACATTCCGCCCAGCAAGTCCAATCGTGCCCCATGCACGGTTAATGCACGAGGCGGTAGAAATTCATCGATGCCGCGCCCTCGGCGTGCAGCTCCATCGCCGGAACCGCCGGCGAATAGGTACGGCTCGTAAGTGCCGCCTCGCCGCCATTTGCAAAAATCTCGACCATCGTAGTGTCCGAAAGCACGCGCAGGTCGCGAAGCTCGCTGAGCTCGATCGACCTCTGGTCGCGCCCATAGCCTTCGTCACCCATGTCGAGGGTAAGCATCCCGTCTGCATAGCACACAAAGACACCCTTGCGGATTTCGAGCTCGACCATCTTGGCGCCCTCACAGGAAACCACAAGATCAAACAGGCGGCCCGGCTCCTCAACGGTTTCACCGCCTGTCGCGCGAACGCAGTCGCCGCGCATCCTCTCAATCTCGTGCGCCGGTTGCTGGCAGAGCTTGCCATCGCGCATGCTCAGCTCTCGCGGCACCGTCAACGCGCACTGCCACCCGCGCGCCACCGTCGGGTTTTCTGCCGTCGCATCGGGGCAACCCGACCATCCGATCATCAAACGCCGGCCTGCAGTATCCTCAAAGGACTGCGGAGCATAGAAATCAAAACCGGCATCGACCATCGGGGGCATGCCCTGCCCGACGATTTTAAAGCTCGGCGCCTCCCAATCGGCCTCGATAGGGAACCACACGCACTGATGCGGATTGCGGTAACGCCAACCATCGGCAGGCACACCCTGCGGACAGCAAACGAGAATAAGCTCGCCATCGAGCTCAAACAGATCGGGGCACTCCCACATAAAGCCAAACTTCTCGCCCAACTCAATGCGCGTCGCATAGCTCCAGTCCTCAAGATTGCGCGAGGTATAGACAAGCACGCAGCCACGGTCGTCTTTCGTACGAGCACCCAGAACCATGTAGTAGATACCATCGTGCTCAAGGATCTTGGGGTCGCGCACGTGCGTACCGATATCGTCGGGGTAATCGACCGGTCCAACAGCTATGCACTTCTCGCCCAATTCGTCGGGATTCTCGGCAACCATATGAATCTGGTTTTGCTCACGGCCCGTCAACACGTAGTCGTAATCATCGCGGTCAAAATGCTTGACGTTGCCGGTATAGAAGTAGTGAATCTTGCCATCACGTACAAAGGCAGAACCAGAATACGCTCCGCTCGAATCCAAATCGGAATCGGGGAACAGCACGGGGCCGTGATTCTCGTACGTCACAAAATCCTTTGTCGTCAGATGGTTCCAAAGCACTGGACCGCCATGCGCAGCATCGAACGGATCGTATTGATGATAGATGTGATACGTATCACCAATCTGAACCAAACCGTTGGGGTCGTTGAGCCAGCCAAGCTCAGGCTCCACATGGAACAGAAGCCTATCGGGGTCGGACGCGATGCGAGCCGCCGTCTCATCCTGTCCGACACGCCACTGCTCATAGTCCGCGCGTGTCACCTTGTTTTTTTGATTTAACATCGCCGTTGACTTTCTCGTCTATGGGGAAGGACGCTCGACTCACACGAGTCGAACGCCCTTCCTCAAATGGACTTATCCTCAGATTACACTGAACGGCTCAACTAGAAGCTAACGTCGAAGCCAGCGCCAGCGCCCTCTTCATCGGTGGTCGGCACGCCCTTTGCCTTGTTGTAGGCAAAGATCAAGACGATCGGCACGATAAAGGCGATGAGATTGCCAGCCACATACCACACGAGGGTCTCGGGCGTGACGATGAGCAGGCCAAGCACGCCGGTCAGACCCTGACCGATAGCGCGCACCTCAAAGAGCTTGACGAAGGCACCGCCGCAGCCTGCACCGATGCATGCGCAGATGAACGGAATGATCGAATAGCGCATGTTTGCAGCAAAGATAGCGGGCTCGGAGATTCCGACCAGCGTCGGGATAAAGGACGACATGCAGATGTTGCGCTCTTTGGAGTGCTTCTTGTGAATGAGGTACATACCGATGGCGCCGCCGCCCTGGGCGATGATGGAAACCGACCAGATGGCCTGGATGTAGTTGAAGCCAGTCGTGGCAACAAGGTTTGCCTCGATACCCTGGATGAACTGATGCGTACCGGTAACGACGAGCGGCTGCAGGAACGCGGCGAAGACAAAGGCGCCAAAGACGCCCATCCTGTTGTACAGGACATCGATTACGCCAGCGAGGACGTCGCCGATCAGGTTGCCGAGCGGGCCGAACACGGTGAACAGGGCGACGTTAGCGAGAATCAGGGTAACGGTCGGGACAAAGACGAACGAAACGACCTCGGGGATGTACTTCTGGGCAATCTTTTCGACCTTGGCCATAAACCAGGCAGTCAGGATTGCAGGGAATACGCCGCCCTGGAAAGCAACCATGGGAATGGATAGCGGACCGAAGTTCCAGTACTCAGCACCCGTCGGGTCCATAACGAACGTGTTGCGGTTCATAAGGCTCGGGTGAACCATGACGATACCGACGAGGATGCCCAGGATCGGGTTACCGCCAAAACGCTTGACCGCGCTGTACATAACCAGGACAGGCAGGTAGTCGAACGTGGTGGCGATAATGGCAAAGAAGCTTGCGAGGTTCTTGAGGAACTCGCTGTGATCGGCGAGGCTGCCTTCCATGCCAAAGAGGCCGTTGGCAACGATCAGCGACTTAAGGCCGATGATGATTGCAGCGCCGACGAAGGCGGGAATGATGGGGATAAAGATGTCCGAGAATACCTTGAGGACCGAGAAGAACTTGCCCTTCTTGTCCGCCTCAGCGCCCTTGACCTCGGAAGCACTGATCTCCTTAACGCCCGTCAGAGCCATAAACTCATCGTAAACCTTGTTGACGGTACCGGTACCGAAGATGATCATGAGCTGGCCGCTGTTGTACAGCACGCCCTTGACGCCATCGATGTTCTCGAGCTCGGCCTTGTTGTATTTGCTCGTATCCTTGAGCACCAGACGCAGACGGGTCACGCAATGCGTGGCGCCCTCGATGTTCTCCAGTCCGCCGACGTTGTCGACGACTTGCTGGGACACTGCCTTGTAGTCCATGTTCCTCTCCATTCCTTTTCTAAATCATAAAACGGTTCGTTGCCGCTACAGAGACGCGATCGTTGCGTTTGCGCACTTGAGCGCACCGTCGGTGACGGTAAGCGCCACACCCTGGCCCTGCTTGTTGCAGAAGCGAGCGTTGAGCGCAACATCATCGACAAAGATGGTCGCGATGTCGTCGTCGACGACCAGACGCACATGGTGAGTGCCCTCGCCCTTAAAGAACAACGGACGCTCGAGGCCCATGTTGTTGACCTGGAACCACGGGTACTGGGGAGCCGGCGTGAACTCGAGCTTGCCCTCGCGCAGGTTGGCGCGGAACTCATAGGCAAGACCGGTCTCGGCGTCCTCGGCGAACTTGACCGAGAAGCCGGCAGCGTTACCGCCGAGCTCAATGTCGGCATCGAGCAAGTAGGTGGAGCCGGCATCCGCGGCGAGCACCTGCTCGACCTTGCCCGACTCGCAGGAAAGCTCAAAGGTCTCGACTGCCTTAGCCTCGCCAAAGGCGCCAAGCATGCTGTCGGGGAGCTTGGTGCCGAGCGTTCCGTCGGCACGCTGAACGATCTCGAGGGGCATAAAGGTGCCACCCCATAGGTAAGAGCTGGGGTCGCCGCCCTCGTCACGCGTAGGAACCCAACCAAAGAGAACGCGACGCTCGCCATCGAATGCGGTGCGAGCGGCGTAGTACGCGCGGCCGTCGAAGGAGTCGTCAGCGGGGGTAATCCAAGGACCGTTGATGGACTTGGACATGCGGTAACGGGTCTTGTTGCCGTCGCTGTACTCGGAAAAGACGAGGTACCACCAGTCGCCCATCTTAAAGAGATCAGGCATCTCAAACATGGTGTACAGGCCCGGGTTCCACCAGTCGCCCTGGAACTCCCAGTTGGTCAGATCCTTGGAGGTGAACTTGACCAGGCGGCCGGTCATCAGACGCTTGTCCTCGCCCACACGCGTGCCGAGGATGAGCATGTACTCTTCGTTCTCCTCATCCCAAAGCACAAAGGGATCGCGCCAGTTGCGGTCATCGTAACCCTCCTGGGGCGGAAGCAGCGTCTCGGCGATGTTCTTCTCCCACTTGACGGCGTCGTCACTCGTTGCGTGAAGAAGAACTTGCTTCATCAAACGTGCGCGGACCTTATCGCGATTGCAACCAGTGTAGAGCGCATGGTACTTGTCGCCCACCTTAAACACCGTGCCGGCATAAACGTACTGGTCGACCTCCTCGTCGCCGCCGCGCTCAAGGCTCTCGCCAAAGTCCTTGTAATTGACGAAGTCCTTGGTCGTAGCGAGTGCCCAACCAAACGGCTCTCCGAAAGGTCCGGGGTTACGCGTGTCGCGCTGATGATAGAGATAGAACGTGCCATCCTCGCCGTACGGCATGATGTCGCCTACCCAAATTCCCTCAGGCTGGTAATACACCTTATGCATCCGAGACTTCCTTTCCCACGAGATACTAACTCGGTACATCTGCAAGATATGTCAATCGTTTTCATATGTCAAACGTTTTCACATCAATACGTCTTTTCGCAGTTCCAGTCGTCGGCAAACGGTTGACATATGCCGGCGAACGGTCATCAGAGGCGTTTGAGGAATTCTTTTGGCACGGGATGAACTACGCGGTTTTGCCCTCAATGAGTTCAACGGGGAGCTTGGTATTCGATTCGGGCTTTTCACCGTTAACAAGAGCGATGATGGATTGCGCCGCGAGCTCTCCGATGCGATCGATATCTTGACGAACGGTTGTTAAGTCAGGCATAAACGTCATAGTGCGGCGGGCGCCATCCGCGCCCACGACCTTAATATCGTCCGGAGCGCTCAAGCCGCGCCGCTTCATCACGTTGAGGCAGATGGCCGCCATCGTGTCGTCTCCCGCAAAGATGCCGTCAATATCGGGGTTCTCATCGAGGATCTTCGCAACGACCGCACTCTTTTCGTCGTCGGACTTAACGAACTCGACCTCACGGACAAGCACGGGCAAACCGGCCTGCTCCACAACATCGTGGTAGGCATCGGTACGCTTATTGGCAGGCATACGCATGCGGCTATTGTTACGCAGGCACAAGATGCGCGAACACCCGTCATCGATCAGGCGACGCGTGGCAAGTTCGCCGATGCCATAGCTGTCGCTCGCAATCTGAACAGAGGTCTCGCCAAGGTCGCAGTCGATACCAACCAGACTCAAGCCCATCTCGGCATACGCCTCGGCACCGATATTAAGCGAGTTGACGATGACGCCATCAACCATATTGCGCCGAAGCATATCGATATAAGAACGCTCAAGATCAGGTCGATTGGCGCTATTGCACAGCAACATCTTAAAACCGTTTTCGGCCAGGGTACGCTCAACGGCTTGGACCGCTTGGGCATGAAACGGGCTGCTGACGTAGGGGACGATCATACCTATTAGATTCAGGCGACCGTTGAGCATGGCACGGGCGATATCGTTGGGCGTATAGTTGATGCGCTTCATCGCGGCATGGACCTTATCGCGGGTCTCTTGGCTAATATAGCCGCGATTATTAAGCACGCGAGATACCGTAGTAGGCGAAACCCCCGCCACCGCTGCAACTTCCTTGATGCCAGGCTTAGCCGAATCCTTAGAACGAGCGCCCTCGCGAGCCATAGCACCCTCCCCCATCAACATGTCATACGTTTACATACGAACAAAGCATACCCCAACAAGAGCGGGAAGACGGTAACAGTACAAGTAAGTAAACGACTCATCCAAATAATTAGGAGAGTTCCGCCTAAAGGGTGACTACACAGGACCCCAGCCGGGGCTGTTTGGGCTACTTTCCAAAACATTTCCGCAGGACGCAAAGGGCTCCGCCGCGCGAAGCGCGCAGCGGAGCCCTTTGCATGTCCGAGGACGTTTTGGAAAGTAACCCAAACAGCCCCGGCGATCCTGCGGGAGTTAAACCCCTTTAGAACTTGTCGTGGAAGGTACGCGAAATGACCTCGTCCTGCTGCTCCTTGGTGAGCGTGTGGAAGTTCACGGCGTAGCCGGAAACGCGGATGGTCAGCTGCGGGTACTTCTCGGGGTGAGCCTGAGCGTCGAGCAGCGTCTCACGGTTGAAGACGTTGATGTTCAGGTGGTGGCCACCCTTCTCGGCGTAAGCGTCGAGCATGTGGACCAGGTTATCGGCCTGAGTCTCGGAAACTTCAGAAACCTTCATAATGTGTCTCCTTCGATCGATAGGCGCCGGCCGAAACCGGCGCACTAATCAGTAATCGTTATTGTTAGTATAGCACTAACAATAGTTACTCGCCCAGCTGATCAAGGTCGATATCGCCAAAGAACACCTGGTCCTCCTTGCCGAGCGCACTCGGGATGATGGAGAAGGTGTTGGAGATGCCGTCCTGAGCATCGCGGAACGGGAGCTTGGAAACCGAAGACAGCGAAGCGATGGCGCCGTGGCTATCGCGCTTGTGCATGGGGTTAGCACCCGGGGCGAACGGCTGGCCAGCCTTGCGGCCGTCGGGCGTGGAGCCGGTCTTCTTACCGTACACGACGTTGGAGGTAATGGTCAGAACCGAGGTCGTGGGCACGGAGTTGCGGTAGGTGTCGTTCATGCGGATGTACTCCATGAACTGGTGCACAACGTCGTGAGCAATCTGGTCGACGCGGTCGTCGTCGTTACCGTACTTGGGGAACTCGCCCTCGGTCTCGAAGTCGACGATGATGCCGTTCTCGTCACGGACGGGGTGAACCTTGGCGTACTTGATGGCGGACAGGGAGTCAGCCACGACGGAAAGGCCAGCGATGCCCGTAGCGAACCAGCGGTGCACGTGCTTGTCGTGCAGAGCCATCTGGATGCGCTCGTAGCAATACTTGTCGTGCATGTAGTGAATGATGTTCAGCGAGTTGACGTACACGCCAGCGAGCCACTTCATCATGTCGTTGTACTTGGCCACAACGTCGTCGTAATCGAGCGTATCGCCCTCGACGGCGCGATACTTGGGGCCGACCTGCTTCTTGGAGACCTCGTCAACACCGCCGTTGAGTGCGTAGAGCAGGCACTTGGCAAGGTTGGCGCGGGCGCCGAAGAACTGCATCTCCTTGCCGATGCGCATGGAGGACACGCAGCAGGCAATGCCGTAGTCGTCGCCGTGATAGACGCGCATGAGGTCGTCGTTCTCGTACTGGATCGAGGAGCTGGCGACGGAAGTCTTGGCGCAGAACTTCTTGAAGTTCTCGGGCAGACGGGTCGACCACAGAACGGTCATGTTGGGCTCGGGGCTGGTACCCATGTTCTCGAGCGTGTGCAGGTAGCGGTAGCTCATCTTGGTAACGAGCGTACGGCCGTCAACACCCATGCCGCCGATGGACTCGGTGACCCACTGCGGGTCGCCGGTGAACAGGGCCTGGTACTCGGGAGTACGGGCGAACTTGACCATGCGGAGCTTCATGATGAAGTGATCCACGAACTCCTGGATCTGCTCCTCGGTGAAGGTACCGTTGGCAAGGTCGCGCTCAGCATAGATGTCGATGAACGTAGAGGTACGGCCGATGGACATAGCGGCGCCGTTCTGCTCCTTGACGGCAGCAAGGTAGGCGAAGTACATCCACTGGATGGCCTCCTGCGTGTTGGTAGCAGGGTTGGAAATGTCGAAACCATAGGTCTCGGCCATCATCTTGAGCTCGCCGAGGGCGCGGATCTGCTCCTGCAGCTCCTCACGATCGCGGATGTTGTCGGCGGTCATGACCGTCGGGGTGGAAGCCTTCTGGGCCTCCTTGTCCTTAATCAGGTAGTCGACACCGTACAGGGCGACACGACGGTAGTCGCCGATGATGCGGCCGCGGCCATAGCCATCGGGCAGACCGGTGATGATGTGAGCCGAGCGGCAAGCACGCATCTCGGGGGTGTAAACATCGAAGACGCCGGCGTTGTGGGTCTTGCGCTCGAAGGTGTAGCGCTCGACAACGTTCTCGTCGACCTTATAGCCGTGCTGGCTGGCAGCCTGACAAGCGATGCGGATACCACCGTTGACGTGCAGCGCGCGCTTGAGCGGCTTGTCAGTCTGGAGACCGACGATGGTCTCCTTCTCGCGGTGGGCGTTATCGATGTAGCCAGCGGGGTGGCTCACGATACCCGTGACGATCTTGGTGTCCATATCGAGGACACCACCCTGCTCGCGCTCCTTAAGCAGCAGGTCGAGAACCTCGCCCCACAGCTCCTTGGTACGCTCGGTCGGACCGACGAGGAACGACTCGTCGCCCTCGTAGGGGGTGTAGTTCTTCTGGATGAAGTCTCGGACGTCAACTTCTCCCGTCCAGATGCCTTCCTTGAAGCCTTCCCATGCCTCCTGCATTGTGTAACCACGCTCCTAGTTACGTGTAATGCGGCGCTCTCTCACACCGCTGCTTATTGAATTCTTGAATTTTCGGCTTGCACTACCGGCTTCTTCCGTTCTTCACCACATGTTGGTGCAGGGAAAAACGTTTGTCCACCTTGGAACTGCAACCCAAAACCCAAGATTTCACCCGTTTGAGAAGGATAACATAGCGACTCTCTCCATCTGGGCTGTTATATGTTTCTTTTTTTATATCATAAGGGCGTTTTTTACAAACCCGCAGGAAATGCGAGCGTGAACAACTACCGTTCACCGATTTGTTTAGTTTTTTCCTTGCCTTTGTACGACGTTCACTCTAGCTGTTATGCCAGCTTTATCAGGGTAAAGTACCTCTGAGTAGGCTTTAGGACATGCCCAACGATCTGCCCCTAACTTTGTTGGTACCGACGGTGTACGGAGATCGCCTAAAGGTAGTTTTCTAGGCATGACCCAAAAATCTACCGTATAGGGCGCGCGTGCAAGGGTATCATCTTTCACCGAAAATAGTTTCTAGTGTTAGGGGTTTTCGGTGGAAGATACCGATTTCCGTGAACTTGGACGTCAGCT
This sequence comes from uncultured Collinsella sp., assembly GCA_900544095.1. Lineage (GTDB taxonomy): Bacteria > Actinomycetota > Coriobacteriia > Coriobacteriales > Coriobacteriaceae > Collinsella. Next base: position 762,666 of record UQTV01000001.1, read on the forward strand.
CCTTACCGAGTTCGGCAGCATGCATCAGCGCATTTCGCGCTTTGCGGACAAAGCTCTCGGTGGCGAGATGGCCGTCATGCGCGCCCTCATACTCGCCGGCGGTTCGCTCACGCCGAGCGAACTCGCTGATCGCGCCTGGGTCTCGAGCGCCCGCATCGCCAATATCCTACGCGCTCTCGAAGCCAAGGGCTGGGTCGAGCGCGAGCACTCAAAGACTGACCGTCGTCGCGTACACGTCATAGTGACCGACAAGGGATTCCATGATCTCGAAATCAAACGTCGGGAATTCGAGGACCGCACCGCGGCTTTCCTCGAGCAGCTCGGCGAAACAGATACCCAAGAGATGGTGCGTCTTCTAAGGCGTGCCAACGAAATTATCGACCGCAATCAAGAAAGGAGAGATGCCGAGTGAGGATTCTCAAGCTCTTTAAAAAACATGTCCTGGCACTGTTCGCAGCTATCGTGCTTATCGTAATCAGCTGCAACGCCGATCTGGCGCTGCCTACCTATATGAGCGACATCGTCGACGTGGGCGTGCAGCAAGGCGGTATCGCCTCGCCCGTGCCCGACACCATTCGCGCCGAATCGCTCGACGACCTCGAACTCTTTATGAGCGCCAAGGACGCCAAAGCTGCGGAGGCCGTGTTTAGCAAGGCGGACAATAACGGCATTCGAACGTACAAGGGCACCGAGGAGGAGCGTGCCGATGGAGGCAAGATTGCCGACATCATGAGCCTGCCTGAGACCGTCGTGCTCGCCTTCAACCAGGGCATCGACGCCGACTCCATGGGCGACATGACCGGCGCATCCACCGAGGCAAGCGATGGCGGCGCCGCCCAGGCCATGCCCACCCCCGAGCAGATGGCGGCGATGACGCCCGAGCAGCTCGCCGAGATGCAGCAGAAGGCCGCAGCGGCGCAGAACATGCAAAAGCAGATTGATGCCGATGGCGGTAAGATCACCATGAAGAGCCTGCGCCTAGGCGTTGAAGGCGGTCTTATCGATCAGGGCAAGCTCGTCGAGGGCGCCAACGATATGGCTGACAAAATGGGCTCCATGTCGGGCTCCATCGTCACCCAGCGCGCCGTGAGCTACGTGCAGGACGAGTACAAGGCACAGGGCATCGACCCCGCTGACGTGCAGAACGCCTACCTGGGCCGCATGGCGACCACGATGTTTGGGCTGTGCCTGGTGTCGCTCGTCGCCACCATCCTGACCGGTGCCGTGGCTTCGCGTACCGCCTGCTCCATCGCCCGCGACCTGCGCCGCGAGACCTTCAATAAGGTTATGCACTTCTCGCCGGCCGAGGTGGGCAAATTTAGCCAGGCCTCGCTCATTACCCGCTGCACCAACGACATTCAGCAGATTCAGATGGCCGCAACTCTGTTTATCCGCATGTGCCTGATGGCCCCCGTCATGGGCATCGTCGCCGTCATGCGCGTCCTGGCCAACCACACCGGCCTTGAGTGGACCATCGCTGTGGCCATCATCGCGGTTTCGGCCGTCGTCGGCGTGCTCATGGGCCTCACCATGCCCAAGTTCAAAAAGATGCAGAGCTTTGTTGACCGCGTGAACCTTACCGCCCGTGAGCTGCTCGACGGCCTTATGCCCATCCGCTCATTCAACCGCGAGGAGCATGAGCTCGAGCGTTTTGACAAGGCTTCGCTCGACCTGATGACCACGCAGCTCTACACCAACCGCGCCATGAGCTTTATGATGCCACTCATGATGCTCGTCATGAACTGCATCACCGTGCTTATCGTCTGGTTTGGCGCGCAGGGCGTGTCCGACGGCGTGATGCAGGTCGGCAACATGATGGCGTTCATCTCCTACACCATGCAGATCGTCATGGCGTTTATGATCCTCACCATGGTTTCGGTCATCCTGCCCCGCGCCGAGGTCGCAGCCGAGCGCGTGGAAGAGGTCATCACCTGTCCCACGAGCATCAACGACCCCGTCTCGCCCAAACTGCCCGCGGCCAGCGCGCCGCGCGGTGAGCTCACCTTCCGTGACGTGAGCTTCCAGTATCCCGATGCCCGCGCCGACGTCATTAGCGGCGTAAACTTCACCACGCACGCCGGCCAGATGCTCGGCATCATTGGTTCCACGGGCTCGGGCAAGTCCACGCTTGTACAGTTGATTCCGCGCCTGTACGACGTCACGGGCGGCAGCATTTCGCTCGACGGCATCGACGTGCGTGACATGACCCTCTCTGAGCTGCGCCGCCGCATCGGTTATATTCCGCAGCAGGGTCGTCTGTTCTCGGGTACCGTCGAGAGCAACCTCAAGTTTGCCGGCGACATGGTGAGTGACGAGGATATGCGCCAGGCAGCGCGCATCGCACAAGCCGAGGACTTTATCGCCGAGCGCGAGGACGGGTACGACTCCCCCATCAGCCAGGGTGGCTCCAATGTTTCGGGCGGTCAGCGCCAGCGTCTGGCCATCGCCCGCGCGTTGGCCAAAAAGCCCGAGGTCGTGGTGTTCGATGATTCGTTTAGCGCCCTCGACTACAAGACCGACGCGCGCCTGCGCGAAGAGCTGGCCAAAAACGTCACCGACGCCGCGCTCGTGGTCGTGGCCCAGCGCATCGCGACCATCATGCACGCCGACCAGATCATCGTGCTCGACGACGGCCACGTAGTGGGCACCGGCACGCACGAGGAGCTGCTGCGCAGCTGCCCGGCGTACCTGGAGATCGCACAGTCACAGCTTTCCGCCGAGGAGCTGGGGCTTACCCAAGAAGAAATTGCAGCCGTCATGGAAGGAGGCGAGCGCTAATGGCAGACGAGACCAAGACTCAGATTCCCAAGCCCACCCGCCAGCGTGGTCCCATGGGCCGCATGGGCGGCATGCGTCGCGGCGAAAAGGCCAAGGACTTTAAGGGCACCATGAGGCAGCTGCTCGGCTATATCGGCCAGCACAAGATTGCCGTGTTTGCCGCCGTCGCCTTTGCCGTGTGCTCGGTCATCTTTAACATTGTGGGACCCAAGGTGCTCGGCCAGGTTACGACCAAGCTGTTCGAAGGCCTGGTTGCCAAAGTCAACGGTACCGGCGATGTCGACTTTAACTGGATCGCCAAGACGCTCGGCTTTTTGCTCTGCCTGTACCTGGCGAGCTCTATCTGCAGCCTCATCCAGGGCTGGCTCATGACCGGCGTCACGCAAAAGATTTGCTACCGCATGCGCAAGGAGATCGCCGCCAAGATTGCCGTCGTGCCGATGAGCTACTTTAACGGTCACAGCAAGGGCGATGTGCTCAGCCGCATCACCAACGACGTCGATACGCTCGGCCAGTCGCTCAACCAGAGCGTGACGCAGCTCATCACGTCGGTGACGCAGATTATCGGCGTGCTCGTCATGATGCTTTCGATCAGCCTGCCGCTTACCGGCGTCACCGTGCTCACGCTGCCGGCCGCCGCGATTATCTTGACCGTAATGATTCACTTCTCGCAGCCGTACTTCCGCGAGCAACAGCAGGTTCTGGGCGCCGTCAACGGCATTATCGAGGAGGACTTTGCCGGCCAGAACGTCATTCAGGTGTTCGACCGCGCCGAGGCCTCGATCGAAGAGTTCGACCGTCAAAACGACCGTCTCTTTATTAGTGGCTGGCGCTCGCAGTTCCTGTCGGGCCTGATGATGCCGCTTATGAGCCTGGTGGGCAACATGGGCTACGTGGGCGTCGTCGTGGTGGGCGCACAGCTCGCGCTGACCGGCAATGCCACGCCCGGCGACATCCAGAGCTTTATCCAGTACGTTCGCAACTTTACGCAGCCCGTGCAGCAACTGGGCAACGTGAGCAACACGATGCAGTCGATGGCTGCCGCCACCGAGCGCGTCTTTGAGTTCCTGACCGCGCCCGAGGAGGAGCAGAAGGCCGACGCGCAGATTCCCGAGAAGCGCCCCGGTCACGTGGAGTTCGACCACGTCAAGTTTGGCTACACGCCCGACAAGACCATCATCCACGACTTTAGCTGCGAGGCGCAGCCCGGCCAGACCATCGCCATCGTCGGTCCCACCGGCGCCGGCAAGACCACGCTCATCAAGCTGCTGCAGCGCTTCTACGATGTGGACGACGGCTCGCTGCGTGTCGAGGGCGTCGACGTGCGCGACTGGGACCGCGCGGCGCTGCGCGGCGAGTTTGCCATGGTGCTGCAGGATACCTGGCTGTTTAACGGCACCATCCGCGAGAACATCCGCTACGGACGCCCCGACGCGAGCGATGCCGAGGTCGAGGCCGCTGCGCGCGCCGCACGCTGCGACCACTTTATTCATACGCTCGCCGGTGGCTACGACTTTATGATCAACGAGGAGGGCACCAACCTGTCGCAGGGTCAGCGCCAGCTCGTGACCATCGCCCGTGCCATTTTGGCCAACCGCCCGGCACTGATTCTGGACGAGGCGACTTCCAACGTCGATACCCGTACCGAGGAGCTCATTCAGCGCGCCATGGATGCGCTGATGCAGGGCCGCACCAGCTTTGTCATCGCGCACCGCCTGTCCACGATCCGCAACGCCGACGTGATCTTGGTGATTCGCGACGGCGACATCGTCGAGAAGGGCACGCACGACGAGCTGCTCGCCCAGGGCGGCTTCTACGCCGACCTGTACAACTCGCAGTTCGACGAAGCGGCGTAAAAACCGGCGGCAAACAACCGCAATGCCAAGAAAACGGGGGCGCAGGACAACCTGCACCCCCGTTTTGTATCCTTCGAGCCTCGAAACGCCTTCCCTGAGACCTCACTGACGGCGCTTTCCAGACCCCGTGGGCAAAAAAGGGCAAATATGAGTACTGTTACCTTTTTAGTAACAGCCAAAACCGCCTCAAATGCCGCTCCCACGGCTTACACGCGTCCCTAAATTGATCAAACAACACCATAGCGGACTTATATGTGTTTGCGTTAATGAACATATTTTGCTGTTATGTCTATTATTTTGCGAAGGCAATATGATACTAAGATAGCAACCGTACTCATATTTGGCATTTTTTGCCCACAGGGTATTTCCTAGGGAACCGACAACAGCCTTAGGGTCCCGCGCGGCGCCGCTCCCTCCCGGCATCCGCCGACGTTTACCCAGATAAAACCTGCCAAAATAAACCTGTCCCTTTTTGGTAGGTTTCGGGGTGACAAGGGCTTGCACTTTAGCGTGCGACAGCGGATAATGCCGAGCATTCGACAATACGCTTATTGCTCTTTCTATAGATTGAGGAGACCCCTATGGCCATGGAATTCAAACGCAGGCTGCCGATCCCCATGGAGATCCGCGAGGAAATGCCACTTTCTGCCGAGCTTACCGCCAAAAAGCAGGCATTTGACGCCGAGGTCGCCAAAGTCTTTACCGGCGAGGACGCACGTAAGGTGCTCATCATCGGCCCGTGCTCTGCCGACCGCGAGGATTCGGTGCTCGAGTATATGAACCGACTGGCCAAGACCGCCGAAGAGGTCAAGGACAAGCTCATCATCATTCCGCGCGTCTACACCAATAAGCCGCGCACCAAGGGCACCGGCTACAAGGGTCTTCTGCACAACCCCAACCCCGAGGCTCCCGACGACCTGCTCGAGGGCGTCAAGGCCATCCGCCACATGCACCTGCGCGTCATCGAGGAGACCGGCTTCTTCACCGCCGATGAGATGCTCTACCCGTCCAACTACCAATACCTCGTTGACCTGCTGAGCTATGTTGCCGTGGGCGCACGCTCGGTCGAAAACCAGGAGCATCGCCTGGTGTCGAGCGGCATTTCGGTACCCGTCGGCATGAAGAATCCCACTGCCGGCTCTACCACCGTTATGCTCAACTCCATTTACGCCGCTCAGGCGCACCAGAGCTTCATCTTCCGCAACTGGGAGGTCGAATGCGACGGCAATCCGCTCGCGCACGCCGTTATGCGTGGTTACATCGGTCTCGATGGGCGCACCTACCCCAACTACCACTACGAGCACCTGGAGCGCCTGGCCGAGCGCTATACCGAGCATGCCGGTTACGCCAACCCGGCGGCGGTCATCGACTGCAACCACGACAACTCGGGCAAGCGTCCGCTGGAGCAGTATCGCATTTGCAAGGAGGTACTCGACAGCTGCCGCCGCAACGAGTCCATCTCCAAGCTGGTCAAGGGCTTTATGATCGAGTCCTACCTGGAGGACGGCAACCAGCCGGTCGACGGCGGTGTCTTTGGCAAGTCGATCACCGACCCGTGCCTGGGCTGGGAAAAGACCGACTACCTCATCCACGAAATCGCGGAACGTATTTAGTTACGCGGTTTTACCAAACCGCGTAACGGCTCGACGCTGCAAACCCGCCAGGGCGGCAATCTGCCTTTCAACTTCGGCGGCATGATCAAAAGATCGATGCCGCCTCGTTTCAAGGCACCTTGCTCGCTCTGGCGGGTTTTCGCTGACGTTTTTTCGACCTGCATTGTTGCCAAGGTTGGCACCAATGACTAATGCGGTAACTAGCTACGTCGGTCCGCTTGACCGGCTGGGTTTCCGAGGTGCCCCAGGTCGCCGCGAGAGAGGAGCGAAGCGTACTTTGGTACGCGAGCGACGGTTTGAGCGGCGAGATGGGGTGCCTCGGGAAGCCGGACGATTAAGCGGACGGTTCCTGCTGCGTAATGCAGTGGATATTTCCACCACCGAAGACGACCTGCTCGGACTGAACGCCGACGCACTTGTAGACGCCCTCGCCCCAGACCTCGTCGTAGATCTTCTGGAGCGTGTCAACGGCAAGCTGATCGTTCTCGTCGCCGTACTGCGGGACGATAACGCCGTGGTTGGTGACCAGGTAGTTCATGTAGGAGGCGATCAGCGGCTCGTCAGCAACGCGCGGCTCGGCGTTCTCGTCGGCGTCGATGGTGTCGCAGGAAGCCTGGTCCATGAACAGCGGGTTCACAGGCATGCAGAGCTTGTAGACCTTCATCTTGCAGCCCTTGGCGTCAACGGCGTTGGAAAGGGTCTCGTAGACAGCATGGCACTGCTCGTAGAACGGATACTCGGGATCGTCAGTCCAGATGCAGGCCATGACGCCCGGAGCGATGAACGTGGCGACGTCATCGATGTGACCGTTGGTCTCCTCGGGGTCGATGCCCTCCTTGACCCAGATGACCTTCTCGACACCCAGATAATCCTTGAGGTGTTCGTCCATATAGGCGCGAAGTTCCTCGCTCCAGGGCTCGAACTTCCTCTTGAACTTGGGCCAGATGGACTCGGGATCCTCTTCCTCCTCCAGAACCGCAGAGCAGGTGCGGCCCGGGGAAAGCAGGCACTGGTCGGTCACGACCACGGTACCTTCGCCGTCGACGGTGATGGAACCGCCCTCGAGGATCATGTCATCGGGACGATAACGACGACAGCCGGAAAGCTCAGCCATCTTAAGGGCGATCTGCTCGTCCTTGTCCCACGGGAAGTACAGGCCGTCGACAAGACCGCCATAAGCGTTGAAGTGCCAGTGGTTGGCGCGCTTATCGCCCTTGCCGTTGATAACAAAAGTGGCAGCGGTGTCGCGGAACCAAGCGTCGTCGGTGGTCATCTCGATAACGGTAACGTTCTCGTCTTCCTCAAAGACGGCCTTGCAGTTGGCGTAGTCGGCCTGATTGACGCATATGGTAACCGGAGTGAACTCGGCAATAGCGCGAGCGATGGCGGCATACTGCTTCTGAGCCGGCTTGGCGCCATGGGCCCAGGTATCGGTGCGATGGGGCCAGCCCATCCACACGCGATCCTGCGGAGCGAACTCAGCAGGCATAAAGTAGCCGTCGGCCTTAGGGGTGGACTCGGACTCGGTGATCGTACGCATAAGATTTCCTCCAAATCGAACGATCGCTTGCTGCAGGCGGATTACCCGCAGCCTAAAACCAAGAGGTGGCGGACGCCCGTTCCCCGGCAAAGGTCGGGGCGCCCGGCGCCAGTTTTCACGGAGTCGCACCGGCAAGCGACGACGTAACCTGGCGCGCGGAGACAAAACGCACGAAGGATACGGAAGAGAGATTGGGGCGGGCGGTGGTTACCAGAGTTATCGTTCACACCCACCCCGGGGAATGGTCGAGTAGCGAGGAGGGTTGGAGCCCCGAATCCGGGTGCTCTAGTCCTCTTCGGCCTCGGCGGCCTCCTCAGCGAGACGCTGAGCAGCCAGCTCGGGGGTGAGACCCTTGTACTCGGTCTCGCGACCCTTAGCACTGACGACGCGGACAACCTCGCCAATAAGCAAAAGCACGATGAAGATAACGATCATCGGGACCTTATCGCCAATCTCATCGACAGAGAACGGAATCAGCGTTGCAACGATAGCCAGAATCAGCTCGATGCAGGGAATAGCCAGCATGACCTTCATCATGGCACCCTTAAACGGGAACGTGAAGATGCGCTCGCGGTTCGGGTCGTTCTTGCGAAGGTTGAGGAACGCCGGGAACATCGGGATATAAGTGAGCAGCAGAAAGACGACGGAGGTGCCGAAGAGCATCCAGAAAACACCGTTGGAGATGGCGTCAATGGGAACCAGCTGCAGGCACAGCACCAGGGAGGCAACGATGGCGTTGACCAGGTTGGCGCCGTTGGGCATATCGTCATCCGAGATCATCGAGGCAAAGACCTTGGGCATGTTGCCGTGCTCGGCAGCGTAGCGAGCAACGGAGTTGACACCAAAGGACCAAGCAGCCATGTTGGCAAACAGGGTGATCAGGAAGGCGATGCAGATGATCTTAAAGATCATGGAGTCGCCCACCATGGTCTGGACAGCGTAGATCATGCCGTAGTCGGGATCGATGGAATCGGCCGGCACAGCAGCGCCGATGCCAAAACCAGCGAACAGGTAGATCACGGCGATAGACAGGCCGCCAACGATGATAGCCTTGGGGATATCGCGAGCGGGATCGGCCATATCGTCGGTCATGGTGCAGATGACCTCGAAGCCCATGAAGTTAAAGATGATGATCGACAGGTAGCCGAGCGCGTTGGTGTTGGTGAGCTCGGGCAGGAAGGTGGTAGCGGACATGTCGTTCGCAAAACCGTTCTCCATGGCATACCAAATACCCAAAGCGCCGACGATAACGGCAACGGCAACCTTGATGATGGCGCCGCCGTTCAGGACCCACTCGGAGTCGGCCGCCTTGGAGCGACCCATGAGGTAGACGATCCACACAAAGGCAAGATCGATACCCAACTTGGCGATCAGATTGAACTCGACGCCAAAGACCATGCCCAGAATGTCGGGGAACATGGTAGCCAGCGAGGCGATCCACAGCGGGTAGTTAACCCAGTAGTAGTACGAGATGCGGGCGCCCCACTTGTCGCCCAGGCCATCACGTACCCAGTCGTAAATGCCGCCCTCGCCGTCATAGGTGGTGCCGAGCTCGGCAACGACCATGCCATAAGGGAGCAGGAAGGTCAGGATCAGGAAGATCCACCAGAAGAACTGCTGGTTGCCAATGGCAGCAGCGGGAGCGGCGGCCTCGCAAACGAAGACGACGCAGATGATGGTCGAAATGACCGTCAAGAAGGAAAGCTTCTTCTTTCCGTCGCTCATGATGAGCTCCTTCGCTCAGTCTTGGACAAATCGAGACCCTTAAGATATTAAGACAATTGCCAAGCCTCGGTGAGCGGGCGACAGGAGACGAGCATCCGCCGCCCGCAAACGCGCTTTTAGAAGCCTTGAGGCTTAGAGCTGCTCGAGAGCCTCGAGAGCGGCGTGGAGCTCAGCCTTGGCGGAGTACTCGACACCCTCGTCGTTGAGCGGGGTGCGCTTGCCCAGGGCGGCAAGGAGAGCACGGATGGAGTGCTTGCGGTTCTCGGCCTCGACCCAGCACAGGGAGCGCTCGGGATCGTCCATGACCTCGTCGACGACCTCCTCGTTGCGGGTGGCCGGCAGGCAGTGCATGAACTTGGAGTTGGGGCCGGCGAAGTTCATCATGTCCATGGTGACCTGATACTTGGGATAGAACACGTCCATGTAGTTCTCGCCCGAGACCTCCTCGTCGTACAGGCCATACCACACGTCGGTGTAGATGAAGTCGGCGCCCTTGATGCACTCGATGTCGTCGGAGATGACGACAGAGCCGCCGGAGACCTTGCAGTTCTCCTCGGCGATGGCCATCATCTGCTTGCCGAACTCGGCGCGCTCCTCGACGGTGCCAACGTGCAGGCCGCCGTCGGGGATCTGGTGGCCCTTAGGTCCAAACTGGACAAACTTCATGCCGACCTTGGAAGCGATGAACATGAGGGAGACGCAGACCTGGGTGGCGTCGCCGATGAAGGCCAGGGTGCAGTCCTCGATCTTCTTGCCCTCGGGGAGGTTCTCGAGCATGGTCATGAGGTCGCCCATCTCCTGCGTGGGATGGTTGAACTCGGACATGCCGTTGATGACGGGCACAGCGGAGCCCTCGGCGAGGCCGACGACGTCCTTGTGACGGTCAACGCGAGCCATCATGATGTCGAGCAGCGAGCCCATAACGCGAGCGGTATCGCCCAGGGACTCGTGACCGCCGAGCTGGATGGTGCCAGGGCCATAGAACTGAGCATGGCCGCCGAGGTCGGTCATAGCGGTCTCGAAGGAAAGACGAGTGCGGGTGGAGACCTGCTGGAAGATCATGCCAAGGCTCTTGTTGCGGAGCAGGTGCGGATAATAACCGTCAACCTTGATGGCCTTCTTCATTGCCAGGCCAAGATCCTCGATAGCCAGGATCTGCTCTTTGGTGAAGTCGTTGGTGTCGATGAAATCCTTAGGCAGTGCCATGTCGATTTCCTTTCCGCCGGTCTTGCCGACTATTACTATGAGGCGCTCGAACATCACGCCTCGTGTTGACAAGACCATCATTCACCCGTATGCAATTTTTACCTAGTTTATTCGGGATTAAAGACCGTTCACGGAGTTACACCCCCTCTAAACCAATATAAACCCGCAGGTCAAGAGTTTACAGGGGTTTACCATCTAGAACCGCGAACGGTATATGGCTATGCTGCATCTCGGCGCCTAATCCACAATGAAACGAAGGGTTGAGACGTCTATATCCCACAAGGTATACAGAACTCGGCCATAGAATAAATGAGATGGGACGGTGACAGATGAACACCCTGATGTTCTTCTATACCCTAGCGATACTCGTGATCTGTATTGTGACGGCGGTGCTCTCGCTTGCCGCCTATGCCTCATCTCGTCGACGCTTCTTTATCTATGGCAGCGGCGTATTTATCTGCTATGCCATCGAGATGACCGAGATTTTCTTTTTTGAATACACGCTGCAAAACCAGAGTTTTCCAGCCAGCGACTATTACTCAATTACCATGCCTGTGTTGCGGACCTTTGTGGCGACCGCTTCGCAGGCTTTTATTTGGCTCATTGCCATGGATTTGCTCGACAAGCATTCAAAAAAGCAGTTTGTCATTCCCGTCGCAACGTTCTTGCTGAGCGAGCTGCTGATTATCGTCGCTGTCCCCTACGGCCCCATTCATCAATGGCTCTACTACACGATGCGTCAGGTATTCCTTGTTTTCGTGGGGCTATATATCTTTTGGACGGCACGCAAGAGCACACAAGTCGAGCTGAAGGCACGCGTTAACAACCAACGAAAGCACCTGATTATCGGCGCTATTCTGGTCGGTTGCATCGTTGCCGAGGATTTCTACATCATTCTGATTGTCCCCATGAGTCTGGCGCCCTCTTGGCTGCAACTATATCTGTCCGAGCGCAACTTTAGCGAAAACGTCTTTGCCTGCTACTTTGCGATTCTGCTGATCATCTACTCCTACCACGTGCTTTCAATCCGCATGCAGGAGGCACCCGAGGAAAAGAACGTCAGCGATCTTGATCGACACATCGAAGAGCAGATGCCCTTCTATCGCAACGCCTACAAGCTCTCCAACCGTGAGACCGAAGTTATGCGTCTGGTCGTACTGGGCAAATCGAACCAAGAGATCGCTGACGAGCTATTCCTTGCCGTGGGCACCGTCAAGACCCACATCCACAACATCCTGGTCAAAACCGAACAGCAAAACCGCACGACGCTCATCCTCCACTTTTGGAAGCGATAACCTGCCAAAAAGGGACAGGTTTTTTTGGCAGGTTTTATCTGGGTAAACGCCAAAAACCGCCGCGAGGGAGCTACTTTCCCTCGCGGCGGTTTTCTAGCAGTAAAACCAAGTGAGTAGTCTTTTGGCGGGATGCCGAGCACACCTCAAAAAGCCACAGCCCTGACCTGCGATTTTATTGAACACTTGCCGCGATGTGCTCGGCAGATCCAAAAAGTCTACTCACTTGGCCTTGAGACTCATCAGTCAGACAAAAAACGCCGCGAAGGGAGCTGGACTCCCTTCGCGGCGGTTATTCGCTCTGATTTTGCGACGGTTTTGCCCGCCTGTTACTCGCTGTAGCGGGTAGCGATGGCAGCTTGTACCATGCCGGCGCTCATGAGGTAGGTCACCAGGAAGTAGCCACCGTATGCTGCCAGGAAGATTGCACAGGTGAGGCCCACGGTGCCGCCGATGCTCATATTTCCGAATATGCTCACCAGCTCGATGATCACCTTAAGTGCCACAAAGGAGTGCGCCAGGCCCACTGCCAGCGGGAACAGGAAGAATACCGCTTGCTGCGCCATCACCGAATGGCGAATCTGGCGGTCCTCACAGCCAATCTGTGCCAGCACACGATAGCTGCGACTGCCGTCGGCCACGTTGGAGAGTTGCTGGATCGACAGAATCGCCGCGCATGCAACGACCAATACAAAGCCGATGTAAATGGCTAGGTAACTAATAAGACCGTTCATTTGCGCTGCTTGCGTGTACATCTCGGAGCGTGTGATAAAGATTCCCCACGACCCCGGCTCCTTGCCGTCAACGAGCAGATTGTCGAGCACAGTGTATTTAATGCTCTCGTCTGTCTCAGTCGTATCCATCCCCTGTTTGTAGTTAACGAGCAGGCTACTGGAATACGGCTGCAGATTAAGTTGGGACAACAGCTCGTCGGAAACGACGACGGTACCCGGATTGCTGCCCATCGCCGAGTTGGCGATGGCCGCCGTATCTTCGTCCGACTTATCGGTTGCGGGCTTGAGCGTATGCCCGCCCAAGGTAAGGGCATGGCCGCCAGCCATATACTTGGTGTACAGGTCGACCAGCTCGCCGCCCATATCACACGTGAGCAGATACTGGTCGTGACCGATGTGCACCGGCTCCTCGCCCATCATCTGACGCAGTTTGTTGTACTGACTCGCCGGCGTCACATACAGACCCATCGCATCGGCATTGCTACCCCCGAACGCCTTGGGAAGCTTTTCGCCCATGATCTTGCACATCTCACTTGGGGTCACCGAAGGATTCGAGCCGCCAACTGGGTAACTCAGATACGAATCGATCTGCACATGCTCACCGGCAACATCGGCGATATTGACCTTCTTGCCGGTCTCGTCGTTGTTGCCCGCCGACTTGCCCTTACCGTGCCATGCGGGGTACAAATCGACCGTACTATCGGCCAGCACCATGCGATCGGCTTCAGACGGATTGACATACTCTTTGTAGTAGTCGAGCGTATCGGGCGTGTAATAGGCATACGTCTGAGACACGTCAACGGGGTTATAGCGCTCCAGGTTTTCGTTCATCACGTTGGCAATCGACATACCGCACGTCACCGAGGTGATGGCCAAAAACAGGAGCATTGCGATGACGCCCATCGAAAAGCACACCGTGTTGACCTTGGCCGCAAGCTGGCGCACGGTAAACATGTTGAGGCCGCGCCAATACACGCCGCGCAGGCTCTGCAGCAGCTTGATGAGCATGCCCGAGAGTCCCCAGAACAGGGCAAAGGTGCCCACGGTAACCATAGCGGTTGTAATACCAAACTGGTTCATGGCCTCTTGCAGCTTGCTGTCCGTCGCGGTTAGCGGAAACCCATCACGTAGCAGACGGTAATAGGCCACGCCCACAAGCGCCACGCCCACGGCAAAGATGGCAATCGCAATCCAGGGGTTGCGTGTCTTGATGCTCTCGTTGCGGCGCTCGGCACCCATAAGCTCGATGAGTTTGGTACGACGCACGGCGCGAAGGTTCAGCAGTAGCGTGAGCACAAACATTACGAGCATGCAAGCAAGGGTCAGGTTGAGCGCATGCACCGAGAAAAAGAAGTGGAAATTGGCGATCTGTGTCTTAAAGAGCGAGGCCGTAAAGAACGTCATGAGCTGGGAGAGTCCCACACCCAGCACAATGCCGGCGACAAAGGCGCCGACCGAGACGATCACCGTCTCGAGCGCCATGATCGTGGCGACGCGCCCGCGCCCCATGCCGAGCACCTGGTACAGGCCAAACTCCTTCTTGCGGCGTTTCATGATGAAGTTATTGGCATACACCATTAAAAAGGCCATGACACCGGCCAAAAAGTACGTCAGGTTGCCGAGCATGCTGCCCATAACCTGCGCCAAGCCCTCTTCATCGATACCGGCGATATCGACCTGCATCGAGATGGTGTTAAAGGCATAGAAGACCGTGACGCCCAGGGTGAGCGTCAAAAGGTAGACGAGGTAATCGCGGCCGGCGCGGCGGACGTTGCCCCAAGCGAGTTTACAGAGCATCGGAGCCCTCACCGCCCATCATGGCAACGACCTCCATAATGCGGTCGAAGAACTCTCGGCGGTCGGTGTCGCCGCGGCGCAGCTCGGTGAAGATCTTGCCGTCGCGGATAAACAGCACACGGCTCGTGTAGCTGGCGGCAAAGCTGTCGTGCGTGACCATGAGCACGGTGGCGCGCAGGCGACGATTCAGGGCCTCCAGGCTCTCGAGCAGCAGACGAGCGCTCTTGGAATCGAGGGCGCCGGTGGGCTCATCGGCCATGATCATGGTGGGGTCGGTGACGAGCGCACGAGCCGCGGCAACGCGCTGCTGCTGACCGCCGGACATCTGGTAGGGATACTTGTCGAGCACCTGACTAATGGACAGACGCGCGGCCACATCCTGCACTCGGGTCGAGATCTCTGCCGAGTTTGTACGGGCGATGGTGAGCGGCAGGGCGATATTCTCACGAGCCGTGAGCGTATCGAGCAGGTTGGAGTCCTGGAAGATAAAGCCGAGTTCCTCGCGGCGGAACTGCGAAAGCTTAGCCTGCTTCATGCGCGTAACGTCCTGCCCGTTGATGCGGATGGTGCCGCTCGTGGCGCTATCGATGGTCGAGACGCAGTTGAGCAACGTCGACTTGCCCGAGCCCGAAGCGCCCATGATGCCGACGAATTCGCCGCGGTTGACGATAAAGCTGACGTCGTTGAGCGCGCGGGTCACGTTGCCCAACGCGCCGTATACCTTTTCGAGATGCGCGACCTCTAGTACCGGGGTCGCCATGTGCGTGGTTTGCATACCGAGTCCTTTCTTGCGATTAGTCTACGGCATCTATAGTCGCAAGAAGACGAGTCGGCTACCATCGATATGGCTTACGCTTGCCTTACCGTTGTGTAAGGTACGGGTAGCTACCCTGCCACGTGTTGATGTTGAGAGAGGACTCCTGTTGAAGACTGTTCATGTTGCCGCTGGGATCATTCGCAAGGATGGATCTGACGAGCTGCTTGCCGTGCAGCGCGGCTACGGCGACATGCAGGGACTTTGGGAGTTCCCCGGCGGCAAGCTCATGCGCGGCGAGATGCCCGAAGACGCCGTGCGCCGCGAGCTCATGGAAGAGCTGCAGGTAAAAGTCACCAACCTGCGCGATTTCTACACCGTTGAGTACGACTACCCCGATTTTCATCTCTCCATGGAGTGCTACTACTGCTCGCTGGCTAAAGAGTCTGGCGAGCCCCAGAAGCACGACCGCCAGCTCGATATCCGCTGGATTCCGCGCACCTCGCTTGCCACGGTTGAGTGGATGCCCGCCGACAAAGGGCTTATCGATGCTCTGATTGAGTTGAAGGAAGATCGGCTTGAGGCCAACGGCACTGCCAACAACGCCGAGGCCACCGCGACCGACGAGCCCGCCACCAAGCCCAAGCGCGCACCTAAGCGCCGTAGCAAAAAACGCCCCAAACCAGGTCTGCTCGACGGCATCGATACCTCAGACCTTTCCGCCGACGAGCGTGAACTGGTGCGCCGTCGCGCCGCCATCAAAAAGTCCATGAAGGGCAACAAACGCGCCAACACCAAGCCCGAGCTGCTCGTACGACAGCGCCTGCGCGCAGCGGGCCTTACGGGTTATCGCTTGGAATGGAAGGTGCCCGGAAAACCCGACATCGCCTTTCCCGGGCGCAAGATCGCCATCTTCGTCAACGGCTGCTTTTGGCACCGCTGCCCCAAGTGCAACCCCAGCCAACCCAAGCGCAACGTTGAGTTTTGGGAGGCAAAGTTCCGTCGCAACGTCGAGCGCGACCGCGCTGCCGTGGCAGCACTTACCCAAATGGGCTTGACGCCCATCACCGTCTGGGAATGTGAGCTCAAGAAAGACCGCATCGATGCCACCATGGAAAAGGTCATCGAGCAGGTGCGCGCCGCAGAGCCGCAGCACTAGGAACGAGCCGTCCACACGCCCCACACAGGCGAGCCACATCCGCGCCATAAACCTTAGAAAGCCCTTAAGCTCAAAATCTTTCAAGAGTGTTACTCGATAGCTTTTACCTGCGGTTTCATCGCAACGTCAAACCTCATTAAGCCTTTCTTTAGCGCTTCTTTGCAACAGCCGCGGCATAATACTGCCAACGCACGGGACCTAGCAGCACACCCCGAGCGCAATCTTTTGGTGGACATCGAGGAGGCCGCATAAGCATGCATTCTTCCAATGACGCAGCACAGCAGCCATCCCTAAATCATGCAAACTTTTTCTCCTTCCCCCCGACACAGAGAAACGGCCTCCTCGACTCCCCCACCACAAAAGCCAAACGCTCAACCGATCAGAATCTTAACTTGCGAGCATCGTTCGAAAAGCTCCAAGCATCCCTAAACAAGTCATTCCCCAACCAAGCCCGGGCATACTAACCCCTCATCAGCAAAGAAGCCCTGACGCCCCACCCCTTTCCGCCCAACGCCACAAGGGCGATCGAGCAGGACGGCTTGGGCGGGTCCCCGTACTTAGTTTCCAAAATCATTCCGCAGCGCGAAGGCCCCCGTTGCCAACGCTTCGTAGAAGCGAGGCAACGGGGGCCTTCATGCGCGAGGACGTTTTGGAAACTAAGTACGGGGACCCGCCCAAGCCGTCCGGTGGGATCAGAGTACCCTTGCTGTTACTCTGCTTTGCCCACAGAGTTGAGGTTGGTCATGCGGATCTTAACCAGCTCGGTGATCTCACGCATGCCCTCCTTGGCCGGCTTCTTAGGATCGAAGCAGGCGGGGTTCTCGGCCATGTAGGCCATGAAGCCCTTGGTGTAGGCCTGACGCAGCTCGGTGGCGTAGTTAACCTTGCAGATGCCGTTCTTCACAGCCTCGGCAACCTGCTCATCGGGCACACCAGAGGTGCCGTGCAGAACCAGCGGCACGTCGACGGCGTCGCGGATGGCCTTGACCACGGACTGCTCGATGTGCGGATCGCTCGTGTACACGCCGTGGCTGGTGCCAACGCCAATAGCGAGAGAGGTGCAGCCAGTGCGCTCGACGAACTCCTTGGCCTCAGCCGGATCGGTGTAGGGGCTCTCGCCCTCAACCGCGGGACCGTCGTCCTCCTTGCCGCCAACCTTACCGAGCTCGGCCTCGACGGGCACGCCCATGGCGCGGCCAGCGTCGGCGACGGACTTGGTCAGGGCGATGTTGTCCTCGAAGGACTCGTGCGAACCGTCGATCATGACAGAGGTGTAGCCAGTGCGGAAAGCCTGCATGCAGCGGTCATAGCCATCGCCGTGATCGAGGTGCAGAGCGACGGGCACGGAAGCGCGCTCGGCAGCAGCCTTGACCATGCCGTAGAAGTAGTCCAGACCAGCGGTCTTGATGGTGCCCGGGGTGGTCTGCATGATGACGGGGGACTTGGTCTCCTCGGCAGCGGCCAGAACGGCCATAACAAACTCGAGGTTCTCGACGTTGAACGCGCCGACGGCGTAGTGGCCGGCCTGAGCGTCCTTGAGCATCTTTTCGGTGGTAACAAGTGCCATGAGCGTTTGCTCCTCTCCCTCGCCCGCATCTGGACATCGGGCGTAGTTGTTCACAAGGCGTTTTACCTTGCGTTTTGCTGCGCTCATTGTATGAAATTCAGCGGCTTTGCACGTGCGAGATATTGAGCCCATGCAGGTCAATACAGTCGTTTTTGAAAAGTAAACGGAAGGAATTTGAGCCGAGCGGACATGTTCGATATTGAATTTTGGGCGTTCAGCGTCTTTCTTTTATAGAAAAAGTAAGTAATCGAAAGGTATTTTCTTACTCAAAAAGAAAATGAACGAAAATAGAGTCAACACAATTCCTGCAAATTTTGCCGAGAATGGAGCAGCTATGCCCCACGCAACAACCCGAGCCTTCGCCGATGAGCGTCGTGCCGCCATCATGGAAATGCTCGAGCATAATGCCTCGGTGCAGGTAGCAGAAATCGCCCAGACCTTTGGCGTGTCCTCCGTTACCGCCCGCGCCGACCTGGACGCGCTCGCCGAAGCAGGCAAGCTGCGCCGCACGCATGGTGGCGCCGTATCGCTCCACAAGCGTCTGACTGTTTCCACGCAGGATCGCCGCATCAATGTCAACGTCGCCGCCAAGCAGGCCATCGCGCAAAGCGCCATCGAGCTCGTCAATGACGGCGACACGCTGCTCGTCGACTCGGGCACCACGGCGCTCGAGTTTGTCCGACTCCTCGACCAGCGCAACGGCATCACCGTTATCACGGCCGACATTACCATCGCCGATTACATCGACGAAAGCATGCCCTCGGTCGATGTCGTCATGCTGGGCGGGGCGCTGCGCAAAGGCCATCGTTATTTGTACGGACCGCTCACTATGCAGGCGCTCCAAATGGTCCATGCCGATCTGGCCGTCATGTGCCCCGGCGCCTTTGTCCCCAGCTGCGGCTTTACGACCGACTTTCCGCAGATGGCCGAGACCAAAACGGCTATGATCACCGCGGCCCATCAAAGCGTCGCCCTCATGGACGCCAGCAAGGTTAACGGACGCGGCATGTACCGCTTTGCCGAGCTTGCCGATGTCGACTCCATCGTGATGGACCGTGACCCCGACCATGCCGTCGCCACCTCGATCGCCGAGGCCACTGACAGCTCACGTCCAGCCCTCGTCATCGCCGGCGCTTAAACAAAAACCACCACAAAGGTGCCTGTCCCCTTTGTGGTGGTTGTGATGGTTGAGCGTCAAAAGTGAACGTGTCGCTACTTGGACAGCTCGTCGGCGAGGGCCTCGATCTGAGCGCGCGAGGCGTCGTTGAGCGAGCCCAGCACGGTCACCTTGTTCTGCGTCAGGGTGATGTCCTTCATACCCTCGAGCTCCTTGGTCATAATCTTGGCCGCTGCAGGCGCCCAGGAGCCGGCCTCAACGAGCGCCACCGTACGGTTCTGATAGGCGTGCTCGGCAAGCGTGTGGATAAAGGTGCTCATGAACGGGAAGATCTCGCCCTGATAGGTGATGGAGGCGAGCACCAGACGGTCATAGCGGAACGCATCCTCAACGGCCTCGGCCATGTCGTCGCGAGCCAGGTCAAAGACGGAGACCTTCTGGCCGCGAGCCTCAAGCGCAGATGCGAGCTCCTCGACGGCAGCCTTCAGATGGCCATACACGCTCGCATAGGCGATCGTGATGCCCTCGTCCTCGGGCTGATAGCTCGACCAGGTGTTATAGGTGTCGAGGTAGTAGCCCAGGTTCTCGGTCAGCACGGGGCCGTGGAGCGGACAGATGATCTGAATGTCCAGGTCGGCGGCCTTCTTGAGAACGGCCTGCACGAACTTGCCGAACTTACCGACGATGCCAAAGTAGTAGCGGCGAGCCTCGCAAGCCCAGCCCTCGGGATCCTCGATGTCGTTGGCGCCAAACTTGCCAAAGCCGTCGGCACTAAAAAGCACCTTGTCGGTAGACTCGTAGGAGAAGAGCACCTCGGGCCAGTGAACGTTGGGGGCGCCGATAAAGGTCAGGCTGTGGCCGCCCAGGTCGAGAACGTCGCCCTCTTTGACGACCATCTTGCGCTCGGGGAAGTCAGTGCCAAAGTAGTTGACCATCATGCGGAAAGCACCCATGCTGGCAACAATCTGCGCCTGGGGATAGCGCTCCATAAAGGCGGCTATACCGGCGGAGTGATCGGGCTCCATGTGATGGATAACCAGGTAGTCGGGCGTACGTCCATCGAGCGCAACCTCGAGGTTGTCGAGCCACTCGTCGACAAAACCACCGTCGACCGAATCGGCGACGGCGATTTTATCGCCCAAGATAACATAGCTGTTGTATGCCATACCGTTCTCGGACACGTCGTACTGGCCCTCGAACAGGTCAATGTCGTGATCGTCGACACCGATGTAGCGGATATCCTTGGTGATCTCCATCAGGCAAAGCCTCCTAGATAGACAAAAGAACCCGTCTATCATAGCACTCGTCTTCATAGCCACGGCTATCTGCCAGCATCCTTATCGATTGTTATTGAGGCGGAATATATCGCCATTGACCTGCAAAAACTATGTGCGCGGAGCTGCCGTGGTATGTCGAACGATAAGCTGGCCGGGAATACGAATGGCAACGGTTTTGTCCGTTGCCCCCGCCTTGGGAACCGCGTGCTCGAACACCTCGCGTCCACGCTGATGCAAATCGAATCGAACGGTCGTGAGCTCGTTGTGTGCCACAAAATCATCGAGCGAATCGTCGACGCCCACCACGCTCACGTCCTCGGGCACGCGCAGACCGCTATCGCGCAGCGCTGCAATCGCGCCATTTGCCATCTGGTCGTTTGCCGCGTAAATCGCCGTCATGGTGCGATCGTGCTCGGCCAGGTACCTGCCGGCCTCGTAGCCGCTGTTGGCAGACCAGTCGCCCTCGAGCGGCTCTGCCGGCTCGATGTGTTTACGCTCGAGTGCATCCTGCCAACCGGCGCGACGAAATTGCTCGTCGACCGAGAATGACGGGCCGCCAATATAGCGAATCTGCTCGTGCCCTAGCTCAAACAGGTGATCCATAAGCAATAGCGAGCAGCCGTAATGATCGGAGTCGACCGTGGTCACCCGCGGGTGCGCGTACATGGTAACGATGACCGTGCCAATGCCCGGCAGTGGATCAAACGTCTCAAAATCGGGCGCCATGCGACTCATACCGATGATGATGCCGTCCACCGGCAATGCGGCCATACGACGCGTGGCCTCGGCAAGCGAAAACTCCTCGGTCTTGGACATCTCGACCAGCGTGATGGCGCAATTATGCTCGCGAGCAGCGCTGGCGATGCCGTCGATCATTGAGAGGTTGCCGAACTTGGTGACATCGTTGACGCACAGGCCGACCGAATGATAACGGCCGTCGCGCAGCGAGCGACCGGCATAACTCGGACGAAAGCCGAGCTTTTGCATAGCGGCCTGTACGCGCTGGCGCGTCTGCTCGTTAACGTTAGGCAAGCCGTTGGCGACGCGCGAAACCGTCTGCTGCGAAACGCCGGCAGCGCGGGCGACGTCGGCCATGGAGACCGGACGCGAACTGGTATCGTTGGACGGGCGCCTTGCCACAGGATCACCTTCACCCTTGCGAGATCTGAATAGCGTGAATGCCGGCCCGGGCAGAAATACATCCCGCGCCGAGGCCCGCTATCGTCGGACGCATGTTAACGTACTCTACTTTTTCTATCTGCATCTCTTCTGCTTTATAAGTCCATACGGCAGTACCGTTCACGGCTGAATTTCTACCGATTACCAGATTCTCAAAAAGTGACAAGCGATGTGTTATGAGTACGTTAACATAGCCCGTAACGTGCGGTATCGTGAACACTTGGGTTCATGCCGCTTCAAGTTGTTAACGTACTCATAACGACGCAAAACTCACCCGTGCGCGCCAAGGAAAGGACTCCCATGACCAACCCCGACAAAAAGACACTCGCCACGCTCACCAAGCTGTTCGAGGAGGAGTTTGGCCCCATCGGCGACCGCCAGGTGCTCTACGTGCACGCGCCCGGCCGCTCCGAGATCAGCGGCAACCACACTGACCACGAGGGTGGCCACGTTATCGCCGGCTCGCTCGATGTCGCCGTCGACGGCATCGCCGTGGCAACCGATTCCAACAAGGTTCGCGTAGCCGACGAGGGCTATCCCACGTTTGAAATCGCGCTCGACACGCTAGACGTTCAGGAGTCCGAGAAGGGCACGTCCGCGAGCCTCGTCCGCGGCATGGCCCACGAAATCGCTGCTCTGGGCGTTGAGCCCCAGGGCTTCGACTTTGCCTTCACCTGCTCCGTCCCCTCGGGCGGCGGTCTTTCGAGCTCCGCTGCTGTCGAGGCGGCATACGGTCGCGCCATGGAGACGCTCTGGGACGCACCCGCCATCGAACCCGTCGCGCTCGCCCAGATGAGCCAGCGCACCGAGAACAACTATTACGGCAAGCCCTGCGGTCTGATGGACCAGGCCGCCGTTTGCTTGGGCGGCCTCGCCTACATGGACTTTGAGGATCAGGCTCAGCCTAAAACCCAGAAGCTCGAGCTCAACTTTGAGGATCACGGTTATGCGCTCGTGCTCGTTAAGGTCGGTGCCGACCACGTGGCCGCCACCGACGACTACGCCGCCGTTCCGCGCGAGATGCAGGACGTCGCTGCCGAGTTTGGCAAGGCACGCCTGTGCGAGGTAAACGTGGCGGACTTTGACGCCAAGCTCCCCGAGCTGCGCGCCAAGCTGGGCGACCGCGCCTGCCTGCGCGCCGTTCACTACTGGTACGAAAACGGCCTGGTCGATAAGCGCTGGGCTGCCCTGAACGCCGGCGACATCGACCAGTTCCTGGTCCTGACGCGCGAGTCCGGCGCCAGCTCCGCCATGTACCTGCAGAATGTCGTTGCCAAGCTGGGCTCCGAGCAGCCTTCGATGTATGCCCTGGCACTGGCCGAGCACGTGCTCGACGGCCGCGGCGCCGTCCGTATCCACGGTGGCGGCTTTGGTGGCACCATCCAGGCCTTCGTGCCGCTCGACCTGGTCGACACCTTTATCACCAAGATGAACGGCTGGCTGGGCGAGGGCTCTGCCCGCCACTACGCAATTTCTGACAAGGGGGCTTACGCGGCATGGCTGTAATGACTGACGTGCGCGAGGCCGCGCAGAACCTGATCGAGTACGCTATCCACCGATCGATGATCGGCCAGGACGATCGCATCTGGGCGTATAACACCATTCTCGAGTGCATCGGTGCTACGGGCCCGGCGCTCGACATGGCCTGGGCGCTCCAGGTCGAGAAACTCTCGCTCTTGCACCCCGATACCCTGCCCAACTTTGACCTGGAGGGCACGCTTGCTGCGCTTGCCGAGGCTGCCGTTGCCAACGGCGCCGCCGAGGACACGGCGTCTGGCCGCGACCGCATTGCCATGCGCATTATGGGCGCGCTCATGCCGAGGCCTTCGGTTGTAAACGAGGAGTTCAACGGCCGCATGGGCATCAACGAGCCCCGCGCCGCGACCGACTGGTTCTACGGTCTGTGCTGCGACGCCGGCTACGTGCGCCGCGCCGCCATCGCGCGCAACATCAAATGGAGCACCCCCACCAACTGGGGCGACCTCGAGATCACTATCAACCTGTCGAAGCCCGAGAAGGACCCGCGCGATATCGCCGCGGCAGGTGCAGCCAAGAACACGGGCGAGAAGTATCCCGCCTGCCAGCTCTGCATCGAAAACGAGGGCTATCCCGGACGCTCTGCCGCAGCCGACGGCGGTGCTCACCCCGCCCGCCAGAATCTGCGCGTTATCCCCATTCAGCTCAACGGCGAGCGCTGGGGCTTCCAGTACAGCCCGTATGCGTACTTTAACGAGCACTGCATTGCCATGAGCTCCGAGCATCGCCCGATGCACGTCGACCGTAAGGGACTGACCTGCCTGCTCGATTTTGTGGACCTGTTCCCGCACTACTTCATCGGTTCCAACGCCGACCTGCCCATCGTGGGCGGCTCGATTCTGTCGCATGACCACTTCCAGGGCGGCGCGCACGAGTTCCCCATGATGCACGCCGCCGAGGTCTCGCAGTTTAGCGTGCCCGGCTTTGACCAGGTCAGCGGTACCGTGTTGCAGTGGCCGCTTTCGGTGCTGCGACTGCGCTCGCACGACCGCGCCCAGCTGCTCGACGCCGCCGAGAAGATTATCCTTGCCTGGCGCGAGTGGACCGATGAGTCGGTGGGCGTCATCGCGCACACAGCCGACGGCGTGGCGCACAACACCGTGACGCCCGTCATCCGCCGCGTCGACTCCCGCGGCAATGCCGGCGGCGAGATCTACGAGGCTTACCTCGCGCTTCGCTGCAACATCACGACCGACGAGCATCCGCTGGGCGTATTCCACCCGCATGCCGAGTACCACCATATTAAGAAGGAGAACATCGGCCTGATCGAGGTCATGGGCCTGGCCATTTTGCCGCCGCGCTTGGTTCCCGAGCTCGGCGCTGTCCGCGAGCACTTGCTGGCGGCCAAGGCCGATGCCAGCTACGACCTTGCTGGCGCGCTCGAGGGCGACGACCTTTGCCGCAGCCACACCGCATGGGCCGAGGATGTCTATGCCCGCCGCGCCGATGAGCTTA
The DNA here is from genome assembly GCA_900544095.1 of uncultured Collinsella sp. Lineage (GTDB taxonomy): Bacteria > Actinomycetota > Coriobacteriia > Coriobacteriales > Coriobacteriaceae > Collinsella. Next base: position 787,251 of record UQTV01000001.1, read on the forward strand.
CGGCGGATAACGCCATCGACATCCTGCACGAGGAGGTGGGCGTGGTGTTTGGCCACGTGCTCGACAACGCCGGCGTCTTCAAGTGGGACGAAGCCGGCCGCGCCGCCCAGCAGCGCTTCATCAACTCGCTGTAGCAGCGAGCTCGAACGCACGCACTTAACAAATAGCGCCTACACGACCACGGCGCCCGTCGGCGATGTTGCCGGCGGGCGCCGTTTTTGAGTGTAGTCATTGGGGACGTTCTTAAACGACTAGTCAAACAAGAACGTCCCCAACGACTAATGACTCGAGCGTGGAAAATCCCCCACTTTGAACTCGTATGGGCACCAAAAGCGGGAGATTATCCACGCTCATTCTATTAGGAGTCGCAACCGCTACAGCTCTACGACCTCAACGTTGCTGTAGACCTCGTCCCAGCGGTCCATGACCAGGTGGCCGGTCTTGGGATCCATGGCGTTGAGCTTGCCGCAGGTATTGGCGGTCTTGAGCACCGTGACGTCGTCGGCGCCGGCAGCAATGGCATGCGCAAAGCCGGCGATGGTCGAGTCGCCGGAACCCGTAGCGTTCACAGCCGCAATCGCGGGCGTCTTGGCGCGGAACGCGCGACCCTCATGGAAGCCAACCGAACCGGCAGCGCCCATCGAAACGACAACCCAGGGGATACCAGCAAAACGGTCATCGGCGGCAAGCGCCTCGCGCAGGGCATCGACATCATCAGTCGTAAAGGACGTACCCAGCAGGCCGTTAATCTCGGTCAGGTTGGGCTTTACGAGCTCAGGCTTAGCGTCGGACTCCAGCGCGGCCTCCAGCGATGCACCCGAGGTATCGAGCAGCACCTTGGCGCCCGCCTCCTCGGCAATCTTGACGAGCTCGGCATAGTAGCCGGCATCGACGCCACGCGGCAGCGAGCCCGAAAGCGTCACAACGTCCGCCTTCGCTGCAAGCTCGGCAAACTTGGCCGTAAAGGCCTCGAGCTCGGCCGGAGCGATCTGCGGGCCGCTCTCCAGCAGCTCGGTCTGATTACCCTCGTGCAGAATATTCAGGCAAATGCGCGTCTCACCGGCGATGGGCACAAAGTCGTTCTTGACGCCATCGGCATCCATGAGCTCGGCCATATAGGCACCCATGTGTCCGCCGAGCAGACCGGTCGCGAGCACGTCGTCACCCAGCTGCAGCAGCACGCGACTCACGTTGAGGCCCTTGCCGCCAGCGGTCTTTTCGGGCGTCACACGGTTCACGTCGTCGATGATCAACTTGTCGAGCTGATAGCGCGTATCAATCGACGGGTTCATGGTAACGGTCAGAATCATATTGAACTCCTGTTTCCGGGGCACGACACGCGCGGCCCCAAACATACGATAGCTCGTTAAAGGATCTCGATCTCAAAGCCGCGGGTGACGGCCTCCCCCGGCTTGGCAACCAGGCAGCCACGCTTGTGCTCCAGAATATCGTCCTCGTCGGAGCAGGTGGACAGACCACCCCACGGTTCAACAGCCACAAAGTCGCCCTCGGGCTTGCTCCACACAATCAGGTACGGCATATCGGGGAACGTCAGGCGCACGCCCTTGTCCTCGGTTTTCTTGGTCAGCGTAACCACGTGGCTCTCGAGCACATCAAAGATGGTCTCGGCGAAGTCGAAGAGCTCATGGGTAAGCGGCAGATCGTGGCCGACCATCGGGTTCTTGCTACGGTGCTCGACATCGATCAGGCCTGTGGAGGGAACAGCGGTGCAAAGCTCGGTCGCCTCACGCTGATCGAAACGAAGTTCATAGTCGTCGTAGGACTCGCCCTCGTCGAGCGGGCACTTAAAGCCGGGGTGACCACCCACAAAGAATGGCATATCCTCGATGCCCTCATTGGTCACCTCGTACGACACGGCCACCTTTTCCGAATCGATCGTGTAACGAGCAACGATCTTAAACGGATACGGGTACTGCTCGAGCAACTCGGCATGGTCGGCAGAGCTTAGGCTCAGCGCAACCATGTTGTCACTCTGCTTCTCGAGCTTCCACTCCTGCTTGCGGGCAAAACCATGGCGGGCGAGCTTGACCTCGCGACCACCCATAGTCATCGCGCGACCGTCACGAAGGCCGCCGCAGATCGGGAAGCAAATGGGTGCCTGGCCCGACCAGACCGAAGAATCACCCTGCCACAGGTACTCACGGCCGTTAGCCGCAATAGAAGTGAACGACCCGCCCGCCGTGCTCAGTGCTACGCGGATAGAACCGTTATCAAGAACAAACTCCATAGGAGCCTTCCCTTTCTTACGACAGCCCGCCAAGTCAATAGGGCCGATAGAAAACCGGCCCGCGCCCCCTCACAGAAACGCGAGCCGTCAACGGGCTAGTTAATTACGCCGGATACCCGCTAATCATGGTATTCGCCGCGGTCCCACTTCTCCAGGAACTCGTCAAAGAAGTGCGGGTCAGCCTGAGCCTCGGCGTCGGCCTTGTTGCAGGCATCGATCTTGGCGATCAGGGCATCGTGCTCGGGGGTCTTCTCGTAGGGCTCCTCCAGGAAGGCAAGCATAATGTCGGCCATCAGGAACTCGCCGGTGATCTTGCCGCCAAAGCCCACGATGTTGGCGTTGAGCTCGCGACGGGCATACAGGGCAGAGGTCATGTCGCGAACCAGGGCGCAGCGGGCGCCGGGAACCTTGTTGACGGCGTTAGTGATGCCGATGCCGGTGCCGCACAGGGCCACGCCAAAGTCAGCCTTGCCGCTGGCAACAGCCTCGCCCACGGCCTTACCGTAGATGGGATAGTGCGTACGGGTGTGGCTGTAGGTGCCGCAGTCGAGCACCTTGTAGCCAGCCTGCTCCAGGCGGTCGGCCAGATAGATCTTCTCGTCCGTAACGATATGGTCGCAACCGATTGCGATGGTCTTCTTCATCAGAACGTCCTTTCGTCTGAATTCACAAGTTGAGGTAGAAGTTCGAGTTCTCGGTGGCTCTCGTTAGGCCATCTTGTTGAGCATGTCGACACGGATCTGGTGACGGCCGCCGGCGTACTGGGCACGCAGGAACTCGCGGGCGATCTTCTTGGCGACCTCGGTGCCCACAACGCCCGGGCCCATGGTGACCATGCGCGAGCCGTTGTGCTCGCGGGTCATGTAAGCGGAACGCTCATCGGAAATGTTGGCGACGACCATGCCCTTGATCTTAACGGCGGCCATATAGGAGCCGACGCCGTACTTATCGAATGCGAAGCCCTGGGAATCCTTGTGCTCCAGCAGGTCCTTGGCAACGGCGGTCGCGGAATCGACAAAGTCCGCGGCAGGGGTCTCGGAATAGTCGACGACCTCGTGACCGTCGGCGATGAGCATCTCCTTGATGGACTCCTTCATCGACATACCGTCGGCATCGGAAGCGATTACAACCCTCATGACATCCTCCTTGAGAGATACGCTGGCGCGTAGTTTCTGTTTGGAAGTGTTGAATCGCGATCAGGTCCGGGCATCTGAATGTGCGGTTCTTCACTGTTCATGTTTATTTGAACACATTCGAACATCGACTGCAACAACTATTTGTTTGTCTTTGTTCTTTTTTGAACAAAGACCGTTCACGGATGATTGTTGACCGTTTGGGATCAGGAACGGCCGGGCTTACCACGTATTCAACAAACAAAAAGGCGGCCGAGAACGCATCTCGGCCGCCCTTCGGCGGTATGCCCTGGTATATACAGCTGTTTTAGCTACTCGGACTGCCCTCCCTTTTTGGCGTGCTTGGACGGAGCGCTCAAGAAACGACCCGTCAAATAGTTCGCTGGACCGGAAATATCAATCCCCAGCAACACGTGCCCCAGCCACAAAAACGCCGCGAGCACCAGCAATGGGATAACACACGAGGTCACGATCATCACGATGACGCCTTCGATCAGATCGGTCACCTGTTGCACAATCTCATCGGTCATCTGCTTGGCGCCGCTGGTCACCGACGTGACAAGACCCGAGGCGCCGTCGGCAAGCTGCTCAAGCACGTTCTTGGACTCTGTGGACTCGACCTTTTTCTTGCTTGCCTTGGAGTTATCGCTATCTTCCGCACTCGCAGCGTCAGTCGCCTTTTGCTCAGCCGCTTCGATGCTCACTCGATACGTTTCGTCGACCTTTTGCGACACCCATACACTTGCAGGCACCAACGCCATGCCGATCATGGCGACCACCAGCACGCGCGTCGCCACGCGACGAAGGACGGCGCTGGTGCTCCAGCGTCCGTGAATGCCAAGCGACACCGCGAAGAGTACGAACGAGAACGGGATCAGGATGCCCAGACCAACCGACCACAAAATGGTCAGCAGGTATTTCTCGAGGTAGAGCACGGCAAGCACGATACCCAAGTTACCCGAAAGCTGCGCGAGCTGCTCGGCAACCGGCGTACCCGTATCACCCGGCAGCGCGGTAATACCCGCAGACAGCGCCACGCACGAGGTCGTGAGCGCCAGTACGTTACCTTTCTTTTGATCGATGACCTCGATGGTGGAGTCCCAAGTTTTGGTATCGGCGAAATGCGGACGAGCTACAAAGCCCGACAGCAGCGCCAGTACTACGAGCGCAACGATAAAGCCAATCTGCAGCTTTTTGTTTGCGCACACGACATCGGACAGGCTGGGCTGCAGCTCGGTTACCGTCGTGTGCTCGGTTATCTGGACAGGACGCCCATGAGCCATCTCGTGCGTGCCTCTCTTTTGAATCGATCCATTGTCCGGCATTTGGATACCTCCTCAGTCCGGCGTTTAATGCGAAAGGAAGTATACCCACCGAGCAAAAATCGAACGGGAGGACGAACGGAGCGCACCAAGACTGCCCCCCCAACGACTAGTCGTTTAAGAACGTCCCCAATGACTGTCTCGGGATGAGTTGCGGTGGAATAGGGATTGTTTTGCGCCCGCCGGCCCCTATTCAGTCCCCATTTCACCGCAACTTGGAGGAGGACAGAAAAAGCCCTGCCGCGGGTAGCGGCAGAGCTTTTGGAAGGGGACTTGATTGTGCGGACTCGTTAGGCGAGCTTGGCCTCGAGCTCGGCGATGCGCTTGTAGGCATCGATGGTAAAGCGGGCCTGCTTCTCCAGAATCATAGTGGTCATGAGAGTGTCCTGAGCATGAGCCATGATGAAGGTCATCTCCATCTCGCCACCGCCGGCCTCCTGCGAAAGCAGTTTGGTCTGCGTGTCGTGGGCACCGATGAGCGCATCGCTGGCATCCTTGTGCAGCTGCTCGGCCTTCTCAAAATCACCCTCGCGAGCAGCATCGAGCGCTGCAAGCAGATCGGTCTGGGCGTCACCTGCGTATGCGACAATCTCGAATCCAACCATCGAGATTTCTTCTTTGGTTGCCATATTGCGTTCCTTTCACATATGAACCAACGGAGAGCATCGCGTCCGGGCATACGCGCTGCGCTGTGTATGACAGAAACAATAACATTCAAACAAAAAGGAACAATGCAAACCGTTATTTCGAGCCGTGAACGGTCTTTTTTCGTCCGTGAACGGTTTCCAAACCATTTCGAACAATATCAAACATGATTAGCGGAAACCCAAACAGGACCGCACCCTAACGCAAATCGCGTACCGTATCGCCCTCCACGAGCACGCCGGGGATCAGCATGTGCTCCACGCCAGACACAACGCCCTCGGCGCCGGCGATCTTGTCGACCGCCCACATGCCGACGCGCCTGTTGTCAAAGCGCACGGTGGCCAGGCGACGATCGGGCACGATGTCGCCCAGACTGTCATCAACACCCACCACACTAACGTCCTCGGGCACGTGCTTTCCGCGCGACTCGAGTCCGCGAATGCAGCCGTAGGCCATGGCGTCGTTAGAAGCATAAATGGCCGTACAGGTCGGATCGTCCGCCAGAGCCTGACCGGCAGCATACCCGCTCTGTGCCGTCCAATCGCCACGAACGAGTCGCGGCGGCTCAATACCATGTGCGTGCAATGTCTCGCGCCAGCCTTCCTCGCGTTGCATGCCCGAAAGCGAGCGCTCGGGACACGAGATGAAATGCACGGTCTTGTGCCCCTGCCTCAGCAAGTACTCGACAACCTGGCGCGAGCAATCGAACTGGTCGTTATCGACCGTTGAACAGAGCGGGTGCTCCAACATCGTAACGAGCACTGTCTGCATGCCGGGCAGTGGCTCGAAGGTTCCAAAGTCCGCCGGCATGCGATTCATGATCACGACCATGCCATCCACCGGCAGTGCGCTCATGCGCGACGATGCGCTCTCGAGGGTATACGGATGCCCATCTACTTTCGTGAGGGTAATGGCGTATCCGTGCTTATCGGCGGCGGCAGCAAAGCCCTCCATACGGTCGAGGTTGCCTGTACCGGTAATGTTGAACATGGCGACGCCGACGGTCTTAAACTTGCCACGGCGCAGCGATCGACCGGCAAAATTGGGGCGATACCCCAGCTCGCGCATGGCGGCACGCACGCGCTCCTTGGTCTCGGGGCGCACGCTGGGTGAATCGTGCACCGTACGCGAGACTGTCTGCTCCGAGACGCCCGCGAGACGCGCCACGTCCTTAACGGAAACCGATTTTTTAACAGCGGCCATTGGTCGATCTTTCCGTGTCAACGATGCCATTGACGGCATCCTGCGCAGTCATATTAAACGCCTTCAAGTATATCTAACGCCGCCTCTGCAATACGCTTACCACCCAAAACCTACCGTTCACCGACATTTCTGCTTCCCCGAACGGCTTTTGTCGCCCAAATGTTAACGTTGCCATTGTGCAAACACAGAGCCACCGGGCGGCTCAAACGTTTGCGCACAAAGAATCGACGGTTCGCAGGCACAGGAACCACCGGTTCGCGTCTTTTTTTGTGTCGCAAAATGGCAACGTCAACATTTTGGCAACCGAACGTCAAAAGCTACCATCGTTGCTAACCCACCGACTCTTAGGAGCTTTGCATGGAGCAACTCATCGCCACTATCGAAAAGGGCCAGCCCTTTTTCAACGCGATCGCCCGCAACAAGTACCTCAAGGCGATCCGCGACGGTTTTATCTCCGTCATCCCCATCATCATCTTCTCGTCCATCTTCTGCCTCGTAGCCTCGGTCCCCAACATCTGGGGTTTCTACTGGCCCGATGACATCAACAACGCCCTGTGGAAGTGCTACAACTACTCCATGGGCATCCTGGCAATCGCCTGTGCCGCCACCACCGCCAAGCACTTCGCCGACGCTCAGAACCGCGACCTGCCCAAGAACAACCAGATCAACTTTATCTCATGCATGTGCGCGGCCATCATCGGCTTCTTGCTCCTTTCGAGCGACACCATCGCCACGGACGCCGCCAGCGGCTTCAACACCACCTACCTTGGTTCCAAGGGCCTGCTGACTGCCTTCATCGCTGCGTTTGTGACCGGCATCATCTACAAGTTCTTTATCAAGCGCAACATCACCGTCAAGATGCCCGAGCAGGTTCCGCCCAACATCTCGCAGACCTTTAAGGACATCATCCCCTTCTCCGTCTGCATCGCCGTCTTTTGGGTCTTTGACATCGTCTTCCGCGCTGCCTTTGGCTTCTGCTTTGCCCAGGGCGTCATCCAGGTGTTCCAGCCCCTGTTCACCGCTGCCGACGGCTATATCGGTCTCGCTGTGATCTACGGCGCCATGAGCCTGTTCTGGTTCGTCGGCGTCCACGGCCCCTCGATCGTCGAGCCCGCCATCGCCGCCGCCCTCGTTGCCAACATGACCGACAACCTGGCTGCGTTCCAGGCTGGCCAGCACGCTTCCGCTGTCCTGACCCAGGGTGCCCAGTACTTCGTCGTCTGCATGGGCGGCACCGGCGCCACGCTCGTCCTGGTCTTTATGTTCTGCTTCCTGGCCAAGTCCCAGGAGATGCGCGCCGTCGGTAAGGCCGCTATCGTCCCCGTGTGCTTTGCCGTTAACGAGCCGCTGCTGTTCGCCGCGCCCATCGTGCTCAACCCCGTCTTCTTTGTCCCGTTCGTCTTTGCCCCGATCGCCAACATCTGGATCCTCAAGATCTTTATCGACTTCTTGGGCATGAACGGCTTTATGTACACCCTGCCTTGGACTGTCCCCGGCCCCATCGGCACCATCATGGGCTTGGGCTTTCAGCCGCTCGCCTTTGTGATGCTCGCCCTTATCCTGGTCGTCGACTTTGTTCTGTACTATCCGTTCTTCCGTGCCTACGACGCCCAGAAGTGCACCGAGGAGGCCGAGATCTCCCAGGAGGAGCTCGCCGCCAAGAACGCCGCAAAGGCTGCCAAGCTCAACGATGCCTTCCAGGGCAAGGCCGACGCCAAGAGCGTTGCCGCCGGCGCTGCTGCCGAGGCCGTGAAGTCCGATACCCCCGCCGTTCCCGCAGCACCCGCTGCCGAGGCAACGACCGCCAGCGACCTCAACGGCAAGCGCGTGCTCGTGCTCTGCCAGGGTGGCGGCACCTCGGGCCTGCTCGCCAACGCGCTGGCCAAGGCTGCCAAGGAGCGCGGCATTAACCTTGAGACCGCTGCCGAGGCATATGGCAACCACGTGGACATGCTCCCCGACTTTGATCTGGTCGTCCTGGCCCCGCAGGCTGCCAGCTACTTGGCCGACCTGCAGAAGGACTGCGAGCGCGTGGGCAACAAGTGCGTCGCCTGCCGTGGCAAGCAGTACATCGAGCTCTCCCAGGACGGCGACAAGTCTCTCGCCTTCGTGAGTGAACAGCTTTCGAAGTAAGTAACGCTTAGGGCCAGCCGACCATCCAAGACCGGCTGGCCCTTCGATTTAGACGATTGGATCATCATGTCCGTTAACCCCGCTAGCGTCACCAACCCGCCTGCGCAGTTTCCCGAGGGCTTTGTCTTTGGCGGCGCCACTGCTGCTTACCAGGTAGAGGGCGAGACCCGCACCCACGGTAAGGGCAAAGTCGCCTGGGACGACTTCTTGGAGGCCCAGGGGCGCTTTTCCCCCGATCCCGCTTCGGACTTCTACAACCAGTACCCCGTCGATCTGGAGCTGTGCGAGGAGTTCGGCATCAACGGCATTCGCCTCTCCATTGCCTGGAGCCGCATCTTCCCCAACGGCACCGGCGAGATCAACCCCGAGGGCGTGCAGTTCTACCACGATCTCTTCGCCGAGTGCCACAAGCACCACGTTGAGCCGTTTGTCACGCTGCATCACTTCGACACGCCGCTTGCCCTCTTTGAGAAGGGCGACTTCCTCAACCGCGAGACCATCGATGCCTTTGTGGACTTTGCCACCTTCTGCTTTAAGGAGTACGCCGACCAGGTAACCTACTGGTTCACCTTTAACGAGATCTGGGCCGACGCCTCCAACACCTACATCGAGGGCACCTTCCCCGGTGGCGTCAAGGCGCATCTGGCCGAAGCCTTCCAGTGCGAGCACAACATGATGCTCGCCCACGCCAAGGCAGTACTGGCCTTCCACAACGGCGGTTTTAAGGGCAAGATCGGCGTCATCCAGTCGCTGGAGTTTAAGTATCCGCTCAACGAGAACGACCCCGCCGACATCAAAGCCGCCAACAACGAGCACGTGCTGCAGAACCAGTTCTTGCTCGACGCCACCTTCCGCGGCGACTACGCGCCCGACACCCTCGAGTGCGCCAACCGCTTGGCTGCCGTCTCGGGCGGCACCATCGAGATCCTAGACGAGGATCTGGAAATCATGCGCGAGGCCGCGCTCTACAACGACTACCTGGGCGTTAACAACTACCAGTGCCGCTTCTTGAAGGCCTACGATGGCGAGAACGACCTGCACCACAACGGTACGGGCGAGAAGGGCACTGGCCGCTGGCGCGTTAAGGGCATTGGCGAGCATGTGAACAAGCCCGGCGTCCCCACCACCGACTGGGACTGGATCATCTATCCCGAGGGCCTGTTCGATCTGCTCGTCTACATTAAGCAGCGCTACCCCAACTACAAGCAGATCTTCATCACCGAGAACGGCATGGGCTACAAGGACCCCTACAAAGACGGCTTTGTGGACGACCAGCCGCGCATCGACTACATCGAGCAGCACCTGCGCTGGTTGCTCAAGGCCATGGAGGTGGGCGTCAACGTGGGCGGCTACTTCCTGTGGAGCCTGCAGGATCAGTTCTCCTGGACCAATGGCTACAACAAGCGCTATGGCTTCTTCTACGTTGACTTTGAAACCCAGAAGCGCACGCCCAAGGCAAGCGCATACTGGTATAAGCACGTGGCGCAGACCCGTCGTCTGGACTAGCGGCTGGCGGGGTTGCCCGCTCACACAACCTGTCCCCATTTCTCAGCCGGGGGCGGCACGTCACACGGCGCGCCGCCCCCGGTCTTTTTGTTTTTGGGCTGGTCGGGAGCCGTTTGTCTCGATCTGTAACATCTAGCCGAGTTTTTTGGTCCTAGCTGTTACAGATTGAGACGAACAGGATTGCTCTTTCCGAAGAATCTAAATCTGTAACACGTAGCCCGCTTTTGACCGTCTACCTGTTACAAATCGAGACAAACGGAGTAGGACCTAACCCCGTATGTCCCTAACAGTCGAGCGTTCGACCAGCGTACTCGGCACATGAATCGCCTCGATAGACGAGCTCTCTCCAATCGCCGCCTCAAACGCAAGCTTACCGACACCGCGCAAATCAAATCGCAGCGTCGTCAGTCGATTGTGAGGAACAAGTCCCTCGAGTGCGTCGTCGATACCAACCACGCTCACGTCGTCGGGCACGGACAGGCCCGCGTTCTCGAGCGCGGCGATAACGCCCAGCGCCATCTGGTCATTTGCCGCAAGCACGGCAGTCGGCGCCTGCGACCCGCCGGCAAGCACCTCGGCCGCAATCCGCTCGCCCATGGCGTACCCACTGTCCGCACTCCAATCGCCACGCAGCATCGGAGCGGCATCGACATGAGCACGACCCAGCGTATCGCGCCAACCGGCCTCACGAAAACGCGAGGAAATCGAGTTTTCCGGACCCGCCACAAACCGCATATTCGAGTGACCATGTTCCAGCAGATAATTGGTCAACAGCTCGCACGAACCATACTGGTCGGAGTCGATCGTCGTGCAGCGCGGATGCGCATACATGGACAGGATGACCGTTCGCACTCCCGGCTGGGGAACAAACTCCTCAAAATCGGGAGCCATGCGGTTCATGTTGAGAATCATGCCGTCGACGGGTCGCTCGACCATGCGGCGCGAGGCATCGGCAAGTGCATAGGGCTTGTCGCCGCCCATCTCGATCATAGTGACGGCAAAATCGTGCTCGCGCGCCGCTTGCATGATACCCTCGAGCGTCGCCAGGTTACCGACACGTGTGATGTTGTACATGCACAGGCCAATAGAACGATACGACCCGCCGCGCAACGCCGCTCCAGCAAAATTGGGACGAAAGCCCAGCTCTTCCATGGCGGCCAGCACACGCTTGCGCGTCTTTTCCGTCACGTTGGGCATACCGTTGACCACGCGAGACACAGTCTGGCGGCTCACGCCAGCGAGCGCCGCAACCTCTGCCGCGCTCGCCGAACGACCATTCCTTGTCTGCTGATCCATGCCTTCCACGCTAACCTGCTTCCCAACTATTCCCCGCGCCCATGGCGCATCGTACATACATTGATAACGTGCTCATGATACCCGAGCCATATACCACAACATGAAAACTTCTGTCAATCAAAACCGCTTACCGAACAAATACAACCGTTCGCGGCTGTTTGAAGTTGTTTTGTTTCTATACATCCCAGCTGGTTGTTAACGTGCTCATTGTCAAATGTTCATGTGCTCATTTTGGTTCTAATCATTTTAAGATAGTGTTTATCGGGCTTTTTCACCGCTGAACGCTAACCAGGGAGCCTCCTGAGCGCAAACGCACAATATCGAACAGCGAGACGAGAGGGTGTATGCATATGTCTTTGCTAAACCGCGTACAGCAGCTGCCGAAGGGCTTTGTTTGGGGCGCCGCAACCGCCGCGTACCAAACGGAAGGTTCCACGAAGGTGGCAGGCAAGGGTAAGACCATGTGGGACGATTACCTTGTCGCCCAGGGTCGCTTTTTGCCCGACCCGGCCAGTGATTTCTACAACCGCTACGAGGAGGATATCCGCCTTTCTGCCGAGCATGGACTCAACGCCATTCGTGTGTCCATCGCCTGGACCCGCATCTTCCCCAACGGCGACGATGCCGAACCCCTCGCCGAGGGCGTTAAGCACTACCACGAGCTGTTCGCCTGCTGCAAAAAGTATGGCGTCGAGCCCTATGTGTCCCTGCATCACTTTGACTCCCCCGCCGCCCTGTTCAACCAGGGCGACTGGCTCAACCGCAAGACCGTCGACGCCTATGTGCGCTATGCCGAGTTCTGCTTCCGCGAGTTCCGCGAGGTCAAGAATTGGTTCACCATCAACGAGCTCATCAGCCTCTCGCACTCCCAATACATCCAAGGCAACTTCCCGCCCAACCATCACTTTGATGTGACGAGCGGCATCCAGAGCCAGCACAACGAGCTCGTTGCCCACGCCCGCGCCGTCAACCTGTATAAGGATCTTGACGAGACCGAGCACCTGGGCGGACGCATTGGCATGGTCAACGTCCTGACGCCGGCATATCCTGCCACCGACTCGCCCGCCGACCAGCACGCCGCCGACCTGTACAACGCCTTCTACACCGACTTCATCATGGACGGCGCCTTCCTGGGTCACTACTCCGCGCGCACCCTCTCACTCATCAACGAGATTCTGCGTGCCAACAACGCCACACTTACGGTTGAGGACAGCGACATGGAGGAGCTCGCCAAGGCGGCGCCCCGCAACGATATGTTCGGCCTCAACTACTATCAGTCGGCGTTTATCGCCGCCTACGATGGCGAGTCAACCAACAGCTTTAACGGCACCGGAGACAAGGGCACCTCGTGCTTTAAGTTTAAGGGCGTCGGGCAGCAGGTCGATATGCCGGGTATCCCCACCACCGACTGGGATTGGCTCATCTACCCGCAAGGCCTCTACGACACGCTCAAGCACATCAGCGCCACCTATCCCAACCTCCCCGTCATCTATATCACCGAAAACGGCCTGGGCCACAAGGACCCCGAGCCCGACGCAAACGGCATCGTCGCCGATCCCGAGCGCATCGACTTTGTCGACCAGCACATGGAGAAGGTGCTCCAGGCGCGAGCCGAGGGCGTCGACGTCCAGGGCTACTTTATCTGGAGCCTGCAGGACCAGTTCTCGTGGGCCAATGGCTATAACAAGCGCTACGGCCTGTTCTACATCGACTTCGACACGCAAAAACGCTACATCAAGCAGTCGGCACTCTGGTACAAGGAGCTCGCCGACACTATGGCGGACGCGCAGTAGCGCATCGCCTCGCTTTCCCCCGAGAAGGGAGCGGCCCTATGCGATACAAACCCAGCCGCTCCCCTCTCTCCCCCTGGGACCGGCCCCGCCTGCACCCGGGCTTTTAGCAAGCGGGAGACCATATAGGTTTTCAACGTCCATGCCATTAAGATTTCATGCAAAGAGGAGCGTGAACTATGGAATCGATCGTTAAGTTCTTGGAGAAAGGTCAGCCGTACTTCGACAAGGTCTCTAAGAACATCTACCTTCAGGCCATTAAAGACGGCTTTTTGGCAGCAATGCCCATTATCCTGTCTTCTTCTGTCTTCCTGCTTATTTCGACCCTGCCGGGCGTTGTCGCCACGGTCGGCGGCTTTACGCTGCCCGACTGGTGGAACGTCGACGTCGTGAACTTCTGCAACAAGGTTTACAACTTCACGATGGGCGTCGTGGGCATCATGGTCGCCGGCACCACCGCAAGCGCGCTGACCGGCTCCAAGAACCGCCGCATGCCTGCCGGCAAGGCCATCAACGCCACGAGCACCATGGTCGCCGCCATGTGCGCTATGCTCATCTTGGCCGTTACCCAGACGAGTGCCAAGATCGACGGCGCCGATGTCTCGGTGTTCTTTACCGACAACATGGGCACCAAGGGCCTGCTGAGCTCCTTTGTCGCCGCATTTGCCACGGTCAACATCTATGCCTTCTGCATTAAGCGAGACATCACCATCAAGCTGCCCAAAGAAGTCCCCGGCGCCATCGCCCAGAACTTCCGCGACATCTTCGCCTTCAGCTTCTCCATCCTGTTTGTCGCCGTCATCGACGTTATCTGCCGCACCTGCTTGGCCGTCCCGTTTGCCAACGTCATCTCCACGCTGGTGAGCCCGCTGTTCGCCGCTGCCGATTCCTACGCCGGCCTCGCCCTCATCTGGTTCATGATCCCGCTGTTCTGGTTCATGGGCATCCACGGCCCCTCGGTCGTTAAGCCTGCCCTCAACGCCGCGCTGTTTGGCAACATCACCACCAACCTCGCCACGCTGCAGGCCGGCGGTCACCCCGCCCTCGCCCTGACCGAAAACTTCGGTAACTACATCGGCGAACTCGGCGGCACCGGCGCCACGTTCATTGTCCCGATCATCTTCCTGCTCTTTATGCGCTCCAAGCAGCTCAAGGCCGTCGGCAAAGCCTCTGTCGTGCCCGTGATGTTCGCCGTCAACGAGCCGCTGCTGTTCGCCGCGCCCATCATCCTCAACCCGTACTTCCTGATCCCGTTCCTGTTTGCCCCCGTGGCCAACGTCCTCATTGGTAAGTTCTTCATCGACTTTTTGGGCATGAACGGCTTTATCTATGCCATGCCGTGGGCACTCCCCGGACCGATCGGCACCTTCATCGACACCAACTTCCAGCCGATCTCTCTGGTCCTGGTTGTCGTCCTGCTGGTCGTTGACTTCTTGATCTACTACCCGTTCTGCAAGGCCTACGACAACGTCCTGTGCAAGCAGGAGGCCGAGACCCTGGCCGAAGAAGAGGCCGAGGAGACCAAGGCCGTCAAGACCGCTGCCGCCCCCGCCGTTGAGGCTCCTGTTGTCGAGACCGCTTCTGCCACTGAGGCCTCCGCAGCTCCGTCCGCCCTTAAGGGCAAGGATCTGAGGGTTCTGGTTCTGTGCGCTGGCGCCGGCACCTCTGCACTGCTCGCCAACGCGCTTAAGGAAGGCGCCGACGAGCTGGGCATCGACATTACCGCCAACGCCGGTGCCTACGGCAGCCACTACGCCATCATGGACCAGTACAACGTCATCGTCCTGGCTCCGCAGGTTCGCACCTATTACAACGAGATGAAGGCCGACACCGACCGCCTGGGCATCACGCTGCTGTCGCCCAAGGGCAAACAGTACATCGACCTCACTAAGGATCCCAAGGGTGCCGTCGCCTGGATCGAGGAAAACCTCGAGGCATAAGACGCTGACACCACCTGCCGCTTGCAGACAATAAATGGCCCGTGCATCGATGTGTGATGCGCGGGCCATTTTGTTTAGACCGCACCCGTCCTCCTGTTCATCTCAATCTGTAACATCTAGCCGAGTTTTTCGGTCCTAGCTGTTACAGATCGAGATGAACGCACAGGCCAAGCCGAAAATCTCAATCTGTAACATGTAGACCACTTTTGACCGTCTAGTTGTTACAGATCGAGACAAACGGAATAGGCCGAGCACGTCTACGCCCGCAAGTCCTTTACGCTGGAACGCTCGACCAACACGCCCGAGACGAGCGTACGGCTTCTGGAGCTCGGAGCTTCCAGACCCGCGACGACCTCGTTGAGCGCACGGACGCCCAGCTCGCGGTGGCGAAACTTCACCGACGTCAGAATCGAGTTGGGAATCGTCTTATAGAGCTCATCGTCGAAGCCGATCACGGACACATCATTGGGCACACTGAGCCCTTTGTCACGTAGAGCCATCATCACGCCGTTTGCCATGCAGTCGTTAGCAGCGAGGACCGCCGTGCAATCGGGCTTATCGGCAAGCACAAGGCCCGCGGCATAGCCACTATCCGCATTCCAATCGCCTTGCAGAGGCTCGGGCGGCTCAATGCCACGCGCCTCGAGTGCCGCACGCCAACCTTTCATACGGCACTGGCTCGACAACGACTCTTTCTTACCAGAGACGAAGTACACGTTTTTATGCCCGTGGTTCAAGAAGTACTCGCACGCCATGCGCGCGCCGCCCTCTTGGTCGTCACTGACGGTGGAGCAGGTAGGATGTTCCATCGGTGTGATAATCACCGTCTTGAGGTCTTTCGGTGCCTCAAAAGTATCAAAGTCATCGACCATCTGGCGCAGGTTGAAGATCATGCCATCAACAGGCAGCTGCGACATCCTGCGCGCCGCTTCGGCAAGGGTCATCTTCTCCCCCGCGCGCTTCTTAATCATCGTGAGCGCAAAGCCGCGTTCTTCGGCGGCATCGGCGATACCGTCAATCATGTCCACGGCGCCGCCCGACAAGTGGAACATCACCACGCCGATGCACCCGTAACGGCCCAACTTGAGTGAACGCGCGGCAAAGTTGGCTCGAAACCCGAGCGCCTCCATTGCCGAATGGACCTTATCGCGTGTCGACTCTCGCACGCTATCGGGCTCGTTGATCACGCGCGACACCGTCTTGAGAGAAACGCCCGCGGCAACTGCCACATCATTCATTGAGACATTTTTCTTGTCCATCGTTGCCACTACTTCTCCAGTCGGTTTTACATCGCTTGTTTTTTGCGTTCTAGCATACACTACCTGCCCGACTGACAAATCAGCCGTTTATCGGACAATATCGACCGTTCACCCGTAAATCCTTGTTGCTCTTCCAAAAATGTCTTACGTTGTCA
Organism: uncultured Collinsella sp.; assembly: GCA_900544095.1. Classification (GTDB taxonomy): domain Bacteria; phylum Actinomycetota; class Coriobacteriia; order Coriobacteriales; family Coriobacteriaceae; genus Collinsella. The sequence goes on from UQTV01000001.1 coordinate 803,881, forward strand.
TTAACGAAATGACAACGTTGTCATTTCGTTAATGCCTTCCTTAAGCAGGAAGGTTTCCGGGCAGTCCTGACCATCCATCGACGACCAGTTCCATCCACATGCGTCGCGCATTAAGTAGCAAAGGAGCTCTATGGACGCCATCGTAAAGATGCTCGAAAAGCATCAACCGTTCTTTGAGAAGATCTCGAGGAACGTCTACCTCCAGGCCATTAAGGACGGATTCCTTGGGTGCATGCCCATCGTCCTCACCTCTTCGATCTTCCTGCTGATCGCCACCCTTCCCGGCGTAGTCGGCATCACGCTGCCCCAGCCGCTTATCGACTGGTGCAACAAGCTGTACAACTTCACCATGGGCGTTATGGGCATCATGGTTGCTGGCACCACTGCCAAGAACTTCACGGCTTCCATGAACCGTCGCATGCCCGCCGGCAAAGTGCTCAACGACGGTTCCACCATGGTGGCCGCCCAGTGCAGCATGCTGCTGCTCGCCGTTACGCAGTTCACCACCAAGTTCAACGGCTCCGAACTTTCGGTCTTCGACTGCACCAGCATGGGCACACGCGGTCTGTTCTCGGCCTATATCGCCGCGTTCATCACCGTGTGGGTCTACAAATTCTGCGTCTCGCGCGATCTGACCATTAAGCTGCCCAAGGAAGTCCCGGGCGCCATCGCTCAGAACTTCCGCGACATCATCCCCTTTGGCGGCGCCGTCATCATCTGCGGCATCATCGATGTCGTCGTGCGCAACCTCATAGGCGTTCCGTTCTCCGAGCTGCTTATCAAACTGCTCTCCCCGCTCTTTACCGCTGCAGAAACCTATCCCGGCCTTATCCTTATCCAGGCGGCCACCGCGTTCTTCTGGTTCATCGGCGTCCACGGTCCTTCGATCGTGCAGCCTGGCATCGACCCCATCCGTCTTGCCAACCAGGCCGAGAACCTGCAGGTTCTGCTGGCAGGCGGCCACCCCGCCCACTCCCTCACCTTTAACATGTCGCTCGTGGGTGAGTTCGGCGGCACCGGCGCCACGTTCATCGTGCCGCTCCTGCTGATTCTCTTTATGAAGTCCAAGCAGCTCAAAGCCGTCGGTAAGGCCTCGATCGTTCCTGTTGCCTTCGCCGTCAACGAACCGCTGCTCTTTGGCGCGCCGATGATCCTTAACCCCTACATGCTCATCCCCTTTGTTGCCGCCGGCTGCGTCAACGTGAGTGTTGCCAAGTTCTTTATCGATAACGTGGGCATGAACGGCTTCTCCTTCGTGGTGCCTTGGGCCACTCCCGCCCCCATCGGTATCTTCATCACCACGAACTTCCAGCTTATCGCCCTGGTGTTTGTCGCGATCATCATCTTGCTGGACGCCATCATCTACCTGCCGTTCTTGAAGGCATACGATAAGCTGCTCTGCGACCAGGAGGCCGAGCGTGCCGCCGAGCTGGGTCTCGAGTCCGATGGTGCTGCCACCATCGCCGCCAGCACCTCTGCGCCCGCTGTCGAGCAGACCGCCGCTTCCGTCGAGCCGACCGCCGCTGCCGCCGACAGCAAGCCTGTCGCCGATCAGCCCGAGACCGCTGCCGATGCATCCGCCAAGAAGGATGTCGATGGTCTGAAGGTCCTCGTCCTGTGCGCCGGCGCCGGCACCTCTGCCATGCTCGCCAACGCCATCAAGGAAGGTGCTGCGCAGACCGGAGAGAACATCGCTTCCTCCGCAGGCGCCTATGGCCAGCACACTGCCATCATGGATCAGTACGACGTCATCGTGCTCGCCCCGCAGGTTCGTAGCTACTACAACGACATGAAGGCCGACACCGATCGTCTGGGCATTAAGCTGCTCGCCCCGCGCGGCAAGGAATATATCGACCTTACCCGCGACCCCGCTGGCGCCATCAAGTGGCTCCGCGAGAACCTCGACTAGTTTCCTCCCTCTGTTGGTGCCCGGATCCCCAGTTCGGGCACCTCTCCCTATTCGTATCCCACAGAAAGGATGACTCATGACCAACCCCATGCAGTTCCCCGACAGCTTTGTGTTTGGCGGCGCCACTGCTGCTTACCAGGTTGAGGGCGAGACCCGCACACACGGCAAGGGCAAAGTGCCCTGGGACGATTTCCTGGCTGCTCAGGGTCGCTTCTCTCCCGATCCTGCAAGCGACTTCTACAACAAATATCCGGTCGATATCGACCTGTGCCAGCGTTTTGGCATCAACGGTATCCGTGTCTCCATCGCTTGGAGCCGCATCTTCCCCAACGGCACCGGCGAGATTAACCCCGAGGGCGTCGCCTTCTATCATGAGCTCTTTGCTACCTGCAACAAAGCCGGCGTTATCCCCTATGTCACGCTCGATCACTTCGATACGCCCGAGGTCTTCTACCAGGACGGCGGCGAGGGTTTCCTGACGCGCACGACAATCGACGCCTTTGTCGAGTACGCCAAGTTCTGCTTTGCCGAGTTCACCGAGGTCAAGCACTGGTTCACGTTTAACGAGATTCCCGCAACCGCCGAGGGCAGCTTTATCGTCGGCAACTGGCCGCACGGCGAGAAGTACCGCCTGGACAAGGCCTTCCAGCTCATGCACAACATGATGGTGGCCCACGCCAAGGCCGTCGTCGCCTTCCACGAGGGCGGTTTTGAGGGCGAGATCGGCATTGTCCAGAACCTGGAGCCCAAGTATCCCCTCGACCCCAACAACGCCGCCGACTGCGAGGCAGCTCGCATGGCCGACGTCATCAACAACCGTTGGGTACTCGACGCCACCTTCCGCGGCCACTATGCAGCCGACACCATGGAGGCTGCGACCAAGCTGGCCCATATCGCCGGCGGCGAGCTCGACGTCCGCGACGAGGACATCGTCGCGCTGACCGCTGCGCTCCCCTACAACGATTGCCTGGGCGTCAACACCTACAAGTGCCAGTTCCTGCGTGCCGCCGAGGGCGAAAACGACATCAACCACAATGGCACCGGCGACAAGGGCTCCTCGCGCTGGTTCCTCAAGGGCGTGGGCGAGTCATGCGTACGCGAAGGCGTACCCACCACCGACTGGGATTGGATCATCTATCCCGAGGGCCTCTACGACCTGCTGCTCCGCATTAAGAACGATTACCCCAACTACAAGAAGATCTACATCACCGAGAACGGCATGGGCTATAAGGACGACTTTGAGAACGGCTTTATCGACGACGCCCCTCGCATCGACTATATGCGCCAGCATCTCGCGTGGATCCTCAAGGCAATCGACGGCGGCGTGAACGTCGACGGCTACTTTGTGTGGTCGCTGCAGGACCAGTTCTCCTGGACCAACGGCTATAACAAACGTTACGGCCTGTTCTACATCGACTTTGAGACCCAGAAGCGCTATCCCAAGGCCAGCGCGTACTGGTACAAGAACGTCGCGGAGACCAGCCTGCTCATGGCCTAGTTTCCGCCGCATACTCCCTGTCGGCCGCATACGAATCCCAAACCGGTTCGCATGCGGCCTTTTTGTTTTGGCTCGGCCCGAGCAGACCGTTTGTCTCGATCTGTAACATCTAGCAGGGGTTTTCGGTCCTACCTGTTACAGATCGAGACAAACGAGCGGCCCGAACTTGAAGATCTCGATCTGTAACACGTAACCGAGTATTCTGGCCCTACCTGTTACAGATCGAGACAAACGGGTAGCCCGAAGCAGAATATCTCGATCTGTAACATCTAACCCGGTTTTCTACTCCCAACTATTACAGATTGAGATAATTCGACGACGCCGACGTTTTAATAAACCGTGGTACAATTGTGTCCCAACGCAAAGGAGGTACCCATGTCAGCTTGTGTGCCCGTCCGAGATATGAAGGACACTGCTGCATTCACCACGCTTGTTGAGTCTGAGCGCGACGTCACCGTAACTAAGAACGGCTACGAGGCCATGCACTGCATCAGCAGCGACCAGTATCGCCTCATGCAAGAAGAAATCGCCAAGGCAAAACTGCTGTCTCGCATGATGATGGCAGAAGACGAAATATCGCAAGGCGACTACAGCGACTACGAATCCTTCGCGGCTTCGATACGAGACAAATATGACCTATAACGTCGTAATCCTCAAAAGCGCGCGATATGAGTACGAGAGTATTGTCGGATACCTTGCTCAAATCCTCAAGAATCCGCGTGCAGCAGGCAATTTTGTCGCTGAGTTTGAATATCAGCTTGACCTGCTTCGCGAGCAGCCGCTTTTACGTCCCCTCTCGCACATGCAAGAGCTGGCGGCACGCAATTACCGATCGTTTCCCGTCAACAACTACGTGTGCCTTTACAAGTTTGAGCACGAAACAATCTATATCGCCCACGTCTTTCACCAGTCACAGGACTACGCCCGCCTGGTCTAGCCCGCAGCGCTCGCTAGCAGATGACCTGCGTATGTTCCTCGATGGCGGCGCGGTCCTCGTCGGCAATATCCGACTCAGCTTGTACTCATATATCATAATAAAGCCCAAACGAAACACGGTCCTGCGGTTCAATGAGCCGCAGGACCGCATGCCGTTGATCAGATAAAGATCGTCATATACAGAGGTAGATATATCCTATGCCCTTCAGCCCTGAGCTGTTTTGGGTGAAGAACTATCTCTTCTCCGACTCGTCGTTGGAAACGCCTGCCGAAATCGTCAAGCGAGATTGTTGAATACGATTTGGAAGATTTAACTTCAACAGGAGTGACCCGCGGTTTTCCAGCCGCATCTTCAAAGCCGCGCGAAACAAGAAAATCAATTTCACGCGTTCTGGGACGACTTCCCTCCGTTTTGGAAGGCTCCCGCCAGCTGTAATAAAAAAGCGAATGCCCCAAACTCTTAAGCTGCTGTGCCACGATGTTCTCGATCAGCATTCCTTTATTAATTGAAATTCTTCCAAATTGAATGTCTCTATGGACATCCATAAGGTCCGGACCATCATCAAACGCCAAGCTCACGAGCAATCCCGTGTCCGCCATATAGCATTTAAGCGAAGACGCGTCCTCGTGCAAGCGGTAACCCACGCTCGGATCGCTGCATAAATAGCAGCGGTTAATTAGTCGCGCATCCTCAAGCCAAATTAACGCCGACTCATATGTCTCAAAACGGGACCCCTTCTCCAAGCTGTCAAATTTGAATCGTTTATTTGCCGCAGATAATTGACCTGGAATGTCGTCATAAACCGCCCGCGCACGCCTAGCGTCCGAGCCTCCAAACTTGGCAATGTCCTCCCTGTACAGTGCGATAATCTGCCGTTTTACCCTGTCGCATCCTCTAAAATCATTCTCTGACACAAAGGAGTCGACCGACTGAGGCATACCGCCGACAAGCATATACTCATCAAACAATCTCATACACGTCGCATGAACACCGTCCGGAAGCGCGGTCCGAGATTCGCGCGCTTTACGAATCTCTTCTGCATAAAGATCTTTTCCGGTCGCCCAAAGAAACTCCTCAAAATCGAGGGGCTCGAGAGGAATTCTTTCTTCCTCTGACGGAATGACAATGCTTTCGACATTCTTTTTGATGGAGACAAGAGAGCCCGTCTCGATGTAATCAAATCTGCCGTCTTCTACAAGATGCTTTATGTATTCGCGCGCGATGGGAAACCGCTGCACTTCATCAAAAATGACTAGTGACTCCCTCGGCACGAGGGCCTTGCCATACTGCAGCTGAAGCATGCGTAAAAAAAGATCGACATCTTCACGATGGCTCAGAAATATATCGAGTGTGGCTTTGCTGGCAGCCGAAAAGTCAATGTACAGATAATCCTTGTATTCATTTTGCGCGAAGCACTTGACGAGTGTCGTTTTGCCAACGCGTCTTGCACCCTCAATAAGCACCGCGGTACGCCCTTGCGAGCGTTCTTTCCACTCCTGCAGACGCTCATATGCCTTCCGTTTAAACATAAGCTCACCTCAGCATAAATTACCTGCTAGTTTACAAAAATACCGACCCTTATATATATCGAATAATACAAAAATACCGACCATTACAATGGTCAGAATACACAATAATACCGAGCTTTATGTATAACAGATGCTATGCCGCACCGTGAAACAGCTGCAACTCGTCGCAAAGGGAAACCTATATCTGCGTGCGTACCTATTTGAAAGACAGAAAATGTTGACGTAACAATCCCCCGTGACGGCAGGGGGCAGAAGCATCTCTCGCGACGCCAGCTAGCAAATAACCTGCGTATGCTCCTCGATGGCGGCGCGATCCTAATCGTCAATATCCGGCTCGCACACCACGGCGTCCAAATTGTCCAAGCGGCAGAACGTGTAGAAGTCTCGCTTGCCGATTTTGCTGGAGTCGGCGATAAGATAGCGCGAACTATCAGGAACCTCGGCGGACGTGCCACTCAAACTCACAATAAAATGCCCCTCCCCGATTGCTCGGAGAAGGGCATCTGCATTGGCGTTCTTGCCAAAATCGACGGCGCGCAAGAACGCGCACCCGTCCGCATCAAGAGTACGCTACTCGCCGAAACCGCCCTCAATAAGAGCGACCAACGTGTCAACGGCGGCAACCTCGTCGTCGCCCTCGGCACGCAACTCGACCTCATCGTTCTGGGTAATACCAGAGGTCATGATGGCAATCATGGACTTAGCGTCCTTGAAGTCACCATCCTTGGAGGCGTTGCGAACCTCAATCTTCGAGGCAAACTTAGCAGCCTCGGTCGCCAGCGTCGCTGCAGGGCGAGCGTGCAGACCAGTGGGGTTAACGACCATAACGTTCTTGCTATACATTTCTAACTCCTTCGTCGTGGACCGACCAATTCATTTAGCCCAACGCGCGCGCTAGGCAAGGTAGAAGCATGCCGGACATTACGCATACATACAACAAGTAGGCCGCGGACAACGTCGCCGCGGCAAATTCACAGGTGACTAGTCCTGATACAGCGGATGCCCCTCAGTGGGAACCACGCGCGTGCCAGCCAGGCAATCGTGAACGCACCGGCGCGCGGGGACGATCAGGAACATGAGCAGAGACACCGCTGTAATAATCATGCCCGCGATTTCCCAGTAATAATTCACGTCAACGTGGGTGACAAGCACCATTGTCTCGCGAATATATCGGGACACCACATACCCGCTGCCTTCAAGCAAAAAGCCAACGATAACCTGACGCCAAATCAAGCGTCCGACGGAAGGCAAGCCGCCATCAAGCGTTGCGACACGAACATGCGCGATGCGCTTGCCCGGCGTTTGCCCCGGCCACGCCAGCAACGGAATCAGCACAAAGTATGCGATAGCGGCGAGCACGCACGATAGTCCGACCACGATACCGACGCTCCAGGGATACCCCATTGCCTCAAACACGTACAAGTCGGGGAGCATCGCGTTCTTGTGGGTCAGCGCAAGATAAGCCAACACGGCCGGCAAGCCAGAGACAATACCACCCAAAATCCAGTCGATAACGTACGCGTACAAACGCGACAGCGGGGGCGCCGGCAGAATCGAGGATGCATTAGCCTTCGATTCCTTGTGAATCTTGCTCACAGTGCTCGCCGCAGGAGAAGGCATCTGCTCCGCGGTCGCCGCACGCGGCCGTTCCTTGCGCTTTTTAGCCATGCGCTACCTCACATCCAGAATGCGCAGCTGCTTATCAGTATGGTTAAGCGGGCATGCAACGCCGTCTTTCAACAAGACATCGTCTTCAATGCGCACGCCTCCGACTCCAGGAATATATACGCCCGGCTCGCAGGACATGATCATTCCGTTGTCGAGCACAATCTCACCAGAGGGGTTTAGCAGCGGCAAGTCGCCACCCATGCCGATACCATGACCAAGACCATGGGTGAAATACTCACCGTAACCCGCTTCGTTGATTACACGACGTGCGGCCGCATCCACGTCGCGCGCCGCCACACCGCAACGAATGGTATCGATGCCTGCAAGATGAGCATTCAAAACGGTCTCGTACACATGAGCCATCCGGTCGGTCGGGGCGCCCAGGAAGCACACGCGCGTCATATCTGACTGATAACCGTTGATCTGCACACCGAAGTCAATCAGGATCGGCTCATGTGCTTGGACCCGACGGTCGGTAGGACGGCCATGAGGCATGGCGCTGCGCTCGCCGGTGGCAACGATGGTATCGAACGACATTGCCTCGGCACCGGCGGCAATCGAGTAATAGTGCACGAGTGCGGAGATTTCAAATTCAGTCATATCCACGTGCAACTGCTCGATCACCTTGGCGTACACGTCATCGGCAACATCGACCGCATGCTGGACCGCAGCAATCTCAGCCTCGTCCTTGCGCAGGCGCATCAGCGCCATCTCGCTGCCCAGCAGCGTGGTGCCAAAGCCCAAGCCCTCCAAGTTGCGATACTCCGAGATTGAGATTTCGGACTCCTCGATGCCCACCGTGGCACAGCCGCACTCCTTGAGTGCACGCTCGAGCTCGACCAAATAGCTCTTCCCCTGTTCGTGAACACGGAACTCCAGATCGAACTCGCGACCCTGGGCCTCGTTCACATAGCGGCCGTCCATGATGAGAAAACCGCGGTCACGCGTGATGAGCACCTTGCAACCGCTACCGGTCAACGTGCCCAGGTAGCGCTTCATGGTTTTACTCTTGATCAGCAATGCGTCGAGCTCGTGCTCGTCCAAGAAGGTACGGATATTATCCACATGTGCATTCATCGAACGTAGCGCCTTTCAAAGGAGCCCGACAATGAAGTCTCCCCCATCGCCGGGCTTTCATACTTTCAAAATCAGCAGGTGCAGGCGCCTGCTATTCCACTTGATTAGAAGTCGAGGTCAAGATCCTCGAGCAGAGCCTCGTCCTCAGCAGAGATCTCGGAATGTTTCTCGGCAGCCATACGAGCCTCTTCAGCCAATGCACGCTTCTCGGCAACCCTGCAGAAGGGGTAGTACACGATCAGTGCGAGGACCAGCTGAACCACGTTGGCCGCAATCGAGGTCCAAGACATGTTGGTCAGGAAGCCTTCCAGGAACACACCGACGTAAGGAGGCGTGAAGGTGGAGCAGGGTACCCAGCCCCAGCTCATGAACCAGAACGGGATGGAGGACAGGATGCCGCCGAAGATAACGAACGGGATAAAGAAAATCGGATTCAGAACAATCGGAGCACCGAACAGAATCGGCTCGTTTACGCCGAACAGCGACGGGATAAAAGCGATGCGGCCGATCTCACGCTGGACCTTGGACTTGGAGAACATGAACCAGATAACAACGCCCATGGTTACACCCAGGCCGGTGAAACCGCCAAATGCGGACATGGGGCCAGGGGTGAAGATGTGGGTAGCGACACCACCGGCCTGAACCGCAGCGATGTTCTCAGCCAGGAACTGCGTGGAAATCGGCTGAACAATCGGCGACAGAACGGAGGGGTGAATGCCGAAGAAGAAGATGAAGCAGCGCAGGATGTGGTAGAAGGTAACCGCGAGCGGGCTGTCCATCGAACCGACGAGCGGGGCCAGGATGATCGAGAAGATCTCGTTGGGCATGATGCCGAAAACGCCCTGACACAGAACACGGATACCCAAGAACAGGCCGATGACGATAGCGGTGACCGGGATGATCTCGAAGGAGCTCGAGATGAAGTCGGGCACGGTATCAGGCATCTTGATGGTGAAGTGACGCTTCTTGCACCAACGGTACACCTCGACTGCGAGCAGCGAAGCGACCATGGCAACAAACAGACCCTTGGAACCCATGCCACGCAGCGCGATGCCGCCGGCCTCGTCCATTTCCATGCCGAGCAACAGGAAGGCAACGAGGGCCATGGACATGGAGCCGGGAGCGTCCAGCTCATAGGACTTGGCCAGGTGGTAGGCGGTAACGACGGAAACGAAGACCGACATCAGGCCCATGGAAACGTTATAGGCCAAATCGAAGTACTGGGTGTTGTTCAGAATCCAAACGGAGATGGGGTTGGTCTCGCCAATCATGTTGGGAATGGCGGCCGGGATCAGGCAGAACGAACCAATCAGCAGCAGCGGGGTCATGGCGATCATGGCCTTCTTAACTGCGGACAGGTGACGTTGCTTGTCCATCTTCTCGGCAACAGGGCCAAGATAGGTGTTCAGCAGGTTTTCGAATTTATCAAAGGCGCTCTGCTTTTTCTCTACAGCTTCCGACATACGTCGCATCCTCCACTTCAGGAAATATCAAACAGGGGCTTACTGGTTTGCCTCGGCGGCCTCGCGGGCCATGTCAGCCTTCTTCTTGGCGATGAGCAGCTGCTTAAACACGGTAGCACCGTCCATCTTGCCGTAGGTCTCCTGATCGACGATCACGTATGGAATGTGACGAGGCTCAATCAGGGGCTTGATGGACTCGAGCTTATGGGCGATCTGAGGACCCATAATCAACGCGTCCATGTGGTCGACCTCCTGGTCCAGCAGGTCGGCAGCGATGGCCTTGAGCTCAAAGTCATCGTCGTTGAGCTTCTGGCTGTTGTGGATCGTCTGCTTGATGCGATCCATCAGCATGGTGGTGGAGAAACCACCGGCACAGCACAAAACGATGTTCATCTTTGCCATTGTTTATCCCTTTCTAACGGCAATTGAAGACTGTTGGAGAAGGAACGGGCCGCAGCGCTCGTAGCGCGCATCGCTCCTTCGCAGACGTGTTTCTTACGCCTGCTTGGCCTCGGCGTCGCGCTCCTCGAAGATCTTGACGATCTCCTCGATGAGGTCACGGGCGAGCTGAGAGGTCATGTAGTGATCCTGGGCATGGACCATAAGCAGGCTCGCAGCGGCGACGTTCTCTGCGCCGGACAGGGCCTGGGTAATCACCTCGGTCTGGGCGGCATGGGCGGCCAGATCGGCCTCCTTGGCTTCGGCGAGCAGCGCACGGGCGCCCTCGTAGTCGCGCTCACGCACGCAAGCGAGCGCGGCGAACGCCTTGCCCTTGCTGGCGCCGGCAGAGCCGATGATGGTCATGATTTGCTGTTCGTTGTTTTCCACCGGGATAATCCCTTTCTGCTCGGCGGGCACGTCACCGCTTTGACGGCGCGCCCGATTGAAACCGTTGACTGCCGAAGCGCTACTCGAAGCTCTTAAGCTCCTCATAGGTGACGCGATCGATTGAGGTTGCCAGTGCGCATACCAGATCGACTGCCGCGTCCAAATCGGCACCGCGCATGACAGACCACGAACCGTGGCAGTAGCGCAACGGCACGCCGATCACCGTTGCCAGCTTGCCGTCTCCCACTAGATGAGCGGTGCCGGCATCGGTGCCGCCGCCCTTGAACAGGTCACGCTGGAAGGGGATGTTGTTCTTCTCGGCGGTGTCCACGATGAAGTGCAGCAGCTTCTCGTTGGGGACATGCATGCGGTCGTAGTGCACGATCATGGGACCGTGGCCGTTCTTGCGGCTGTTATTCCAACCGCGATCGAACTCGGGCGGATTAGCGATGTCCACCGGGATGACGATATCGGCATCCAGGTGCGCCGCAGCCGTCTGAGCACCACGGCAGCCAACCTCCTCGGAAGAGGAACCGGCGAACCACAGCTCGGCTGCGTGCGGGGTGTTGGCCAGGCGCTTCATGGCCTCGGTCACCACATACACACCGGCGCGGTCGTCGAACGCCTTGCCCAGCAGAATGTCACTCACGGGCTTGAGCTCGCACTCGGCCGCAAAGGTTCCCCAGTCGCCAATCTCAATGCCCAGCTCACGGACCTCTTCAGCCGTTTCGCAGCCAAAGTCGATGTACATATCGGTCGGAGTGCCGTCGGTATCGCGCTTGGCAAACAACACGCCGCGAACTTTCTCGCCGCTACGCGTCTTGATGCGCACAATCTGGCTCTCGACGCTGTTCTTACGCGGGCCGCCCACGCCGATCACATGAACCATGCCGATATCGGAAATATAGCGAACCATAAAGCCGGCCTCGTCCATGTGGCCGGTGAACAGAATGCGGACCGGATTCTCCTCGGTACCCGCGCTCTTAAACATGATCGAACCGAGTTTGTCGTACTCGACGGCGTCGGCGATATCGTCAAGCTCGGCATGCATGATGGAGCGGACCTCGCCCTCGCGGCAAGCGACAGCGTCGGCGTTGCTCAAGGCGAACATAAGCTCCTTGTTCATAGGTAACCCCCCTTGTGGTCGTATGGCGGCGCCCGTAGTGGCGGCGTCTGTATGCGAGTGTATCGACAGCGCGCCGCAAATGATGTATCCGAGCTTTCACCGTAGCGGTGAAACGGTGAAAGCCCCTCCCCTTTCACCACGGCCGTGCAATTACTGGGGATGGGGCTCCATATGCATCTTTGTCATACTTATCTGCAACATACGCCGCTGATGCGAACCACGCCGGCGGTGTGCGACCCACATCCGCGGGTCGCGCCTATATCGCCGAGGAGGATACCTTATGCCGGTTTACGACTTCGATTCCATGGCTGACCGCTCGCTCGATCACGCTCGCAAGTGGGACCCCGCCATCATCAAGCAGAAATTCCCTAAGGCTGGGGATGACTACATTCCCATGTGGATCGCCGACATGGACTTTGCCGCCGCCCCCGCAATCTGCACGCGTCTGGCCGAGGTAGCCCAAAACGGAGCATACGGCTATGGCTATGCGCACGACGGCTTTTACAACGCCGTCATCAACTGGCAGCGCCGCCGCCATAACAACGAGGTCAAGCGCGAGTGGATCACACTCGCCTATGGAACCGTCCCGACCATCCACTACCTGTATCAGGCATTCTGCCAGCCCAACGACTGCGTCATCCTCAACACGCCGGTCTACGACCCCTTTGGCTACGCGGCGCACAACAACGGGTTCCGCGTAATCGAAAACCCGCTCATCTATCGCGATCGCACCTATCGCATCGACTTCGACCTGCTCGAGGAACAGATGGATCGTTTCCGTCCACGCGTGCACCTGTTCTGCTCGCCGCACAACCCCGGTGGTCGCATCTGGACGCTCGATGAAATCACCCGCGTCGCCGAGATCTGCCACAAGTACAACTGCTTACTGGTGGTCGATGAGGTTCACTGCGAGCACATCATGGCCGGCTCGTTCATCTCGGCCCTGCAGCTGCCCGAGCGTTACCTGGACAACCTTATCGTACTCACCTCGCCCAACAAGGGCTTTAATCTGGGCGGCCTCAAGACTTCCTACTCTATGATCCCCAGCGAGCGCATCCGCACTATCTTCCGCCATCGCCTGGAGATGAACTCTATTACCTCTCCCAACACGTTTGGCTGCGCCGCCATCATCGCCGCTTACGATGAGTCCGAGGAGTGGCTGGACCAGATCACCGACTATCTGCGCGAGTCTTATGCACAGACCGCCGCCTTCATCGAGGAGAAGATGAAGGGTTGGGAGCTCATGCGTATGGATGCATCCTACCTACCGTGGGTGAACATCGCTGGCACGGGCGCCACGGCAACCGAAATCTGCAACCACATGGCAGCGAAGGCGGGCGTCATCGTGGGCGATGGCACCTTCTATGTCGCGAACGGCGCCGACTTCGTGCGCTTGAACCTGGGCATGCCTCGCAAGCTGGTCATCGAAGCCATGGATCGCATGGCTGCCCACCAGCTCATCAAGTAGACCTCGCCCGCGTATCAAAGGCCCTCCTTTCATGCAACGCCCGCCCGAGTATGTGCTCGAGCGGGCGTTGTTATTTATGAGTTGAAATGTCGCGAAGCGACAAGCGAGAAGGCGACCACCCGACGGAGGGCCTTTTTGACGTAGCCACCCCCGCTTGTACGCAAACCCTACGCACAACGCAACAGGGCGTCCAAGAACTCCTGGTAGCTTTTTGCATGGGAGATGGCGCGCACAGCACCGGGCTTGAGTAGCACGCCCGAGATGTAATTGAACAGCTCGCCAAAAAACGCCCGGTCATCACGGGTAATCGACAGCATGATCACCGCATGCACCGTCGCGTTGTTCCACGCAAGGCCGCGCGGGAACAGAGCGACCGAGACGGCAGTGCGCTTGGCGTCCATATCGAGCGGGTGTGGCATCGCGATGTCACAGTATGCACTGGAGCTGATGTCCTCACGCTCCAGTAGGCGCTCAGTAAAATTCTCAAACGCGTAGCCACCCTCGATCAGCGGCGCGCTCATCTTGCAAATCACATCGCGCCAATCGTCAACCTCGGGCTCGATCGCAAAGAAATCCTCGGTGAAGAAGGTGCGCATGCTGCACTCAAGGTTTGTCCGCAGGCGCGCCTTAAGCAGCGCTTCGACACGCTCACGCATCAGCGAAATATCTTGCTTGCTAAAGAACGGAGAGACATTAACCACCGGTACCGGGCAATACCCCGACAGCGGCACGGTTGAAATCACGAGGTCAACGCGCGAGATGTCACCCGCCGCGTCGATGGCAGGCACGATACCCTCAACCACCACACAAGCATCAAGGGCATCGAGGAAACTGTCGATATGAGTCTCGTAGGCGTTGTGACGTGTGCACACCACCAGCGCATGCAGTTTATCGGCATTGGCGCGCTGCCCCTCCACCAAGCACCCCACGTGGAGCGCGATGTAGGCGATTTCGTCTTCGTTGACAGAAACGCCGGTCTCCGCAGCGATGACATCGGCGACAAACACCGCAACATCGTAAATAAACGGTTGACTGCTCTTGATGGCCTCGAGCTGCGGGTTACGCAACAGCATCCCGCAGCGCACGCGGGATAGCATATTGGCCAGATGCAGAGAGAAACGAAGCTCAAACTCGCCATCGCTCAAATTAAGCCCGAATTGATCGTGCACGCGCTCCACAATCGCACCCAACAGCTCGCGCGCATGCCGGTGTTCCGGGTCACTTGGTTCAAAACGATTCGCATGAATCAAGTTTGCACCCAGCATCAAGCGGACGGCATCGCGATCGGCATCGGACACGAGCACAGAGAAAAGGTCCTCGATAGCCGCGCAAACCTCACCCGCCACCTCGTCAAGACCCTCGCGCGCCTCGTTATCGGCGGGCTGAGCCGCCTTGACCGTCGTCGGTACCGACTCGAACCCATTGCTTGTGCGCTCCACGAAGATGGCAATATGTATGATGAGGCCCGAGAGCGCATAGCCGTTGATGTAGAACCCGCGGCGCTTCAGGCATGCGTCGATGCGCTCCTGCAGCTGCGCGAGGTCGAGCTTGGGGAAATAGCGATTGATAAGGTCGATTTGGCTGAAATAGTCCTTCGTCTCGTCAAAGATCAGCTGGTTGACCATCTTCTTCTCACCCGATGCACTGCCCTCGATATACAGCGAGCCCGCGCGCGAACGCAGCACCAGGCCGTACCCGGACAACTCTCGTTTGATGGCAACCAGCTCATTATCGAGCGTCGCAAGCGAGATATAGAGGCTTTCCGCCAAATCGGCCGCGCGCACCTTGCGGTGGCGCATCAGCAGTTCAAACAGAATATAACGCTTGCGCGCCTCGGCCGTCTGCGGCACCTCGTTCGCCTGCTGCGACAGCAGCTGCGCCGCTGCTGTGGCATCCTCGATACGATAGCCCTTCGAGCTGGCAACAATCATGCCCTCATGGGTGCGATTAAGCGCGGTGATGTCGCTTTTGACAGTACGGGAAGAGCATCCAACCTGCGAAGCGATCTGAGACGCCGTGGTCCAGGACGCCCCGCTTTCGAGAATACGAACAATTTCCCTGCTTCGATCGGAACTCACGGCACTCTCCTATCATCGTCTCAGATAACTATACCTTCCGTCATAGGACCTGCCAATTTCACGCACATTCAAATCTTTCACCGCGTAGGTGAAATAGCAATCGTGGAAGTGCTGGTTATGCGATGTTGCAGCACGAAAAAACCGCCTATTATCGTAACGACGATGAATGCGCCACGGGAACGGTATCCCCGAGCGCGGCGGACGGGCCACACGGGCACCGGCCGCGACGTATCATACGCCGACATAGAAAAGGAACGCTATGAACATCAGACTGTTCGAATTGCGCGACGACGAGGTTGCCGCCTACATGCGCGCTGCCGCCAATCTTCCAGCAGGCTACTCCATCTCCTTTGACACTCAAATCCTCTCCGAAGCTAACATTGACTCCGTTGCAGGTTGCGAGGGAATCGTCATCAACAACAAATCCGTGATGTCCGCCGCTTTGGTGGAGCGCGCGCACGAGCTGGGCGTTCGTTACATCGCTATCCGCTGCGTCGGCTTCAACCACGTGGACGTCAAGCGCGCCCAGGAGCTGGGCATCAAGGTGTGCAACACCGCCTATCCGCCCTACGGCGTTGCCGAGTTCACCGTTATGCTCATCCTGATGGCCTTGCGCCGCTGCAAGGCCGCCATTTGGCGCCAGCAGGTGAATGACTACTCCCTGGACGGGCTGCTGGGCCGCGAACTGCGCACGTTGACCGTGGGCGTGGTTGGCACCGGCCGCATTGGTCGCACCGTCATCGACAACCTCTCCGGCTTTGGCTGCAAGATCTTGGCCTACGATCCCTATCCCAATGCCGAGCTGGCAAACCGCGACAGCCTCGAGTACGTTGACATGGATACGCTCGTTGCTAGCTCCGACGTCATCACCCTGCACGTGCCCCTCATGGACTCCACCCGCGGCATCATCAATGCCGATGCCATCGCCAAGATGCGCGAAGATGTGACCATCGTCAACGTCTCGCGCGGCGAGCTCATCGACACCGATGCCGTCATCGAGGCGATTGAGTCCGAAAAGATCGGTGCGCTTGCTATGGACGTCTTCGAGGACGAAGTGGGCATCTACCATGAGAACCGTATGCACGACATTCTTGCCAACCGCAAGATGGCTTACCTACGCCAGTTCCCCAACGTGCTGCTCACCAACCACATCGCGTTCTACACCGATATCGATGTAAACTGCATGGTCGAGCAGGGCGTTGCCGCTGTTCCCGCTATG
Organism: uncultured Collinsella sp.; assembly: GCA_900544095.1. GTDB lineage: Bacteria > Actinomycetota > Coriobacteriia > Coriobacteriales > Coriobacteriaceae > Collinsella. The sequence continues at coordinate 820,681 of UQTV01000001.1, forward strand.
GTTGAGGGTACCTGTGCCACTCAATTGTAATCACACCCATTCAGCGCGATAGCGCACCGTAGCCCCCCGTCGGAACTTAAGTCCGACGGGGATACTTTTGTTCTTTGGCTTTGCCTTCTCAGCATGATATGGGCTCATAACTCGTCGCAACGCGCCAGCGTGCAGAGCAATCTGGCAACGAAGGCGATGGACACACCACCGGATGAACTGCATCCTGGCCTTTTGTTTTTAGAATCGTGTTGAGCGTGTCACTTGCCCCTGCTTGCAAGCCTGCCCCACCGGCCGCCGCGACTATCGCGCGCGATTGAGCACCTTACCAATCCCGATTGCATGGGCGCTGCGTCCATGCGCCTCTTTCCGTGTGGCGGATACGACCTTCCCGGTGGATGCCCCACATCCTTGGTCGTATCTGCCTTTTTTTGCTTTTGAGCGGCCCGCGCCGCACGTTTGTCTCAATCTGTAACATCGAGCCGGGTTTTCGGTCCTAGCTGTTACAGATCGAGACAATTCGGCGGCGCCGATTATTCGATACGGCGTGGTACAATTGTGTCCCAACGCAAAGGAGGTACCCATGTCAGCTTGTGTGCCCGTCCGAGATATGAAGGACACTGCTGCATTCACCACGCTTGTTGAGTCTGAGCGCGACGTCACCGTAACTAAGAACGGCTACGAGGCCATGCACTGCATCAGCAGCGACCAGTATCGCCTCATGCAAGAAGAAATCGCCAAGGCAAAACTGCTGTCTCGCATGATGATGGCAGAAGACGAAATATCGCAAGGCGACTACAGCGACTACGAATCCTTCGCGGCTTCGATACGAGACAAATATGACCTATAACGTCGTAATCCTCAAAAGCGCGCGATATGAGTACGAGAGTATTGTCGGATACCTTGCTCAAATCCTCAAGAATCCGCGTGCAGCAGGCAATTTTGTCGCTGAGTTTGAATATCAGCTTGACCTGCTTCGCGAGCAGCCGCTTTTACGTCCCCTCTCGCACATGCAAGAGCTGGCGGCACGCAATTACCGATCGTTTCCCGTCAACAACTACGTGTGCCTTTACAAGTTTGAGCACGAAACAATCTATATCGCCCACATCTTTCATCAGTCACAGGACTACGCCCGCCTGGTCTAGCCCGCAAGCCGAATAATTGGCCCGAGCACATTTGCGCGTCATGTCGCGTTGCGTTGACACGCCAATCCCTCGCCACGGCAGGGCAAACGTATCGCCCACAGCGCTAGCTAGCAGATGACCTGCGTGTGTTCCTCGATGGCGGCACGATTCTCGGCGGCGATACCCGGTTCGCACACCACGGCATCCAGGCTGTCCAAGCGACAGAAGGTGTAGAAGTCGCGCTTGCCGATCTTGCTGGAATCGGCGATCAGATAGCGTGAGTCGGCCTTGCTAAAGGCGAGCTGCTGGATACGGCCCTCGTCCATGTTGGACGTAGATACGTCGCCATCCAGAATGCCGTTGGCGCCGATAAACGCCGCGTCGATGCCCAACGCACGCAGGGTATCCTCGGCCGTTGGCCCCACAAAAGCGGCGGTGCGGCGACGGTACATACCGCCCACGAGGCACAGGTCGCAGTCTTCGCGCGACTCGAGCAGGTTAAACACCGAAAGCGAGTTGGTCACAATGCGCAGGCGACACGCCGGCAGCATCGAGGCCATCTGTTCCACCGTAGTGCCCGTACCCAAAAAGATGGTCGAGCCCTCCTCGATAAGCTCCACAGCACGGCGCGCAATCTGCAGCTTTTCCTCGGCATGCTTAGTGCGCTTTTCGCTGTGCGAATACTCATGGCGCAACATAGCATGGGGACGCCCCTGTGCGCTACGGGCGCCACCGTGCACGCGCTCGATCTCACCCAGGCTCGCAAGTTCTTCGAGGTCGCGGCGAATCGTCATATCCGAAACGCCCAGCGCATCCGAAATCTCCTTGACCGAGACCGTGCCCTGCTCTTCGAGCAGCTGACGAACCTTATCCTGTCGCTCTGCTTTAATCACGATGAATCCTCGCCGTTCTTTGCGCGCATATCATTCAAACAGTAACGAACAAATTGTATCAGACTCGTGCGCGTCAAAAATGAACACCCGCACAGCTCCAATCATCACTTTTTTGAGAAAAATACCCCCTGCTTTAGTGGGGTGTAGTGATAATCTCGCCTGTTCGCGCTACAGTTTGTCCGAAATACCTCGATGTTAGGAACCAAATGATCACTTCCGAGCTTTTCGGCACCGCGCCGTGCGGCACCTCCGTTCATCGTTACACCCTCAACGGGCCCGAGATCTGCGTTCGCATTATGGACTATGGCGCCACCGTGCTGGGTATCGATGTGCCCGATATTCCCGGCAACGTGCGCGATGTGGTGCTGGGCTTCGATAAGCTCGAGGATTACTTTGACAACCCCGCCTGCTTTGGCGCGACCATCGGCCCCGTGGCAAACCGCACCGCGGGCGCCACGATCACCATCGACGGCACGGACTGGCACATGCCGACCAACGAAGGCGTCAACAACCTGCACAGCGATCTTGAGCATGGTCTGCACAAGCGCGTATGGGACGTTGAGCTCGACGAGACTCACAACGCCGTGCGCATGACCACCTCGCTTAAGGATGGCGAGCTGGGCCTGCCCGGCAACCGAACCTTTACGGCTATGTTTACCGTTACGCGCACCGGCGTCTTCCGCATCGAGTATGGTTGCGAGAGCGACCGCGCCACCTACGTGTCCATGACCAACCACACGTACTTTAACCTTGCCGGCCATAACGCCGGCATGGACTGTGAGCACTTCTTTATCGCCAACGCTGCCCACTACTTGCCCATTAACGAGCAGAACATCCCCACCGGCGAAATCGCTCCGGTCGAGGGAACACCGTTTGACTTTCGCGAGCTGCGCCCCGTCGCACCCGGCATGGAGGCCGACGACCCGCAGATTAAGCAGGCCCGTGGCTACGATCACTGCCTGTGCATCGATGGCTATCAGTACGGCCGCAACCTGCGTCGCGCCCTACATGTCGAGGAGATGTGGACCGGTCGTGAGCTGGACTACTACACCACCGCCCCGGGCGTGCAACTCTACACCGGCAACTGGCTGGGCGACGAGCACGCCAAGGACGATGCCAACTATGGCTGGGGCGCCGGCTTTGCCCTCGAGGCCGAGATGTACCCCGACACGCCGCACCAGCCGCTGTTCCCGCAGGGCATTGTGGGTCCGGGTCACCCCTACAGCAATATGATCGAATACCACTTTATGAGGCACTAGGCCCACAACGCGACATCTCGCACAGCAACGCCCGCCGGCACCACCGCCGACGGGCGCTGCTTCATGCCTAAATCCTTCTTTTCGATGCCACCGAATTGGTGACATAACAAAACTATGCCGAATTACTACGATGAACCCACTATGTCCGACCACGCGCTGGTTTATAAAAAATTAGCAACTCGTCTACCTGCGGTTTTATTCTCTGCAAATTTGGCATGCTCGGCGATAAGCAATTCATCGTAGTAAACCGGCATAGTTTTGGCGGACAGCGCCACACAGATCCCCTACGAAGGCAAAATGATCCGTTTTCCTCCGTCCCCAAGGGATCAGTTGAACAGATTGCCGATGGGGTCGGGGGCGGAACTGGGGAGATAGCGGATTTCTAGTTCTATGCCGAGCTTTTGCAGCTCTCTGAGAGCAGCGACGTCTGCGTCGTCTACGGCAACTGCGGGCGTTGCGGGACGCTTGCCCTCCCCTGCCTGCATATGACCAATGCTGATCTTGGTGATCGGCACACCGCCCTTAACCAGCGCGAGCGCATCGGCGGGTGAGGCCACCATGACCAGAATCCATTGACGCGGCGTTGCGGTATGAATGATGTCGATGGCCTTTTGCACCGAGAAAAACCGTGTCCACACGCCTTCTGGCGCCGCGACCCTCATGGGTGCCCATTGGCGCGAATCCGCCGCGATCTCATCGTTGACGATTAGGACAAGGTTGGAACCCACGGCTTCGTTCCATAGCTCAACGTCTTGCCCATCAATAAAACGGTCGTCGATACGTGTGAGAAGGATCTTGGGTTGAGCCATGGCTGCCCCATTCTGTTTGAGACCCATACGAGCGGGACGTCGACCACCAACTCAACAGCTGGTCAAGCGCCAGATGGACGCCGCAGACATCGCGCCTCTAATATTAGTGCATTTAAAGTGAGAAAAGCCGTCAGAACACTTGCGCGGATGTGCGATGTCCCGTATCATAGACAGCCGTTGACGCCTCAGTTGCGCCACCACATGGCCGCCAGCGTAGCTCAGTTGGTAGAGCACCGCTCTCGTAAAGCGGGGGTCACCGGTTCGAGCCCGGTCGCTGGCTCCATTGCATTAGTGCAGCTCAGAAGCGTAATTGCTTCTGAGCTTTTTTGTTTTCGCGTCTCTTTCCTCCTTCTCCGAGGAGTGAAAAAGGGGTGAAAAACTTTTTTAACTGTTTTCCATAAATAGTTAGCATCATCCAACGTTCACATTAGATCGAACAACAATCCTGTTACGCATAGCCTAATTCCGCTGAGTATCAGAGAAGAACGTCCGGATTATATGCATCCAGCTTCGCTTCTCCAGTCGCCAGTGACTCCTCCAGCCGGTCAGCATATTCAACAATAGAGCCGTAGAATATGGGAGTAAATCCGAACTTTTCGATAAAGAGGGGTTCCGCTACGTCAATCCTCTTCTTGGCAACCGCGGCCTCATCCTTTTCATAGTACCCAGTGCCAGGAATCCGCTCGTTTGCCTGCGGCAAGCACTTAAGCTGCCTACACAAGCGCGCCGACCCCTTTGAAAGACCCATAAAGGTGATAGCACCAGAGATTACGCCACCGACGCCCACAACAACCTTGCCAGCGGCATTCCCCACCGTCTGCTTTGTTATCTTGATACCCATGAAGCTCAAGAGCTTCTTCAGGATCGGATACCAACTGGTCTTGGTTAGCGACTGGCGAGCGACCTTTTTCGCGACCGCCTCTTGGGCGTTTTTGGCGATTACGGTTAGCATCGAATTCGCGCTGCCTACACCCATCATCACACCGAGCAACACTGCCATTTCGTAGAGAGTCTCGTCATCAACGTCGTCACATTCTTCAAAAAAGGTCTGCCAGCCATACAGGTATGCCAGTTTCTGCATAATCCTGAATGCGTGCACGTAGTATTACGTAATATCGGCAGGAATGGTGCCCACCATCGCGACACCTCCGGGAAGACCCGCTGCAAAGGAAAAGGCGGTTGACTTCTTTGCCTCATAATCAATTACTTCTCTAGCAATTCTATCGATCAGGCCCACATCGATTCCGGCGGTAACGGGGGTCGTTTCCACGGCAAACTCGACGACATCTTTATGGACACCCTTCCTCCTCAGCTCCGAGCGGAGGAAATGGGGCCGATCAATTCTCACTCCCTTTAGCCGAGCAACTTTTTTCATAAAGTCAATCAAAAATCTCTGGGCCTCCGCCAACTGCTCATCGCTCTTGTCTTTTAACTCTGCAAAAGCCGAATCAACGAGAACAGCGACCCCAAGGCCCTCGCCCTCGTTTTTCTTTCCAAGCAGCCTGACGTCCATACAGCCTTCCAATCAATGCGCCGCGCGGGCTATCGCGTTCTGCGACAGGCCGGACGCACGGAGCCTGAGGGCCTCCCTGGCCCTTATCCTTCTCGCCATGCTGTACCTCCTTGGTCTCGGCTGCATGGACAGCCGGAACGTACCAGGGGGACGGTGCCGACGGGAATATCGGCGGTGCCGAACGGCAATATTCGGGATGTGAGCGGACGGTGTGTAAGCGCAATATCGCCGGTGTCAAAGAGGACAATTACTCAAACAGGTGAAGGAGGGCATCGAGGAGGATAAGTAGATTTACGGTGGCAATTAAGAAGCCAACTCGCCGCGTCATGCCCGTTGGAGAGGCGAGCATGACCCTCATGGGTAATCAAGACACACGAAACAAAGGGGATTCGACAAGTCGCAAGAAAGGGGAGTGCATCACCTTTTGGGTTACGGAAGAGCAGAAGCAAGAGATGAGCACCTACGCGGCGGAACACAACACCACGGTATCAAGGATCATCATCGAAGGCCTTGAGATACGCATGGGTAAAGGGCAATCATTATAGCTTAGCCTTCTGCAATTGCTGCGACTCGATGCGGTCCTATAGATTTGCGCAACTGTGTGACGCGTTATCTAGACTGACGATCGTTTCCGCTGCATTTGCCAGCTCATTATCATGTGAAACAATGATAATGAGCTGTTTCAATTTGTTGTTTCTGACATACGAAGCGAGTTCGGCTCGGCTTGTTTCATCCAATCCAGTTGTAGGCTCATCGAGCACCAAGACTGATGGATTACGGGAAATTGCCGACCACAAGTATACACGGCGCAGCTCACCACCCGAAAGTTCAGGACAACGTTTCTCAAGCAAGCCCTCTATGCTGGTTGTCAACGACGGTAGCTCATTCATATGCTGGTGCTTTGTAAAAAATGGGGTGTTGAAATAATCCAATAGGTCCCGAACCGTCTCATCTGGAGCGAAGCACGGTTGGGGGCAGCACGATATCGTGTCTGAACGTATGTAATCCAAATTGCATTTTTCAATCGGCATGTCGTTGTATGTTACTTTGCCTGCCGATGGATACAGCCCAAGGAGCAGGTAAAGGAGCGACGTTTTTCCTCTTCCATTTTCTCCGGTTATGCAGTATGTTCCAGGGCCGGAGAAATCGAAGGAAAATCCGTCAAGAACCTTTCGGGGAGATCCGTCTGGAAGGGGTACCGTAAAATCCAACTTGGAAACAGAAATGCGATTTATTGTGTCAATCTTGACTAAACCTGTCTGATCTTGCTCTGGTTCCGGTCCCACCTTTCCCATGGCGCTCATCCTGTCCCACGAAGCCTTGGCATCCTGATAGGACTTGAACAGGTTCATCGTGTTTTTCAAGGTTTTAAATAGGACGGCAAAATATGCACCGACGATGGTGTATTCGCCTATCGTCATGGTTCCATTGATGATTCGCACTCCGGATACGATGAGTATTATCGCTTGAAACACGGCAGCAAAAAGGCTGTCAATCGATGTTAGTGAGAATGAGAGCTTTCCCGAGTGCAAGACCTTTGGAAAATACTTTTCAAATCCGGTGTCAAGTGCTAGCTCGCTTTTATTGTATGAAGACGTTAACTGAATGTTGAGAATCTGATTCAACTGCGATGCTATTACGGCATAGAAAGCGCTATCTGCCTCCTTCTTCTCGTACATGACTTTATATAGAAGCTTTCGCAATCCGGTAATAACGAAGAGATATGCCACAAGAAGGAGGATGGAGAATAGTGCGAGGAGTGGATCAACCGACCATATGACGAGCAACACGAAAGGAATGGCGACAACAGACAGGGGAGCGCTGATAAAGTTTGTTAGAACGAAAGAAGAAACAACACCTGAGTCAGTGAAAATCCTTTGCGTCGTATAGGCTGAGTCGGTTGTTCGGTTCGTCAGAAAATTAACTCGCTCAAAGCGCAAGACGGTTTCCCTGAGTAGGTCAAAAGAAAGCTTTGTGGATATACGGATAGATAACGTTCCTGCAAAATATGAAAATAAGGCAGAAAAGACCCCTATTGAAGCTACGAGGAGCGCAAAAAGCACAGCATCCTTCTCGCTGCGATTGGCAAGAAGGAAATCTAAGAACTTTCCGTTCACATATGGTGCGGCATAGGAAAGGGCGATTCCAATCGTCGTGATGGCAATGAACGTGAAAGCACCCTTTGTTTTACTAAACTTCGATAAGACGTACCGAATCAAGAATGGCCCCAATCTATCAGGTATGAAATACCAACTGATGACACCTTACACCGCGGTTCGGTGGAAACGAAGCGGCGACTAATCGGCACGAGCGCTTCCATAGAGAGTCTTTGCGAGCTGGATCCTCATAGAAACGGGAATTTTATGTTCGATCAATAGGCCGCGCACGGCAGTCGGACGGCTGAAAAATAAAACAGCCGTCCGACTAAAGCTGTAAATTTTTTCATTGTTTGTTGGGCATGCGCCTGAAGTTTCATGCAATAGGAAATCCATTATGACCATGGTCGAAATGTGAACACTACGATCGTTAGCAAGGAGACGCCAAGACCGGCAAAGATTATGATGAGCGGCAGAATGAAAGCCGCCGATGCCGATAATGGGATTTGGGACGCAAAGGCAATGATGCCCGCGAGAACGAGACCGGCTCCCGTCAACGCTATTCCGAGTCCGACCAATCTGGCAACAAGAAGAATCTTCTCGCTTGGAATATGAGCGATATGGTAACTGTGAATCAGGCCGGGATTGCCGGTCTTTACCATTAACACCCCGACAACGAGAAAGCAGATTCCTCCTACCATGCCGCCAATGGATGATCTTAGCGCTTCAGGACTCATTGCTCGTCTTGGCCACCTTGCTCGCTGAGGGGAAGTGCTGCGGCAAAAGTGATGAGGACCAGTTCATAGGCTCCAACTGCGGTGACTCCGACCGCCACATTTGCTCCCCACACGATGTAATACATGTCGAACCAAGTTTCCGTTCCAAGAGTCGATGCTCTGGTCGGATTCATGTTGTCTACTACGGGCTTCTCGTACATTTAACCCAACATCTCCTTCAACGATGAGTTCAACAGTTCATCCGCGGTATCATCAATCAGGTCAACGTGTAGATCACCTCCCATATCTATATCGCAAATTGTGTCGGACATACGCTCCATGTCGTCAATGGTCCACATGTGGTTACAGAGGTCTTGAACCAGTTTTGTGGACCAAATTGAGCTAAGTCCGTTGTTCCAGTAATCCTCAAGAGGGTGGTTTCTGATGTTGCCAACCACTAACGGGATATACGGAGAAACGACGATGTCGCCGTTTGCGTGCACTGAAACCTGATCTAATAGATATCGGTTATCAGAGAAGCGAATTAGATGGTCGACGGGGTCGCCCCATTGCGGTCGGACATTCGGGTGCTTCCGAAGGAAGTCGTCCTCTTGAATGGTGTGAATCAACGTACGGTATTGGGAATAGTCCGGTCTAATAAATGTGTTCTTTCGCGCACGGCCCAAAACCATGAGGGGTTGGACACGTAGTTCGATAAAGTCACCCGGCGTCCTCTTCGGCCTGTTAGATTTGGTGAAAATCTCATCTAATAGTGAGATGACATCGGGAAACTGTTCGGTGTTGAACGACGTGGGCGTAAATGCGATAGCAAGGTGCAAATCGGAATGGTTGAGTACGGTGGCAACTGCTTCTTCGACGATTTCGAAGGCTCCCTCATGTCCCCTCAGCCTATCGTGAGCTGACCCAATGCCGTCTAGGCTAAATTGGATGCTTTTGAGTCCGGAATCTTCTAAATCTCGGAGAAGGGATTCCGTGAGGAGAAGCCCGTTGGTTACCAGGCTCGCTGCAACATTCCCATCTCGCAATATGGGAAGGCAGCGCAAGATATCTTTACTGCGCAACAAGGTTTCTCCTCCACAGAAACACATGCTGTAAAGCGACATGTCTGCCATTTCCTTTGCGAAAACAAAAAGTTCATCTGAGGTCAACTCGTCGTGCATGACCTCATTCTCGCCGCTGCTGTTATAGCAGTGCAGACATCTCAAGTTGCACTTGTTTGTTATGTCAAGGGCGACGTGATGTGGCGCTCTGAGAACGTTGGTGTACTTGTTTTCCGAAACTCGTCCCATGGTTCCTCTTAACAGACTTCTGAAAAACAGTATACATTCATGCAGTCGCCGTCGCTGCACTCACCTGGAAAAGTGCCAGCGCAAGTGAATTCTGGCTCATTGATAAGATTTCGAATTCCTTCGTTTGATGCAATTTCCTTGCTGGTTAGGTTCAGGTGGAAAAAATTGGGAACATCGCAAAATTCTTGACGATAGAAGCTGGCCGCAGCGGCAATACATTGAACGGCGATGCTTGCGGGGCACAAAAGAAGACAGATGTCTGCGTATCTGAGTAAAGGATTGCTGGAGGGGGCGAGGCCGAGTAGACCGGTTGGTCTCCCTGACTCATATACAATGAAAAATTCCTTGCTCAGATTGAACAATCCGTTTCGCACCTCTAGCGGTCGTTCATACTGCTCGACGGAAAGAGGCCAACCGTAGACAATTGTGGGACTTTCTGGTTCTGATGAGCTCGCCTGGCTTGCCAGGGAGCAAATCAGGCGAATATCGTTTTCTTGGGCAAGCCGTATATGGGTCCCATTGTCCACGCAAATCTCATCGGCAATGGGTGTGCCATTTTCGATCGGAGTTTTGACCCATCCTATTAGTCTCGATACGCTGAAACCTCTCATTGCCGAGGCTAAGTCAGATTTGAGCATGTCCGGATTGGCGTCTGGAAACTTGTCGCACATCCGATTAAGGATTGTTTCGACGGTGTTTTTACCATCGCACAGAGAGACGATGTAGCTCCCGCTTCCGTTCAACATGATATAGTTCAGCTTATCGCGTCCGGTTAGAACAGAGCGGTACCCGTTCTTTTCCTCTCTTGAGTATGGGAGAGAAATCGATTTCGGGATAAATCCCCTTATTTCGTCAAAGCTCCATTCCATAATTAATCCCTCCTTGTGTCTGTTTGAATATGAGCCGATTTTAGGCTCTTCGGTAGTTTCTGTGGGCGAGACATCAATTTTTCCGCAGGTGGATGCAGAAAAGTTCCGCATATAAGGGAAACGGCCCCGAGAGGGGGCCGTTTCCGCGCCGGGCAGGGTAGGATTTCGCTTGCTACATCAACCTACCGGAAAGGCCCTGACGCATGAACAGGATACTAAGCCGCGCGCTCGCGCTGGTCCACACCGTGATCGAGTACGCCAGCATCGACGGCGGCAGGATAATCGTCGGCGTCAGGCCGTGGACGAGTTTCGGGCTGCGGTGCCCCGTCTGCGGGAGGGCAGCGAATGCTACGACAGGTCGCCAAGGCCGCGGCTGTGGCGCGCGATGGACCTGGCGAGGTCGACCTCTCCGCGCTCGGGCTGCACGAGATGGCGGCGTCCCTGCCCGACTACGTGAGGATGGTCGCCGCGGGCGAGCGGGGCTTCGCCTCCGCCTTCGAGGAGATGACGCGCGTCGAGGTCGCCGCCCGGGAGGTCAGGATCACCAACCAGCGCATTCGGTCGTCGGGGTTCCCCTACGTCAAGGGGCTGGCGGACTTCGACTGGGACTTCCAGCCGTCGGTCCCTCGCGCCGAGATCGAGGAGCTCGCGACCCTCAGGTTCGTGGAGCGGGCCGAGAACGTCCTGTTCGTGGGAAGCCCCGGCGTGGGCAAGACGCATCTCGCCGTCGCGCTGGGCATCGAGGCAGTCAGGGCAGGGCGCGAGGTCAGGTTCGTGGACTGCGCCCGGCTCGTCGAGGACCTTGAGGACGCCTCGTCGCGCGGCATCCTCAAGAAGAGGCTCAAGCACTACGCCCACTCGAGGCTGCTGATCATCGACGAGCTCGGCTACCTCGACGTCGGCAGCGTGGGCGCGGACCTGTTGTTCCAGCTGATATTGACGCGCTACGAGCAGCGCTCGACGATCATCACCGCCGACGTGGGGATCGGCGGCTGGGGCAGGGTGTTCGGGGACGACGTGGCGGCGAGCGCGATCGCGGACAGGGTGTGCCACCACTGCCACCACTGCCACCTGGTCAAGATAGCCGGCAGGTCCTACAGGCTGAAGGACCTGCCGAGGGACGGACCCGTCAAGGCGTGACCGGAATCGGTGAAAATACGTTAGCGCAAGCGGTGAAGCCGCCTTTGCGCGAACGGCGCGTTTGATTAGTGAAACTGGTGAAAATTAGATTGACGCTAACAGGGGCGTGCCCGTCGCGGCGTTTCACGGGGATGTCTCGCGCCATCCCCGGACCCCTTCGCGCCAAAGGGACGAGTCCCCTTGGAACCCCGGGCCGCCGCCGGCGGGCCGTGAACGGCGGGACAATCACTCGGCTTCAACTCGCGATCGCCCCGCCGGCTCTCGCTCCGGCTCCGTTCGATGGCTCCCCTGGGTCGCCATCACTGCGCCTCCGCTCACCTGTCCCGTTGCACTCCGGTCGATTCGGCCTACGCTTCTCGGGGCATGCAAGATATGTATTCCGTGCAACGGAATATCTTGCCCGGCCGAAGCCGGGATGTGCGAACCGCTCCAAAGTCGCTCCCGCAGAACCGTGCAACAGGCTTACCGGCTGTTGCACGGACCTCAGATATGAAAGTCAGTCCCGGCCTCTTTCGTCATCCACACCCTCGCGAGCCAGCTCCCACGCGGCCCGTATGGCAAGGTCGATTCCCCTTGCCGTGAACCTCATAATCCGCCCGGTCGAGCGGTTGACGGCGTAGCCGAGCCTCGCGCCGTTGATCTTCCTCGTCTTGCCGAGGGACTCCGAGTGATAGCGGTATTGCAGCGCCCCCCGCTTGGATCGGGCGATCTCGATCCCATCCGATTCCAACCGCCTTGCAAACTCTCCGAAGCGGTCGGGGCAGCTCTTGAGCCTCCCGACCTCCTCTGCCCTCTGGGCGACAATCGCTCGGACCCTTGCGTTCTCGGATTTGTCGGATCTCCCCTTCTTTGCCATCTCGCGCTCCTCGCGACCGGGCTGGCGCGCGTGCACCTTCGAGTTCGAGAGGCCCCTTTCGAGCTGGCTCAGGCCGTACTTCGTATCGAGCTCCTTCACCGTTCTCACGCGGGATTTCGCCGCCGCCCTCGCCGGCCCGTCGTTCAGACGCCGCCCAGTCTCGAGGTCCGTCCTATTGATGGCGAGGTGAGCGGCGAATCGGGCCGATCCATCCGACCTGCACCTCTCCTCATGCAGCACAATCACGATCTCCTGGTTGGGATAGCGCTTGGCGATGTAGTCCCTCGCGTACTCCATGCAACGCGAGGGCGTCATCGGCCCGCCGTTGCAGGAGCACTCGTCCGGGTTGAAGCCGATCACCTGATGCTGCATGTACGTGCACCTTGAGCCCTGCTTCCCGGGCCGGTTGTGCCCGGCCGCCTCCCGGGTGGCGTCCATTTCCTCGAACCATCGATCCTCATCGATGATGTGCTGGGTATCGTGGTCCAGGACTTTCTCCCTGTCCCAATCGAAATACCGCTTGAGGTTTTGGAGGTGCTCCCCGCTCATGACGCTCGCCTGCTTGATTGCGGTCATTTTCCAACTCCCTTCAAAAACCGCCGTCAGTCGACGAAGAGGCCGGACCATCCGTCGGCAACAGGCGGCTCCGCGGCCTCTTCCTCGAATTCGGGAGTCCAGAGATCGACGCCGTCCTCCCGACCCATTTGCCTTGATATCAGCCTGGCCTGGTATTCCATCCTCTTGGCCGCCTCGTGCTCGCGCGTCCCCAGATCGAAGTGCTCCTTCGTCGGCATCCGCGTGCAATCGCAGACAAGGGCCCGGAAGCACCCCGCATGTTCCCTGCCCACGCCGTTCTCCGCGGTCTTCACCACGATGACGCCGTCCTTGTCGGGGGACATCTCCGTCCACTCCCAAGGATGAATCAGGTCGTCGGCGTGCTCGCTGTAGGATGTCGACCCCGTACCGCCCGAAGGCCCCCTGCTCGAGCTGGTTCCCATGGTGTGCCGCGTCGTCTTCCCGACTAGCTCGGTGAAATACTGGCGGTCCTCGGCCTCGCCCAGTTTCATGGCGACCTTGACGCCGCAGTTTGCCAGGATCTTCTTCCGTCCGTCGCGCTCGCCGTACTTGTTCAGCTGAGAGATGTTCTGGACTGCGCCCATCCAGAACAGGTCGTACGAGCGCCCAAGGCTGAGAAGGCTAGGCAGGCACTCGACCTTCGGCAGGTTCCCCCATTCGTCGCCGAGGATGGACACCGGCCGCGGCAGCTTTCCACCAGCTGCGTCCGCGATGGAATACACGGCAGCGTAGAGCTGCTCGAACAGGACCGCCGCGATCGCGTTGTAGGGGGAGCCCTCGTCCATCACGTGGAGGAACAGCGCGGTCTTCTCGCTCAGGATTCTACTCGGATCGATATCATCGCCCGAGACCATTCGCGCAATCGGCGCCGAAGCGTAGATCCTCAGGTTGACCTTTAGCGTGGAAACGATGCTCCTCAGCTCGTTGCCGCCGCTCGAGATGAACTGTGAGGCACGCGAGCGGGCCGGATGCCCCTGCGGCAGGGAACGGAACAGGCCCTTCAGCGGCTCACACGGATCCTCGCCGGCCCCCTCCGTCCCCAGGCACATGATGTGGTAGACCGTCGCGAGGTGCTTGCAGCCCCGCGGGCAGCCCTCGTCCAGCACGACCAGAAGGATCGTCGCGGCGAGCAGCGACCGCGCGGATTCCGTCCAGTGGCTCGCCTTCGCATCGCCCTCCCCGGCGATGAGCGTACGGGCGACGGCATCCGCGGCCTGCTCAGCCCCCGGCAGATTCCCCCCGTTCGCGAGCCTATCGACCATTTCCAGTGGATTGAACGTGTCGCTCTTCTCGGGATGCTGGGCGTCCAGCAGAAGCACCCGGTACCCGCGACGCTCCAGCTCGTCGCCCGTCAACTCGATGAGCTCACTCTTCACATCGGACACGATAATGGTCTGCGGCCTCGATTCCCCGTCATCCGCCCCATACGTCAGCAGATCAATTGTCGGGATCAGCAGCGATCTTGATTTTCCGGCACCCGTTGAGCCGTCGAGGAACATGTGCCGCCTCGGTTCGAACAGATACTTGGAGCCGAACAGCGTCTTCTCAAACCCGTACACGAATCCTCTGCTTTTCGGCTGTCCGTGCCCGTCCCAAATCTCCGAGCCCCGGATGGTCTCCGGCCCCGTTTTCACCCGCGCCTCCCCAAGTACACCTCCGTCGGCGGCTCGCTCCTTCGAGGAAGCCGATAGCTGCATGAGCACGAATACCGACAGGAACAGCGCGAACGAGGCGAGACAGCCAGGGACGCAATGAGGCCCCACGTTAATCCACCACCAAATGGTGTTATCCACGCTCAGGGTGAATCCGATCGAGCTCAGCTCGATTGGAAATCCGAGGATCATGCAATCGAGGGGAATGGCGATAAGTGGCGCAAACCCCGCGGTAAGCAGCGCTGCGAAAACCAGCGCCATGACCAGCTTCTCCTTCACGAGAACCACCTACTCTCTCGCACGGGCGAGTAGGTCGTTGACCCAGCCCACCGCCGTCGAGACGATTGATGTCGCCCGGTTGAGATTATTGAGGACGACCGGATCGGACCCGTAGGTGTTGAGGGCGCGGACCGCCTGGTTGAGGTTCGTGCCGATCTTCTTCAACTCAGTCCTGATACCGGCAAGTTCCCCCGCGTCGGCGACCCTGACCGGCTTCTCGCCGCAGAGCAGGGCGGCATCGCGCATGAAGGAGGACGCCGGCATGTTCATGGCCGCCGCCTTCTCCTCGATAGCCTTACGCTGCGACTCACTCATCCGTACGTTGATATGCGTATTCATGGAAGTCATAACCATCCAATCCGAGCGGGGCCGACGCATCGGCCCCGCCCCTTTTATTAAGTTGAAATTGTTTGGAGCATCTGACCGATGCGCCCAATCCTCACCCTCGCCCAGACATCGAAGGGGACTCCCGGCAAGCTGCCGAGATATATACGGTATGGTCGCCATTGTTCTCTATAGATATCGAGAGCATCGAGCAGGCGCTTCCATTCCCAAATGAGCTCATCGGCCGAGAGCAGAGGAAGATCCCTGTTCTCGGCGCGCGCGAGCTCATCGGACGACAAGCATGGATTGGGAGCCCGGTATCCACCAATGTAGGGTCCGGGCTCCATAATTAGCCGATTTCGGTAAACATCGCTGCTGGTGCGTTGAACTCAAACTCGACAATACCGCAGGAACCGTAACGGTTCTTTGTGATTGAAGCAATGACGGGCCGTTTTTTAAGCAACATATTGGCATTACGCTCTTCGGGCTTATCGCCCTTAATAGAAAGCGACATAACGAGATCTGCCGAATACTCGAACATGTTGCACCCGCCTATCGCCTGAAGCCCGGTGGTCTGCTTGTCGTAATTAACGCGGTTAATTGATGAGATAGCGAAGAGCGGACAATGGGCCTCATCCACGATTCGGCGGAGCTCGGAAGCGACGAGCTTGAGACCGATACGCTCGTCGGCAATGCGCAGTTCCTGCGGCAAAGAGACGATTTGCGCGTAATCAACAATAACCAGTGGCGGTTCGCCATGTTTATCGGCAACCTCTTCGATTGCCTTTCGCATCCCGGCATATTTAATTTCACCAGGAATGATATACATTCGCTCGGCGATGCTGCGGGCGTAAATGTCGAGAACCTTCTCGAAGAGCCCGCGTTTGTCCTCAGACATGCCATCGCCGTTCATATCATCGTGCGTGAGCTCGCCGCCCGAGATGCGGGTGAGGCTCTTCGCGAGCATGCTGTCTCGCCCGAGCTCGCCCTCAAAGATGACCACCGGATGGCCAGCAATGGCCCATCCGTCGGCGATTTGCTGCATAAACGTTGTTTTACCCGTACCGGGTCCGCCGGGGACGATGCACAGGTATTGACGAAGACCTCCGAGGATAGTATCCAGCGCACCGTGTTCGATATGCCCAAGCGGCCTATTCTTTAAGATACGCAAGGCGGTCTCGTCGAGGCCGACGCTCATGGGATTTAAAGCCGGCACGGTTCGCTCGCCTCCAATTCATGGAGGTATGCAAAGAAGCTCGATTCAAGGATGTAAATGCGGCGGTGCAACGCAATCGCGCGCCCGCTCTCCTTCATCATCTTCGAGGCCGTAACCGGACTCAAGCCGGTTATCTTGCACACTTCAGCGATGCCAAGAAGGCGCTCGTGGCCCAAGTTGGAATCAGAAGAAACCGCAGTTGATGCTTGTACGGCAGCGTACGGTTCAGGCTCTACAATCATGGTAGAATCCTTTCAGGCTAGCTCGCCCCTCCCCCTTCGTCGCCAAACTTAGATAGGGAAGGGCGGGCGGCTTTTTAATCAATGACCGAAAATAAAATAACTCCTTTCAAACAAGCTGGTCAGGCGCTTACTGTTTATATTGTAACACTGTCTGTTGCACAATCATATCTAGTTACAGTTCTAATTTCTAATTCACTTTCTGACTGTATAGACTTTATTGTCTGACTGATTTAATATATATACAACGATGATTGGAGTGGTTATGGGACGTTTACCATTATCCGGAAGTAAGATGCGGAAAATTAAGTTCGGAACAACTGTTCAGGCGACGACCCCGGAGAAAATCGAAGAGCTACGCCTCAAGAACCCCGAATCAGTCAGAAGCACCGGCGAGGCTATCGACTATCTATGCAACCTGCTCACGGGGTTGCAGCCGAGGGTCGCCAGGGCCCTCGATGAGGCGTGCCTCAGGGAAGCTCGGCAAATCACCAATGAAATGAAGGCCCTTCCCGTTGACGGATCAGAAGAAATGAGTTTTAGTCAATTGGAACTTTATCGAGAGCAATTCCAGAGGCTCCACGACCATTTCTCTTTATATTGCGAGAAAGAGGAGAGGCCCCAGGGAATGAGACGGGTCGATCTCCTCGGCGGCGATTACGCTGTCCTCCCCTCCTCTTGGACTTTATTGGAAACAGAGGAATGCGCGAAGTCTTGCAGCCAGGTCGGAATTATCGAAATTCGCGGCGGCGCAAAATACGATGCGCCTCATTTTGCCTTCTTCCATAACGGAGAGTACAGTCAAAAGGACAAATTGCAGCGCGCAACCAAACTCTGGCCCCGCATGACCGACGTGATGCGCGACGAGGTCAAACTGGTCACAGATGATGAGGGACATTACCTAAATATGGACGAGCACCTAGCCGCCCCCATCATTTGTTATTTCAACCTTCTAGATGCCAGCTACTATCAGTCTATGGAGCTGGAGCCGCCATATGGCGCAATGATCTACCGAAACAATGTCGCTTAAAAAAGAGGCCCCAAAGGGGCCTCTTTTTTAGCCCTTTTTAGCCCTTCAGCAGATCATCCAGCACTGATGCTGCCTTCTGGTCATTTGCCTCGATAAAGTGGCTATAGATAGACAGCGTCGTCGATGGGCTAGCATGGCCCAAACGCGCCTGGATCGTCTTAATGTCCGCATTGGCACCAACGAGCAAAGTCGCTTGCGTATGTCTAAGCTCATGAGGCTTCAGCCCGCTATAACCCGTATAGCGGGTACGTTTGACGCCGTCACTCCCAATGACTTCCCTGCTCTCCTTAAAAGTACCGAAGCCGTTTTTCGCCGCAAACAGCCTAAACGCCCTTGAATAGTTATGTCCATCCATCCGGGTCACAAGAGCCCGTTTGCCGTTGGCGGCGTCAACGATCCCAATGGAATGGACAATGGGCGTTTCTCCAGTCTGCCCCACTGCAAAGGAATCGAACTCACTCCGCTGAATGGCTTTCCACCTGTCCAGATAGTCGGCAAGTTCATTTCCAACCGAAATCTTACGCCTGCTCATCTTTGATTTAGGCGGCCTCAATGTCCTGTCGTTCGTATATTGCTTTACTATCCTCAGAGTCTTGGCGTCGGGGTCATAATCCTCCCATGAGAGACCAAGGGCCTCCCCCTTCCTCAAACCGCAGAGAAGTAGAAGCATTGTGCATGTGATAAAGGAAGATGGCTTCTCCTCCAAAAGGACCGCAAGAAGCCTTGCCGCCTCATCGGCGCTCAGCGCCTTACGAGCCTCGACATTCTGCTTGGGCAGTTTCACTCCCCTACAAGGGTTTTTGCCCACGAGGTCGTTATCGACGGCATCCTCCATTACCTGTTTGAGCTTGATGTGGATGCGGCGAATTTCACTTTCGCTGAATCGGCCTTCTTTTCTAGCCTTGGCATAAGCAGTGCGAACGTCATCCGATTTAAGCCGAGTGAGATCGGGATTGCCGAACAGCTCGCGTATGTGACGAATGTCCAAACCTTCACGCTCATAAGCAAGAGGTGATCCCATGGTCGACTCCCTGTTCGCGTGAAACCTGTCCGCATAATCTGATAGGCCCAGAGGACCATTGCCACGGTTGGAAGCGCCCTCAAGTTCAGCTCTATAGGCCTCCAGCGCCTTGGCGACTTCACTCGGCCAGTTTTTCGGGTTCTTGCTTCTGCAGTGAACCCTGCGTGACGGACTACGGCGGTACCGTCCTGTCTCCGGATCTTTTCCCAGGGAAAAATAAATCCGATAGACGCCTTTGCTCTTATCGATGCATTCCGATGTGCCGCGAGCGGTCTTTTTTATCAATCCCTGCAATCATATCCCTCGTTAGATTTTCGATTAGGCTTGCTGGCAAAGCCTTTAAAGCTTTGCCAGCAAGCCTAATCGAAACTTTTCACACTTTCAAGTCTCTCTAAGTGTGAAAATAGTGGGAAATATGATTCTAATAGCTAGCTCAATAATTGTTAGTTACCTATTTCTACCTGCGCTTCCTTTTAATTCAGTGAAATTGGCCTCATATCGTCAAATGCCGAATTCACGTACTCGTAAAGCGGGGGTCACCGGTTCGAGCCCGGTCGCTGGCTCCATTGCACAAGATAGCCGCCTTCGGGCGGCTTTTTTGTTGCCGATTTCGGGCGCGCATCCGCCAATCCAAGCACAACGCCGCCGGCAACTCCCCTACTCAACAAAAGCCCCGCCAACCGCAATCCCCAAAGGAACCGCGATCAGCGGGGCCCAAGCGCGTTCCTCCAAGGGATAACGCTCGCAAAACGAACAGCTCAGCCGAGCGGCTCGTTACTCTTCCCAGTAAGCGTCTGCAAGCAGCTTAAAGCAGATCTTCTTGACCGGCTGCGCGCCATCGCCCGGGAACTCGAGCGTGGGCATGTGAGGCTCGCCGGCAACAAACAGCGCAAACTTGTCGTCAGCAAGATCGCCGGCGATCGAGGCGTCGGAATCGACCAGATCGTAGTCGTCCTTCTCGTCAAACTCCTGAACCAGCGTCAGGCTGCCCGTGGCAACCTTAAAGGCCTCGCGACCCTCGACGTCGATCTGCAGGTCGTGATAGCGCTGATGCGTCTCATAGTGAGCCTCGGCTTCGGGACGCGTCGTGGGAGCCATGACGTTCGCAAAGACCTTGTCGCCCAGAATCGGATGGCTGCCGACCTCGAGCTTCGCCGGATCGTTCTCCTCGAGCCAATCGATCAGCACGTCGAGGCCCTTGAGCATTCCACGGTACTCCTCGATATCGCCCAATGCACCGTAAATCATCTAAATCCCCTCTCGGATCGTTTCTTTGGCGGCTACTCGGCAAACGCATTACCGACGCTGTTGCCACCCACATGCGTCTCGACCAGGGTAAGGTCGGGATTGAACACGACAGTGTCGGCGTCGCGCCCCGGCATAATGCTACTGCACTTGTCGTCGACATGAGCTAGCAACCGATGCCGGGGCCGCAGCACAAGCTCCTACAGCTCGGTCACGACAACGCCGTTGTAAACCTCGTCCCAACGATCCATAACCAAGTGGCCAGTCATGGGATCCATGGCATTGAGCTTGCCGCAGGTGTTGGCGGTACGCAGCACCGTCTCGTCGTCGGCGCCGGCAGCAATCGCATGTGCGAAGCCGGCAATGGTCGAATCGCCAGAGCCCGTAGCGTTAACGGCGGGGATATCGGGGGTCTTGGCGCGGAACGCACGGCCATTGTGGAAGCCAACTGAGCCGGCAGCACCCATGGATACGACGACCCAGGGGATATCGGAGAAGCGGGCGTCAGAGGCGAGCGCGGAACGGAGCTCGTCCACATCGTCGGTGGTAAAGCTCGTGCCCAGAAGGCCGTTAATTTCGGTCAGGTTAGGCTTAACCAGCTCAGGCTTGACCTCGGACTTGAGCGCAGCCTCAAGCGAGGCACCCGAGGTATCGAGCAGCACCTTGGCGCCGGCGTTCTCGGCAATGCCCGTGATCTTGGCATAGTAGTCCGCCTCGACGCCGCGGGGCAGCGAACCCGAGATGGTAACGACATCGGCCTTGCTCGCAAGCTCGGCGAACTTGGCGGTAAAGGCATCGAGTTCCTCGGGGGCAATCGTCGGGCCGCTCTCGAGCAACTCGGTCTGGTTGCCAGCATGAAGGATATTGAGACAGATGCGAGTCTCGCCCTTGATGGGCACAAAATCATTCTTAATGCCGTTGGCATCCATGAGCTCGGCCATATAGGCGCCCATATGACCACCAAGCAAGCCGGTTGCCACAACGTCGTCGCCCAGCTGGCCCAGGACGCGGGCCACGTTGAGGCCCTTGCCACCGGCGGTCTTTTCGGGCGTCACGCGGTTGACGTCGTCGATAATGAGCTCATCGAGCTGATAGCGCGTATCGACGGACGGGTTCATCGTAACGGTGAGGATCATTTCTAGCTCCTTATCTCGCAGGCTCCTTATGCCTTGCAAAACGAATTGGCTACATGCGACTACAGAATCTCGATTGTGAACGAGCGCACGATGGTTTCTTTGGGCTTGGCGATAAGGCAGCCGCGCTTGTGCTCAAGCACGTCATCCTCATCGGAACAGGTCGAGAGGCCGCCCCAGGGCTCAACTGCCACAAAATCACCCTCGGGCTTGCTCCACACAATGAGGTACGGGAAGCCCTCAAAGCTCAGGCGAACGCCCTTGTCCTCGCCCTTTTTGGAAAGCGTGACCTGACGGCTCTCGAGCACGTCAAAGATGGTCTCCGCAAAATCGAAGAGCTCATGTGACAGAGGCAGCGTCTTTCCCACCATGGGGTTCTTGGAGCGGTTGGTCACGTCAATCAATCCGGTCGAGGGAACGGCGGTGCAGAGCTCCGCAGCCTCGTCTTTCTCAAAACGCAACTCGTAGTCCGTATAGGCCTCGCCCTCGTCGAGCGGACACCTAAAGCCGGGGTGTCCACCGATAAAGAACGGCATGTCCTCGGTGCCCTCGTTGGTAACCTCATAGGAGACACGCACGGCGGCGTCCTCGAGCGTATAGCGGGCGACAAGTTTAAACGGATACGGATAATCGCTCAGCAGCGCGGCGTTATCCTCGGATGCCAGGCACATAGCCAGCTCGTTTGTGCTTTGGCTCAACAGCTTCCACTCCTGCTTGCGCGCAAAGCCGTGGCGGGCGAGCTTCACATGATGTCCGGCAAACGTCATGGCGCTGTTATCGCGCAAACCTCCGCAAATCGGGAAGCAAATCGGTGCCTGGCCGGACCACACGGCGGGATCGCCCTGCCACAAGTACTCGCGACCTCCAGCCTCAATCGAGGTAAACGAGCCGCCGGCCGTGGAGACCTTGATAGAAATCGAATCGTTGGAGAGAGCGTATTCCATTGTCCATCCTTTCGAACAACTGCTTTTTGCTCGCAAGAACCCGTCTCGGCCCTGACCAAAGGACAAACCCGCACGTTCATCGATGCGTCCGGTTTCCCAGCCATGCAACGGGGTACCATACAGACATTGATGCAATTACAGCTGAAAGGCCTTCTTATGCGAACCATCATCCTTTATGCCTCACGCCACCACGGCAATACGAAAAAGCTCGTGGACGCCATCGTCGAGGCGCACCCCGAAATCGATACCCTCGACGTGAGGTCACTCGGTAAAAACGAGTACCCCGACCTGCACGAATATCATCTGATCGGCGTCGCCACGGGCATCTATTACTCCGAGATCGACAAAGATATGGCGCGCGTGCTCACGAACGTACTGCAGCCGCAGGACAAGGTGTTTGGCCTTATGACCTACGGTGGCAAAAACAAGTGGTACGGCAAGGATATCGATGGCATCTGCCGCATGAGACAGGCCATCTTTATGGGTGTCTACGGCTGCCCCGGCTTTGATACGTGGGGACCGTTCAAGCTCGCCGGCGGCGTCCAGAAGGGGCACCCAACTGCCGAAGAGATTAAGGGAGCTGTCGATTTCTTCAACAAAATCGAAGACGAGTACGGCGACATCATCGTCGAAGAGTATGCCAAGCGCGAGAAGCGTCTAGCCTACGAGAAGGAGCATCCTGCAGGAGGTCTGGTGGCCGGCGTCAAGCGCACGGCAAAGAAGATCGCTAACAAGCTGTAACTGTAAAGGTGCTTTTGAGCGTTTAACCCATACGGCGGGTCCGAGCAGATTCGGGCCCGCCGTCTTTTTCTATCGTTACTCGGTAAAGGCGTTGCCGACGCTCTGGCCGCCAACATACGTCTCGACGAGAGTGAGCTCATGGTCGAACACGACAAAGTCGGCGTCGCGACCCGGCATGATGCTGCCGCACTTATCCTCGATGTGCGCGGAGCGTGCCGGCACCTCAGTTGCCATGCGAATGGCGATATCGGCGCTGGCGATGCCCCAGTCGACGATGTTCTTGACGCCCTGGGCAAGCGTGAGCACCGAGCCGGCAATGCTCTTGCCGTCGGCGAGCCAGCACAGGTTGTCCTTCATGATGACGTCCATGCCGCCACTGGTGTAGCTGCCCTCGGGCATGCCGCCGCAACCCAGGCAGTCGGTGATGAGCACCGTGTGCTGCCAGCCCTTTGCCTGCAGCAGCGCCTTGATGGCGGCAGGGTTTACGTGCTTGCCGTCACAGATGATCTCGGCGTAGGTCTCGGGCGTGGACATGGCAGCGCCCACGACACCGGGCTCACGGTGATGCAGCCCGCGCTGGCCGTTATAGGTATGCGTAAAGCAGCTGGCACCGGCGTTGATGGCGGCGATGCACTCATCGTAGGTGGCGTCGGAGTGACCGATACTGGTCACCACACCCTTGGCGTTCAGAGCAGCCGCATAAGCAGCGGCACCGTCGCGCTCGGCCGCCATGGCGCTCTTAACGATGCGACCGCCCGCAGCCTCCTGCCACTGATCGAAGACCTCCTCGGAGGGATCGATAAGATAAGCGGGGTTCTGCGCGCCCACGTGCTTCATAGTAAAGAAGGGGCCCTCCAGGTAGATGCCCTGAATGCGAGCACCGCAGAAGTCGGGGCCGCGGCCCTCGTCAGCCTGGGCGATGGCGGCGCAGGCATCCTTGATCTGCTCGACGCCATCGGTGAACGTCGTGGGCAGCCAGCTGGTGGTACCGCGACGGGCGAGCTCGGTCGAGCTGATATCAATGCCCTCGGGATCGTTATCGGTAGTCGAGTGGTTATAGAAGCCATGGATGTGAGTATCGACCATACCCGGTGCGATCCACGATCCCGTGTAGTCCTTAATCTCGCAAGAGGGCTCGTCGGCCTGCCAGGCGCCAAAAACGCCATCCTCGACCATAAGATAGCCGCCCAGTTGCGGGCCTGCCGGCAAGAAGAACTTGTCAGCCTTAATTGCGTACGTGCTCATATGCACTCCTTGCTTCTAAAGCAGTTGACTTTGGTAATGCTTATACCCGGTCCATGTAAAAACAAAAAGCGCCCGCCCGCCGTTATGAGCGGACGGGCGCCCTTACAGGGGGACGCGATTAAGCGGTGAAGGGGTGAATCGTCACGCCCTTAACCACGCGGTTGACCGTGCCGGTGGGGCTCGGCGTATCGGGCGTGTTGCCCACGCGCACGGAGTTGAGCAGGCTGATGGCCTGGGCAAACATCACGAACGGCAGGGCAAGGTAGCCCTCGGGGAGAGCCTCATAGCCCTTAAAGGTGAAGGACTCGTCCTCGTAGACGGTAGCGCCATCCTGCTGAACGGCAACGGTGTGCTGAGCGATCTTGTCGCCACCGATCTCGTTGAGGATGTCGATGTCGTACTGACGGGTGTAGGCGTCGTTGTTGACGAACACGAACACGAGGGTCTTGTCGTCGACGAAGGACTTGGGTCCGTGACGATAACCCATAGAGGTGTCGTAGGAAGTAGCGACCAGACCGTGAGCGAGCTCGAGGATCTTGAGCTGACTCTCCTGGGCAAGGCCACCGAAGGAGCCGGAACCCAAGTAGGTCACGCGGTTGAAGTCGCCAGCCAGGTAATCGGCAACCTCGGACTCGCGAGCGATGACCTCCTCGCCCATCTTGGCGATGGTCTCGACCCACTCGGCCTTCTGCTCGTCGGAAGCCTCGTCAAAGATGAGGGTAGAGAGCAGGGTCATGCAGGTGTAGGAACCGGTCATGGCGAAGCCCTTGTCGTTGGCGCGCGGGATGAGCAGCGTCAGCGCATTGGGGTCATCAGCGGACTCGACAGCGAGCTTGCCCTCGGGAGCGCAGGTGATGTTGAGGAACTTGACGTTGTGGACGAGCTCCTTGGCAACGGCGACGGCAGCAAGGCTCTCGGGGCTGTTGCCGGAGCGGGCAAAGGAAACCACGAGCGTGGGATCCTCGGCGCGCAGGAAGTCGCGCGGGGCGCTCACGATATCGGTCGTGGCGATGGGCTTAAAGTCGTAGAGATCAGTGTTGCCAGCGTGACGCAGGTACGGGGCGCAGGTATCGCCAACGTAGTCGGACGTACCGGCACCGGTGAAGACAACGGACAGACGGCCCTCGCCCATAGCGCGAGCCTCGGCCAGGAAGGCCTCGATGGCCTCCTTGTTCTCGCGATAGATGTTGAGCGTATCACGCCAAAGCTCGGGCTGCTGAGCAATCTCGGCCGTGGTGATCTGGGCGCCGAGCTCGGTGAGCTCCTCGACACTCTTCTCGAACATTTCTAATACCTCTCTCTAGAAGTAATCCTCTGACGTGCAATTATACACTTCGGTTGGTTATCTGGTAGTAACCAGTTAAATGCAAAGAATCACCATATGGAAACGATGCGGACACTAGTTGCTACGCTGGTGGTAAACCTTGTATTTAAACTGATCGGCACGAGCAACCGAGAGTGTATACTCCACAACCTCGTTTGACTCGTTATACGTAGTCCTGACCAAATCGAGCACAGGCGAGCCCTCGACAATTCCCAAAAGGTGGGCGTCGGTGGGACGGGCTATGCTCGCATAGAACTCCTCTTCAGCCACGCGTATCTTTTGCTGAAAGTCCTGCTCAATCACATCGTAAAGCGGCTTGCGCTCCAGCAGCGGTCGCTTTAGGGACAGAAATTGACGAACCGGTAGATAGCTGCGTTCGACCATCATGGGCATGTTGTCGGCAGAACGAAGGCGCTTAAGCTTAAAAATGCGATCACCGATACGCAATCCCATATGCTCGGCCAGATTCTTATCGGCCTCCATCTCGCAAAACTCGAGAATCGTGGTCTCGGGTTCTCGACCCATCGCGCGCATCTGCTCGGTAAAGCTGTAGGACTGCATAAGATTGGTTGCTTTTGCCGAACGGTCAGTCACAAAGGTACCGCGACCGTGCTGCCGAACCACCAGTCCTAAACGCTCCAGTTCCTGCAGAGCCAAGCGTACCGTAGTGCGCGAGAGACCATAGCGCTCCGAAAGTTCGCGCTCGGAAGGAATCATGTCACCAGCGCGATATTCATGGTCAATCTTTTCGGTCAGAATATCGACCAGCTGATCGTACAGCGGTTGCTTACGCGCTCCGATCGCCATCCTATCCTCCCTTTTGCTCGAATTCGGCTAACTACCTAGGGTGTTAAGCATTATCAGTCCGCAACACCCGACTCATCAAGAAAACAAAAGCCGCGCGCTCTTACGAGCACGCGGCTTTTAACATACACATGGCTTAAGGGGTCGGGGTGTGAGCCGCGTAGGGACACACCCCTCAAGCTAGAGCCTTACCAGATGCTCGGCCAGAGACCAAGCGGGCCAGCGCCCAGGATGCCCAGGACGAAGAGCAGCAGAATGCCCTTGGTCGGGGTCCAGCTGTGCTTAGCGAACATGTAGTAAAGCAGCAGCGTAAGCATAAGCGGGACGAGCTTCGGGACGATGGTGTTGAGGGTGTCGGCAACAGAGAAGTTGACCGGATCCTCGGTGACGGTGCCGTAGGTAACGGACTCCATGCCGTTGCCCAGATCGGTGACGCCGCACTCGACAGCGTTGCCGTCGGCATCGGAAGCGGTGAGGGCGTTGCCGTCCTCATCGGTCATGGCAATGGTACCGGCCTCAGCGGTCTCGGTATCGATGCCCTCCATACCGGTGAAGTTCTCGGCCTCCTTCTCGGAGACGATCACGGTAGTAGCGGAGAGGCCACGGGTGGTGCCGTTGGGGATCTGGAGGTTGATCTGGGTGCCACCCATGGTGACGACCAGGCAACCGACGACGAAGACGCCCATGATGGAAGCGGCACGCGTGAAGGCCTGCATGTTGGCAGTCAGAGCGTCAATAGCGCTGGTGCCAAGCTTGTAGGACCAGTTCATGAGCCAGAAGCGCAGAGCGAACTGGACGACGTTGAAGATCACCAGGAAGATGATCGGCGCAGCGGCGTTGCCGTTGATGGCCATGTTGGAGGTGATGCCGGCCGTGATAGGCACGAGCGTCAGCCAGAACAGGGCGTCACCGATACCACCGAGCGGGCCCATTGCGGCGACGCGGACAGCGCGGATCGTGGGGATGTCAACCTTGTTCTGCTCGAGCGAAAGCACGATACCCATAACAAAGGTGACGAGGAACGGGTGAGTGTTGAAGAACTCCAGGTTGTGGCTCATGGAAGCCGCGAGGTCGTTCTTGTTGGTGTGGATCTTCTCCAGACCGGGGATGATGGAGTAGAGCCAGCCAGCGGCCTGCATACGCTCGTAGTTGAACGATGCCTGCAGGAAGCAGGAGCGCCAAGCCATCTTGTTGAGGGTCTTCTGGTCGAGCTGCGGAGCAGGAGTGAGATCCTCGTAGTGCTCCGGGATCACATACTCATTAGATGCCATCTTCGAAGTCACCTCCGTCAGAAACAGCTGCACCCTTCAGCTCGGTCTGCTGCTGGAAGTCCCAGAAAGCGATGCCGAAGCCGATGAGAGCGAGGATGAGCAGAGCAGGGGTTGCCAGAGAATCGTTGGCAACGGTGATGAGCGCGAGGCCAAAGCCCATGAGGAAGAAGCCCCACATATCGCGGTTCATCATAACCTTGAGCAGGACGGCGAAGCCGACGAAGCGCATCATGCCGCCTGCAGCGGAGAGACCGGTCTGCAGCCAAGTCGGGATGGCGGAAGCGATGGTCTGACCGATGGTGGCGCCAGCGATGAAGAACAGGGTGACGACGACAGCGAAGATCAGGCCGAGCAGAGCCATGGCGAAGTAGTTCAGACGCTCGATACCCTTGGTGTCAGCGTTGTGAGCCATGTTGTCCGCAGAGGACATGAGCGGCGACATAAGCGTGAAGACCAGGGTAACGCCGAGCTGACCAAGCAGAGCGAACGGAATGGCAAGGCCGACTGCCGCGTTGGGCTCGAGGCCCGTAGCGATAGCGAGAATGGCTGCCATGATGCCGCCGATGACGGCGTTAGGCGGCTGAGCGCCTCCGATCGGCATGTTGCCGATCGTCATGAGCTGATAAGTACCACCCACGAGAAGACCGGTGTTGAGGTCGCCAAGGATAAGACCGATGACGGCGCCGGTGACGATGGGCTGATAGAGAGACTCGAGGAAGTTGAACTGGTCGATTGCCGCGACGAACGTGACGATGAAGACCAGAGCGACCTGGATGATCGAGTATTCCATCTTGCTCCTCCTTTCAAAATGTATGTACGCACTTTGGATTTCACGTACAGAATGTCAGGGTTTCATTCCTGACAACGTGGATCATGAGGATTACGAGAAGAGCTTGCTCGTGTCCTCAACAGGCGTGCTCGGAACGCGCCTGATCTCCAACTCCACCCCCAATTCCTGCAGCTCTTTAAACGCAGCGACATCCTCGTCGTTAACTGCGACGGAGGTGGCGACTTGGCGCTTTCCTTCCGACATGTGCATGTTGCCGATGTTTACCTTCTTTATAGGCACACCGCCCTTGACGAGCGTAAGCACGTCTTCCGGTGTTTCGGCCACGATGAAGATCTTCTGGCGCGGGCTCGCCTTGCCAATGACGTCGATGGTCTTCTGCAGAGAGAAGAAACGCGTAGCAACGCCGGTGGGAGCGGCCATCTTCATGAGGTTCTGGCGCATGGTGTTGGTCGACACGTCGTCGTTAGCGACGAGGATGAGGTTGGAGCCCAGAGTGGAGTTCCACTGGGTGGCAACCTGACCATGGACCAGTCGGTTATCGATGCGGGTAAGAAGAATGTTGGGTTCTGCCATGTTGATCAGCTTCCTTTCGTTATTTGCTGACGACAGTTACTTGATCTCCTGAATCGCGTAACGCGAAACATCTACGACGGCTCCGGATCGGACTTTGATCTGGACCTTTTCGCCTTCGATGCCCTTGACGGTTCCGTAGATACCGCCGGCGAAAAGGACCTCCTGACCCGGCTTGAGCTCCGTGTGCAGCTCCTTGAAGTACTTCTGCTTCTTCTTCATGTTGATTTGCGACCAGATGGTGTAAATCAAGCCCATGATGACAAGCAGGCCCAAAAGAGCGACCGAGGAACTCAGAACACTGGCTCCGAAATCGGCCATTAGATGCCGTCCTCGTCGCCGAAGATATCCTCTTCCTCGGCACCAGCGACGGAAGCGACCGTCTGGGCGGTGATGCCCGTCTGGCCAACGGTCACGGCCTGCTCGCCAAGCTCGGCGAGCGTGGCGTTGCCGCGGAGGAACAGAAGCTCAATAACCATGGGAAGGTTAGTTCCAGTCAGAATCTCGACGTTATCGACATCCTGGGCAATCATCATCGACTGGTTGAACGGGGTACCACCGAGCAGGTCGGTAAAGACGAGCACGCCATCGCACTCCTCGCGCATGGCGGTGATAGCGGCGCGGAGATCCTCACCGTAGGAAGCAGCCTGGTCGCCCTCAAAAGGAACGACGGTAAAAGCGGGCTGGTCACCGGCGACCATAGCGATAGCGCTTGCGAGGCCGGGTGCGAACCGTCCATGACCGGTAAGAATAAAGCCAACCATTCAAATTTCCCTTCCGAAGGTATGTGCAATACGAGTCCGATGATTTTCGGAAGCCAGCGGGCGCTCGCCCTTAAAGCTTCTTAGAAAGCGTTCTTTGAAGACCAGTGGTTTCTAAACTGGTAGTAACCACGTGACGTGTTGTCACTATATCACCACAGAAGAGGTTGCTTTCGTTGATTCATACAGTAAAACGTTTTTGCACCGTTCACGGTAAAAAATCGACCGTTTACCGCTCGTTAACACTTCTACCTGCGGTTTTGAAACCGTATCGAAATACGTTGACGAAAGATCGGAACCTTTTCTGTGTCTAAACAACGCAGGGTGGCTAAAAATGGCGTGTAGAAAAATTGCAGGTCATTGTGAAGATTTGTGAATTGGTCTTTTTGACTTAATACCAGTAAGAACCAGTTTCGATATTATCGGTGAACGGTAGTTTTCGACCGTTCACCGGTTATTTGCAATCGTTTACGGCTGTTTTCCCGGATGAATTGAGGATACCCGATGAAGCACTTGCGCGGTTGCAGGATATTTCAATACTCGTCCACCCCCCGCGCGCCAAACTCCCACTCCCTGAATGTGCCATAAGCTCTCGCAATTCGTCTCTCATATATTACTTACTCTAATCTGTAATTGTTTATCGGTTATCATTAAATATGATATAAGATACAAGTATCATCCAAGACATTGGTTGGAGGAGCTATGATCCGCTGGAACGTATCCAAATCGAATGAAGCCATCAACCGTGAACAGGCAATAGCCAAACTGAGGAAGCTCACTCGCTACTGCAAATGGGCCACAATCTGCACCGCCGTGGCGCTCGCTCTGGGACTCCTCGCAGTCATTGCAATCTACGATCTACTCATATTGCCTAGCCTCTCCCAAGGGTTCTGTCTCCAATCCGTAGAGCTTGAGGCTGGCGAAGGGCCAATTCTCGCTCTCGTCGGCGCCGATGAACACACCCCTCTTATGCTTGTCGCGCACGACGGTCATACTGCCATAGGGAGCGCCATGATGGCATGCCTTGCGTTTGCCATCGTGCTAAGCGCATACAGGTTTTTCTCCGCCATTGAAAAGGCGGGCAGGCCCTTTGACCTCGAATGCATCCGCATACTATGTCAAGTAGGACATTTGTTCCTTATTGGCGGCGTTGCTGTGAAGCTTCTTGGTGCCATAGTCACGGGGCTGATACTCTCAGGATTTGGCGGCAACTTTACGGATGCGCTTGGCGGCCAGCACCTCGACCTCTCTATGGTCTTTGCAGGCCTGATTATTAGCCTGATTGCCAGCGTCTTCCAGTACGGGTGTATCCTGCAAAAACAAGATGACGAGTTGCTCTAGGGGGAATCCATGATTATTCTGCGGCTCGACCGCATGCTTGCCGAACGCAAGATTTCATCCAAAGAGCTTGCGGAACGCGTGGGTATCTCCCAGGTCAATATGTCGCGTATCAAGACGGGCAAGGTTTCTGCCGTGCGCTTTTCAACTCTTGACGCGATATGCCGGGCACTCGACTGCCAACCGGGCGATGTTCTGGAATACATACCTGACGATGAAGCCGATAGCCTCTTTGGGCTTAAAGATGAATAGCCATAATTAAGCCGCCAATCACGCCCTCAACGCAAAAAGCCCGCCAGAACGATGCGTTCTAGCGGGCTCAATCAGATATTTCGACTTCGTGCTCGAAAGCTCGGGCAACCTTTAAGCAAACAGGCCGTAGATGCTGATGTTGGCCTTGGCGTAGAGGCCGTTAGCATACTCGGTCCACTTGGAGCTGGCGCTCGAAGCCTGCGAAGAGTACTGCTGATAAGCAGTGTAGTAGGCGGTCATGGCCTGCTTATAGGTAGCGCTATCGGCCGTAAAGGCATCATCGGCAAAGGCCTTGGCATAGGTGCTGTCGGCATCCTTCCAAGTGCCCTTTGAGCTATCCCACTCATCGCCGGCAAGGTTGATGATGTAGTCGGCGTAGTCCTTGCTCGCGGTCTCCTCGTTGCCGTCAGCAGGCTCGGTCGGGGCGGTCGGCATGCTTGCGGAGCTATCGCCCACCTTCTTCTTGTAGAGCTTCTGCAGCGTCGCGGACTGGCGAACGATCTGCTTGGCCTGATCCTTGGACACGCCATACTGCGTGGCCATGGTCTTGTAGTCGGAGGTGCCGATGGAATCCTCGGCGTACTGCTTCATTTCCTTGGAAGAGACGGTAATGCCCTCGTCCTCGGCAGCGTCCAGCAGAATCTGGTTGCGCACGTAGGACAGGATAACGTCGGCAGACGGAGCGGTGTAGTTGCCGTCATCGTCCTTGACGGTGTCGAGGCTGTACTGGCTCTCGATGGCCTCACGCGCGGTGATGTCGCTCTTCTTGCCTTTGTAGCTATAGCTTGCCACGGTCGAATCGAGCTGGTCCTCGGTGAGGGTCGCCGAGCCGACGCCCTTGCCGCCAAAGCCGCCATTGCCGATAAAGAAGCCGACCACGGCAGCAATCACGACGGCGACCACAAAGGCGGCAATCATCGTCTTCTTGTGCTTGCAAGCGTGGTCGTCCACGTCGGAGTCGTCGTCCTCGTCCTGCTCCTGGGGCATGAGGTTCTCGTCGGCGGCGTCCGCGGCGATCTTTGCCTCCAGGCGAGCGTCTTCCTCCTCGGCGGTCGTGCCGGCGGCAATATGTTCGGCAGACGTGCCGGCGACCAGGTCGATCTTCTCGTCCTCATCACCGTCGGGGCCTTCGCCGCGCTCGATGATCTGGATGCCGTCGATCTCGTCCTTCTCGTCCTTCTTTTGAATCAGACCCATATCAGTTACTCCTTGTTAGGAAACATAGTCCCCAATAGAATACGCCCGGCAGAGCGCCGGGCGTATTGATTCTTAGGTTATACGCAAACACTTAAGTACTATTTAGGCGTTTGCAGCGTGCACACCTTAGACCAGGTGCGCGATAACGGCATCAGCAAAGGCCTGTGTGCCCACAGCGCCCTCAACGGAGCCGGTCTGGGCACGACGCACGTCACCGGTAACTTGCTCGCCCTCGTCGAGCGTGGCAGATACGGCGGCACGAATGCGATTGGCAGCATCGTTCTCGCCCAGGTGATCGAGCATCATCGCAGCAGAGAGAATCTCGGCCGTGGGGTTGGCGATATCCTGGCCGGCGATATCGGGCGCGGAGCCATGCGTAGCCTCAAAGATTGCGCAGTCGGCACCGATGTTGGAGCCGGGGGCCATGCCCAGACCGCCCACCAGGCCGGCGCACAGGTCGCTCACGATGTCGCCGTACAGGTTGGGCAGCACCAGGACATCGAAGTCGTTGGGGTTCTGGACCAAGCCCATGCAGGTGGCGTCGACGATCTTGTCGTTGAACTCGATATCGGGATAGTTGGCAGCCACCTCGCGCGCCACGCGCAGGAACAGGCCGTCGGTCGCCTTCATAATGTTGGCCTTGTGCACGGCCGTCACCTTTTTGCGGCCGCAGCGGCGGGCATACTCAAAGGCATACTCCACAATGCGGCGGCTCTTGGCGATAGAGATCGGCTTGATCGAGATCGCGGAATCGGCGGCGAAGGTCTTTTGGCCCGAACGCTCGACGAGCTGCGAGAGCTCCTCGACCTCGGCAGCGCCCTCATCGAACTCGATGCCGGCGTAGAGATCCTCGGTGTTCTCGCGCACGATGACCAGGTCGACGTCGCGGAAGCGCGAGCCGTCGCCCGGCTGCGACAGGCAAGGGCGCACGCAGGCGTACAGGTCAAAATGCTTGCGCAGAGCCACGTTAACGCTGCGGAAACCCGTGCCGACCGGCGTGGTGATGGGACCCTTGATGGCAACCTTGGTCTCGGCGACCGCATCGAGCACGTGCTGGGGCAGCGGCGTGCCAAACTCGTCCATGACGCCGGCACCGGCCTCCTGGACGTTCCAGTTGATCTGGACACCAGTGGCCTCGACCACGCGGCGCATGGCCTGCGTAATCTCGGGACCGATACCGTCACCGGGAATCAGGACTACATCGTGCGCCATAATCTGTTACTCCTCGTCTTCGGCGTCGTCAGATTTTTTAACGCTAGCACGCTTCTTCTTTTTGGAGAGATCCAGGCCAAAACGTTTAACAAGCATTTCGCAAATCTCGCTCGAACGGGCCTTGAGATAGCTGCCCTTGCCGTTCTCGGCGTCGAACTTAAGGCGCAGCGCGAGCTTCTCGGCAACCTCGGCGTCGATCTCGCCCTGGCAAAACTCGTACAGGCAACCGAGCATGTCGCGATACTCAAGGTCGCCGTGGTAGCACTGGATGGCCTCGTCCAGGATGGGCCAAGCCTCGCGCGAACGCTCGACGCTCGTGGCACCCCACACGCACAGCAGGCGGAAGGCGGCATAGCGCAGCGTGGAGGAAATCTCGTCGAACAGCGCGGTCTCGGCGCCCTCAAAGGCGTCCTCCATCTGCTCGGGGCAGGTGGTGGCGAGCGCCGCCAAGGCATCGAGGGCCTCCCAGCGGGTCTGAGCCTCGGGGCGGTCGAGTGCCTCGATCAGCGCGGGCACGCAGGGCACGACGCGCTGCGGGTCGCGCTCGGCCAGCAGGTGCAGCACGCGGGCGGCAAACTGGCGGATACGGCGCGTGGGGCAGCCGAGCTCCTGGACCAGGCGGTCGACGGCGTTCTCGTTCTCCTCTGCCAGCTGAAGCTGTGCCAGCTCCTCGTCGGTGAGCTGTTCGTCTTTGTTTTCTGCCATAGTTACCTCTTCTTACTATTTCTTAGCGTGCTTGCCAGCACCCTTGCTGTCATCGGTGACCGAGATGAGCTGTCGGTCGGCCGCGCCATTGCGACGCGCACGGCGGCGTTCCTCAGCGTCGCCCGCGTCGGCGGCGGCGCGATGAGCCTTGTTGACGTTAAAGACCTCGTCGTGCTTGCGCCACGGACCGACGGACTCGCCAAAGCTCATCTTAAGACCGGCGATAAAGCCGCCGAGCCAGCCGATCGGCGCAAACTGCACCAGCGGGAACAGCGAGAACACCCAGGTCAGTAGGACGACTGCCGCCGCTCCTGCAAAATTGGCGATCCAGTAGTCGCGCTTGGTGATCACGCGCTTTTCGCACGCCCACTGGCCGCACAAAAAGCCAATGTAGATCGCAAAGAGAAAGAGCACCAGCGCTAGTACCACGAACGTCCAGCTCATGGGCGCTACTCCCCGTGATGGTGGCCGCAGCAGCACTCGTGGCCGTCGTCATGGCCGTGGCCGCCGCAGCACTCGTGGTCCTCGCCGTGATGGTGACCGCAACCGCACTCATGGTCGTCGCCGTGCTCGCCGCAACCGCAGCCGTCCTCGTGAACGCCATGCTCCTCAGGACGATACTGCGACCAGTCCAGACCGGCGGCGATGGCGTCGGCCTCCTCCTTATAGAGGACCGTGATGGCCTGGGTGCCAAGCTTGGCGCCACCGATGGCATCGAGCATATCGTAGAGCGTAAAGGCGACGTCGGCGCCGGGCAGCGCGAGCTCGCGGTCATCGGCGTAGGCGAGCGCCAGACGCAGGTCCTTAATGAAGTGCTCGACCATAAAGCCGGGCTTGTAGTCGCCGTCGAGTGCCTTGGGCGCCAGGCTCTCCATGGCGCCGGACTTGCCGGTACCGCCCAGGATCATCTGGCGGGTCTTCTCCAGGTCAAGGCCGCTCAGCTCGGCAAATGCCATGGCGTCTGCCATGCCGACCATGCAGGCGCCCAGCGACACCTGGTTGGCGAGCTTGGCAGCCTGGCCCTTGCCGGCGCCATCGAAGCAGCAGATGTTGGCCGCAAAGGTGGCAAGGATATCGCGGACCGGCGCGATGTCGTTCTCGGTGGCGCCCACGATAGCCGTGAGCGTGCCGGCGATAGCGCCCGACTCGCCGCCGGTGACGGGGCAGTCAAACGCCATGCGGCCGGAAACCTGGGCGGCCTCGGCAATGTCACGCGCCAGCTCGGGGGAGCTCGTGGTGAGGTCGATCAGCACCGCGCCGGGCTTGGTGCACGCGAGCAGGCCGTCGCCCGCCAGGTAGAGCTCCTCGACCTCGGAGGGATAGCCCACCATGGTAAAGACGACATCGGCGTTCGCCGCGGCATCGGCCGGCGTATCGGCCCAGACGGCGCCGCGCTCAACGAGCGCTGCGGCCTTGGACTTGGTGCGGTTGTTGACCGTGACGGGATAGCCGGCATCCAGGATGTGGCCGGCAATGGGGGCACCCATGATTCCGGTGCCGATAAATGCGACGGAGAGCTTGTTTGCCATGAAACCTTTCCTTTTGGGTTGGGTGTTGTTACCAGGTTGAATACTCGGTGCCAGCGTTTGGGCTGTGAGTTGGGATCGATTACGGCCGCGTTACTTGCCTACTGACCGCGCACGCGGCGGGCGATGCGGTCGGAAAGCGACGCCTTGTCGGCGCGGTTCTTACCCCAAAACGCGCAGGCCACCATGCCGGGACCCACGTGCGAGCCAATGGTGGGACCCACGGAGCTGCGAATGATCGTGACGTCGGCGCAACCCTCCTCCTTGCGGATGGCGGCTTCGAGCCAGTCGCCGTCCTTTTCGGCATCGGCCGTCATAATGGCGATGGGCATGGTGCGATCGGGCACATAGTTCTCGCGGAACGACTTGAGAATGGACTTGAGCGCCTTCTTGCGACCGCGGTTGACGCCGATCAGCGACAGCGAGCCGGCCAGGTCGTAGGACAGCTCGGGTTTGACGTCGAGCTTTGCCGTGAGCTGTGCCGCCGCGGGCGGAATGCGGCCGCCGGCAGCCAGCGCGTCAAAGCTCTCGAGCGTAAAGTAACCGTGGACATAGGTCTTGGCCTCGTTTGCCCAGTCGACCAGCTGCTTGGCGGTCAGTCCCGCCGAACGCTGGCGCACGGCCTCAAGCGCCAAGAGCTCGCCGGTCGCACAGGGCAGAGCGTTGTCGACCACGTACAGCTCAAAGTTGGGATACTCGGCGCGCACGGCGTCCGCCGCCTGGCACGCGGAGTTGTAGCTCGACGACAGCGCCGAGGTAAAGCACAGGTAGACCGTGGGCGTACCCTCTTTGGCGCACTCGGTAAAGAACTCGATATAGCGACCGAGCGACACAGCCGAGGTGGACACGCGGGCACCGGCGCGCATGCGGTCGTAGAACTCCTTGGGCGTGATGCTCGACCAGATGTCGTCCGTACGCTCCTCGCCATCGATAATGAAGGGGAAACCCAGGATATCGACATCGAGGTTCGCGGCGACCTCGGGGCTAAAGTCGCAGCAGGTATCGACGACGATGCGGCAACGGTCCGAATGACCGGCGGATGCGGCCTTGTCCATCAAAGCGACTCCTTACGTAAAAAAGGCGGCCATCCGCATGGGATGACCGCCGGCCGTTAACTCATGCAAGTTAACGTATTTTACTCGTCAAGTGTTTCGATACGGGGCTTGATGATGCCATATCCACCATTCTTACGGTGATACACCACATTGATGAGGCCAGTCGTCGCGTTCTCGAACACGTAGAAGTCGTGACCGAGCAAATCGGTCTGCACCAGCGCCTGCTCTTCAGTCATCGGGGTGACATCGATGACCTTCTCGCGGACGAGCAGGTCGTCCTCCTCCTCGGGCAGCAGCAGGTCGGCCAGATCCTCGACGCGCTCGACCGGCGCGACATCCGCTGCGCTGGCACCGCCCTGGCGGTTGTCCACGACCTTGGTCTTGAACTTGCGCAGCTGGCGGGTGACCTTATCGGCGGAGAGGTCGATGGCAGCGTACATATCTGCACCGTGCTCGGCAACGCGAATCACCGAACCGCGGGCACGAACCGTAACCTCGACGATTGCCGGGTTGGGGTTCGAGGGGTTCTTCTCATAGCGAAGTACAACGTCGACCGTCATGGGCTCGATATCGAAAACCTTGAGCGCCTCGCCGATCTTCTCATCCACATGCGCACGCAGAGCATCGGTTACCGTCGTCTTGCGTCCAGAAACCTTGATATCCATACGTGGCTCCAATCTGCCTCGGGGACTTACTGTACTGGCTATGTACCCACTGCCGTGCATTTAATCACCCGAATTCCCAAAGACCCGAATAACGATTGCTTGATACCGCATACCGAAGTCTCGCACTTTTCCGTGGCAAAGTGCGCTATAGGAGGGAGCCGATGGCTTTGTATTTGGTCCCGAAAATTGGCTTTGACCTGCTGGTTTTATAGGGATGAAAAAGCCGGGCTCCCCTATTGGGGAAGCCCGGCGGTGCGTGTTGAAACCGTGAAGAGGTGTCCTTTCCAACGTATAGGAGACACCACCCCTAGCAATAACTAGCTATTGAGCTTGTTAATGTCGTCGTCGGTGATAGTGCCCTCCTGGCTGGACGATTTATCCTCGGAGGATGCACCCTCGCTGCTCGAATCGGAGGATGCGGACTCGCCGGATCCGGTGTCGGTCGACTGCACGTCGGCGCCCGAGACCGTCTTGGTGGTGAGGTCATAGGGCATCGTGCCGTACCAAACGGAGTGGACCGCCTCGAGCGTGCCATCGACCGTGATACCGTCGAGGGCATCGCTCACGGCACGGCATAGCTCGTCGTTGGCCGCGAGGCCCGCGACGCCGAGCGTCGAGGGCGTCTCGAGCGTGCCGACGTAAGAGACCTGGCTCATCAGGCGCGCAAGGTAGCCGCCGGCCGTGGAGTCGCAGATCACGTAGTCGACCTCGCCGGACTCGAGTGCCTCAAAGCACTCGTTGATGTTGGAGAAGGTCTTTTGGTTGGCCGTGATGCTCTGCTTGGCGAGCGCTTCCTGCGAGGCCGAGGAGGTCTGAACGCCCAGGGTAGCGGTGTTAAGCGTTTCGGTGGAAACGCTCAGAGACTCGCCGTCGCTCGTCTTTCCGAACACTGCCGCAGCGTCGTACAGGCAAGTACCAAGCGCGCTGATGTCACCATCCGTGGAATTGATGTCGCCAATGAAGATGTCGGCCTTTTTGTCGCCAAGCGCGGAATCGGCAGAAGACGCATCGACGAAGGCGACCTTAAGGCCCATACGGCTTGCAAGGGCGCGGGCAGCGTCGACCGCGTAGCCCGTGAGGTTGCCATCGGCGCTCTGCATGGCCTGCGGAGCATCAGAGGTATCGAGAGCAACCGTCAGGGTACCGGGAGTGACCAGGGCATCGTCCGACACCGTAGGGGTAACGGTCTCGCGCTCGATCTGGTCAATCGTGGGAGTCGTGAACGTAGACAGTGGATTGAACGCGCATCCGCTCAAGCCCAATACGGCAATGACCGCCGCGGTCCCAGCACCTAACCGAGCCGCGTGCATCAAGCTGCCCCTCACCATGTCCACTACCCTGCCTTCTGTGTCGTATACAATCCGTGCGTTGCGCGGAATAACGGGTTGTTCCCACCAGCTGACCTGGTATTTGACCCCACACTTGCGCACCGGGGTGTTTGCTCGGGAGGCCGTAGCCGCCTTCACGACTGGCCCGCTCGCCCGCGAGGCGGTATTGCCCCAAAGAAAGTAGAACGGACGGTGCGGCTTACATCTAGGACGCGCCATGATCGCGCCGCGCGCACGCGGTCGCTTACGTGGATCCCTTTGACCGCGTCTGTCTTGGACTAGGATGGACATTTCGTCCGTCCGCAACCACAGCCTGGCAGGAACGTAGCGCATTATAGCTAAGTTCAAGCTAAAGTTTAAGGTTAAGGGCGTCATTCGCATCGCGAGTACAGATTTCGCAGGTCAGGACGGGCTGCACGTGGCCAGATTGAGCTCGTCGCCCCCTATGGGGAGCCTCGAGACGCCCGTTTTAGGGGCCGTGTGCAAAAAACGGCAAATATGAGTACTGTTACCAATTTAGTAGCAGCGATTTTCCACCTCGTGAGCCGGTTTCGAGCTCATTTAGCCCTGCTTAGCGCCTTGATTTCCCACATTTGTTTATTATCTTCGCGATTTTTACCGTTTCTCGATCCGCAAATATCAGATTTTGCTGTTACTAATTTTGTATCAGTACTCATTTTTGCCACTTTTTGCACAGCACCTATAAACAGACCCCCTCTCAAAACCAACATCTATGCTGGCTTAAGCCCAAAACATGCTCGGAGCGTATTCAGCAGCGCGTCTTGCTTCTTCCGACGAGCCTCCACGCGGTTTTGGTACCGCTTGCCCATGCGTTGGTATATGCGCCATGCGAGTGCCTCCATCGCTTCCATGTCGCAGAGCATTTCGTTGTTGACCGTCGCGACCTCGATTCCCATAGTAATCAAGCCCGTGTTGCGTTTTTCATCATGGATACGTCCCCTCCGGGAGGAATGGCCCAGCTCACCGTTGTATTCCAGGTCAAACCGGGCTGCCTCTTGATATGCATCGCAAACTGCATGAGGCATCCCCGAGATTGCCTGCGCACGGTCATCGAACTCGATCTTGTAGTCGGTCTTAAAAGGCCCGCAGGCAAACCCGCCATAGGAAAACGGAAGCGAAAACAGGGCGAGCATGATGCACTCCATGGGCGAGAGCAGGTTTTCCGAAAGATAGGGACACAGACGCAGCAGCTGTTTGGCCACATTCCCCTTGCATGCCGCAAGGTAATCTGCCAGGCGATCGGGCGTCAGCACCGGCTCGACTTCAAAGTAGCCCACGTCTGCTGGCTGGTCCTTGTCCTTTGCAAGTTTATTCGCAACAGGCGAGGTGTAGGGAGGCAGATACTTCCCGCGGTCGCTCAGTGAAATCTTAGAGCACAGCTCCTGGGCCAGGGCAAACGCCTGGATGCAGCCGACCTCGCGCGCAACGGCAACACAAAGGGCCTCGGGAGATAGACTGTACACCCCCGGTTCCACCTCTAGAATCGAGCCGGCGGGCAACCCGGAACACACGGACCAGCCTACGCCAGGCATGCGGCGGCGCTGCGCTGCAGATCCCACCAGCAAGCACAGATCTTCTTGCACCTCGCCACTTTTGGCTCCAATTCGCACCAAGTCAGGAAGATAGATATCCTCGGTCGAGGGCGACGACGTGCGCAGCACACGGCGCTCTTCATCGGGATTAAGGTCCTTCCAGCTGATATAGCCCATCTGCCGGCGCTCGGCGCGCATCATGCGCAGCGCTGAAGCGCCTGTTAGGATTACGGAAGCCGCTAGCTGTTCGCCTGTCGGCTCGTTGCGCCGCTCAATCTTCACTGCCACAAAACCACCCCTACCAAACACGTGCGATAGCAAGGCCATCGACTGCCGCAGCGCCGGCACGCTTGAGCTCCGCCGAGGCTGCTGCCATGGTCGCGCCCGTGGTGATAACGTCATCGATAAGCAGTAAGCGGCGGCCGTGCACGTCCTCAACCGTCTCGTACATGCCTTGGGCACGCTCGCGACGCTCCTCACGACCGAGTTCGCGCTGGTCGCCATGCCCGTACTTGACGAGGGCATCGAGCAGGGGAACACCCGACAGCTCGCAAAATGGGCGCGCAATGGCCTCCATATGATCAAAGCCACGCCGCCGAAACGCTGCCGCCGTCGCAGGCACAAACACCACCGCATCCGCACTGGACAGCACACCTCCTAAGCGTTCGGGCGCTACGACCTGGGCATGCAGGGCGGTGTCGTAGAGCAGCTCCGCCAGATACGGAGCCAGGCGTCGCTCGCCCGCGTCCTTGTACGCTTTAATGATGCGCGGCAGCGGATGCGCATAGACGGAGCACGCCAGGCAGCGGTCGAGCGTCTCCGCCATTGCCGAGGACGTGCCCTCGACCGAACACTCAGTGCACAGCAAATCCCCAAACGGGGCGCCGCATCGGGTACAGCTATGACGTGGGTCGATGAGCGTGAGCGCGGCCAGGCAGTCTTGGCAAATAAGCGCACCGGCGCGCTCGCAGCCGGCACATCGTGTTGGCGACAATGCCTCGAGTGCCTCGCGTGCCGCCCGCTCGGCAAACGGCAGCAATTCGTCCGCAAACGGTAGGGCGCCGGCACCCTGCAGACGGCTCAA
The DNA here is from genome assembly GCA_900544095.1 of uncultured Collinsella sp. Taxonomy (GTDB): domain Bacteria; phylum Actinomycetota; class Coriobacteriia; order Coriobacteriales; family Coriobacteriaceae; genus Collinsella. Next base: position 862,334 of record UQTV01000001.1, read on the forward strand.
TTTGTTCAGATGGCTCTTCAAGACACAACCCTCCCTACGTTCGGTCGCAGGGAGGGTTGTTGATTCAGCGCTATGATACCCCGATGCCCTCGGGGCAAGGCGGGCTAAATCCGCTCGCGGGCGTTATTCGCCGGCGGGCGGTTGTGGTGCGGACGAAGACGGGGTCGAGCCCTCGCCACCATCCTGGCGCGGCTTGCGGGAACGGCGACGACGACGGCGCTTTTGACCCTGGTCGGCCGAGCCCTCGCCACCACGATCTTCGCGCGGCTCGCACTCGTCGCGAGCGGCACCACGCGAAGCCTTGGCAGCCGCTCCCCCGCCATCTCCGGGACGACGGCGCGTGACCTTGACCTCGCCATCCGAGACCTGATCGGCAACGGAGGGCACTGAGGGCTTCTGTTGCGCGCCCGAGGAATGGCGACGGCGCGGACGCGGCGCGCGCTCCTCCTCGCCACGTGACTTGCCGCCCTTGTCGACAGGCGCATCGGAGGCCGAGGGACCCTTGGAAGCGGCACCAGCCTCGCGAGCAGCTGCGGCGCGGAAGGCGTCCTCGCGCTCCTCGCTCGACAGATGACGACGGCGACGGCGCGTGGGGTTCATGCCACCGCCGCGGTTTTGCTGCTGGGGCTGCTGAGCCTCGCGCTCGCGAGAGGCGTTCTTGCCCGCGGCTGCAGCCTCGGCAGCATCGCCCGAGCCTGCGCGCTTGCGACGACGACGGCCACCGGCGGCCTCCTCGGCCTCAGGCGTTGCGGCATTGCCACGGCCCTTTCCGCGGCCACGACCCTCGCCCTGCCCCTGACCGGCGCGAGCATCGGATTCAGCATCGCGACGACGGCGCTTGGGCATCGACGTACCGGCCAGACGGTCGGCGCTCGACAGGCCATCGCCCACGTCGACGCCGTTCTCGCGGTCGAGCTCCATAAGCGCCAGACGCATCTCGGGCGACTCGATGCGCTCGAGCACGTCGCGCGTCACGCAGTCGGGGCGGCAGTTGCAGCCCTGCTCGGCGGCCTTCTTTTTGCAGCCCTCCGAGCAGGTCATATCGGCCAGGTTGACCTTAAAGACCTTGCCGTTCTCCAGGCGCAGCACCAGCTGCTCACGCGGCGTGTCATATTCCTGAATACGCGCCTTGCCGAGCGGCGTATCGATGAGCGTCTTCTTTTTGGGCGCACGGCTCTTAAAGTCCTTGTACGCTTCGAACTCATAGCGCAGGCAGCACATCAGGCGGCCGCAAACGCCGCTGATCTTGGAGGAATTGAGCGGCAGGTCCTGCTCTTTTGCCATGCGGATCGAGACGGGCTCAAACTGTCCGCCAAAGCGCGTGCAACAGAGCTCCTGGCCGCACTGGGCATAGCCGCCCACCAGGCGAGTCTCGTCGCGCACGCCGATCTGGCGCATGTCGACGCGAATGTGCAGCGTCGAGGACAGATCCTTGACGAGCTGGCGAAAATCGACGCGCTCCTCGGCCGCAAAGTAGAACACGGCCTTCTCGCCGCCAAACAGGTACTCGACGCCCACCGGCTTCATCTCGAGGTCGAGTTCTTTGACCAGACGGCGGAAATCGACCATGGCCTCGTCGCCCTGGATGGCAAGATCGTCGGCAAGCTGCAGGTCGATGTCGCTCGCCACGCGCAGCACGGGCTTGAGCGGCTGACCGATCTCGTCTTGCGGCACCTCGAAGGGATCGGCCGTAACCAAGCCGATCTCGGTTCCGCGCTCGGTGGAGCAAATGGCATAATCGGCCTCGAGGATATCCAGGTCCTGCGGGTCAAACCACAGGTCGCGCGAGGCGTAGGTAAACTTAACGGGTACGACTAACGGCATTTCAGTGCCTTCCTGATATCGAACAGCATGACCTCGATGGCCAGCTGGGGAGTAACGTTTCTGGCGATGTTGTGCTCGGCGGTTGCGACCGCCTCGAGCGCCTGGGTGGCACCCGCAACATTCGTCGCAGCGGCAAGCCGACCGATCGTGTCACGCACGTCTTCGTTCACCACGTCGGCCGCCTCGTCCTGAAGTGTCAGCAGCACGTCGCGCATGAGCGTCCGCGCGCTCGCCAGCGCTTCCATGATACCCGAACGCTCGCGCGCGTTGAGTTCGCGCTTGTTGCGGTCCTCAAGCTGCTTCAATGCTCCACGCGACAGGTAGTCGGCATTTTGCTCGAGTACCTTTTCCTGCGTGGACTTGACCTCGGCGAGCGGCGCCTTGACGGCGACGATGAGCGACTTGGCGCGACTGAGCACGTCGGCCTCGTCGGCGGCAATGAGTGAGTCGATGGCACGGACCATCTGACGGCGGGCGTCCTGGCGCTCGGCGCTCTTAAGAAACTCGATGCCGCGTGTGGGGCTTCCCGCCACGGCGACCGCCATGCGGCAACGCGCGGGGTCCTGGCCGGTGGCGCGGCTCACGGCCTGCGCGGCGACGGCGGGCGACACCAGCCGAAACGGCACGCACTGGCAGCGGCTCACGATGGTGGGCAGCATCACGTCTGCCGAGGTGCCCAGCAAGATGAACATAACGCCCTCGGGCGGCTCCTCGAGTGTCTTGAGCAGTGCGTTGGCGGTGTTGGCGCGCAGTTGCTCGGCACGGTCGATGATGTAGACCTTGGCCTTGGCGCGAATGGGTGCCAGCGGCACGTCATCGAGCAGCTCGCGGGTCTGGGCAATAAGATAGCCCGTGGCGCTCTCGGGCGTGTAATAGTGCACGTCGGGATGCGTATGCCGAGAGACGCGCACGCAACTGTCGCATGCGCCGCAGCCGTCCTGCTCGCACAGGAAGGCTTGGGCGAGCGCCCACGCGGCATCGAGCTTGCCCGCGCCGGGCGCGCCCAAAAACAGGTAGGCGTGCGATGCACGGCCGCTGGCGACGGCATTGGTCAAAAAGTCGCGCACGCGCTCTTGGGTGTCGAGCTTGGCCAGCAGGCTTGCCTGAGCGGGGGCCATGTTACTCGGCCTCCTTGGCAAGCGCGGCGGCGACAGCATCCTGGGGGATATCGAGACCGTACGCGCGAACCTGCTCGACCGTCTTCTCGAAAACTACCTCGACGGTCGTAGTGGCGTCGATGAGCTTTACGCGGTTTGGCTCCTCGGCAGCAATGGCGCAAAACCCCTCGTAGACACGCTCCTGGAATGCCATGCCCTTAGCCTCCATGCGATCTGCCGCGCCACGGGCTGCCATGCGTAGCGCCGCCTGCTCGGGCGTGATGTGGTAGACGAGTGTGAGCGCCGGGTGCGTTCCCGCGACGGCCAGGTTGTTGGCGTCGCGCACCATCTGGCGATCGAGGCCGTCGGCAAACGCCTGGTAGCAGGTCGTGGAATCGTAGAAGCGATCGCACAGGACCACCTTGCCGGCAGCGAGGGCGGGCGCGATGACCTCGTGCACCAGCTGGGCACGCGCGGCCTCGTAGAGCAACAGCTCGCAGGTATCGCCCATCGCCATATTGGCGGGGTCGAGCAGCAGGGCGCGGATCTTTTCGCTGATGGCGGTGCCGCCCGGTTCGCGCAGGCTCACAACCTGGTGGCCAGCGAGCTCGAGCGCGCGAGCAAGCAGGCGCGCCTGCGTGGACTTGCCGGCACCGTCGACGCCCTCGAGCGTGATAAAGCTATGTTGAGCGGGCTCAAAAGCCATGGACGCAGCCCCTTCCTACAAGGCGCGTAAATGCGGATATATCAACCAAGCCATGATACCCCAGGGACAGGCGCGCCCCAACGATTAGCCGACAGTTAGGGACGTTCCTAAACTGCCGGCAGATAAGGAACGTCCCTAACTGCCGGCTTCTTGGGGCAGTGGGTATAATCGTCGTATTGCATTGAAATGTGGCGAAAGGAGTGGCAATGTCTCGGTATTGCGCCTCGTGCGGCAAGCTTCTTGAAGATAATGCCAAGTTCTGCACCTCGTGCGGTGCACCCGTTGAGCAAACATCCGCGAGCGATAGCCAGCCCGCTTTTGAGCAGACCGGCTCCCTTGATACGCCGCAAGCCAAGGCGGACGACCCCCTCGCCTATAGCCCCGACCCCGCCGCAAGGACCGAGGCCGTCGAGACCACGCAGCGCATACCCGTCGCGAGCGGCTCGCCCCAACAGCAGCCGGCTCCCGCATACGCGCCTGCTTCGCCACAGACCCCCGCTCCCAAAAAGAGCGGCACCGGGCCGCTTATCGCCGTTATCGTTGTGCTGGTGGCGATCATCATCGCCCTGGTCATCTTCTTTGCGATCAGACCGTTCGACAACGCCGCCACGCAGACGACTGCCGAGGTAGCTAAGCTGCACCATGACGTCGACGACGATGACCTAAAGCCTCTCGGCAATCCCAACAGCCTGTACGACGATGATGACGATGACGACGAGGATGGCGGCGAAGCAACGCTCTCCGAGCAGAACCTCTACCGTCGCCTGAGCGAATACTACGACCTGCTCGAAGATCTCGACAGCCAGGTCCGTGGCTGCGCGCAGAACTTCAACGGCAACTATCTGGAAGAGGATCGAACCACCCGTCAAAATCTCGCCGACGTCGCCGAGCGCACGGAGGACACCATCGAGCAGTATTACGACATCGTCGAGGACCTGGACGTCCCGACGAGCTCCAAGAACTACAGCTCCTGGAAGGATATCATCGCCCTGTACGACGACCTGGATCACCGCATTGACGCAATCTGTGATGCCTGGGAGATCAGCCTGAAATACGCCAAGCCTGCGGACCACAAGAATGAGATCGTGGCGCCGCTGTCGCGCGACAACGTGGCGGGCACCAATGACAATAAGTACCGCCTAGACTTTGAGGAGCGCTATCCCGGCGCTAAGCCTGTCGAGGTGAACTAGCGCTTTGTCGTTCCCGAGCCGGCAGTTAGGGACGTTCCTAAACTGCCGGCAGAAAAAGGAACGTCCCTAACTGCCGGTCAAAAAAACGAGCGAGGATCGCGGGGTCCTCGCTCGTTTTTTTGGGCAATGTTTCGACTGCGCCGTTACTTGTCGGCGGCTGCTTTCTTGGCAGTCGACTTCTTCGCGGTCGTCTTCTTGGCGGCAGTGGCTTTCTTAGCCGTCGTCTTCTTTGCCGTGCTCGCCTTGGTTGTGGTCTTGCGGCCGCGGGCGGGCTTCTTCTCCTTGGTCGGGCAGTCCATGTTGACGCAGATACGCCACGGACCGCGCGCCGTGTTGACCACCACGATGGGGGCGCCGCACTCGGGACAGGTCTCGCCCGTCGCCTCGAGTTTTCCACGCGCCGGCAGTGGATAGCTCACGCCGCAATCGTCATAGTTGGTGCAGCGGATAAAGCGCTTGCCGCTCTTCTCGCTCTTGTGCGCGATCAGGTCGCCATGGCGTCCGGCCTCGGCACACACCTTGCACTCGCCCACCTTAAGGTCGGGCTCGTAGTTGGTGGGGCACGTGGGGTTCACGCAGATCTCGAAGGCCTTCTGGCGGAACGGCTGGCACTTAATGCGCGGCGCACCGCACTCGGGGCACACGGCGGCCTCGCCCTCGAGCGGGCTTACCTTGACGCCACTCGGCACCGGATAGGTCACGTCGCAGTCGGGCCAGCCCATGCAGCCAATGAAGCTGCCGCGGGTCTTGGCGCTCGTCTTCATAACCAGGTCCTTGCCGCACTTGGGGCAAGCGCCCACGCGCGCATCGGCCATGACGGCGTCGCTGATGGCGTCGCCCAGCTCCTGCGTGTGCTTGAGCAGCTCGTCGAGCACGCCGGCCAGCAGCGCGCGCGAGTGCGTCACGACATGCTCTTCGGTATCCTCGCCGCGCTCGACGCGGGTCATATCGCCATCAAGCTCGCTGGTCATATCGGGACTCGTGATGCGCGGGGCAAATTGCGTCAGCGCGTCGATGATGGCGATGCCCAGCTGGCTCGGCTCAACGGGATCATTTTTGAGATAGCGCACGGCATACAGGCGCTCGATGATGCTCGCACGCGTGGACTTGGTACCCAGGCCGCGCTTTTCCATCTCCTGCACGAGCTTGCCCTGGCTGTAGCGCGCGGGCGGCTCGGTCTGCTTGGCCTCGAGCTTAATGTCGAACACGTCGACCGTATCGCCCTGCTCCAGCGGCGGCATCTGCTCATCGCGCTTAAGGCCGTACGGATAGGCCTCGCGGAAGCCCGGGGTCACGAGCACGTCGCCCGAAGCCACGAACGGCTCGCCGTTCACATCGAGCTCGAGCTTGGTGTTCTCGATGGTCGCGGGACCCATGAGCGTCGCCAGGAAGCGGCGGGCGATGAGGTCGTAGAGCTTGCGCTGGCCGCCGTCGAGCGTGGACGGATCGCCCTCGCCCGTGGGGTAGATAGGCGGGTGGTCGGTGGTCTCGACCTTGCCGCGCGTGGGCCTCATGGGACCGGCGAGCACCTTCTTGCACACGGGTGCCAGCGCCGGGTTAATCTTGGCCAGGTCGCTCACCACGGCGCCCAGATCGAGCGTCGCGGGGTACACGGTATTATCGACACGCGGGTAGCTGATGAGGCCCGCCATGTAGAGAGACTCGGCGATGCGCATGGTACGCGCAGGCGAGATGCCCTCGGCTGCGGCGGCAGCCTGCAGCGAGGTGGTCGCAAACGGCGTGGGCGGCTGCTGCTTGCGAGAGCGCTTGGTCACCGCGGCGACGGTTGCCGTCGCGACGCCGTCGACGTGACCATACGCCGTCTCAGCAGCATCTTTGTCGGTAAAACGCGCCGTCTTGTGCGCGATCTTAAAGCGGTCGTCCTCGGCAGCACCCTGAGCGGCACCCATGCCGCGAATCTGCCAATAGTCCTCGGGCACAAACGCCATGCGCTCGCGCTCGCGCTCGACCACCAGGGCGAGTGTCGGCGTCTGCACGCGGCCGGCAGAGCGCACGTTACCAAAGCCGCCAAACTTGGCGAGCGTCAGATAGCGCGTGAGTACCGCGCCCCAAATGAGGTCGATGTGCTGGCGACTCTCGCCGGCGTCGGCCAGATTCTGGTCGAGCGAGACGAGATTATCGAAGGCCTGCGTGATCTCGGCCTTGGTAAACGAAGAATACTGGGCGCGGGCGACCGGCAAGTCGGGCGCCACCTCGCGCACCTTGTTGAGGGCGTCCGAACCGATCAGCTCGCCCTCGCGATCGAAGTCCGTGGCGATGATGACGCTGTCGGACTTTTTGGCGAGGTTCTTAAGCGAGCGGATGAGCTCTTTCTCGGCCGGAAGCTTAATGACGGGCGCCCAGGTGAGATAGGGCAGGCTCTCGAGCTTCCAGCCCTTGATGGAAATGCCATCGGCAAGGAACGGCTTGCGCTTGGTGTCGTACGGCGGGCGGGCCAGGCCATCGGGCATATCGGCCGGCAGCATTTCGCCGTCCTCCGTGACCGAATACCAGCCCAACTTTTTATCGAACAGCACACTGTCGCAAAAATCGGGTGCCAGGATGTGACCGGCAAGGCCGATCGTCACGCACTCCTCGCCCTTCCACTCAAAACGGTAGATAGCGGTGTTGTACACCTTGTCCTTTTTGGGCTTGCCCGTGGACAGACGCTCGGCGATCTGACGCGCGGCGTCGTTTTTCTCAGCGATGATGAGCTTCAAAAGAGGCTCCTATCTCGTGTGTCTGCGGCTGCGCCCGCCCTCTTGGCGGCCGACTTACGCCCTTGCTTGCTCAATCTGCCCGATGAGCCAATCGCACCAGGCATCCATGCCCTCGCCCTTGCGCGCGCTCACGGCAAACCGCGGCGCTTGCGGATTGAGGTCATCGAGGGTCTTAGTATACCTATCCATGTCAAAATCGAAAGCCGGGGCCACGTCGACCTTGTTGAGCAGCTGCGCGCCGGCGTGTTGGAAGATGCCCGGGTACTTGATGGGCTTGTCGTCGCCCTCGGGCACCGAGAGGATCATGATGGACAGGTTCTCGCCCAGGTCAAAGTCGACTGGGCAGACCAGGTTACCCACGTTTTCGATAAAGATGACGTCGATGTTTTCCAGACCCACAGCTTGGTCGAACGCGTCAACGGCCTCCATGATCATGTTGCCCTCGAGGTGGCACAGGCCGCCCGTGTTGATCTGGATGGCGGGCATGCCGGCTTCCTTCATGGTGATGGCGTCGACGTCCGAGGCGATATCGCCCTCGATAACGGCACAGCGCAGGCTGGCTTTGTCACGCAGGCGCTCGTTGGTGCCCAGAATCGTGGTGGTCTTACCCGAGCCAGGGCTCGACAGCACATTGATCACGTAGGTGTCCGTCTGCTCAAACCGCTTACGCAGCTGATCTGCCAGGCGCTCGTTGCGCGACAGAATCGGCGACGCGATATCAATCGTTTTCTCGGCCATACTTAGCGCTCCTTACTTTGGCCCTTTTATACCCCATCGCTAGATGGCGAGCGTGCTAATCGTCGGGGGTCTCGATCTCGATACTTGCGATGTCGAGTTCGCGGCCATGCAGCAGACGCACGTTGGCACCGCCACATTGGGGACAACGGCAATGGAAACGGTCGTGCTCAAAGACCTCACCGCAGTCCAGACACTCGCTTTGTGGATGGACTTCCTCCACGGCAAGCTCGCAGCCGCGCGTGAGCGGGTCCTCGTCGCGAAACGTCTCCCACGCAAAGTCAAGCGCCTCGCGCACGACCTCGGTCATATCCCCGATACGCAGCGTTACCAAAACGGCGCGCGAGGCCCCCGCCCCACGCGCCGCGCGAATCACTGTATCGAGTATGCCGTTGACAATGCCAACCTCGTGCATACCGATTTACTCCTCGTCGTCCTCGTCGTCCGAGAACAGGTCCAGACGGCTCACGAACAGGCCCTCCTTGCCCTCGCGCGCGGTAATGACCACGCGAGCGATGGCGAGCGAAATCTCGTAGAGCGAGAGCAGGGCGCCATACATGAGACCCAGCGTAACGGGCGAGCCGTCGGGCGTAATCACAGCCGAGCCCACAAGCAGGCCTACGTACACGTAGCGCCAGGCGCTGCGGAAGGCCGCATAGGACACGATGTGGAAGACGGACAGGTAGAAGATGATGAGCGGCAGCTCAAACGCCACACCAAAGCCGATCATAAAGAGCAGCTCCATGTTGACGTAGTTCTCCAGATCGGGCAGCGCCGTGGCGACGGCCGAGGTCTCGCCGATGAGCCACTCAAAGCCTGCCGGGATAATGATGAAGTAGCAGAAGATGGCGCCCAGGAAGAACAGCACCGTCGAGGCGAGCACCGTGGGCACGACCCATTTGCGCTCGTTGGGACGCAGTGCCGGCAGGAAAAATGCCAGAATCTGCCAGATGATCATGGGCGTGCACATGACCACGGCCATCTTGATGGCCAGCGAGAAGCGCAGTCCAAAGCCGCCGAGCGTGGTGGTGATGTAGAACTTACCGTCCGGCACAAAGGAGCGGATGGGGTCTTCCAGGATGTCGAGCACCACGGGCGTGGCGAAATACAGCACGATGGCGGCGGCAAACACCGACACGACCACGATGGTCAGGCGGCGACGGAGCTCGCCCAGGTGATCGAAGAGCGGCATGCGCGCAGGTCCGATAGGCATTACTCATCGCCTCCCTTCGGGGCGTCGGCGGCAGCGGCGTCGTCCTCGGCCTCGAGCTCGCGAGCGAGCTGGTCGACAACGGCCTTGCGCTTGCGGGGACGACGGGCGTAGAGGTCAGCCGTCGTGGGCTCTGCCGGCTCGAGCTCGGGCTCTGCAACAGGCTCGGGCTCGGCGGCATCAGCAGCAACGGCAGGCTCTGCACCCTCGGCCTCCTCGGCAATACCTTCGCCCTCGGTAGCGCCCTCGCTTGCGGCCTTCTCGGCAGCAAGACGGGCGCGACGCTCGGCAAAGGTCTCCTTCTTGACGGGCGCTGCCGTCTCGGCGGCATCCTCGTCCGCATCGGAATCGTCGTCGGTCGCAGCAGCCTTCTTGGGCTTGACCGGGGCCGACGCGGCCTCACTCACCGGATCGATGATCTCGGACTGAACAACAGCCGTCATCTTTTCCTGCGTCTCGCGGAACTGACGGATGGCACGGCCGATCGTGCGGCCCATCTGCGGGAGCTTATCCGGGCCAAACAGCAAAAAGCCGAAGACCACGATGATCGCGAGCTCACCCTCTCCAATACCAAACACACATACCTCCAAGGCTCGATGTGAGTCGAGCCCGCACCGCGCCATTCGGCCGGAACTCGTCTATTCATTCGGTCAAGTATAGCGCCCGGACGCCAAAACGTCCGAGCGCATCACAAACATATGCCAAACGGCACGCCCTTTTGGGGGCAAAGATTATGCAGCGGTGATCGAAATCTCCTGGTCGACACCCAACAGCTGGACCACGCGCATCACCGGGGGCTGCACATTGGTGCAGCTAAAGCGCTTGCCGTGGTCGACCGCGTGGTGCGCGGCGCCCACGAGCACGCCAATGCCCGTCGAATCGATGTAGCTCACCTGGGCAAAATCGAGCTCAACGGCCTCGGTGGGCTGCTCGAGCGCCAGGTCGATGGCATTGCGCAGGCTATCGGCGTTAGAGATATCGATCTCACCGGTCACCTTAATGGTGTAGAGCTCTGGCGTGGGGTTTGTGGAAATACCCAAATCCATGTATACGCTCCTTTACGTATCGAAAGTGCGGATAGTACTAGGCGCGGACTTGCGGGGCCCTACGCGTTAGGCGCGCTCGGCACGCGCAAGCTCGGCAGCGACAAGCTTAACGGCCAGCACCAGCACATCGAGCGCAGCCTCCAGGTCCTCGACCGTGGGATAGCTCGGCGCGATGCGGATGTTGGTGTCGCGCGGATCCTTGCCATAAGGCCAGGTGGCACCAGCCGGCGTGAGCTTGACGCCCAGATCGGCACAAAGCGCGGCGACCTTCTGGGCCGAGCCCTCGGGGCCATCGAAACTCACAAAGTAGCCGCCATGGGGATGAGTCCAAGTGGCGCAACCCGTGTTACCCAAGCCCTCGGTGAGTTTACGCTCAACGGCCTCAAAGCGCGGGCGCAGGAACTCGGCATGCTTTTTCATGTGCTCCTTGACCGCCTCGATGGTGGGAAGGAAGCGCACGTGACGCAGCTGGTTGAGCTTATCGGCGCTAATAAGACCGGCCTTCAGGCGCTTGGAGAACTCGGCGATGACCGCGGGGCTCGCACCGATAAAGCCGATGCCGGCGCCCGGGAAGGTGATCTTGGACGTCGAGGCAAAGGCCACCACGCGATCCTCGGTGCCCGCCGCGCGAGCGAGGTCAAAGATATTTGCGAGCTCGTCGGTCTCGTCGTACAGGTCGTGCACGCAGTAAGCGTTGTCCCAAAAGATGCGGAAATCGGGCGCGGCCGTGGGCATCTCGACCAGGCGGCGCACAGTGTCCTCGCTAAAGGTGATGCCCGTGGGGTTGGAATACTTGGGCACGCACCAGATGCCCTTGATGGAATCGTCGGCGGCAACCAGGCGCTCAACCTCGTCCATGTCGGGGCCGTTGTCGGTCATCGCGACGGGGACGTTCTCGATGCCCAAGTCGGCGGTGATGCCAAAGTGGCGATCGTAGCCGGGAACGGGGCACAGGAACTTGACCTTCTTGCCGTCGTGCGCGGCCTCGTAGGCGTCCCAGGGCTCGCTGCCGCACGAGCCGCAACGCCAGAACATACCGGCGATGTCATGCTCAATCAGCAAACTCGACGAGCCCAGCACGAGCGTCTGCTCGGCAGGGCACCCCAGGAACTCCCCCGCTAGCTTGCGTGCCGAGGGAATGCCCTCAAAGCAGCCGTAGTTGGAGCAGTCGACGTTGCCGTCGTGCAGATCGGCATCGGCATTGAGGATATCGAGCATAGGTCGAGAGATGTCCACCTGGGAGGGCGACGGCTTGCCGCGGGCCATGTCGAGCGCCAGGCCCTTGGCCTTGACCTCGGCGACCTCGGCTTTGAGCGCCTCGATGGCGGCATCGAGTTCGGTGGTTTCCATCTTCTGGTAGATCGTCTGCATGGGTGCGACCTTTCGCGAAGCGGTACGTTGCAGTTCGTCTAAGTATAGACCGCCACCGCCACAACGGTATGAAGCCGTGATAGATTAAGTTCATCGCAATGAATTACGAATCGCCGCGCATGGCGGCGTGGGGCGCCCAAGGAGGCACTATGGAGTACGGATCGTTTAGGGCCGAGGAATTCGGCGACCTGCAGCGCCTGGTCGACGGGCTGTTTTACGACCGCCATGCCATCGACCGCCTGGACCTGATCGTACAGGCCGAAATCTTGGACCTGGCGCCCGATCTCATGGAAATCGTCAACCTGCTACCGCCCGGCTATTACGACCGCCAGTCACTCTGCGACCAGCTCAACTCCGCCTTGGCCGCCCACGGCTGGGGCGCCGTCTACGGAACGGTGGAATAAGCCTCGAGGCCGGCGATTTGGCCCGCTTCCCGACCTTGGCGAGGCTTGTTTTAGGGCTTGTGGCCAAAAAAGGGCAAATATGAGTACTGTTACCTTTTTAGTAGCAGCGATTTTTGGTCGAAATCGGCAAAACTCGACTTGAAACTTCCTAATCACCGTCAGCTAGCGCCAAATTGGAAGTCGATGGTCACTCATTAACGTACAGTTCTTATAACTTTGTTCATTATTTTCCGCACCTAAAATGATACGCCGTTTGTGACAGTACTCACAAACGGCGTTTTTTTGACCACTGGCGTGTCTGGCAGGCGGCAAGCACCGCCAGAATCCGCATTTTGGACGCGCCCGAATCGGTTCTGGAGCCGGTTTTCGCGCTCTTACTCGTCTTTGGGCGAGGGATGCTTGCAGACCACGCTCATGTAGATCATGCCGAGCACGGCTGCGGTGACCGAACCGGCGAGAATAGCGGCCTTGGCTGCAAGAACCTCAAACTGGGCCGTCGGGAAGGCAAGGCCGCTGATGAGAATCGACATGGTAAAGCCGATACCGCCCAGAATGCCCACGCCGGCAATCATGTGCCAGTTGACATTGTGCGGCAGCTCGCAGGCCTTAAGCTTAACCAGGGCAAACGTCATACCAAAGATGCCGATCGGCTTGCCCAGCAGCATGCCAAAGTACACGCCGAGCGTCACCGGATCGGTGAGCAGCGTGCTCATGTCCACGCCCACTAAACGAACCTGAGCGTTTACGAACGCAAAGATCGGCAGGATCACAAAGTTGACCGGCGTGGAAATCAGACGCTCCATGCGGATAAGCGGCGGGGTCACGCGGTGCATGACGCGCTCGACCTTGGTAGTCGAGACGGTAAAGTCATGCTGGCCCAGGATGTGTGCCTCGTCGTCGTAGCGGTCATCGAGCAGCGGCAGGCACTCGCCCAGCCAATCGGTGAGACTATCGAGCTTGACGCCGCACTTGGCCGGAATGGTGAAGGCCAGGATGACGCCAGCAAGCGTGGCATGTACGCCGCTCTTGAACATGCAGAACCACAACAGCAGCCCCAGTACCGAATACGGGGCAAGGCGGTAATGCTGCGTCTTGTTGAGCCACACGAGCGCGCAGGTCACAAGCGCGGCGGCGCCCAACCAAAACGGATTGGGGCTCTGACCGTAGAAGATGGCGATGGCGGCGATGGAGATCAGGTCGTCGGCGATAGCGAGCGTCGAGAAGAACACGCGCACGCCGTTGGGAACGCGGTTGCCCAAAAGCGACAGCACGCCCAGCGCAAAGGCAATATCGGTTGCCATGGGGATGGCCCAACCGTTGCGGGCGCCGGCATGGTTAAAGATCAGGTAGATGCAGGCGGGAACGACGACGCCGCCCACCGCCGCCAACATGGGAAGCATGGCCTGACGCGGATTCTTGAGCTCGCCGACCGTCATCTCGTACTTAAGCTCAATGCCCACCAACAAAAAGAAAATCGCCATGAGGAAGTCGTTGACGAAAAGCTCAACGGTGAGACCAGCCGTAAGGTTGCCCAGGCCCACATACAGCGGGGTCTCCAAAAAGTGATGGATGGCCTCGTAGGCATCGGTGTTGGCGCAGATAACGGCGGCGATAGCGGCGAAGACCATGACGGCGGCGGAAATCGTGCCGTTCTCGGCGATGCGCTCCCAAATGTCGTGACGTTCAAAGCGCTTGCGCTCACGAACGTTGAACAGCTGCTCAGTTGCTGCCATGGGCGGCTCCTTTCACGGGAAAGCTCCCGTCTTAAAAAAGCACGGCCCGCCCAAGTGGCGGCGCCGCGCTCTAACGTATTACGCTTGCATCTAGCCTACCCTGCACGACAAGCACGCAGGCGTGGCCGAAAAGCGGAACCACAGGTTGAACATTATTTGCTCAACGGCACGGGCACGCCTGTCCAAGAGACGACGCGGCGCCGTGCACAAAAAACGACCGGAGCGCGGGACGTCCGCGATCCGGTCGTGGCGTTTGGTCAACTAAACCTAGCAGGCGGCCATGATGGGGGCAGCGACCTGCTTCTTACGGGAGAGGACACCCGGCATCCAGACGCCGTCGTGCTCGTCGGCAATGCCCAGGCCCTTCTGAGCGGCCTCGGTCTCGCCCTCGAGCAGGACCTGCGAGCCCTCCTCCATGATGTCGGTGATGCACAGGACGATGCCGTCGGCACCCTTCTCGGCGGCGTAGGCGCGCATGGCCTCGCGGATCTCGTCGATCATGCCGAGTGCGCGGGTCTTGTCGACAGTCTCGTACTGGCCGATGAGCAGCTTCTTGCCAGCAGGCTCGAACATCTTGATGTCGTTGCCGACCATCTCGGCTGCGGTGAAGGAGCCGGACGGACGGGTGAGGAAGACCTCCATGCCAAACTTGACCGGGTCGACGCCCACCTGCTCGCCGAGCTTGGCGGCGACGGCGCGGTCGACATCGGTGGTGGTGGGGCTCTTGAGCATGAGCGTGTCGGTCATCATGGCCGAGAGCAGCAGCTTGGCCTGGATGTCGGAAAGCTCAACGCCGAGCACGCCGGCGAGCTTGGTGACGATGGTGCAGCTGGAGCCCCAGGGCAGGCAGATGTAGTGCAGCGGGCCGGCAGTCTCAAAGTCGCCGATGCGGTGATGGTCGACGACGCCAAAGACCGTGGCGTCCTTAAGGCCGGCGACGGACTGCGCGGACTCGTTGTGGTCGGTGAGGACGACGAGCTGGCCGGCCTCGACGGACTCGATCACGCGGGGCTCGGCGATGCCGGCATCGGCGAGCAGCTTGGCGGACTCGGCCGGAAGCTGACCAAGGGCGCAGGCCTCGTAGGTGTTGCCGGCATACTCAACCTGGTTGAGCAGCTGGGACAGGACGACGGCGCTCATGATGGCGTCGTTATCGGGGTTCTGGTGACCAAAGACAAGAACGTTTGCCATGGATATCCTCCACTTGATATGTGTACTTGGACGTAGCTATGGTAGCACGCTGACGCCGAACCCTATGAGATGGAAGGGCCGCGGCACAAATTGGGGCAGGCACGGGGGCCAAGGCTGTCCCTTTTGCACCATGTTGGTGCAAAGTAACCTGTCCCCCTTGCACCAGCTATTTACCGGCGGCGCGCAGGGCTACGTAGGCGGCACCGATGATGCCGGCGTCGTTTCCGAGCGAAGCGACATTGATGGGTGTCTCGCGCGAGGCGGAAAGCGCGTACTGCTCAAAGTGCTCGCGAACCTTGTCGAGGTAGACATCGGCCGAAGCGGAGGCGCCGCCGCCGATGAGGAACATCTCGGGATCGACCACGTTGGCAATGAGCGCCAGGGCGCGACCGAGATAGTCGGCCATGGTATCGGCCGCGGCCAGCGCAAGCTTGTCGCCCTCGCGGCAGGCTTGGAACACGTCCTTGGAATCGGAGGGGCCGGTGAGCTCGATGGGCTCGACGCCCGCTTTCTCGCACTCGGCAAGGTAGTTGCTCACCACGCCGGTGGCGCTGGAATACTGCTCCAGGTGGCCATGGCCGCCGCAGCCGCAGGTGCGCTCCTCGGCCGGGTTCAGGCACATATGGCCGATCTCGCCGCCGGCGCCCACGACGCCCGACACCACATCGCCGTTGACGATAACGCCACCGCCCACGCCAGTACCGATGGTGACCATCACCACGTTTTGCACGCCCTTGGCAGAGCCGAGCCAAGCCTCGCCCATGGCAGCGGCGTTGGCATCGTTTTCGTACTTAACGACCGCGTCGGGGCAGTGCTCCTGAATGGCGACTCTCAGCTCGGGCAGGTTAATGGCAATGTTGGCCTTGACCTTGGCATCGCCCGATGCCGGGATGGGGCACGGAACAGCCAGGCCAATGCCTGCCACAAAGGCGCGCGGAATCTGCGCCTTGGCGACCACCTGGTCGATAGCCTCGGTCACCGCGGCAAAGCCCGCGGCGTCGACGATAGGAGGCGTAGGCACGCTGGCCTTGGCAAGCAGGTTGCCGTCCTCGTCGAACAGGCCCTCCTTAACCGAAGTGCCGCCGACGTCGATACCGATGTAGTACTGCTTAGGTTCCATGGGAGCCCACCTTTCTCGTTTAAACATTGCCTGTATGGTACCGCTCCCAAGGCAAAATCCTGCCAAAAAGGGACAGGTTTGTTTTGGCAGGTTTTATCTGGGAAAACGCAAGGCATGAGATTCGGTTCGCTGGGCGGCAAAACGGCCCAACCCCATCTTCGAGCCGATCAATTTGCTCAATACCACATTATTCGAATGCATATTCATTTAGAGCGCTCTAGTTGATATAGAAAAGCGTTTTTTGATTATATCTTTCTCGAACTTTTCAAAAACGCAATAGGGATGCTTAGGCGTGGACTATACTTTCGTTTGTACTCAATCAAGCCGGAAAGGAGGTTCCATGATTCCCAAATACGAGGCAATAGCTGCAGATATCCGTCGAAGCATCGAGGACGGCGCTCTAAAGCCGGGCGACAAGCTGCCCACCGTCGTTGAGTTCTGCGAGCTCTATAGCGTTTCCAAAATCACCGTCAAACGAGCTATTGAGCAGATTACCGATGAAGGTCTTGTTACCAGCCGGCGCGGATCGGGCACCTACGTTAAGGACACGGCGGGGCTTCCCGGCCAGGCGTTTTTCCAGGGCAAGAAC
Organism: uncultured Collinsella sp.; assembly: GCA_900544095.1. Classification (GTDB taxonomy): domain Bacteria; phylum Actinomycetota; class Coriobacteriia; order Coriobacteriales; family Coriobacteriaceae; genus Collinsella. The sequence continues at coordinate 879,270 of UQTV01000001.1, forward strand.
GATCGCTCCCAGGGCTTTTCGTACGAGCATCGCGGGGAGAAAGTGACCTCGGTGGTCTACGATTTCTCGATCGTCAATCCGCCGGCAGAGGTTGCGACCCAGCTGGGAATGGCCGAAGACGACTTTGCCTATCACATCGTGCGCGTACGCGAGGTCGATGGTCAGCCCATCGTTATTGAGTACACCTATATGCCACTCGAGCTGATTCCGGGTCTTAAGAAAAAAGACCTGTACGCGTCGGTCTACAGCTTCATCCGCGAGCAGTGCGGACTCAAGATCTCGAGTTTCCACCGTACCATTCGCGCCGTCGCGGCAACTGAGGAAGAGGCTGAGCGCCTGGATACCAAACCCGGCTCTCCCCTGCTCGAACTCAACCAGATTGGCTTCTTGGATAGCGGCACCGCGTTTGAATATTCTATCTCGCACAACGTAGGCGACCGCTTTGAGCTGCACAACGTAACGCTGGCCTAGTTTTGTAATCCGGTGGGTGCTCGTTTTGAGCTGTCTTACGCGGCACCCGCACAACCTTATGGGAGTATGCACATGTCCGATTTGATTAAACTCACGCCGATTTTCCACGAGAAGATCTGGGGCGGCCGCCAGCTCGAAACCGTATTTGGTTACGACATTCCCGAGGGTCCCATCGGTGAGTGTTGGGCTATCTCGGCCCACCCCAACGGCGACTGCCAGATCGCGGAGGGCCCGTACGCCGGTCACACGCTTTCGTGGCTGTGGGCCGAGCACCGCGAGCTCTTTGGTAACTGCGAGGGCAAGGAGTTCCCGCTGCTCATTAAGATTCTAGACGCCAAGGACGACCTTTCGATCCAGATTCATCCCAATGACGAGTACGCCGCCGAGCACGAGAACGGCAGCCTGGGCAAAACCGAGTGCTGGTATGTACTGGACTGCGAGCCCGGCGCCACGATCATCGTCGGTCAGCGCGCAAAGGACCGCGCTGAGGCCGCACAGATGATCAAGGACGGCCGCTGGGACGACATGCTCAACGTGCTGCCGATCCACAAGGGCGACTTTTTCCAGATTGACTCCGGTACCGTGCACGCCATCAAGACCGGCACGCTCATTTTGGAGACGCAGCAGTCGAGCGATGTGACCTATCGCCTGTACGACTACGACCGCCCCGGCACCGACGGCAAACTGCGTCCACTGCACATTGAGCAGAGCCTGGATTGCATCGACTTTGATGTTCAGGCTCCGACCGACGGCACCGTGACCGCACCCGAGATCGACGGCGTGACCGAACTCGAATCCAACCCCTGCTACACCGTCGATCGCGTGCGCGTCGACGGCAGCAAGACCCTCGACCAGCACTGGCCCTTCATGTGCCTGTCAGTCATCGACGGCAAAGGCACCGTCTGCGGCGACCCCGTCCACAAGGGAAGCCATCTGCTAGCCCCCAGCACCGTGGACAAGATCGAGCTCGAGGGCAATATGGAACTGATTATCAGCCACCTGTAGGTCACCGGTCCCCAAGCGCTCGCCGGGACGGGGCGCGGGGTCTGGTCGCCTGCTCGGACAGTCCGGCTCGTGCGGAGCTCGCGATCGACCAAACCCCGCGCCCCGCCCCGGCGAACCTCTGACTAGTTACGACAATCAAAAAGCAACAAGGGGCTCTTCCGTTCATCAACGGAAGAGCCCCTGCTCATATCTATTTATCAGCCCACCCGGCTCTCCAGATCAAAAAGCGAACCAGCAAAGCGACGTTCGCAAGCACCGTTACCTAAGGACCTGGGCGAGCGTTTGGGGCAACATCGATCGCGAGTTCCGCACGCAAAGGAGGCCACTTAATGTGGCCTCCGTCTTGCGCAGGACTGCCCGAGCAGGCGATGTTGCCCTATACGCCCACCCAGGTCCGCCGGGATCACGACAGCTTAACGATCGGTGCAAAGCCCTTCATCAGCTTTTTGGTCTGGCCGGTTTTTTCGAACTGCACCTCGATCATGTCTCCGGCGACCGAGATCACGGTACCCGTGCCAAAGGTCTTGTGGCTCACGGTATCGCCCGCGGCAAAGTCCTGCGACGCGCTGGCGCGATCGACCTTGCGCTCCACCGTCGGCGACACCTTGGACGACGGCTTTTTGGCTCGCGGCGCGCCCGAGCCAAAGGTCGAGGCAACACGGCCGGCGTCGGGCGAGACCCCACGATGGCGCTCGGTCCCATAGCTGCTGCCGCCAAAGAAATCGTCGAAGCTCGATCCGCCGCGCGAACCGGAACCGCCGGTCGAGCGCGTATGCGAGCCAAACACCTTGCCGCCATACATATCCGAGCCCATGCCCGAGCCAAAGGTGCCGTGACGGTCGCCGCGTTTCTCCCAGCCCGTGCCCTCAAAACCGGCAGAACCGATGCCGCTAAACTCGATGTCCTCGAACGGAATCTCGTTGAGGAAGCGCGAGCGCGGGTTGGCAGAGGTCGAGCCGTAAGTGCGACGCGTGGCCGCATAGGTCAGGAACAGGCGCTTGCGGGCACGCGTGATGGCAACGTAGGCCAGGCGACGCTCCTCCTCGAGCTTGCCCGGGTCATCGCTGCCGCCAAAGTCGTGCACGTGCGGGAAGATACCCTCCTCCATGCCGGCCACGAACACCGCCGGGAACTCCAGGCCCTTGGCGGAGTGGATGGTCATCATGGTAATGGCATGCGTCTCGCCGGCCAGGGAATCCAAGTCGGAGCGCAGGGCCAGCCACTCCATGAGCGCCGGCAACGCCTTGCAAGTGAGCGGGCCATAGGTGCGCTCGATCTCGTCGGCATGTACAGCACCCGCCGGCAGCTCCGTCGGTGCGGCATAGGTGTTGCCCGCGATGGCGGCGGCCAAGGCATCCTGCGGCGAGAACGCCGGGGCGGCTAGGCTATCGAGCGGATTGGAGCCCGCGGCGTCACGAGCGCCGACAAGTGCCTCAAACGAGGATGCCGGAGCGGACGGCCCCGGCTCGGGCGCGGGCGCACTCACCACGACGGGCTCGGGCTCGGCACTGACAGGCACATCGGCAACACCGGCTGCACGCAGCTCTTCCAAGCTCTCGAGCGTGCCCTCGATATCCTCGTGCGTCTCCTCAAATTCGGCAGCGACGCCCAGGAATTCCTGGATGTTCTCGGCGCGGCTCTCGGACTCCATGGTGCCCTCGGCGCGGAACGCCTGCAGCAGGCCCGTCTTGTCGACAATCATCTCGACGACATCCTTGAGCTCGCCGTCCATGCGACGGCCCTCGCGCACCAGCGCCACAAAACTCGACAGGCCGTTGCGCACCTTGGCACTAAACATGCCCGTCTCGGCTGTTGCGATCTCGCAGGCCTGGAAGAACGAGCAACGGTTGTCGCGCGCCAGCTGCTCAATCTTTTGGATCGAAGTGGAGCCGATGCCGCGGCGCGGCGTGTTGATGACGCGCTTGACGCTCATCTCGTCGGCCGGGTTCACGATCATCTTGAGGTAGGCCATGACATCGCGGATCTCGGCGCGGTCGAAGAATCGCGTGCCGCCGACGATCTTGTAGGGCACGCCCGCGCGCAGGAACATATCTTCGAGGATACGCGACTGGGCGTTGGTGCGGTAGAACACGGCGATATCGTCGTAGCTCGTACCCTTGGCATGCAGCTTCTCGATCTCGCCGGCAATCCAGCGGCCCTCGTCGCGCTCGTCGCTTGCCTGGAAAGCCTGAATCTTCTCGCCATCGCCCTCGGCCGTAAACAGGCGCTTGTCCTTGCGCTGCGAGTTGTGGCGAACAACGGCATTGGCGGCGCTCAGGATATGGCCCGTAGAGCGATAGTTCTGCTCCAGCTTGACGGTCTTGCAGTTTTTAAAGTCCTGCTCAAAGTCCAGGATGTTGGTGATGTCGGCGCCACGCCAGCTATAAATGGACTGGTCGTCGTCGCCCACGACCATAAGGTTTTGGTACTTGGCGGCCAGCAGGTTGGCGATCTCGTACTGGACGTGGTTGGTGTCCTGATACTCGTCGACGCTAATGTAGCGGAAGCGCTCTTGATACTTGTCGAGCACCTCGGGGCGGGTGCGCAGCAGCTCGAGCGTGCGCACAAGCAGGTCGTCGAAGTCCATCGCGTTGGCGGCGCGCAGGCGGCGCTCCAGCTCCAAGTAGACCTGCGCGGCCTTTTTGTCATTGGGGCTGTCAGCGGATTTGAGCATGTCCTCGGGCCCGATCATGGCGTTTTTGGCCGAGCTGATCTTGCTGCGGATCATGTTGATGGGGAACTGCTTTTGCTCAATGCCGAGCGCCTGCATAATGTCGCGCACCATGCGCTTTGAGTCGTCGTCATCGTAGATGGTGAACTGACCGGTATAGCCCAGCAGGTCGGCGTCCTCGCGCAGCATGCGCACGCACATGGCATGGAAGGTGCACACCCACATGCCACGAGTGCCGCTTGGGATGAGTGCCGCCAGACGCTCGCGCATCTCGGCAGCGGCCTTGTTGGTAAACGTGATGGCAAGAACCTGCCAAGGCTTAACGCCCAGGTCGCCGAGCATATGAGCGATGCGGAAGGTCAGGACGCGGGTCTTGCCCGAGCCAGCACCGGCAAGGACCAGCAGCGGGCCCTCGGTGGTCAGGACCGCCTCGCGCTGGGCGGGGTTAAGGCTATCGATATCGACGAGCGGCTTGGCAGGTTTGGGCGCCGGAGCCGGGGCGTCGTAGATGTCGAGCGGAACGAGCTCGGGCTCCGGCGCAGCGGGGGCGGTGTATGCATCGAGCGGCACGGGTTCCGGCGCAGGCGGCACGGGTACCGCGGCGTTCTTTTCCCAGGGCAAGGGCTGGGTCATGGGCGACTCCTCATCTGACGGACGGCGCGCCTGCGGGCAGCGCCATAGTTTGAGCCGTACCAGTATACCGAGCCGCGCGGACACCGACGCAAATCACACCACGACTCCGTGCGCCACCGTCAGGCCCGCCCCAGCGGATTTGGCGCAATGGGGTCAGGTTACTTTGCACCAATCTATTGACAATCACGAAACCGCCGATGTCATGGCAGCAGCAGCGAGCGACGGTCAGGGCGAACAAATTGGCATGAAAAGGGGGCGGCATAGACCTTTTGGTCATGCCACCCTCTTTGAATGACAAGCTGTCGCTCTGGCCGCCGCGCAGCGTCGACTAAGTTAAAGGCCGAGCATCGGCTCCAGAACGAAGAAGTATGCGAGCACTACGATGCCCAGGATGATGCGGTAAACACCGAAGCACTTAAAGTCGTGACGGCGGACGAAGCCCATGAGCCACTTGATGGCGATGAGCGAAACCACAAAGGCAACAACGCAGCCCACGCCCAAGATGGCGATCTCGTTGGTGCCGAACGTGCCGCCCTTGATGAAGTACTTGACCAGCTTGAGCGCACTCGCGCCAAACATGACAGGGATGGCCAGGAAGAACGTAAACTTGGACGCCACCGAACGCGTGCAGCCCAAAAGCAGGCCGCCGATGATGGTAGAACCGGAGCGAGACGTTCCAGGCACCAGCGAAAGCACCTGGAAGCAGCCGATACCCAGCGCAGTCTTCCAGCTCAGGTCCTCGAGCGTGGCGATGGAGCCAAAGTCCAGATCCTCGTCATCGTCCTCATCCTCAGCGGTAGCCGCGGCGGGCGCCGCAAAGTGCGCACCGGCGGGACGTCCACCCGACACCACAGCACGCGAACCAAATGAACCGGCAACGGCCATTTCCTCGCGCTTGCTCGCGCGCCAGTTCTCGATCACGATAAACAGCACGCCGTACACAATGAGCGCCAGCGCCACGACGGGAGCATTATAGAAATGCTCCTCCATCCAGTCGTTAAGCGGCAGACCGATCGCCGCGGCGGGAATGCAGCCGAGCACAATCTTGCCCCACAGCACCCAGGTGTCGCGACGGCCCTCCTTGCCCTTGCTGGGCGAGAACGGATTGAGCTCATGGAAGAACAGCACACAGACGGCCAGAATGGCGCCGAGCTGAATCACGACCAGGAACATATTCCAGAACGTCTCGCTCACGTTCATCTTGACGAACTCGTCCACCAAGATCATGTGACCAGTCGACGAAACGGGCAGCCATTCGGTGATGCCCTCGACCAGGCCCATAAAGGCAGATTTTAGAAGCTCGATGATATCCAAAGGGACCCCCTCGTTAGACACCCGCCGATATTGTTCTGCGGACGGTGCGGGCGATGTCCCATTATCAACCATTGGCGGCGCGCCTGCGCCTACCCTTACCAAAAAACTCGCCCGTTCACAGAATTGCGAGCGGTCAAACCCAAATCCTTGGGTATAACTGCAACAAGATAAAGTGTCCGGCGGCCACGCATCCGCGCCCGCCCGACGCACGAGCCCAGCGCCCGTGCGATAGACCAAGGAGGAAACCATGAACGAGGGCTACACCAAGGTATTTGTTTCACTCGACGGTACTGAGCAGCAGGATTTTGTGCTCGCACGCGCCATCAAGGTCGCCGCGAACAACGGCGCCAAGCTGATCATCGGCCACGTTATCGATTCCACGGCGCTCGAGAGCGCCGGTTCCTATCCGGTCGATCTTGTCAACGGCCTAGAGGAGGCATTTAAGAACTCCATCGCCAAGCAGCTCGAAGAGGCCAAGGCCAATCCCGACATTCCCGAGGTCGAGGTCATGATTCGCGCCGGCCGCATTCGCGAGACGCTCAAGGACGAGATGCTCGACGTGGTTAAGCCCGACCTGGTGCTCTGCGGCGCCCGCGGCCTGTCCTCGATCAAGTATGCGCTGCTGGGTTCAATTTCGACGTTCCTGCTGCGCAATACGGACTGCGACATTTTGGTCGTGAAGTAGCGTTGCTCCCACCGGCCGCGGGGCCTGCGGGGTTTCCACGGGCACGTCCTCGCCGCGTTGCGGCTGCGGGATGTGCCCTTAGGAAACCCCTCCCGGCCTCGCGGCCTTCGCAGCCTTACTTCAGCGAGTTGGCTGATAAAAGATGGCGTGCCGCCCCGTTTGGGGCGGCACGTTTTGTTTGGGCTGCACGTTTTTGTTATGAGAGATCCATTTGAGCCTCATAGTTATGTTCACGTTCGGAAACATAGCGCCAGTTGCCTTAGTTAAGTTCACGTTCGGGAACATAGCCGTCCGCACCGCAAGACGGCCCGGCTACTCAAAGTATTGGAACTTGTTCGTTGAGAAGGAAAACGTTACGACAAAGCCTTCGCCGGAGTCGGATGCTGCGGTGACGTCGATGCCCATCTTGGAGCACAGGCGCGCCACAAGGTAGAGGCCGATGCCCGTTGCGCGCTTGGTGGTGCGGCCGTTGTCGCCGGTAAAACCTTTCTCGAACACGCGCGGCAGGTCGGCCGCGCTCACGCCGCAGCCGTTGTCCGCGACGGTAAGCTCGATGCGTTCGCTCGCCAGGCCCTCGTCCAGCAACGCGCCCGAAAACACGATCTTTGCGCCGTCCTCGCGCGCATATTTGATGCTGTTCTGAATAAGCTGGCCTAGAATAAACTCGAGCCACTTCTCGTCGGTAAAGACCTCAAAGTCGAGGTTCTCGCACACCGGAGCCACGTGCGCCGCGATAAGCTCGCGCGCGTTGGCTTTAATCGCGCCCGTCACCAAGGTCTTGAGATCCCAGCGACGAATCAGGTAGTCGCGCTCCACGACTTCCGAGCGCGCGTAGTACAGCGCCTGGTCGATATAGCGCTCCACGCGAGCCAGCTCGCGACCCAGGTCATCCACACGCGACAGGTCGTCTTCGCTGCCATCCAGGTTTTCCAAAATCAGATGGGCCGCCGCCAGGGGCAGCTTGGCCTCGTGGACCCAGCTCTCGATATAGTCGCGATAGTCATCGGTCTGACGCCGGCCTTCGGCAACCTCGTCGCATGCCGCCTTGCCCACCCGGCGCAAGACCTCGTACTCGAGCTCGCCCTCGGCATAGGTCGGGCATTGCACCATCTCCTGGACCCATGCGGGACTCTCGAGCTCCTCTGCCGCGCGCTCCAACTGACGCAGAAAACGGCGACGGCGAGCGTACTCGATCACGATGCCGAGCATACCGAAGATAAAGGACACGCCAACCGCCACGACCACGATAGAAACGGGTGCGACGGCGACCGTCAGCACAAAGCAGCTCAGCAGCACGCCGCACGTCCACACGGCGACGGGAAGCAGTGCATCTTTAAAGAACTTGCCAAACGACATAGCCGGCCCCTAGACCGAATAGCCTTGACCGCGATGCGTCGTCAAATACCCCTTGATGCCGATTTTTTCGAGCGTGGTGCGCAGGCGGTTGATGTTGACGGTGAGCGTATTGTCGTCCACGAAGGCGTCGGAGTCCCACAGGTCCTGCATGATGGCCGAGCGCGAGACGATCTTGCCCGCGCGGCTCAGGAGCAGCGAGAGAATGCGCAGCTCATTTTTGGTGAGCTCGGTGCTGTCGCCGGTCGCCGTGTTGGTGACCATAGAGCGGGCGAGGTCGAGCTCCAGCCCCTTGTGGACGAGCGTGCTGCGCTCGCCTGACGCCGCGGTGCGACGCAGCAGTGCGTTGATGCGCGCCACGAGCACGCGCGCGCTATAGGGCTTGGGAACAAAGTCGTCCGCGCCGAGCGTCATGGCCATGACCTCGTCGATCTCGGTCGTGCGCGAGGTGAGGACGATGATGGGGACCTCGGATTCGCGGCGAACCTCGTGGCAGATATGCTGGCCGTCCTTGACGGGAAGCGTGAGGTCGAGCAGCACCAGGTCGGGCGCGGCGGCGAGAATATCGCGCGAGACATGCTCGAACGATTCGCAGGCCTCGATTTCAAACCCGGCGCGGGCAAGGATGTCGACAAGCTCACGACGAATGGGCTCGTCGTCCTCAACGATATAGATTAGCGCCATGGATTCCGCTCTCCTCTTGGTTGTCTTGCCACCATTATGGCTGCGAAACTGCAGGTGCGCGCCACGCACGTCGCCAAGGTGACAGAACTGTTCGCGAGCGGGGGCGTTTTGTCCGCCTCGCACTCGCAGCGGTGGCGGGAACCAAAATGATTCTTTAATCCCCGTCCCAGAATAATCATTTAGCGACGGGCACGAAGCTTTTCGTAGCCGTCGGCGAAGAAAGCGACCGTGGCGGCGTCGGACTCGGCGGCGTCGGCGTCGGCGGCAGGCACCACGCCGTGCTCGTCACTTACCAGGAACAAGGCGCCCTTGAGCTGTGCGGGAATGTCCACGCGCGTGACCGGGATGCCCTTGGTCTGGGCCAGCTGCTCTATGAGCGTCGCCGTGCCGCACAGGCACTCGTCCGCCGGCGCCACAAAGGCCAGCTCGCCGTTGTTGACGGCAGCGAGCAGCTCGGGCGCCACGCCGGTTTCGTCGGCCTCGGAGCGGGCCTCGGCGGAGCGGGCACGCAGCGCCTTGGCCGAAGTATCGGCCAGCGGCTCGTACTCACCCACCGTCATGGCGGCATTGCCGTTAACGTCGATCACCAGCATGAGCACGCCGTCGTGCGCGGTGTAATCGCCCTCGGCAAGCGACCACTCAACGTGCTGCTTAGCCCAGCTGAGCATGTTATGGGTAAGCGGCTCGCCCTGCACCAAGCGCTCGGACAGCGCGCGAATGTGACGGTTGAGCATGGGCACCTTTTTGTTGGACATGCGCCAACGGCAGATAAGCGCGGGCTTGTCGAGCGTAAACTTCTCGACCGCCTCCTGATTGGCGCAAAAGTCCTCGTACGCACGCTGGTCCTCGGCATTGCCAAACAGCTCTGCATCATCAATCTGGGGCATGGTTGTACCTTTCGTGTTAGTCATTCCGTCCTCTTATACCAAAAAGACGGCCCTCCAAACGGAGCGACCGTCTTTTGCAGAGATTATTTTAGAAGCGAGGCGGTCCAAGGGACGAGATAACATCCCATCCTCCCCAGTCAACCTAACAGGTCGGCGAGGGTTGCCCAGGTGCCGCAGATTGCCGTGAAAGAGGAGCGACGCGTACTTGGGTACGCGAGCGACGAATGAGCGGCAAGGTGCGGTGGTTGGGCAAGCCGCAGCGCCACCTCCCTACTTAATGGCGGAAGTGGCGGGCACCCGTGAAAACCATCGCAATATTGTGCTCGTTGCAGGCCTGGATGCTCTCGTCGTCGCGCTTGGAGCCACCGGGCTGGATGATGCAGGTCACGCCGTGTGCGGCAAGCACGTCGACGTTGTCGCGGAACGGGAAGAACGCGTCACTCGCGCAGGCAAAGCCGCCCTTCTCCACGCCTTCGCGCTCGCAAAAGTCCTCGGCGCGTTCGCAGGCAAGCAGTGCGGAGTCAACGCGGTTGGGCTGACCAGGGCCCATGCCAATGCCGGCCTTGCCCTTGGAGACCAGGATGGCGTTGGACTTAACGCCCTTGCAGACCTTCCAGGCAAACTCGAGCTCGGCCATCTCAGCGTCGGTGGGCTTGCGATCGGTGGGGAACGTAAAGGTCGCGGGACCCTCGGTCACGTGGTCGACCTCCTGCACCAGCATGCCGCCGTCGATGGAGCGCAGCTCCACCTGGGCACCGTGGTCCACGCCGCCGGTAGCCAGCACGCGCAGGTTGGGGCGCTTGACCATGCGCTCGAGCGCCTCATCGGTGTAGCTCGGGGCGATGATGACCTCGACGAACTGCTTGTTCTGGTCGGCGAAGTGCTCAACCAGCTCAAAGGGAACCTCGCGGTTGCAGGCGATGATGCCGCCGAAGGCGCTCTTGGGATCGCAGGCGAAAGCGCGGTCGTAGGCGGCCGTGATGTCCTCGGCAACGGCGGAACCGCAGGGGTTCTGATGCTTGAGGATCACGCAGGCCGGCTCGTCGAACTCGCGGACCAGGTTCCAGGCGGCATCGGCGTCCAGATAGTTGTTGTAGCTGAGCGGCTTGCCCTGGATCTGCTCGGAGCCCACAAGCGGGAACTGAGAGCTCGCGGTGTTCTCGCAGCCCTCGGCAAAGCGGTAGACCGTAGCCTTTTGCTGAGGATTCTCACCATAGCGCAGGTCGTCGACCTTCTCCAGCGAGATCTCGAGCTTGGCAGAGGTGTCCGCCACGTCGCTTGCCTGAGCGGCAAGCCAACGGGAGATAGCCGTGTCGTAGGCGGCGGTAGTCTGGTAGACCTTCACCTGCAGGCGGCGACGGGTGGAAAGCGTGGTGCAGCCACCGGTCTCGCGCATCTCGGCCAGGACGGCATCATAGTCGGCCGGGTCGGAGATGACGGTAACGCTCGCGGCGTTCTTGGCGGCAGAGCGCAGCATGGAGGGACCACCGATGTCAATGTGCTCGATGGCATCCGCAAAGGTGACCTCGGGGTTGGCGACGGTCTTCTCGAACTCGTACAGGTTGACGACGACCAGGTCGATTAGCTTAATGCCGTGCTGAGCGGCTTCCTGCATGTGCTGCTCGGAATCGCGACGGGCCAGCAGCGCGCCGTGAACCTTGGGATGCAGCGTCTTGACGCGGCCGTCCATCATCTCGGGATAGCCCGTGAACTCCTCGATGGGGGTTACGGGAACGCCCGCGTCCTCGATGGCACGAGCCGTGCCGCCCGTAGAGATGATCTCGACGCCAAAGTCGTCAACCAGCGTCCGTGCGAAATCGACGACGCCCGTCTTATCGGTAACCGAGATCAACGCGCGTGCGATCTTCACATCAGATCCCATGCAGTCCTCCTGTCTGGTACGCCGCCGTGCTCTGTGAGTCGGTGATACGTCGATCTGCAGCGCTCGCGCAGCGGCATTGAAAATACTGATTTAATGTAGCGCATCGAGCGCGTCGATGCACCCCGCAACGGTCGCATGTGCAGAAAAAGCTTGCGAGCGGAGGGCATGGGCGCAGCACCGGGCGCGGTGAGTTCATGGAACACAGGGGCACCATAATTAGATGCCAATAGCGTGGTAGAACTGTGCTCGATATGCATCCGCAAAAGAAAGAGGCACCATGGTCTCGCGGGCTCTCTACCGACCGTTTGATACCGAAGACTTCGACGCCATCGCGCTGATTCTGCAGCAGCTTTGGCATAACAATTCGGATAACGATGAGTACAACCGCCTCGAGGCCGCGTGCGACCTCGCCTACTGCCTTTCGTCGTCGACGTTTTCGCAGGTTGCCGTAATCGACGGTCAGGCGCGTGGCATTTCGCTCGTGCGTGCGGGACAGAGCTCCGGCGCCACCGTTAAGGAACATTGGATGGATACCGAACGCGCGCTGCTTTCGCAGATGCGTGAACTGGAGCCTGATGCCTGCGCCGAGTATCTCTCGTTTGTGCGTGCAACCATCCGAACCAACAACCGCCTGCTCGAGAGCAGCCCGTTGCCGCACGACAACGAAGTCACGCTGCTCGCCGTCGATCCCGATGTCCACGGCCTGGGCGTTGGCTCGGTTTTGCTCGATGCCGCGGTCTCGTACCTGTCCTCGCGCGGGGCGACAAGGGCACACTTGTACACCGACTCTAACTGCTCGTGGAAGTTCTACGAGCTGCACGGCTTTAAGCGCACGGCCACGCACCGCGCCAACCGCGAAGAGCGTCGTCACGACATGCCGCGTGAAAGCTTTCTCTACGAACTCGACCTAACAGCCTAGCCCAAGCAGCCACACCTAGTCATTTAAGAACGTCCCCAATGACTGATCCCCAACAACTAGTCATTTAAGTCTGTCCCTAATGAGTGGCCTAGGGGGTTTGTAGATAGCCGTGGTCAAAATACATCAAATATGAGTACTGTTACCTTTTTAGTAGCAGCGATTCGGGGCATTTTTGATGCTTATAGGCATGACGACCAGCTGCACGAGCTGACGTAACTCCCCAAATGTTCAATAAAATGAGCTCCTAACGAGAAGTACTCTCATTAGGAGCCCATTATTATGTGCAAACATATGTGACCAACGCAGCAACAGTACTCATATTTGGCATTTTTTGTCCACTGCCCCTTGCGCGAAGGTCCTCAGCGGAAAGTTTGACCCGTTTCGATGCACAAAAATGGGATGAATCTTCCCTGGCAACCGCCCAGAAAGATCCACCCCAAAGCAAGCGCTCGCTAGAACGTTCCGCCGCCGCCTCCGCCGACGCCGCCGCCTCCGCCGCCCGAGAAGCCGCCGCCTCCGCCGCCGCTCGAGCTGTCGGAGCTCGATGCCAGCTCACGGATGCTCTCGTGATACACGCCGTCGAACGAATCCATCGGCGACTCGTTGCCGTAATGATGGTAGTACCACCAGTAGCAGGGGTAATTGTCGTAGAAACCGTCGGCCTCGCGCACCTCGGGAGGAACAGCCTCGGCAAGCTGACGCAGGACTTCCTTGGAAACACCCAGCGCCGCACCCATCACCAGAAGTTTATTCCACAGGACCAGATCGCCGGGGACGGCTTCCTTTAGGCGCGTGAAATCCTCGAGCCAATGCTTGAGCGCCTTGCAGCGAGCCGCCACCTCGGCGCCCTCCGGCGTAAAGCGGCGGAACGTAAGGCCCACGCCAATACCCACCAGCACAATCGGCACCGAGATAACCGCGGCGATAATGTTCGCCTGTGCGCCGTCGGTAAAGAAGATGGATCCCGCGGGAATACAGGCGATCAGAATACCAAGAACCAGGCAAAACACCATTGCGACAATGCCGTCCGAGGCAACGTACTCGCTATCGGCCAGCTTGCCCTTAACGGTGTTCTGATAGTCCTCGAGCTTGTCGCCCACGGGTGTAGCGTGCTGCTTGACGTAGTGCTGCAGCTCGTCGAACGTGCGCGAGCGATCGCCGTTCTCGTCGGGCTTAGCACCGGCAAAGAAGACCTTGAGCACCATGTGGTCAATGCCCTTGGCCGACTTCCAGCCCGCATCACCCACCGTCACGCGATACGTCTGCTCTTCTTTTTCACGCCCCAACAGACCCTTCTTAGCCTTAGTCACGGTCGCCTGCTCCAGCTTAATCACACGGTCGTCGGTGAGCTTCATGAGCGTGGCGATATATGCCTGATCGGGCACCTCGTTCCAGCTCATGAGGGCCGAAAGCACAGCGGGATGGTCGGCCGAAGGCACATCGCGGAAATATTCGTCCTGGAAAAGCGGCTTGGGCTTGCGGCGGCGCAGCTTGAGCACAACGATTGTGCCGGTAAAGGCCACCGCCGCGACAACACTTAGTACGGCAAGTACATTGGCAATCATGCGAGCGTGAGCGCGGCGGGCGTTAGCCTCGTCGGCCCATGCCTTCTCCTCGCTCAGGATTGTCGGCATGCGCTCCTCGCTCGAAGTGGAAAGCCAAGGCACCCAATCGCTGGGGAAGGTGATGCGCGCCTCGGCGAATTCGCCCTGATGCACGCAGGGAATGGTATAGGTGACCATGGGTTCATCCGCATCGAGCGATACGTCGCCCGTCAGCGGGCCGTGGCCCCATGCGCGGAAGTTATCGCCCTTGACGGCCGCCGTCCCGGCGGCGGCATTTGCGAAGTGCACTTCCATCTCGACGTCATCGGAATCCGCGGACCAGCCGTCGCCCACGAATTTCCAATAGAGCTCGGCGGTATCGGCCCAGTTCATAACCGCACCGGTCATGGTGTAACTCACGTAATAGATCGCGCTGTCGCCGCTCTCGTGGGGGCTGAACACCTTGATTCTTACGCCGCTGTCGGACTGCTCAACCGTATAGACGCCGTTGTCGCCTTTGTTTGCGCTGTCGACCTTGTTAAACGCGGTGTCGTCTTCCTCGACGCTCAGCACATTGACGCCCGCCGCACCGCCCTGCTGGTTAGAGCCTGTATTGATCTCCCAAAACACGCCGTTGATGTCGTCATCGAAATCAAACTGGCGTCCCTCGACAACGGTCAGCGAGCCGTCGGCCTCGACCGTGGCACCGATATAGGTTTGGGTCATGGAGTAGCCGTCGGCGTGCGCGGCGACAGGCAGCAGCAACAACGCAAGCGCGACGAGCACGCAGACGGAAGCGAATCGCGCAAACAGGCAGCGCTGCCGACAAGTATTGGCAATGGGGGCGTTCATAGGCACATCCTTTGTCTGTAAAACCAACATCGCCATTGTCCCACGTTTGCGGACACACATGACGAATATCTGGGCCAACGGAGCGTCAAAACGGGACAAAAGTCACGCCCGCCGCCGGCACCTGGGGACGTTCCTTATCTGCCGGCAATCTGGGACACTCCTTGGCATAGCCCGCTCCGGCAATAGATACCACTTCATAGCTCCATCACAGGTGTAGCGGCTTTGTGTGGGCGCGGCATGCGCTGATTGAGCCGCCAGTTGAGGGGCATAAAGCAGTTGAGTGAAAACGGTTTGCCCCTTTGCCGTCCGCTTGAGGATCATGTCCCCCCTTTTCCGCGGAAACCCCGGCAGTTGCGAAGAGCTGCCGGGGTTTCCGTCGTTTGAGGGCTAGATTGATTGACGACGATTAAGGCGCCGAGCCGGTGGTCCGGCACGCGCAACGTGTGGCCTCAGCAACTTGCAGGCCACGGCAGCGTCTCCCCCACCACGCCCCGCGCTATACTCGTCCGCATGGACATCAACGCACGCAACATAGCAACAACCGCCGCCGACGCGCCAACGACGCCGGCCGCTCCCGCGCCCGTCGTGGGGCGCTTCGCCCCGTCGCCCTCGGGCCGTATGCACCTGGGCAACGTGTTCAGCTGCCTGTGCGCATGGCTTTCGGCCCGCAGCCAGGGCGGCAGCATCGTGTTACGCATTGAGGACCTGGACGATCGCTGCAAGCGCCCGGAACTTGCCGCCCAATTGATTGACGACCTGGCCTGGCTGGGGCTGGAGTGGGACGAAGGCCCCTACTACCAGCACGACCGCCTAGACCTGTACGAGAGCGCCTTGCGCCGGCTGAAAGACGCCGGCCTCACCTATCCCTGCTTTTGCACACGCGCCGAGCTCCACGCCGCGAGTGCACCGCACGCGAGCGACGGCACGCCCATCTACCGTGGCGCCTGCCGAAGTCTTTCGGCCGAGGAGGTGGCCCGCCGCAGCGCCCTGCGCGCCCCGGCCACACGTCTGCGCGTGCCCACCGTCGACGACCTCGCAGACGACGTGATCGAATTTGTGGATCGCACGTACGGCGCCCAATGCGAAGCACTCGCCACCGAGTGCGGCGACTTTTTGGTGCGCCGCAGCGACGGCGTGTTTGCCTATCAGCTAGCCGTGGTGGTCGACGACGCTGCCATGGGCGTCACCGAGGTCGTGCGCGGATGCGACCTGCTGGGGTCCACGCCGCGCCAGATCTATCTGCAGCACCTGTTGGGACTGCCCACGCCGCACTACGCACATATTCCGCTGCTCATGGCACCGGACGGCCGCCGCCTTTCCAAACGAGACCGCGATCTGGACCTGGGCGAACTCCGCGCCCGCTTTGGCACGCCCGAAGCGCTGCTGGGCTGGCTCGCCGGGCAAACGGGCATCGCGCCGGACACCACGCCGCGCTCTGCCGAGCGGCTGGTCGAGCACTTTAGCTGGGACGTCATCCGCGCGCACCGCGAGAACATCACCGTAATGGCCGAGTAGTCAAACGCCCTGCCCCCTTCACTACCCCCCCCCCCCGACGAGTGCGTAATTCTGTATCTTGTTATGTACGGAATAGTTCCGTACAATGATGCAAAGGAGGTTTTACCATGCCAACGATTGAGAAACAGCGCCGTATGGATCTAAGGCTGACCGAGCGTCAACGCCTTACTTACGAGCGCGCCGCGGCCTTGCGCGGGCAAACTCTCACCCAATGGGCCACGGCTCACCTTGACGAGAGCTCCGCACGTGACATCGCCGAGGCGTCAACAACCTATCTTTCTCCTGATGGTTTTGATGCATTTTGCGAAATGCTCGACTCACCCATGCCCCAAGCCGCAAAAGCGTTGCTCGACCGTAAAGCGATTTGGGAATGAGCACGTTTACCAAGCCCGTTCAACTCCCCGTTGGTCAAGGCATCGAGGCTTTCCACTGCGGTAATACCCTTGTAGACGGATGGGCTAAAAACAGATCAGCCTCGGCGCGAAGAAGAGGGTCGGCGGTTATATACGCATCGTATTACGACGGCGCAGTCGCCGGGTTCTATACGCTATGTACGCACTCCGTAGCTCGCGAAAATGTTGACGGAGGATGGTTCGTTCGGAACTCCCCCTCCCAAGTTCCCGCAGTGTTGCTTGGAATGATGGGGGTTGATGAGAAATTCAAGGGGCTTGGTCTGGGAGCATCGTTGCTCAAAGATGCCATCGAAAACGCCTTAAAAATTTCTGCCCTAGCGGGAGCGCGAGCTTTGGTTGTCGATCCAGTAGATGATGAGGCGGCAGCGTTCTATGCGCATTTCGGCTTTGCAGCCCTACCCGGCACCAACCGAATGGCGTTGAAACTCTAGACCGCCAGCAGCATCCCCTCCAGCTCCCAGTATGTCTTAAGTTACCCTACAGATAATGACTATTGCCAAAATGTAGGGTAACTACCCAAGGCATCATACGAAGAGCTCGCTATGCCTGCCCCTACGCAACGTCCCAGGGCTGGAGCTCGCCGCCCAGGCGAACGATGCAGTCGTAGAGCACGGTGTGGCGCTCGGCCGGGTTGGCATCCCGATGAAAATGCCCGTAGTACCAGCGCTTGTAGTCCAAGCGATCTTCCAGCTCGTCGAAAAATGCCGTAAGCCGATCGACAGCTGGATAATTCCAGCCAGGTGCCGGATAGAGCGTGGGCGAGAGCATGCGCGTGGAGCAGGTGTGGGTGATCACGTAGTCGACCTTCCAGCCCACGCTATCGAGCTTTGCCCGCGCCTCCTCAAAGTTGCGCTCGCCCGGCAGCTCCTGCGGCCACCAGCTGGAATACGGGATGCGGTATTCCTTGTCCACACTCGTGGCGCCGCCCATGGTAAAGATCGTCGACCCACCGAGCTCAAAAACCTCGCCGCGCGTCAGGCGCCGTATAGGCGAGGTGTCCGACAGGCGTTGCGTCAGTCCACCGTGCCACAACTCCAGGGGGCGCTCCGCCCAATGGTCGTAGCGTTCGTGGTTGCCGTCGACGAACAGCACGGTATAGGGGCGCGACTCCAGCCAGGCGATATCGGCGCATTCCTCGGCAGAAAAATCCCACGGAAAGCCAAAGTCTCCCGCGATAATCAGATAGTCGTCGCTCGTCAGACTATCCCCAAGCTCCCAGTCGCGGAGCTTTTGCATGTCGATGCCACCGTGGACATCACCCGTCACATAAACCGTCATCGGATCACCACTTCCCTCTTATAGGCTTCGAGATCGTGCTCGATCTGCTCGTCGCCCGTGGCGTTGACCCACCACGGCCATTTAACGCAACACGCCGGCTCGTCGACCTGCGCAAACCACGACTTGAGCTCCTCCAGGCTCACCGGGGCGTAGCCGTTGGCGTCCACGCCCACGTCATAGCGCAGCAGCCCCTGCCTAAGGTTGAACGTGTTGTACGCGCCGCCGCAGCTGTGGATATGTCCGTGAAGATGCCAGCCGCCGTGCGACATGCCTTGCCAGTCGACCATGGGATAGTGGCTCAGCACGATTTTTTGGCGGTCGATCTTGAGCACACAAATGGGCGGCTCGACGATAAAAGCATCCGCCACCGCAGGCTGCGTCCAGTCTTTGTCGTGGTTGCCAGGCAGCAGATGGACGTGCTTGCATGCAATGCTCTTACGCAGCTCGTAGGCGTCTTGCACCGTCATCTTAAAGCTGAAGTCGCCCAGAATATAAAGCTCGTCGTCTAAAGCGACCTTGCTATTAATGTTGGCGACCATGGCGTCGTTCATCTGCGCACCAGTCGACCAAGGCCTGTCGGCGAGCCGCAGCATGTTCTCGTGTCCAAAGTGGGTATCGCTGGTAAACCAGATCATGGGAACCTCCTAACGCTGTTGCCCAGAATTTCCACTCGCCGCCCCACCCTACTCATCGGTGCATCGCGCCTCAATCGGCACGATATCTTGGTAGATCAGGCGATGCTTGTCGTCGCGCCATTCATCGTCATGGTAATGGCCAAAGAACCAGGTGCGGTAGTCGAGTCGCCCGTCGAGCTCGCCCAAAAAGGCCTGCAGCGAATCGTCGTAGAACTCGCGATTGCACTCCATGCACAGCTCGTCTGCCAAATCGACCGGCGCCTCGTGAGTCACAACATAGTCGACCTTCCAGCCCACACGATCGAGCGAGGCGCGACAGTATTCCATCTCGCTCTCACTCGGCATTTCCTCGGGCCACCACGTCTTTCCCTCCCGGCGCCACTGTTTGTCATGGCTCGCGGCGCCACCCATGGCGAGCACCGTGTTCCCCGCGATGTCGAACACCTCTCCGCGCATCAGGTGCAGCACATGCGGGCGAACCTCGTGAACGAGGCCCCCGTTCCACTCTCGGATCGGCAGCCCCGCCAGCAGATGATAGTTCTCGTGATTGCCGTCGACAAAACACGTAGTCCAGGGCTTGGACTCAAACCAGTCGAGCCAGTATTTGTCGGTGTTTGAGCCACTCCATATAAAGCCAAAGTCGCCGGCAACGATCACCACGTCATCGCGCGTCAGCGTACGGCCCAATGGCCAAACGCGCGACGAGAAGCGGCTCGCCCCGTACTCGGCAACACCGTGAACGTCTCCGGTAACGAAAATGGACATTAAGCGGCACCTCCGTGCTGTGCGACTCTAGACAAATCGATGGCAGAAATTGCGGATCAGCCCCGGCATCCGCACCCCTTAGGGCTTACCCCTCGTTCTTCCATCCAAACGGATCAAACACCCAAAAAACCAGATCGAGCACACTGTTGGCGGGCAGCATGTTGGGCAGGGCGTCTTGCCTCGCTTGAGTGCGGTTGCCAATGGCACGCTCGTTTTAATGGCGTTTCGGGACAAGTTTTTGCATCCCGCAGAACGGTGGTAAATCTTGCCGTTCTTGGTGACGGTTACCTTGATTTTTGAGGTATCCACACTGCGGGGCTCGATGGGCGCGGTCGCTTCTCGATGAGCCGACGCTGTTTTCCAAGGCTTGCCTCTCGAAAAACCAGAGTCGCGGAATCGATTGATATAGCTGTCGAAACATCCATCGAACAGCAACCCCGTTGCCAGGCCCGCCATGAATCCGCAGGCGATCGCGGCCTCTCCTCTAATTTGCATATATCCCTCCTTAATCAATCTTGAAGAAAAAGGCGGCGCGCGCCGCAGAGCCCATGCCCCTGCGGTGCGCGCCAAAAACAGCGCGCTTCCCTGTCCCTAACGGATCAGCTGGCGGCGCTTATCGGACAGGAATACGCCGGCGGCCACCAGGACCGTGCCGCCGATCACGAAGGTCTCACCCAGCAGCTCGGACGCATCGCCCGTGGCGGGCATCGCCGTCTGCCAAGTCGTGGCCTCGGTCTTTGCCTCCGCATGCTTGGCCTGGTACGTCACTTGCGTGACGGGCTGGGTCTGCTCGCCGTTTCCGCGGTCGGCGGCCTCTTGGCGAGCGATCTCGGCGTTAAGCTCGGCAATAGCCTGGTCGAGCTCGACCTTGGCGGCGGTGTAGTTGGCGAGCGCCTCCAAGTATGCCGGCGCCACGGCATCCGTCGCAGCCACGGCGGCATCGAGCTCGGCCTTGGCGGTCGCGGCACGCTCGGCGACATCGTGGGCCGCAGCGATCTTGGCGTTGAGCGCCTCGTCCGCATCGTCAGTGCTGCCGTTGACAATGGCTTCGGCAAGATTGATTCTGCGCAGGCGGTCAACCGCGGCGGCAGAGGCGTCGCGGGCGGCAGTCGCATCCGCCACGGCATCGTCAGCCTCCACCACGTCATACTCGGCATCGCTCACGGCCATCGCCGCTGCATCGAGCGCGGCATCGGCAATCGCTTTGTCCCCAGTGGCCTTGGCAAGTGCTGTGGCGGCATTCTTAAGCTGAGAGGCGCGGGCGGCAGCTGCATCAGATTTTGCCTGAGCCGTTGCCACGACGGCATCGGCATCGCTTACAGCCCGCTGCGCCATATCGAGCTCCGCCTGAGCGTCAGCAGCATCGATATCTGCCTGATTGGCATCGCCTTGGGCAACAGCGAGCTCAGCCTCCGCTTCGCGCTGATTGGCACGGGCGTCTTCGAGCACAGACGATGCCGCATCAAACGCACGCTGAGCAGTGACGATATCGGCTGAGTACGCCGCCAGCTCATCCTGAGCCGCGGCAAGTGCATCCTGCTTGTCGCCAACGCCGGCACGAGCGGCGTCCAGCGCGCGCTTGGCAGCAGCCACCTTGCCCTTGGCAATGTCGAGCTCGCCAGACTTGGCGGCCACGGCGTCCTGCGCTGCCGCAACAGCGTCGTTGGCAGCGCTCAAATCGGCGCGAGCATCGCTGACGGCACGCGCGGCGGCGTCAGCTGCAGCCTGCTTTTGCGCCACGGCGGCCTGGGCTTCCGAGACCTTGGTGGCCGCGGCATCGATGTTGGCGGCAGCGCGCTCAACCTGGGCTTGCTTTGCCGCAGCGGTTTGCGATGCTGCGTCCACCTTGTTGCCGGCATCGTTGGCAACGCCCTGCGCCGCAGTAAGCTCCTTGCGCGCCGCATCCACGCCTTGCTCGGGATTTGCCAAAGAGTCGCACCACGCGTTCAACGCAACCTCATACTCAGCAACCGTCATCGGATTGACGTTGTACGGCTCGTACCATCGACCAGAATATACGAATGTCTGCGCCTGCGTGCTCCGACCGTACAGCGTCCCACGCGTGCAAACGCCCATGCCCGTCACGGTGTAGCTGGGATCGATTACGTTGATGTAATGGCCGACCGAATCACCATGCTTCGCGGCGTAGGTATCAATCTCGGAACTATGCGCCGTATAAAAATCGTAAGCGGCCTTTCCCGTAAGGCCCGTCGCGCCCAGCGAGGCGGCAGCAGCGTCAAAGACGGCCTTCTCCTGATCGACCCACTGCTTAAACGGATTGCTTCCGTAGTTCCACGCCACATTCTCGCCCACGTTAAACTGCTGAGCGTGCGCGACCTTCGTATCGGAGAAGTTCGCATCGGCAATGGCGGTCGCCATCATGGCATACGTCACCTTGAGCTCACCCAGGCCAACGCTCGCGCGATACTCGTTGCACGCCTTGAGCCACACGACCGCCTGCTTCATGTTGGCCAGGCTCGTCGCATCGGCCTCCTCGCCCACCTTGTTGTAGCTAGCGAGTTTGCAGTTGAGGATGATATCTGCCGCGTCGTTGGCGCCCACGCCCTTAAAGAACGCGATAGCACCCTGGCGGTAGTTCTCCGCCGATGCATTCGCCGTTGCCTGAGCGGCATCGAGCTTGGCCTGGGCCTGAGCCACAGCCTGGTCGGCCTGCTGCTTTTGAGCCGTCGCCTGATCGAGCGCCTTGTCGGCAGCGTCTTTCTCGTCCTTTGCTGCCGAAAGCTTGGCCTGGGCATCGGCCAGCTCCGTGAGCGCGGAGGCATGATCGGTCTTGGCCTGGTCGAGGGCGGCGTCGGCTGCTGTCTTGGCGGCAACAGCGGCACCCAGCTTGGACTGGGCTTCGGCAGCGACCTGTTGCTGATCGGCAACTGCCTGCTGTGCAGTCTGCACCTCGCCCTCGGCGGCACTCACCTCTTGCTCGGCAGCAGCAAGCTCATCCTCGCGCTGCGACTGCGTGGCCTTGGCGGCCGCCAGCGCCTCGGACGCAGCGTTTACCTTTGCCTTAGCGTCCTCGTACTCCGGGCCCGCAGCGCCCTGCTCGGCTCGATCCAGATCGGCCTTGGCCGCGTCATAGCTCGCCCGTGCGGCGTCCACGTCCGCATCTGCCGCGGTCTTTGCCTGCTGAGCTGCCGAAAGCTTGACCTGCGTATCCTGCTGCTTGGCAGCGGCGTCATCGGCGGCAGCCTGAGCATCCGAGAGCCTGGTCTGCGCATCTTCGGCCTGTTGCTTTGCCTGCTCCAAATCGATCGCCGCCTGCTCTGCGGCAGCCTGGGCGGCGGCTACGGCCTCGGGCGTGGCATCGGATGCAGCGGCCTGTGCGGCCTCGAGCGCAGACTGGGCATCGCTTGCCGCCTTCCGGGCGGCAGTCAGGGCTTCGTCCTTGTCCGTCAGGTTCTTCTTGGCGGCATCGAGCGCAGCCTGAGCGTCCTCAAGCGTCTTGACATCCAAATCGGCCTTGTCTTGCGCAGCGCCCAGCTGCTTTTCCAGCTCGGCCGAGGCAGCAGAGGCCGCGCTATCGCTTGCACCGCGGGCCGCGTCATAGGCGCCCTGCGCCCGCTGCTGGTTGGCGGCAGCGGCATCGTAGGGAGCAGCAGCCGCTTCCAGATCGGCCTTGGCAGCAGCAGCTTTGGCACGCGCCGCATCAACTGCAGCCTGCAGGTCGGCGACCTTTTGCGCCGCAGACACAGCACCCGCGCCAGCACCGGCGACCGCAGCGCTCGTCAGCGGCGACATCACCGCAGCCGTTGCGCCCGCAGCGCCAATGCCATCCGCACCCTGCGCCGCCGCGGCCAGGGGCGACAGCAGCGAGCCGCCCGTCATGGCAATCGTCGCCGCAGCAACTGTCGCCACGCGTCCAGCCGCCTTGGCCTTACCCAAAGCCTTGCCGTTCATGTCCTTATTCATGTTCTTGCTCATTGCCGATTCCTTCCCACGGTGAGCCGTTGTTTGCCACAGATAGTCGATCCAACTTGCCCCATTAAAAAGAGGTGATAACGGGGTAATTAAATTGAGCGATTTGAATCGCGGCGAACCTGGCATTCGCAAAAGCCAAACTCATAGTTCCGCTCGCGCTCAATCTCATCCAAATACTCGAGATCTTCGCCACTTGGCGCCTCTTCACCTAGGCATACAGGCCAGTTCTCTGTGCGAGAACGGTCAGTACGGCCATAAATGGTCTCGAGATTAATGAAATCGATATTGCCGTTGTTAAAGGAGAAATTGCTGGTGCTCATGCTCAAGTCCCGTCCACATAAACTCAAATTGCTGTGCTTGGCCTCTTTTAGAGACCCCATCTCATACGCTATGACTGTAGTATATGCGCTCTGCTTGCATGTTGCAAGAACATTTTTATTTTTCTAGCGCTTATAGCTAATCTGTTTCCTCTGTTTCCTCACGAGCAAATACCAGGCCCCCCCCGCCGCGCCCTCACGCGCGGCACATTCGTTGAGATACTTCACCGGAATCGGCCACCTGGAGGGAGCTCCGTGGCGCGAAAGCCCCACATTGACCAGCTGAACCAGCAGCTCGGACAGATCGTCGCCTTCGAGCACCTCAATCGAGCGCACATGAATCGCCGTCGCCAGGTCCTCCTTGGTGCCGTTGTTGACGCCCACAAAGTAGCAGGTCATCCCTACACGTTCAAACGTTCCAATGCCGTAATAGGGCGAGTTGTAGCTTTCGAAAAACTCCTTCTTACGGCCCGCTTTGCCCGTAAGCTGGTAATCGCGCACCAAGGTCGCAAAGTTGTTAGAGAAGGTCGTCAAGCCCGTATCGCGCACGCGCGCGAGCATAGACTGTCCACCTGCCCGCACGTCAAAGATATAGGCATCCTTGTCGAGCTTGCCGTCGGCCGTCAACAGCTCAAGCTCTATCTCGTCCACGGGACCATCCTCGATGGAATGCGAGGTGTAGTCCATGGCCCCGTCAGCACCAATCGTTAGCGTTGCAAGGCGCGCATCCAGCTCAATCTTGTCTTCCTCTTTACGCGGAACATTGACCACGCCGCAGACCGTCACCGACTCAACGCCAAAAGAGCCAAGGTCAAACGCCTGCATCCGTCCGTCGACGACGTTCTGCTTTACCAGCAGCTCTTTGAGCATGGCTCCCAGGATTCCCTCCTGTGCGCCCCGTACCTTTGTATTCGGCATCGCCTTAACCAGCGGCTCGCACACATCCGGCGTCACATGCTGCTCCACCACGCCAGCGTGCAGAGCATAGCCATCGTCCTCGGCGACCTCGTTGGCTACCACAACGATATTCCACGCCAGCGGATCAACAGCCCTGCCGCCATACGACGCGCGCACGCCCCACGAGGAATCGTTGAGCCGATCGGCCAACTGGCGCGCTACCCTATCAAGCCCGTCACCCGCGAACGAAACCACAACCCGCCGCCCCAACGAACGCTCCGCAACCACATGGGCGTATCGGTCGCTTTTCAGAACCTCGTAGAAGCTCTTGCGCGGATACTCCCTGAGCGATATCTGGGCAAAATCGCTGTACCGACGCTCAAGAATCTGCAGCTCTCGGTACAGGATTCCCTTCTTGGTATAGGCGACCTTTTCCGCCTGGGCAGAAAACGTAAGGTCACGGCGTTTGGACGGCTTATCGCCCTTGGCACGGCGCAGGATATACTCATCGCTTTGTCCGTGAGCCAGCACCACCGTAGCCACAGGCGACAGCCTGTAACCCACCTGGCTGTTGATCTTCTCGAGTTCCAGCTTGTCGCCTGCCGCACGACCGATGAGTACCCGCCGCTTGGCAAACGTTCGGATCTTAAGTTCAAAGGTGCAGTCCTCGTTGATAACAGTCTCGACCGTCTCAATCTTGGCAGGGCCCGTTCCTGCTTCCTCAATGGCGTCGCGGCGGTCGCCCTTGGCACTAATGACATACAGGTGTCCCGTGTCATTGGGAATCTCGTCCTCGACCCCCTCAAACTGCGAGCAAGAGTTGAATAGCAGGCGCAACACGACGCAATCTTCCAGCTCGTCCCAATGAGTTTTAATCGGAACCATTTGCTCATGGGCGAGCGGGGCGTTAAGGTCGCCCGTCTGCGCGCCCGCCTTGACCATCAGAAAGACGCGGTTGTCCTCGAGCTGGGTGAGCGCCACGACCTTGCCCGTCTGGCACACATCGGCCATAAAGTCCGCCACGGCATGCTTGCCTGCATCGCCAACGTTGCACCAAAAGACCGAGTAGCGCTTCTCGGCAGCCGCGGCATCGAGCTGCAACACAAGCTCGGACACAGCGATGTCTCCCAGGCCACACGGCTGGTTATGCTTCGATTGCACGGCCGATCGCCTCCATCATCTCCAGACTGATTGCTCCATCAGCTGCCATATAGGGGAAGGAGTAGACCATTCCCACGTCATCGATTGGCTTTTGACGAAGCTCCAGCGCCGCCTCATCGGCCAAAACATTCACGATCAGCAGGCGCTTTGCCCCAACCTTTTGAGCCTTTGCCTTAAAGCACTCGGCATCCGTAGTCTCGCCGCCGCTGCGCCTGTAGGCCTCGTAGGTGCCGATGCGATAGTGCTTAAAATCGATCCACACCCCGGTCTTGTTGCCAGCGGCATCGAGCACCTCAAAATCGCCGCCCGTCTCGGCATGGGCCGCATCGCCACGAGCAAGCGAATAGCGGCCGTCATAATACGCCTCGAAGACGGCCCTACCAGCAGACTCTCCCAGTCCCCCCAGGTACACCGCCTGGAACATATAGGGCGTCATGTGCGCCGTCGCCGCCGGCTGCAGCGCCGCAGGCACCCCGTCGTGCGACCAACGCTCGCGCACCTCCCGAATCGACAGCAACTCGGGCACGCGGGCCGCCGCCTGGCTTACCTGGCGAACCTTCGCGCCCTCAAGGCCCTCGTTATAGCGGCAGCGCTCCTCCAGGCGGGCAGCAATCTGCTCGACAGGTTCACCCTCATAGCTGGGAAACTCAAAATGCGGCACCTTACACGCTCCGCCCTGCGCATACGCATAGCCACTCGCGGCAAACGGCATGTGCAGTGCGGTGCTTTTGCGCGCAGGATAGCTTGCGAGGTCCTCCCACGGCAGGCAAAAATGATGCAGATAAAAGTCGCGCTCGCCATCGAAGGCGGCCAGATCTTCCTCGCGCGCATCGAGGGAGGTAACCTTCCATGCCAGCTTTTCGTGCTTCTCTTTCGCCAGGTTGTTCCTAAAGGCAGCAAGGTTCTGCTGTTTGTTAGCAGCGTGCTGCTTCTTGTCCGCCATGTGATTGTTGACGGCCGCGCAGGCGCCAACCACCTGCTCCAGCTCGTAGCCCATCGGCAAATCGTGCAGGAACGAAAAGTCGCAATCGCCGGCGATTTTGCGATCGAGCATCACCTGCACGTGCGGCATCTTTACGCTCGTACGCATCAAGCGACCCACCGCCTGCGCCACAATGCGGGCACCTTCGACCTGATACGAGAGGGTGTCGCGAACTGGCAGACTCTGCTTGGCTCCGGACAGCAACAGTCGTACGTTGCGGCGCTTTTGAGTAAACGGGACCTCTCCGCGCGCCACCAGCTCCTCTTGCTCGATCACACCGAGCAGCGCCTGCTGGACAAACTTCGTTGAGTCAACCTCAACACCCCAGGTCAAGCGACTTGTGGGCGACTCAATGTACAGAAAGTCAAGATCCATCTTGGGACGGCAGTCGATGCTCTCAAAGCCGCAATCAACCTGTCGCACCATACGGCACAGGCTCTCCGGAACCTTGTATTTGAGATTTTTTGAAAAACCGCCCACCGACAAATTGATGAACATCAGGGTTGGTTGGCCCATCTCGAGGCGCTTTTGAGTATCGTCCCAGCCGGTATCCCATTCTGCAGCGTTAAAGCACGGCACCATATCCTTGGCCTCCGCGAGCGACTCCTCGTACGACGCCTCGGGACGCTTAACGTTCCGAATCACCAGTTCGGCAACGATTTCTCGGCCAAGATCCAGCGCCAAACTATTAAAGTCGCCATGGTTTCCCATGTGACGGGTGGTAAAAACGGCACCCGCCTGCTGTTCGTTGCGCGCGACGCCGCGCGCCCAGGCGCTCACGGCAACGAGCGCTTTACTCAGGCGTTCCAGCTCAAACTCGATGCTTTTGGCATCGCTCGTGCCCACCCTATCGGCAACCTTTCGGCGCAGACGCACCGCAAGACCTTCACTCACGCCAATTCCGCCAAAGAACTCCATCGCGCGCCCGTACGTCTCGTCGGGCGATACGATTGCGCCGCCAAAAGCGCCGCCGGCCAACGCAGCCATACCGGCAAGATTCTTGTCCTCGTCAACCCAAGCAACGTCAATGTCGTACGTCTTTGCCGCCCGTTTGTTAAACAGCTTGGTCTGTCGTACGATCTCTTGGTTGAGCTCGCCGATCCACATATCCTTGCGAACCACGCCGTGAACCTCATCGAGGTAATCCAGGTTAAAGTTCTTTACGGTCGGCGCGCTCCATGTTGCGCTCATGCACACACAGGGCGCTTTGGCAGCAATGGAGGCCAAGTATGCCTCGGGCATGCGCTCAATGCCATGACTGGTTAGGTACGTGGTTAACATATGGTCTAGTGTGGTTTCCATTACTAGGTAGTCAACGCCATGCGCATACATCGAGTCATCGGCTGCATCAATATCGTCGTTCTTACGGTTCTTAAAGAACAGCGCCATCATCAACGCATTCCAAAAGCATTTCTCACTGGTTTGGTCGTTCCTAATGCCCAGCGCATCGATGATGTTCTTGCGCGAAAGATCGTCCTTGTACGAAATGCTGCCGTAATACAGGCTATCCATAAGGCTGGCGCAGATGGCAAGGTGACCTACTACCATCCTAACGACGCCGCGCGCACGACGAACCGCCTTGTTAACGGTTTGCTGTCCATTCGCCCCATGAGCCGTAATCATATTGCGGGTACCGTCCTCATTGAGCTTGTAGCACAACGGGTTTACCGAGTTATCGCCCACCGAGACATCATCACTGCCAAACAGACGACGACCGGCAAGCTGCTCGTCTTTTGCCTCGTCAGACAGCGCAAAAGGCGGGCGCAGTTTCATTTCCTTAATGCAGGAGGCGAGTGCCTTTTGAATATTCTCGGCATCCTTGGCGATTCCTTCGGCAGCTTCCTCTACGCTCGCTCGCGAAACCCTGTTCCTCTCGGCATTCGACCCCTTGTGATCGCCCGACGTGGAAGCGTGTGTGTAGACCGCCATCCATTGATCTCGATTTCCCAACAGCAAGGGGTCCACCACGCCGCCGTTAAAATGACGATCAAGGATGCGCAGCGCCTCATCCGGCTGAAACGTCACGGGGTCGTCCGTCAGCGTCGACAGCATGTCAGCCTTCATGTGGTCGATTTCGTCAAAGATGAATAGGCACTTCTCTGCAGCCGCCGCGTTAAAGAGCACAACGCCCGGACCGGTCACCGTATCGATTCTGTTGACGAGCTTTTGGGGTGTAAGGGCAATCACATGTGGCATGCTCTCGTCGTTGAGCAGCGCAGATGGCCAAATCTGAGGGATTACCTCCATGCCTCGCGTAATGTTCTTGAGTTCACAACTCACTGCCCAACGCAGGCTCGCATCGGCTAACGACAGCTTGTCCCACAGGCTGGGGGTCAGACAATCGACAACGTTTCCCAGACTTTTCTTTGTATCAAGAATGTGCAGAAGGTTATCGGCAACCTCCATAGTGTTACGCCATGCTCGCTTAATGACGCGATGAGAGCTCTCGTCATCTGCTTCGATGGGACACGAGATTTCGCGCACGCCCACGGCACCCTTGCCGCGGGTGGCCTCAATCCAATTCAGATTGTTCTCGCCCGCGCGCGGAAGATCGAACACCATGCGTGCCGCTTCATCACAACTCATGCCCTGGCCAGCCAACAATTCACGCACGCTTGCAACATAGTTGTCGCGATTGTCTTTACCCGGAACAACAAACACCAAGGTACGGCGGCCGGGACACTTGTTAAAACAGCCCGACTCATCCCAGCCGCCGGCAATCAGGTCGGCCGTGACCTGCTCGGCCGTGTAGTTTTTGCCCGAGCCCGTCGTGGCGCCCAAAAAGTACAGGCCGTTGTTGTCCTGGTCCTTAGCGCCGTCCTGATCCTGGGGAACAAACAGCGCACGCTCAAAAAACTCGCGCATCGCCTTTTGACGTGCAAGATAGGGAGCAAGCTCCTTGTCGCCCGCAGACGACAGCATCGATTGACAGTTGAGTTCCCACGTAGCCATGGTCAAACCTCCGATTTAGTTGTTGCATGTGTTGAATACCATCCCGTGCGGACAAAAACTCACGCGAGGTGGTTGAGGTGGCGGCGTCTATGCCGCCGAGAAAGGGAAAGAAAAGAAAGAGAAACAGTCGGCGATTACTCGCACGAAGCGAGCAGCTTCTTAAGATCGCACTCCAATGCCTCACGCTCCTCAACGTCCATCACTGCAAGGGCGACACGCATCAGGGACACCTTGGCGGCAAGCTCCTTAACCTGGTCGGGGCGCTTGCTAAAGTGGTCGTAAATCCGCAGGGCCTCCCCGGCCGCCAGGTACTGCCACTTTTCCAACGAAGGCTTTTCGGACCTGCTCATGGCATCGACCCACTCGCCAAGACCCTGAAAACCGTTGCCCGTAGTCGTGCCGTTCATAACCACATCGAGCGGGCTCAGCAAGCAATCGGGCGATTTTTTGTACACCAATTTGGTGAGCATAAGCACCTGGGCAAGGTTGCGATACTTGTCCTGATCGGCATAGAGCACGTCGTTGTAGCAGGCGCACGCCTTAAGCAGCTCGTGGGCGGCAATGCGCTCCGGCCCATCAAACGGAACGCCGCGCAACAAGACCCCAGCAAGATCGAATGCTTTGCCGCCCTGCACGATCTTGTCGAGCGCCGAGCCGTCCATCAAATCCGCCAGCCAAGCAAGCTCGGGCTGATACGGCCTATGCTCGTCCTTGTCCCCATGCTCCATCCAGCTGTTCACCAGCGCCAGGGCTTCAATCTCCCTCCCGTTCAGAAAGGGCGAATTCTCCCCCATCTCTTCCTGCAAAAACCCCGCGGCTCATGAGAGCGCTCGTACGCAACCGCAAGTTCCCCGTCGCTCACGACCAAGGTCGCACGGGAAATATAGGTATCTTCCCGCATGTCCCTCCAGGCGTACATCATAAGGGGACGCAGCTGACGGAGCATGCCGCGCGCGCCGGCACCTTCCTTAACCGCGCGCTTCGCCGCAAGGCGAGCAGCATCTGCCGTCAGCTCCATCTTGGCGCCATTTCCCATCATATTGTTGTGCTTGGGTAGGTACTGTTCATACGCAATCTGGACCAGATCGTCCACGCTCAAGGCGTTAAAGTTAATCACCGAGCCAATGCGCCCGCACAGCTCGGACATAATACCCCAAGTCTCAACATCCTCGATGGTCGCACTGTCTCGCAGCTCGTTTGCCGATTTTGCGGCGGTGCGCACGGCGGCATACGAGGATCCGAAGCCGACCGTGGTGCCAGACTTGTCACCCAGGCGCTTGCGCACCAGAGCGTCCAAGCCCATAAAGGCGCCGCCCAAAATGCAGACAACCTGATCGAGGTTGAGCGTCTTAATAGCCGCACTCTTGGAGGTATCACATTCGAACGGCATCTCCCCGCCTTCCAAAAGCTTAAGGAACGACTGCGATGGACTAAAACTCGATGCAACTTCTCCCCCATCGGGTTCGACACGAACCGCCTTGTCAAACTCGTCAAAGAGCACCAAACAAATTTCACCGGGATTCGCAGCCTGATAGTCCGCGACCTGCGATAGGCAGTTGATCATGCTGGCACCGCGCCAGCCCTCGCCCGTCATGGTGGAGACATCGAACACGAACAGCTTGAGCCCTGCGGCATCTGCCACGGCCTTGATGGTGTGGGTCTTTCCCGTACCAGTGGAACCCATCACCAAAATGGCGGCGGGCGAAAGAACGTCGCGCGGATCGGCGCCGCGTGCCAACATCACGCAGCGGTTAACCTCAAAGCTCAGCGCCGTCACAAAGGCCTCCAAGCTTCCTTCGTGGCCAATAACACTCTGACGCGTCTGCTCCACCAGACGCGAGGGCGCAATTCGAGTGAGCAGGTCCCGGTAGCGATCGATGTTTCGATACTGCTTCTGAGCCATGGGTGTTTTCCTTTCTATATTGGTTTTCTTACCTATGACGTGGCCCCGAGCCCATAAACTCCTACAGTGCCAGCGATGTCGCCGACTCCAGATAGATCACGTTGCCCGGCTGGGTAAAGACCGGAATGTGGTAGAGCAGCTGCAAAATGCCCTGCTTGAGCAGCGGAAACAGTGTGGGATGCAACACTTCGTACATCAGGGCACCAGCCATAAGAGCGGTAAGTACGGCAAGCAGCAAAAGCTTTTGAGCGTCAGAGAATACCGACATGGTCGTTCCTTTCTTTATGCGAGATATTTGGATTGCGTTGTGGGTTAGCGACTCATAGCGATGGCAATGCCAATAACCGCGATAACCACGGGGATCGCAAGCGATGCAAACAGAATCCCGGCAAAAAGGCCCACCACCAGCGCGCACACGATGATGGCCAGCGTGGTGGGTACAAGCGCAAGCAGAGGAGTAACCACGCAGACGGATGCAAAGCGAAGCCCGTGGAACAAGCACTCATGAGGGAATAAAGCCTTGAGGACCCCTTCGACAATTCGCCACTCGACAATCGTTCCGATGGTTAAGACAACAGCCCAAAGCAGGTAATCATTGGCGCGGGAATCCGAAGCCATCTTTCCGGTAACGCCGGCCCACCAATCAAATACGGCGGCATAGCCCAGCAAACAGACAATCGCACAGACGACGGATGCAAATGCGCCGGCACCCTCAATTACACCGAGCAGCTCGCACATGTCGGATTCGCGCCCTCCCGTTAACAACACGATCCATTTGTGGGCAAGCGCCGCAACAAACGCCGCGCCCAGCACAACCCAGTACACCCTAAACGCCACCAGGCGCCATGAATGGAGCGGGATCACCGTGTTGCTCTCGCTAATCTCGAACATAAACCCGCCGAGCCACGTCGTCAGCAAGCACATCATGTCGACGGCGACCACGTAGAGTACAACCGCAAAGACAGTTTGCAGAATCATGCCGAAAATATTCATCGCCGTTGGCTTCTTGGGG
This sequence comes from uncultured Collinsella sp., assembly GCA_900544095.1. GTDB lineage: Bacteria > Actinomycetota > Coriobacteriia > Coriobacteriales > Coriobacteriaceae > Collinsella. The sequence continues at coordinate 911,933 of UQTV01000001.1, forward strand.
GCGTCCGGCTCGATTCTGTACATGTCGCATCCGTTCATTAGCTGTCCTTTCATTGCTGATGACATATTGGTCCGAAAGCCCGTTCTTTTTTAGAATTTTTTTTCTAAAAGCTTAACGCAGTTGATACCCCCGTGGGTTAAGCTATAAACACTCAATTTCAAATTCATCGGAGTTGGGCTGATAATATGAATTGACCGCGTCGTGCCATTGCCAACAACGACGCACTCCATATCGCACAACGCATGTCCGAGGAGGCAATCGTGCTTCTGTCTCGCGCAGAACAAGCAAAGCTAGGCCTTTATCATGCCTACAATCAGGATCCAGAGCCTCATAGCAGCGCATTTCTTGCAAACCTGGTTTCCTTTATGGTCTCAAAACTCCAGCCAACGCTAAAAACTCATACGCTTATCGAGCTGTGCTGCCGAGATTTTGAGTTTGCCCAAGATTATGCAAATGGACCCGCATGGTCTATCTGGGGCATCGACCTTAAGGACCCCGAAAGCACCGACTTTAGAACTCGCGGCACATCCGCTGATCCGTCTTTTACATTTACCAAAGCCGATGTCTTTGCCTCAACGCCAGAATCGGGTGCCGTGCCCCGTACCGATGAGCCCACGCTCATCTACTGCAGACCCCCCGAGCAAATCCCCCTCACTCAATTTGAGCCCTCGCTCGAAATTGCAGATGAGCATGTTCGGGATTTCCTTACGTCGAGGGCCCGTCAACTGCAAACACTTGTCGATGTACCAAGCCCGCTTTCGGTCAGCGAATGGTATTACGTTTTTCTCGCTGCTTCCCTTGCGTGTGAACGCCCGGATTCCATTGCGGTCGTACAAGTCTCCAACCGATTGCTCAACCTGGCACGCGCCGCAGACGGGCGCCGCCTGCTCTGCCAGCTTGGACTATTGACAGCGATAGTGTTACTTCCCAATACGATCGCCGCCAATAGCGATGGCTACGCCTTACTATTTCTGAGCGACCGTAAACCCAACGAGCCATATTTCCTCTTTGATGGGCGGTCATTTGACAACAAGCCCATGACAAGCGAGCTCATGCATCAGATCCAAGACTCGATTAGTTATGCTTACGCCAAGACAACCGATGTGACGCATTGGCGTCTCGGCGATCGAGGTGCCGAAAAAATCTGGCCTTTACTTCCCAGTGCTAAAAGCACCTCTTTTGCAGAGGAGTCCTTCGTTCGCTTTGGCAGCGTAGCGGACATACGCCGCGGCATTCCCCGTAGCACTCTTTTAAAGATGCCACAGATGGGTCTTAGCAGAACGGACCGACGAATTGACTGCTACTACCTATCGCTTAAACACTTAGTCGATGGAACGGTTATCGGTTTCGAAGATCTACCCGAGCGCGTATCCGACACGGATATTTACGATATGGGCGATACGGATCCAGGTCTTTTCTATCGTCTCAAACCGCTGGGCGAGTATGAAACCTGCATACTGATCTCACGCTTCGGACCACCATTTAAGCTGGCCCTCGTAGTGCCGGGAAGCATGAGGCGCGAGCCGGTGCCTCAGAAACCTCAGTTATGCCCTAAACTCATTGTCCCCTGCGATGTCGTCTTCTGCGCATCCTTTAAAGATGAACTACTAGCACGATTCTTCTTAGCCTACCTGTCATCCGATGAAGGACAGCAGAAACTCTTAGCCTCCTCACACGGAGACTCGCTTGCGCAGCTATCTCCTAAAGACCTGCGAAGCATGACCGTGCCTGTTCCCGGGCAAGCAGAACAGGAGCGCTGCGCGCAAGAGTACGAAGCAAAACAGCGCGCCTACGAGGATGCCCTTAAGCAGGCGGGACATTACGCCGCGAGTAAGGGGACGATGTAACGGCCGGGGTTGACAGGCTGTCCGGACTTTTCCGACAGCCTGTCAATCAGGCGCGCCGATCAGCGCGGCGGCTAAAGATTCTCATCGGACTTCGAGCTAGCTTTGACCGCCTCTTCACCCGCGATCAGGTCCCTAACCGTTATATGCGCACTGTACGTAGCATCCTCAATCTTTTCCATAACATCAGGGTCGCAAGTTCCCCAAATTTCTTTAAGGACTCGAGCCAATCCCCAAGCAGCGCTGAGCAGGACGTCAACATCCTTTAGATCTAAGTGGTTGATCGTAAAGGGACAGTACTCGCGCTCCAGCAGATAGGTGTCAACGGCGTCAATTGCCTCAGCCGCGTACCGCTCAAGATCGGGATGGGGATGGAAGGCGCACAGCGCCTTGTACGGATCGGTCGGCTCAATCCAATACAGCGTTGTCGCATCCTCGCATTTCTCGAGCGGATAACGCTCAACCGCCTTCTCCCAACTTTCATACCAGGGATCGGCATCGCCGTCCGTCATTGACTTGCAAAGATCGATCGCCGCAGAAACAGTCGCACACGAATATCTATAGCTGGCGTCTTTCTTAAACTCATCATTGAGCTCGACGTCGCCAGACAGCTCCGCCTCCATGATCAGGAACGGGCCGTCATCATCCGTAATGTTCATGGGATAGTTGTTGCACTCATAGTTCGGGTACATTTTGTCTCCAATCAACCGTTCGGACACATTAACAAGCAATATCAAAACCGCGCTCACGCGGAGGGCCGTCGTCCTCGCGCCAATCTGCAAGTTTTTCTCATCGCGTGAAAAGAACTTGCGATTTCTGCAAGTTTTTCTCACGCTACGATAAGAACTCGCATGATCGCCCCGCTACCTGCGCCACGAGGCAGCAAGGATAACGGGAATCCCGGCAAGGCACACCACCAGGGCCACGGCTGCGAACGCGAGCGCGATGGCCACGCTCACGACGACATAGGCCACGGCGATGAAGGCCAGCGCCAGCAGGCAGGCGAGCAGCTCGGCCACGTAGCACAGCACCAGGTTCGAGCTCGCGCGCTTCAGCAGGACGTCGGCGAGGCGGACAAGCTCGACGGCAAAGCCGCTGCCGAAATTGCGTCCGGGGCCCTTGGCGAGAAACCACTTGAACAGGCACATCAGGGCGCAGCCCAGCATGATCATGATGGAAACGGCCCATACATTGTGCCCCGACTCAACAAGGCCCTGGTCACCCATCGCACTGCCGTTGATGAGCCAACTCGTTCCATAGCCCATGAACAGCATCGCCAACAGCAAACAAGCGCTCACCGCGGCGAGAAGGCGCGACACGCGCCTGCTGAACACCGGGGCATCGCAGCTGAGCCCAAAACCCTCGCGGACGCGCCAAACGGTATGGTAGGCCGGGTACGCCGCGACGAGCGCGGCCACGAGCATTGACGCCCAATCGGACCCAGGCGCCGCCGACGCGTACTCCGCAATCGCGGAAACGGAGCAGTTGGTGTGGAACGACTCGTTCAGGAACAGCGCGACCTCGCCCTTCCAGACGCAGAACGGAGCGGCGACAGAGGCGATACCGACGGCGGCGAATGCGGCGGCGGCGATGAGCAGCGCGCCCTGCACGAGCTTGACGACCTCGCCTTTGGCGGTGCGGGGTGCAGACTCAACGGCGCTGGACGGAATTTGGATAGAAGTGTTCATGTTTTTCCTTTCAAAGAAGGCTACGTTCGCAAGCTAATGTAAGAAAACACTGTCTTCGAGGGATTGAACAAGGCTGTTGCCCCCAGAGACAAACAAATGTTGTTATCGGCATATTGGCCGCTCGGGCACTTCATCATTACGCATTTGTAATTCATCAAATCGCAGGGTCTCTTTACGCTCAAGCAGAACAGATTGAATAAGCTCGTGGACGGCGGCATTGCAGTAGCACAACGACTCCCACGTGGCCAACAAGTCGTCACCAACTCCCTTGCAAGCAACAGAGGAGTCCTCGAGCTCATAGGCAAGATCAATTGCCTCGTCAACCATCTGCTTCATCTGCAACAGCGTGCACGTGAGATTCGCCTCATTCGACTCGTCGCAAATATAAATACAATTGGACTCAAGCATCTTTGAATCTCCCTTCAAACAACTGACACCTGCAGAATAGTGAAAAGAGATAAAAAGCAACCCGCAATCTACCGCTATATAGCGTTAGATTGCGGGCTTTACCCTAAAACTCACTTGACTTTGAGATGGCTCATGACTCGCGTTCAATTATGTTGCATATATCCTTTGCCTTCACTTTCGGATACTGCGCATAGAAGTACACTTCACCGTCCCCCTTTTCACCGCGCACAGTGATTGCACCCAGACTCAAACCCTTAGCGGACGGAACTTTGCATTTCTGCACGCTCTCTTCGCCTTCATCGAAAAGTCGCAGGTACCCTTGTTTCATCAGAATGTTATTGGCCTTTGCTGCCCTAATCCTTGAGCCACCTACGCTCAGTATTTTCGAAATCGAGGCATAGCCTTTAGCTTCCGCCTGATCCATTGAGTAACAGACCGGCAAACGTTCGGCCCCCGCAAAAGCCGCTTCGTAAACAACGCCCTCTCGCATGATTTCCACACTCTTATGGCCATGTTCATCAAGCTGAAAAGCAGTGAAAAGACATTGAAGCGCCAGCCAGACCTCGCCCGCGCTAACCATCTCTTCTCGATCGGTATGACAGGCGCTATTACGAAATTTAGTGAATTGACCCAACGTTTCGCCGAGCGTCCTCCACCAGTCCCCCTTTGACGCCTGCGTCAGCTCTGTATTTTCAACTCGAACAGAGGATGCCAGTAGCTCACTCTTTTTTTCAATTAATCCTTTGTATTGACCGAGGTTAAGGCTCTCAAGCTCCTTGAGCGGCTTTCTTGCAACAACATAATCGGGAGCAATGGCCTTTAAGGCCGGCAACAATTTCAAACGCAAGTATCTCTCTGCCGCGCGGCAGAACATTAGCAGGCAAAATGCGCAATCTGAATCGCTATCGGTACCAACACTGCCAATGCCAAATATCTTGCACAGAAGAAGCCCCTGTTCGATATTCTCAAGCACCCTATTTTTGCCATTTTGGTCGCACGCGCAATCAGCAAATGCGCTTTGAAGAGCTTCGCGCGAAGAGAAGCCTATGATTCGACAGTCTTCTGCATCCAGATTAAAGCTTTTAAACGCTTCGCTCACATTGTCCAAATAGGAATCGGTGCTTACATCAGAACACCAATCATCTTCATTGACATGTTCCTCGTCCGCGTCAGTTGCCTCCCGTGGAAGAGATTCTCCTCGCGGCAACATATCTTTCGCCGCATTGAGCTCCTCAATAGCTCCAGTTGTCTGGTACTTTTCCCAATGCTCAACCCATGCCGTGTCGAGAATTCGCTTCATCGTTGCAACGTTCTCATTAATCTTCCACGCTGCATAGTCAGCAATTACGTAAAGGCGATACTTAGCTCGGCTTGCCGCAACATTCACGATATTTGGATTTACAAACCTGATTGCACCTTCACAACTACGACTTGTATCGCACCCCAAGACAAATATCACCTGATGGGCTTCTTTGCCTTGAAACGTATGAACCGTACCAATATTAAACTTTGCGAATGCACTCCAAGCACGCTCTGCTATTCCTTCAGGCGTCTCTTCTAACAGCCTATTCTTAAGCCCGCTGACAACAGTTTTAAACGGAGAAATGATATAGAGGCTCGGAATAGAACACTCTTCATGCTCACCCGACCCGCCGGCTTTTTTCTTAGTCGCAGCCGCCGTTTTCCTAAAAGCCTCCTTGACAATCTCGTACACTCTGTCGCCCTGAGCATCAACATAGTGGTCGCGATTGCCGCGTTCAAATCCTGCAACATTGATCCACTGTGAGGACTTTAGATAAAAGCTGCCAGCGAGATCCTTTTTTGGATTAGCCGTCTCGTTAAGCATGGAGCCCTGATACGAAATTTCATTCGAGATATCGAACATGGGCGATATGCAGCGACGATGAACCACAAGCGGGCAACCAATCCATTGATCACCCTCGCCATTGCTGCGCAGATGGCCATAGGGATTAACGGCATCGGCAAGTCGTTGGACCGAAGCCATGTCTCCCTTAAACGGCAGCAATACTTTTTTACCAAGGGTAGCGCGGAGCTCCTTAACATCCCCAGTAATCACAGGCTCAATCTGAGAAGGGTCGCCGACAATCATTGCACGTCGACTGCGGGCAAGGGCACCCAAAGCGGCATACGGCACCGCCTGTCCAGCCTCATCTATAATCAACAGGCCGAACAGGGGTACAGCCCCACCAATCTGAACATCCTCAAGCATGCGACCAATCGACGCAAATGTGGAAGAAATCACTGGGGTAAGCAAACCGAGTGCCTGAAAAAGCGCAGGGGCCATCTTCCGTCTGTCGGCTTGTGTGAACTCTATCAACTCCTTTTTGCCAGAATCGGCGCCTTTGTCTTTAGCTCCCCAGTATGTTCGTAGAAACGTAATGTTGTTCCGCATGCATTTTGATTCGAGAATGAACTCGCGTGTCACCTGCAGCGCGTACAGAAATAGCAGGTTACGCTCCTTTTTTAGTTCATCGTCATCGGATGGATTATAAAGATGAGCGCTCTTTCGGCTTTCGTTATCCCCCTTTGAGATAGACTCAACAAAACGCTCGTCAATCGTCTCGACAGATTTAGTGCCCTTGACTACGTCCTCTAACCCCTTAATCTTCACCTGCAAAGAGACTAGTTTCTTCTTTTCATTCTCTAATTCTTCGTATTTGTCCTCAAATCCCGTACGCAGCTCAACAAGTTTCTGCTCCGACTTGGTTTGCTGCATAAAGGAATCGAGCTCTTCACGGCAATCGGACACGCGACCCTTATACAAAATGCTCCAGATCCGTCCACTGGCCTTTTCTTCCGCATCGCGCAGCTCTTTTTCGAGCGCTCTCTTTCTCTCCTCATAATCGGCGGTATACTTCGCAATGTCATCAAGATATTTCCGGACATCGACTGCAGCACCGCCTTCAAAAGGATGAGGCAGGCATACCGTTTCGATTGTCAGCTCTTCAACTATCTTTCGCTCGTCCTTTTGACACTCACGATCCAATTGAGGCAAACGCGATTTAAGGTTCAGAAGCTCGCGTTTCTTAGCGGCTTGTTCCTCCATTCGATCGAATCGATCGGATACCTTTTTGTATTGAACAAGAAACAGTTTCTTCGCCTTAGAAAACCGCTTGCCCTTTCCCAGCCCGCCGCTAAACTGCAGCGAAGAAAGCTCGCAATCTCTGAAATTATTAATATTCCTACGGTTTCCCAGACATGCCGCAATCATAAGCCCAGGATGCGCAGGGTCGCGAAGATTGCCATTATTGTCAACGAGCGCCGAAGAGAAATAGAGATCATCCACCGGTTTCTGCTCGTTTTTCTTTCCCCAAACAATGTTGGACAAATCTGACTCTAGAAACTCCTTTTTCTCAGATTCGTCTATACCCTCCCAGAACGCCTTTCCATCAGGAAGCTCTTTGGCGATATTCTCAACTGCTGCATTGTTTGTCGAGCAGACCAAAATGCTGAGACTATTTATCGCATCTCCGGTCCTGCCCTTTTTGAAGCGATATGGATTCTCAGCATACTTGAGATAATCTTTGCTAAGTTCCACCTCTTCGAAGGCGTCATCGGGCTTGTCATATTCGCACAGCAGACGGGCTTTTTCGACAACGTTAGCCGCAACGATGTCCTTGAGCAGGGTTGTTTTTCCCGTGCCCGGGGGACCGTTAACCGACATAACGTCGTTTGCGGGGTATTTGCGTGTCGAACCGCCACGACCAACCGCAAGATTTACCGCCACTTGTTGCATCAAACTCAAGGAGTATTTACTCGGCCAGCGACCGATAGGTGTAGCGCCGGCTCCCAACACTTCAGAAAAAAAATCTGCACGGGCAGTCAGATCATCATCGTCTTCGCCGCCCAGAAGATCAATCTCTCCACAGGCAGACTCCTCCCTCAAGCCGCCTTCAAGGTAAGCGGCGACTAGAGGCAGCGGCCCCTTATCCAAATCGTCGAATGACCCTGACTTGCACTGCTCATTTATCCGGGAAATATCTTTTGCGAAAAATGAGTGACAGAGCGATTGGTCGAACACTGGGTACGCATCGCCCCCATTGTCCTTTGGCTTCATTGCTCTATATTCAACAAGCAGCCTTGAACACCACTCGCTGATACGTTCAGCCCCGTCACCGTCGGGAAGGCAGCTGGCAATCCCCTCAATCATTGGTCGGACGCAACTATCGACAAGGTCCCTAATGACACCATATGTCAGCTTTGTTCCATTGAGTTTTTCGTTGATTTTATTGCGGATTTCATCCTGCTCTTTCTCAAAGCTAACGATGGCATTTAGGCTATTCCCGACGTTCCTCTTCAACCACCAAAATAAAGAGGACAACTCAAGGCTGACAAATTGACCATCAGGACTCACACCTAATAGTGCGACCGTCATGCACTCATCCTCTTTTTCGATTTCATTCCCCGGTTTTTCTGCAATATAAGTCATGACCGCTTCGCGCGGAACGGAGCCCAGGTGACAATAAATCGTTGAGATCGGCCAGTTTTCGCCGTTTGTGACACTATCCGCACGTTCTCTCGCTTCTTCAAAAGGCGTCCTTAAGTACTGGTCGTCCCGCTCTTCTGGAACAAAGCAGTCATCAAGCATTCCTTTTCTGGGCCTAGGCGGATTTTTCTTATCTTCGGGTTGGTCGCCTTGGCTCAAAAAATCGAGCAAATACCAGTAATCCAACGCATCGCCAATTGCTTGCTTTTTCTCAGCAGGGGTCATTTGAATCAGTCCTCGCACTCACATAGATACATTTATGTCCAATGATGTCCACGACGTCATCGCGCAATTTCTTTGGTTGAAGTATCTCAAACACATCGAGCCACTTCATCGCCCATGTTTTCATGCCGTCATACGATGCCATAAACGAATACTCTGGATTTGGGTGCCCGTCCTGCGTCTCGCACCGAAACCCATCGTTCCCGGCAAATTCGGCTAAAAGATACTTCTCCTTTGCCTGGCTATGGCACCTTACGCGAACCGTAACTATATCGTCACTAAACATCCTGTTCACGCCAGCACGAGAGAACCTTTTCGCCTCTTCGGCCATCGCTTCAAAACGACCTTTTGCATCATCCACTGGTCCAGCAATGGTTATATCCCGCAGGCTATCAACTCGAATTGCGTCAAAAGACCTCGCAGCACCCTTGTGACCCACAAACAGGTAGTAGTAGCCATCGTGCATGCATAGATGATATGGCGTATGGCTATGCAGTCGCCCCTTATCAGAAGTTCGAAAGCGGACTCTCTGCCTTTGGCTAATGGCCTTTTCCAATAACTTCAAATTTGCAAGCGTTGCTTCCATATTTGCAATTCTGCCGCTTTTGAGCAGGGCGTTTTCTTGAGCCAAACGATCTTCAATCTGCTGCCTTTCTTCGCCGCACAGCAGGCGAAGAACTGCATGCTCGAGCGCGTCGGCTCCACCTACACCCGTAGAAGCTTCGATGAGACGGCACAAATGCTCAATTTGCGCACCATCAATTTGACGCTCTATGCTGTACAGGTGCTTCGCATTTTTAGGAGCAGGATCCCCCTCACCATTCGTCAGTCGCTCGCCCTTACATGCCAACCGACTTGCAATCACTGTGTAGAACGGATTCAGGCAACTGTTGTCGAGGTCGATTCTATTCATCTCGGTTAACGGACTGACGCCCGCATTATTGCAGAGCGAAGGCTTTTTTGATCCAGAATCAACAAGTGCGTTCAATACGCCCTGCACTGTGTCACGCTTAACTTCATATCCATAACGAGCTTTAAGCTCCGCCATTATGTCCGAAACGCTCAACCCTTTGCCAAGCCCAGCATCGGTTTCCTCCAATAGGATACGCTCGACATATATCGCCAGCTCCTTTGGATATGCTCGGTGATTTCCTTGGGTTTTCGGTTGAACCATAGCCGCCTCCAATCTGAACAATCAACATTTTATTCAGTCAATATAACCAGGAGATTGAAAGTGCCGCTATTTAACGGTGAACGGCGAAGCCATCCATAAAGGGCTCCGCCGTTCACAAAAAGAGTAACACAACCCGTATACGACGTATTGACTATTAGAGCGCGCTCGTAGCAAATTTGAATCTTGAATCAGACATGGGCGCCCAGCATCGTCTATACGCGCCATAATCGCCGCTGGATAAATCATGACGGTACCAGTATTGTGAGTATTTATGCGTTTCCGTACCGCGAATATTGCGGGACAGTACCGGCGGTATCGTGAATCGGTACCGCCGGTGTCCGTTCAGCACCGTCAGCCGTATATGTCGCGCATGTTGACGTCTCCCATCTCTAGCCAGACAGTGCCGTGCACGATCCTGTCCATGATCGCCCCGGCGTAAATCCCGCCGCCCAACCTGGCGTGCCAGCCCTTCGACCTGTACTGCGCGCAGAAGACGGTCGAGGACGAACCGCAGCGCAGCTCCATGAGCTCGAGCAGCATCGCCCTGAACAGGTCGTCGGGCTTGTTCAGCAGCCACTCGTCGAGCACGAGAAGGCCGTACCCGCCGAACTTCCTGAGCAGCTAGCGCTCATGCTCAATTCCGAAAAACGGATGTGACCAAACCCGTAATCACGACGTTAACAAACACACGGCGGGATGCCCGCCGCCAAGGATGGCAACCACTGACGTGTGCGGCGGAGTACGTGACGGCGGCGCCCCGTGAACATCATGCGCGCGTGGGCGTCGCGCAGCAGTGTTTGCCGGCGCTGGGCGGCAAAAGATGTTGTTTGCGTTAACTTTGCCTGTCCGAGCTCGCATGCAGATTTCCATCGTAGGTCAAGCCTATACATTGGCGCAACCCGGCTTTATAATCGCGCTATTTTCTGCTAATTCGCGTTATTTCTTGTTCGGGGGCAATGATGGAAGAGTCTTGGGTGACTATGAAGGATATAGCCTCCCATGTTGGAGTGACCCCGGAAACGATTCGCAGCTGGATTAAAACCAAGGAGTTTCCCGCCCAGAAGGTCGGCCACCAGTGGAGATTCAAATACAGCGCCGTTGACGCGTGGACGGAGGGACGTTGCTCCGAGACGGATTGTGAAAAACCCGATAATCAGAGCGAACACTTTGAGCCAACCTTGATCAACGGCGACTGTCTGGAAGCCCTTCATGGCCTCGCTAGCGATTCAGTTGACCTTATTCTTACCGACCCTCCCTATAACCTCGGCCTGTTCATGAAGGAGCGCGCAACGAACCTCAAGGCGCTCCGAGATAACTACTTCGGGGCGGCGGGCTGGGACAACCTCGAGTACGAGGAATGGAACGAGTCCATGGACTCGTTCTTTGAGGAAGCCGCCCGTGTCATGAAGCCGGGTGGTTCCATGATCGTATTCATGGCGGTCATCAAGGTCGAGTCGATTATCACGCAGGCCGTAAAGCACGGGTTCTATTACAAGACAACCGGGACATGGCATAAGCAGAACCCCATGCCGAGGAACATGAATCTTCACTTCGTGAATTCCACCGAATCGTGGATCTACTTCACGTATGGAGCGCGAGTCGGCACGTTCAACAACGACGGCAAGGCCGTTCACGACTTCTTCGAGTCCCCGGTCACCCCGAAGCGAGAGCGCGAGTACGGCAAGCACCCGACCCAGAAGCCCGTCGCGCTCATGGACTTCTTCGTTGAGAAGCTTTCCAATCCGGGCGACCTCGTGCTCGACCCCTTCATGGGCAGCGGAAGCTCCGGGGTTTCCGCGGTTCGCGACGGAAGACGTTTTACCGGCATTGAACTAGAGAAGTCCTATTACGACATCGCAACCAAGAGGATCCAGGACGAGCTATGACGAAACCGACAGTAATTGATTTGTTTGCCGGCGTGGGCGGCCTTTCTCTTGGGTTCGAAATGGCCGGTTTCGACGTGAAGATTGCAAATGAGTTCGATCCGTCTATTGCCGAGGCATACACACGCAATCGGCCGGATACCAAAATGGTGGTCGCCGATATTCGTGACCTCGATATTGAGAAGACCTTTTCCGAGTACGCGGGCAAGACGACCATCGTCATCGGCGGCCCTCCCTGCCAAGGATTCTCCCAGAAGGGCCAGAGGAAGAGCATCAACGACCCGAGGAATTTCCTCTTCCTCAAGTACTACGACGTGGTCAAGTTCGTGAAGCCGAAGTACTTCGTCATCGAGAACGTCCCCACCCTCCTGACGACCGAGAACGGCTACTTCAAGAACGAGATAGTGGAGCTGTTCAGCGCCCTGGGCTATGCCGTCAACTGCGGCGTCCTTTGTGCTGCTGATTACGGCGTGCCGCAGGATAGGCACCGTACTTGCATCATCGGTAAACTTGACGCCGACGAGACCGTCGCCCTCCCGGCCCCCTACGGCCGATCCGCGACCATATGGGACGCCATTAGCGACCTCGCCTATTTGGAATCCGGAGAAGGCGAGGAAGTCTCAAAATACCGCAACAAGCCACAATCGGCATACCAACGCATGATGCGCGATGGGTCGACCGAGCTCTACAACCACATCGCGACCGCGCACTCTAAGATCACCCTGGAGCGACTGAGGATGATTCCGCCCGAGCACGGCAAGGAGATGCTCCCCACCGAGCACCTCACCAAGTCCATCTACAGCGGCACTTGGTGCCGGATGAAGAAGGATGGCATCGCGAGGACGATCACTACGCGGTACGACACGCCGTCATCGGGCGAGTTCACGCACCCGTTCCTGAACCGAGCGATAACCACTCGGGAGGCTGCTCGCATCCAATCCTTTCCGGACACGTATCATTTCTATGGGGCCAAGTCGTCACAGATGAAGCAAGTCGGCAACGCTGTCCCACCCCTGCTTGGTAAGGCAATTGCCGAGCAGATCATGCATGACCTCAAATCGTAAGGAGTGGTGAACCGTGCTGCTTCCCAGTAAGCTCGAGTTTCGCGAACCAATTAGCCCTAGGCTGTGGGTATCCAGCTCAGTGGTAAAGGATCCCAAACGAACGCTTGCGTTGCTGATTCTATTGTGGCTGGCAAAAGAGAAGCCTGCGAAAATGACGATCACGCCTGCCAACGAACTGGTTGACGGTGAGTCCAGTTTAAAGCTGCTGCTTAGCTATGCCAATAGTCTCAATGTACCTGTGAAAGAGACTGACCTAGGCCTTAATACTGTGTCACTTTTTCAAGCGCAAATTGAATCCTTGGATGCTGTTTTGTGCCTAGTATGGCGTCTTGCGCGAGTAAGCACGGTTGGTTCTCCTCGTTCGGCCGAGCGTATAAAGAAAGATGGCGAACTGGTCAGAGGTGACCGAGTAATTAGGCTTACGAGCAATATTGATTTGATTGGAATTCTTATCTCCACAAGTCCGATTGAATATATCACGGTGCTGTTTGCATGGCTTCAATCGAAAAAAGAGCTTGATCACGTCGTTGAGAATCGACTAATTCGAATGCTTGGCATTTTCTCTGATCAGGTCGTCTGCAAAACAGATAATGACGTGAATGGCTATTTATATTCTCTTCCATGTGTGTACGACGCCCTGCTTTCCGCAAATGAATTAGAGACGAAAAAAGTCTTAACGTGTACCAACGGCGATCCGAAAGGCCCTGTAAGGGCAGTTAAGAACCTTATTATCGACGGTCTCAATCCCTGGCTCTCGCCCATCTCGACTAATAATGCGAAAAACGTCATCCTTGCCAAGGGCGTGAACAAAGCCGAACTTAATGATTACAAGTCTAGGGCTTTCACGTCATTCAATACAGCAAGAGTGGACTACTCTGATTTGTCGTCTAATGCTGAAACTAAGACCGCTGAGACCAGTGAAGCCAGCGAGGTTAAACTTCCTTATAATCTTATTTATTTTGGAGCCCCCGGCACCGGCAAGTCGCACAGCTTGAACAAACTCGCCGGGGAGCACTTCGATAAGGCGCACACGCGTCGCGTCACGTTCCACCCGGACTACAGCTACGCCTCCTTCGTGGGCTGCTACAAGCCGACGATGCAGTGGCCCGAGCAGAAGCCCGACGAGTCGCTGTCCGAGAACATGAGGAGGCCCTACATCTCCTATGAGTTCGTCCCCGGACCCCTCGTGAAGAGCTACGTCGAGGCGAAGACCCATCCCAATGAGGACTACCTCCTCATCGTTGAGGAGATCAACCGCGCGAACCCCGCCGCAGTGTTCGGCGACGTATTCCAACTGCTCGACCGCAAAGGCGACGGGGTGAGCGAGTACGACGTGGACGTTCCCGTCGATCTCGGAGAGTTCCTCTGGAAGGAGTTCTACGATGCATCCGGGTGCGCGGACGAGACCCCGGGGCTCTACAGCCACGAGGAGAACGTCGCGCATCGCGTGAACGCGATGCGCCTGCCCTCCAACCTCTACATTTGGACAACTATGAACAGCGCCGACCAGGGCGTGTTCCCGATGGACACCGCCTTCAAGCGCCGCTGGGAGTTTCGCTACATGGGAATCGACGAGGGCGAGGGAAAGTACGCCGGCAAAGTCGTGCGCATCGGCGCGAAGCGCGAGCCCGTGGAGTGGAACGTCCTTCGCCACGCCATCAACGGCCTGCTCAAGGGCAAAGCGCGCGTCAACGAGGACAAGCTCCTGGGCCCGTTCTTCCTCACGGAGTCCGCACTGGATGACGACGAGGCCTTCGACGAGGCGTTCAAGAGCAAGGTGCTGCTCTACCTCTACGAGGACGCCGCGAAGATGAAGCGCCCGAAGGTATTCCGTCACCCCGACTTCACGTACTCCGAGATCTGCGCCGAGTACGACAGCTCTGCCGACGGCGTGTTCGCTCTCGACGAGCCCGTGCCACGCGTCGAGGATGGCGCCCCCTCCGAGGACGAGGGCAACGGCCAGGGCGCGGAGGAGTAGCCCATGGCCTTCGACCCCGTCTACGTACGGGAGCGGGACTCCTACTCGTTCGGCGACCTCACCCGGCTGCTCGGTCTCGACGTCCGCGACGCCCTCGCGTGCGTGAGGGCGCTCGCCGCCCGCGGGGTGCTGACGCTCAGGAGCGACGCCGCCCCCGAGGGGGGCGACGCCGACGAGGAGCTCGCCGCCCTCGGCAAGTACCAGTTCACGTGGGTTGGCCTCGCGCGCTGGCGCGAGACCCTCGTCTGCGCCTACCCGAAATACTTCCCCAGGGGGACGCGCCCCTCGGAGACGGAGCTCGCCCAGGTGTTTCGCGTACTGCGCAAGAGCTCCGGCGGGCTTTCTGGCGTCGGCGCCGCGCTGCCGGACGCCGACGAGGACGGCGGGCCGCTCTCGCTCATGCTGGCGCTGCTCGGCTCCTACGAGGAGAATGGCGTCTACTCCAACTACGTGCGCGTGGTCCGCGACAACGGGTCGGGTGAGATCGCCTGGGGCAGGACCATCGCGCAGAACCAGCCCTTCATGGACGGCGACACGCCGGTCTACTTCGACCTTAAGACGCGCGACACCTCCCGCGACGCGGCCGACCTGGTGACACGCCTCCACCGGTGCGTGCTGACTCGCTGCTCCGAGGACCTGCGTCGCTGGGGCCTGGACGAGCTGCTGGGGCTCGCCCCGGTCGACCTCTCCGGCGAGGAACTGGAGGACCTGGGTGACGCCGAGACGCTGACCTACCGCCTGGAGCAGGAGCGCTCCGTGCAGTTCGTGGCGTGGAAGCAGGACGTCATCGACATGCTGCTGCGCTATCTGAGCCCCTCCGAGGAGTATGAAAGCCCCGAGGAGGAGTTCTGCCTGGGCACTTCATCCTTCTACCACGCGTGGGAGCTGGCATGCAAGAGCGCTTTCGGGGACAGGCTCGCCGACCGCATAGACTCGCTGGGGCTTCCGCTCGCCGAGGACTGGTGCCAGCGCGGCGCGGAGACGCTTCTGGGTATCATCCCTAGGCCGGAGTGGATGGACGCCGGCGGTGCGGGCTGCGGGGACGTGAACACGCTGATTCCCGACGTCATAGGCATCCATGGAGACGGCGCTGGCGGCAGAGCGTTCTGCATCTACGACGCGAAGTACTACACGCCGTCGCTGCGCCCCGGCGCCGCCAAGGACGTGCCGGGCGTCGAGTCCGTAACGAAGCAGGTGCTCTACCAGAGCGCCTACGGGGACTTCATCCGGGACAACGGGTTCTCCTCCGTGGCGAATGTCTTCCTGGTACCGACCCACGAGGCCGAGGCGAGGCTCATGGGTAGGGTGCGGTTCCCAGGCGTCTTCGGGAAGCCTGAGCCGCCCCTCACGGACGGGGTGGAGATGTGGGCGCTGCCCGCGGACTACGTGTTCGACTGCTATCTGGCAGGAAGACTGGCGGACGGGAAGCTGATCCAGAGGATGTGCGAAGGGAGCCTGGATGGGGCGCATTAGTTTCGGGGACACACTTGATTGGGATGGCACGCTCTATCCCAATCCTTCAAGTGCTATTGACGGGGCCATCAACATGGTCTCGACCTCTCGATACACGGCAAAATCCGACCCCGTTGAGTTGACAGAAACAACGGACAGGATGAGATACCGGTTCCTCGCGACCAACGTAGACAATCCGAAGAATCCTTCTCATTGTGTTGAGGGCAAATTCGTCTACGAACGAAAGAGGAAAGGAGATGCTTCTTTCCCCTCAGACTCGGCCGAAACCGAACTGGGCCCTGCTTCGAGGGGCATGCTGCAAAGAAAAGGGTTCAATGGTGATTGGCTCGAACTCACTTTAGACACCGGAGAGACCCGTCGCCTGTACGAGGCACTTGATGCTCGCTACCGAATCCATCAGGAGGGTGGAGGAGTTCAAGGCGGCAGCACAACGTATGTCCCCCTTGACCGCTCCGTAAGCTCACTCCTTAAGATGATGCGCGAAAATCCCTCGGAAACCAGGCTACTTACAGATGGCAATAATTTCGAACTCGTCAAAGAGATGATCCGGCTCATGACCCAGGGGACGACTCGCGAGCAATTGGGTGAGATATTCTCCGAGTTGGAGAAGGGACATCTCGATGACTTCACGGTCAGTCTGAGTCTCGCCCAGCTCGAAAAGGTCGAAAAGGAGATTGCTGAGAACCTCGGTAACGGCAACGAGGAGTACTGGCAGAGAATATTCACCGACCACCAATGGATACTGTCGCAGGTATTCTCCGCCCCATGCACACTTCTCCAAGGCAAGGCGTATGTCGGAGGCAAGGCGATTGATAATTCCGGTGGCAATATCTGCGATTTCCTCTACCAGAATGAGCTAACCAGCAATGTCACGCTCATCGAGATCAAGACTCCTCTTACAAGCCTGCTCGGCACAATATACAGGGGGAAAGAGCCCGAGAACGCCGTTTATTCCTTGACCTCACACATGAGCGGATCAGTAAACCAAGTGCTTAACTACCGGGACACGCTCACGAAGGAGTACTACATGGTCAACGGGCGCTCGTCTTCTCACTTTGAGGCCCTTTCCCCAAAGTGCGTTGTAGTCATAGGGAAGATCTCTGAACTCGACACCGCGAGCAAAAAAGCTACCTTTGAGCATTATCGGAATAACCTCAGCGATGTGACTGTGGTTACTTTTGATGAGTTGCTCCAGCGAATCCAGGACCTCATTGCCGTACTCCGAACAGGCAACGAAGCGACCTCCCCGACCTCGGGAATCCGGGAACCCGACATAGTCATTCCCTTCCAGCAAGCCAATCCGAATCCTCGTTTGGTCGGGAGATAGTCCAATTACCCCTTAAACACCATGTCGTTGTGGTATTCAATAAACTCAGCTCGTGGAGCGAATCGCTTCGGAAGCGCAATTGGCTCTCCGTTGTAGCGCCACAAATACTCGTCCTCGGGCGTTTCGTGCTCGACCACACTGGACACCATTATCTTTAGGTCCTTCGTAATTGTGATTAGTCCCCGATCGAACGCCTTATCGTGTAATGCGTTTAAAAGCAAGTCGTTGTCGGGCGCAAGGCGCTCCGTTTTAGGACCAGAGACTTTCCAGGGCTTGATATGGGTGGCGACCAGCAGTGTCTTGTTCGATAGCCCCGTCAAGCAACACCTTGAATTGTAATTGGCAAGCAAGGTATTTCGAAAGAACTCCTGGTTCATCCGCATCGAAACGATTGCCTCGCGCTCTTTACCCTCTGGCAAATCAATGCCGATCGTCTCTTTCAACTCATCGCTTAGCGGTTCTTCAAAATCGAAACAGTTGAGGAAAACGTCGGTCGCCTCCTCAACAAGCTCATCACCAGCAGAGGAATACTCAGCCCAAACCATCTTGTCCATTTTGCTCGCCTGGGTCATTCCAACCTTGCCGCGAGCACGTCGACGCTCATCGGATGATGCAAGGTTCCAGATTATTAGAGCAACCGCGCCCGGCGTTCCGCCAATGGCCTTGGCTAACGCCTGGACATCCTCGCTTGTATCATCGACCTTTTTTAATGGTAGGGCGAGGTATAAGAACAGAGCCGCAAGGGTTTCTTCCCTCGACTATTTATCTCCACGACTAGCCATGATTGCTCCTCGCCCGCGCACCGCTCACTTAGCTGCTCCAAGATAATCCCGCGGGGACCGCACTTGCCGCCTTTTCTCATTCGTCGGTGAACGGTTGAAACAACGGCGCTTCCACGCGCTTCTCATACCCGCGCTCAAGCTTCTTCCCAAGCTCCGCGGCACAGCGCTTCGTCTCCTCGGCAAACAGGTCATCGATAGCTCTATCAATCCGAACGCAGGTCTCGAAATGTTCGTCCTTCCAGGGCAGATCAAGGCCCAGGCTCGTATCCCAATAGCCGCCGAGCCTTGCGTTGATTACTTCCTCGGGATACAGCACGTCTTGGCGAACACCTTCGATCACCTCATCCTCGTCCATGTCACAGGCTGCATCGTCCTTCTTGAGACACTTGCGCAGCTCCTTTTGCTCGCGGATGCGATGCAGCGCGCTGGCGCACACCACAGCCAAAAAGCGGTAACGTTCGCATAGGTCCCATTCGCCGCCGAGCCATACTCGATAGCCCAGAACGACGCTTGCAGGCTCCTCGTTCAGTAGGAACAGGTCCCACGGGTACACCTCAGCACACGCGTCCTCCCCTGACTTTTGCGCGCCACTGCGCGTAAAGGCGCACGGTTCTACGTCGTAATAGTCAAAACCGTGGCCCGCATCGCGACGATTGATGACGTGCTTGGGCAACAGGACAATCTTGTCGCTGGGCTCGGGGTCGATCTTGCGCAGCTTTTTGAGCTTGCGGCGGACGCGTTTTAGGCCGCGGTCGCTATCGCCACAGCCGCAACCGCCTGCCTTGTCGTCGTATCGCAGGGCGACCTCGCGCGCCAGGATCTTTTTGTCTGCCGCGCACAGCAGGTCGCTCACGGTAGGCAGGTCTTCCCACTCAATGCCATCGACATCCCAAATACTGCTCATATTCAACCTCTTTCTGGCTGTGAATTTACGCGCTCGATCGTCCTGCCCTACATGCCAAAAGGCATGCGCCCTGCTAGAGCGCCTTCTTGCTGGGCGCAACCACCTCGTCCACCAGGCCCAGCTCTAGGGCGCGCTTGGCGTTACACCAGCAGTCGCGCTCGGTGAGCTCGTGGAACTCCTGGGCACTCAGGTTGCCATGCTCGGCCAGCAGCTCGTCCAGCTCGGCGCGCATGGCCGCCGTGTGCTGGGCCACGATCTCGATATCGGTCTGCTGCGCCATGCCCGTGCCGCCCATCAGCTGGTGGATGAGCACCTGCGTGTGGCGGTACACCTGGCGGTGGTCGCCGCAGGCCAAGATCACCGCGGCCATCGAGGCCACGACGCCCTCGCCCACCGTGATCACGGGGCAGTCGAGCGACTGCATGGTGTCGATGAGCGCCAACCCCGCTGTAACGCTGCCGCCCGGGCTGTTGATGATGAGGGTGATGGGCTCGGTCGCGCTTTGATGTTCCAGCACCAGCATGGACTTAATGAGGCCGTTACAGGTCACATCGTTGACCTCGCCCTCCAGCAGCAGCACGCGGCTGTTGAGCAGCTCGCTTGCCATATCGACGGCGGCAACGCGGCCGTCCTTGGACTTCTTAATGATGCTGGGCTCACGATACATAACGGACATGGCAATTCCTCTCTAGATGGAATCGATAAGGGAAACTGGCCGCACGGCACATGGCAAACAGAGGCCGTGCAGCCAAAATGCAGGTCAAAATGCGCGAGGCTGCAAGGGTTAATCCCTTAGCCACTTGGCTGCATTGGGATGGTCGTCGCAAAAGTACTTCTTGGCACGGAAGGGGCGCATGCCGGTCACTTTGACCAGACAATCGGCGCGCGGCATAAGCCCCACCTCGCCCGGGGTTATCACGCAACCGCGCACATCGACGGCAGTGCGCTCGGCGCCCACATAGTTGGTGCCCAAAACCGACTCGCCACACAGCTCGCTTATGTAGTTCTGCGTCGCGATGTTGCTGCCGCCGCCCATGTAGACCAAGCTGTCGCAGTTATCGAGGATGGTATGAGCTGTGGTTTCGCCATACACACCATCGAGCTGGCTCAACGACTGCGCGCACATCAAAAAGCTCATGCCACGGCTGCGCACGGTCGCAATACTCCGCTCAAAATCGGGGATGCGGCCCACGTTGGGAAACTCATCCAGAATAAACTGCACGCGGCGCTGCAAATGCCCACTAGGGCTGGCGTCGGCGCGGCGCTGGGCCAGGTTAAACAGCTGCTTAAGGGCAACGTTGGCAAGCCATGCATTGGTCGAGTCGTTGTCGCTCATCTTAAGATCGATTACGCGCTTGCCCTCGTCGATACGGTCAAGACGCATTTCATCTTTCTCATAGACGCGCATGAGCTGGGGAGTCTTAAGCCGCGAGATGGTCGCATTGAGTGTGATCAGAATACTCTTAAGCGTCCTATCGGCTGCTCCGCGAAAATCGCGGTACTGCTCAACGCCATACAGGTCCGCGTTCGCCGACTCATACCTGCCAAGAAATTCCTTGGACTCCACCTGCCCCACAAGGTAGTCCAACGGAAATCGGCCCTCGCCATCTCCCGTGACCTTGATGAGCGCGGCCAGCTTAAAGACGTTGTTCATCTTAAGGTAGCGGCGCGGAGCCGTGTGATCCCCACCCGGCGCAAACGTGCCGGCAAGGCACTCCAAAAGGAACAGGATTCCAATAATCGCTCGGAGCAGCAGATCGCTCGCGTTGTCCCAAAACGGGTCATTCCTAAAGCTGCGCCCATCAGGATCGACCCCCTCCATGATTGCTGCCACTGTGGTGGGGATATCCTCGACATCCATCACGTAACGCAGAGGGTCGTATCCGGCCGACCGCTCGGGATTAACAGTATCGAGAACCGTTACCTCGTAGCCGTCCTCTTCAAAGCCTTTCCCCGTACGGCGCAGCAGCTCACCCTTGGTGTCTGTGACCACATAACAGCATTCGTGGTGATTGAGCAGGTTGGGCAAAACGAAACTCGCCGTTTTGCCGCTGCCGGTTCCGCCAAAGACAAACACGTTGTTGGACACGCTCGTCTCCCAGTGCTTATCGCCCTCGTAAAAAGCAACCGTGGCACCGTGCGCCAAGATCACATCGCGCTGCTCATCGCCGGACGACAGCGCCTGCATTTCCTCCTTGCTCGCCCACTTCTTGGCTTGATACTCCGTTTGCTGTGCGGCCTCGTAGCCGTACATCTTAATGACCGACATGTCACGGCCCCTTTCTTGTCGATGGTTCTGCGTAGTTGCTAGGAAATACGGCCGATGCCTTCGCCCTCCTTGGGGCTTGTCGCGCATGGCAACTTGACCGCGCCGTCAATCAGTCGCTCGGCCTGCGCCACATAGCTCTCGCGCGCCACGGTTGAGACCGTCCCGTCGCGCAGATACGCAAGCAACGACTCGATCATCAGCTTGTCGAGCAGGTCGTATCCCTTGGCCTGAGCGTAGTTAAGGGTGTAGCGGTCCCGAAGCCTCTGTACCTTGGTTGCCAAATCGGTTTCCATCTTTTCCTCCCTGTAATAAAAGTTCTGCCGATTGTCCGAAAGCGCCTCAAACGGGCGTTTGACACATAGCTCGAAGTTGAAACGCGAACTCGCATCGAATACGCGTTGCTGAATCACGCGGTAACGTTCGAAAAACATGACGGCATCGTCTTCGTCCGCCGTAAATCCATGCGATCCATCGCGATGCACGTGGTCGCTGGGTCTTTTGTAGTCGATGCTTCGCACAAAGCGAGACGGAATGCGTCCCCCTTTTTCGGACGAGTACTTCATACCTGTCGAAACCTGCTCAAACATGAGCACGCCGCTCGATTTAAAGCGCGGATTGCTTCCGTGCCGAAACAGGCTAATTAAGATGGCCATGCAGCGCATACAGTTATCGCGCTGGGGAAAGTACAGCGACAGCAAAGCGAGCGCCGCCGCGGCCAAAAGCTCGCGAGCCTCGTGCACATCGTCTCGATACTGCTCGGGCACCAGCCCGGGAATATCGGGTGAATGCTTTTCCAGTACGCCAACAAGCGCCTTAGCGAGGCGTTCAACGTTCTCCTCACCGCAGTACGGATACGGAAACGGCTTCTCTGCCTTCACGTTCTTTTCGCACATGCCACGGAGGTCTTCGTCGAGCGTGTTGAGGAATACCTCATAAATGTTGTCTTCGTTCTTCATGGATGCTTCTTCCTGTCCAGTTGCAAATGTTTGTCGGTAAGTTTGTTCTAAGTTTTAGAATGTTCTGAGGCATAGGTAGTAGTTATTGACCTAACCTGCTGCTTCGTAAGTGAAATTGCCCTGCTCGATAGCGCAGTTTGCCTAAAGGCTGTATAGCGGTTGTATCAAGCAGTTAATATTGAGTTGGTTTTGGATTGCTTCGAGGATAGCACAGTGCGCTGTTCTCGTCATTAGAAATTATCAAATTATTCTGCTAATATATAACCCACTGAGAAGAAAGGGCTCTATACATGCGTGAAACTACATCATCATTGCCACGCCTCACCGCCGCCGCCCTCTCGCGCGCGCTTAACCTGGAACAAGGCAGTCGCCTGCTCACTGTCCGTCTGCCTGGCGCTGTGGATGCCGAAGATCTCGCTAAGTGCTTTACCCTAAACGGTAACGGCGTGCCCGATATTTGTGAGCTTGAACCCGGCAAGCAGAATGCAAGCGATGATGATGCAGCGCCGGTGTTTGTCGATGCATCAAACTACTACCGCGCAAATAAGCACGATATCGAAAAAGACAGTGCCGCGCTCATCGATTATTTGGAGCCTGGCTACCTTGATTTTTGCGACTGGGGTCCTTTTATTTGGTGCCTGTATGCTCTCGCCCTTTCGGGCCGCACTCGAGCAGCCGTGGTACTTCCCGCCGATTTACTTGATAAAGCTGAACAAGCACGCACGATTTTGATACGCGAAGGGCTCATCGAGAGCGTCGTTTATTTGCCACTTTCCGAGCCCAGGCCCTACATGACAAGCGCGCTCCTCATACTGTCTTCAGGAAATCGCAGCGTTGCATTTCGCAGCGCAATTGAGCCCGGACCGCGTTTTCAATATGTGACTAAAACATCGTATTACTCTGATATCACCTTTTCTATCTCTCCTGACTGGGCCCGCATTGATACCAATACGCCAAGATCGACGCCAATCGAAACGTCCACTTTTGCCACGCGCGAGCTGCTCCAACACCACGCCGCTCTCTCAAAAGGCAAAATCAGCCTCATCGCCATCACCCGAAACTACAGCGCCACACTCGGTGACTCTTTTACGCGAGTCGCGCCATTCATGCCCCGCGAGAGCACGACATCGAACGACATTGACGCAGTCGAGGTGCGCCGAATCTCATCTCAAGATTTTCAGGACGGCAATCTTCTGCCCGTAGATGCTTCAGATAATCAAAATAGCTCGGATTCTAAATTCGTAAAGGTGGACCCCAGCGTTCTCGATCGTTATGAGCTCCGCGCTGGAGATATCGTCATGCCGCGCATGCTGGGTCGCTACGGCGCGTCCAACCTGCTCGTCGTCAGCTCCGATGACGCTAAGCAGCATCTGGTTGCTTCGCATAACACCACCGTCATTCGCCCGTCATTCCAAACGATGACCGAAGATGAACGCGTAGTGTTTTCGGAGATAATTGTTGGATACCTTACCGAAGGCCACGGGGCGCAGCTGATTCAAGCATTAACTGAAGCAGCCAGCATCCGCGCCATCCGTCCTAGCGACCTGTTTGAGATCGAAGTCCCGCCGGCGCTCGACCCGCGCACACGCGAGTATAGCGAATCCATCAACCGCTTTGCCGAGGTCGTAAGGACAAAGAAACAAGCCGAGGCCGCTGTCGCCCAAGCCCTGCGCGACCTCGAAGGCGCAAAAAAGGCCGTCACCCAGGTGGTCGACCAGACCTGCGAATAGCGCATAGGCAGTAGAAACGTCTTAAGCCGGCGACAGGAACTAATTCTGCCGCCGGCTTAACTATCTAGCCTATTCCCATCCCGTGGTCTGAGGATTCCATTTGCGCACATTCGCCGAATGATTAAAGCACGGTGTATACAACCGATTGACAACCTCTTCTGCCCCAGCAATGTTCCCCGCGAGATCAAGTACCCCCGCCTGCCTCGCCATCTTTACGTACTGTGCAGAACCATTTTGTTTCCACCAGAGAGGCGCCACGAACTCTTCCGGCATTGCCACTTTGCGGGCAGACGCTTCTTTCTCGACCCTCTCGACAAGCGTAGCCCCATCGACGAAGCAAGTTTTCGCGTACACCAAGATGTCGACTATATCCTTGATTCGCGATGAAGCACAGCCCTCATGCATCTCTATCATTGCGAGCAATTTATCTGCAAGGGCACTCTCCACTCGGCATACTCGATAGTCGCAGACTGGGAGCCCCTCGATATTCAGACGATCGATCGGCGCAAGAACCTCAGGCTCAAGTCCCCGCACTTCATCAATTACCAAGTCAATTGAAATTGGCTGTAGCTTCTTGGTTCCCATAAAGGGGGTGAACCACACCTTCGCACCGCACCGATACTCATCTTCTTCTTTGATTTGCTCTGCACGATCAAAGACGAACGAAACGAAATCCTCCAGATCAATCGAAGCAGCCTGCACCAGATCGACAATAGCCTCTTCGAGACTCTCCTCTTGAGCAACCAAGTCAATATCTCTTGTGACACGTGCATCGAGTGTTCGCGCCAGGACGCTTTGACCGCCCTTGAGCACAAAGCTGCCGTCATCTTCTGAAAAAACGCGACATAGGAAGCGATGAAAGTAGAAACCGACGATTGCCCGATTAGTATCCATTGGTGATTCTCTTGCGGCATTCCTAACAGCCATCTCCAATGCGGCAGGCGTTTTGTACTTCACCATGTCCTCCGTTTCGCATTACCCGTTCAGTACCATCAGCAAAGGCGTCATCAGCTCGCGTCGTTTGGCGGTTTTAGAGTTCTCCTTTACGAGGGCTTTCAGCCGCTGTGTATCGAGCCCACGCCCAAGCGCGTCGTGATAGGCATCGATGATTAATGAGGGGTCCTCGCCATCGAGGCAAAGGTCGACAAGCGTGCGCTCGGGCTTGGTTACCGGCAGGCCGTCGAGCCAAACGATATCCTGTTCAGCAATTTCACGCTTTGCAAAAGAAAGGGATTCGTTTCTTGTATTGATGCGCATGGGTGCGGTCATTCTGTAGGGAGACAGATAGAAATCGCCCATTTGCTGTAGGTTCGCCGCAGTCGTACCGCTCACGGCAATGCCATCCCACTGGCGCTTTCTCTCCCACGCGCAAAGGGAAGAATTGGTGAGCTTCCAAAAAGCGTTGAGCTCGTCGGTGTCTCGGCACTGTGTTCCAGCCATCCGGTAGGCGCCGTGGCATATCCGTTCAAGACGCCCCGCACGGCATGAGTGTGCCAGCGCATCTCGAGAGATGTCCATGCGAGCCGCCTGGGCTGTGGTGAACACGCCCTCGCTCTCGGAAAGCTCGCTTATCGCCGTTATGTTGCTAAAGTACTTCATGCTGCAATTGTAGGATATTTTCATACTTTTGCAACGTGATTATTGATCCATGTAATCCGTTTGCCTTGTTTATCCCATTTCTGACGCCGTTTTGCACCGGCACCCCATCCACCGCTATTGAGGTCTAATACTTTTCCGCGAAGTGAACGGCTGTTTTTGGACCCCTGAAACATCCGCATTTTTCGGCGGCAAAATCGTGGGATTTCAGCATTGAAACCGCAGGAAGCGGCACCTCTAAAGTGTCGATGCTTCGGGGGTCCGTTTTCACTCGTTCACTTCTCGAAAAAGTATTAGACCTCGCTATCAGCTGTCCCAAAGATCAGACCGCCCCTCCTTCACGCCACGCAAAACCTGCCTTTTCTGCCCCTGCCCGCCTCCGCGCCACCCAAAAACTCATCCAACATTAATCTTGGCTCAAGAATCGCTTAATCTATAACCTGCATCATAAAGTTCGACCAAGGGCGAGGCGGCACCGCGCAACGCAGGCCGGCGAACGCAACGCTCGCGCACGGGCAGATCGCCCGGCGTCGCGCCCATCGAACGAAAGGACAGGTCATGGACGACCTCGAAAAAGTTGAAACCATCCGCACCAAGTGCAACGTGAGCTACACCGACGCCAAGGCCGCGCTCGACGCCGCCGACGGCAACGTTCTGGACGCCATCATTTGGCTCGAGTCGCAGGGCAAGACCCAGACCACATCGGCGCATGCCGCCACCGAGTCCGCACCAGTCGATGAGCCCTCTGCCGAGATGGTCGCCGCGCAGGCCGCCTACGAAAAGTCGAGCGAAAAGACCGACTTCTCCAAGAAGATGGACAGCGTGTGGGAGTACCTCAAAAAGCTCTTCCGCCTGAGTCTGGACACCAAGTTTATCGCCACGCGCCGCGATGCGATCATCCTCAACATTCCCATCCTGATCCCCATCGTCGCGCTGTTTGCCTGGGGCGCCACGATATGGCTGATGCTGATTGGCCTGTTCTTTGGCATGCGCTACCGCATCGACAGCGACGGTGATGTACCCGGCAGCATCAATAACCTGATGGATCACGCCGCCGACGCCGCAGACGGCATCAAGCAAAATCTCAACGACGACAAGTAATCGCAGACGGGGGCACGTATGGCACGAATCCTGATTGTAGAGGACGAGGAGAAAATCGCCCGCTTTGTGACGCTCGAGCTGGAGCACGAGGGCTACCAGGTGGAGCACGCCGCCGATGGCCGCACCGCCGTTGACCTGGCGCTGGAGCGCGACTACGATCTGATTCTGCTCGACGTGCTGCTACCGCAGCTCAACGGTATGGAGGTGCTGCGGCGCGTGCGCAAGCACAAGGATGTGCCGGTGATCATGGTCACCGCGCGCGATGCCGTGATGGACAAGGTGGCCGGGCTCGACGCCGGCGCCGACGATTACCTGACCAAGCCATTTGCGATTGAGGAGCTGTTCGCACGGATCCGCGTGGCGTTGAAGCGCTCGGAGGCCGTGCGGGCGGCTTCGGGCGTTGGCGGCGTTGGGGCCGGGGAGGGCGCTACGGGTGCCGATACCGCCGCGACGTCCCCGGCTAGCGACTCGGCCAAGACCTCTGCCGTGCCCTCCCCCGCCGTGCTCACCGTGGGCTCGGTTGTGCTCGACCCCGACCGCCGCGAAGTCACGGTCGGCGGCTCGCCCATCGCGCTCACGGCTCGCGAGTTCGACGTCCTCGCCCTGCTTATGGCGCACGCCGGCACCGTGCTCACGCGCGAGCGCATCGCGCACGAGGCGCTGGGCTACGACTACGTGGGCGACACTAACAACGTCGACGTGCACATCGCGCACCTGCGCGCCAAGATTGAAGACGCCGGCGGCGCCCGCATCATCCAGACCGTGCGCGGGGTGGGTTATGTCTGCCGTACGTAACGCCGAGGCCAAGCGCGTCACCTCCATCGCCCGCGCCATCAACTGGAGCTATATGTGGCGCCGTCTGATGAGCTATGTCTGGCTCGATCTGTTGCTGATGGTGATTGCGGCGGCGATCCTCGTCTATGGATACAACCAGACGCTGCCCGACGGCGCGTTTACCGCAGGATGGATCCCCGGCGCCACCGTTCACGACATGTCGCTGACGCCCGCGCGCGGCTGGGACCCGACCACACTCACCTATACCGTCGAGCTTGCGCGTACCACCAAGACCTTCCCCCTCGCGCAGGACCTCGTCGCACTGTGGCCCCTCTATATCGTTGTTGCAGGTTGGCAGGTCATCGGCGTGCTCAACATGCTCGGCGGTGCCCGCCGTGTGCGCCGCACCATGGCGCCGCTCAACGATCTGGCCCTGCGCGTGGACGAACTCGGCCGCATGCAGCTCTCCGGCGGCAAGATGGAAACGCTGGAGCAGGCCATCGAGCGCGCAAGCGTCGACTCGCCGAGCGTCACCACCGGCGACGCCGACCTGGCAAGCATCGAGGTCGCGCTCAACCGCCTGCTGCGCCAGATGCAAGAGGCAAAGCTGCAGCAGATGCGCTTTGTCAACGATGCGAGTCACGAGCTGCGCACGCCCATCGCGGTGATTCAGGGTTACGTGAACATGCTCGACCGCTGGGGCAAAGACGACCCGGACGTGCTGGCAGAATCCATCACCTCGCTCAAAGCCGAAAGCGAGCATATGCAGGAGCTCGTGGAGCAGCTGCTGTTTTTGGCACGCGGCGATGCCGGTCGCACCGTGCTGCGGCGCGCGAATACCAACCTGGCTGCACTGGTCGGCGAGGTTTGCGAAGAATCACAGATGATCGATGCCGGGCACACATATCGGCTGGCGTATGATGCCGCACTTACCGGCGACCCGCGCTGCAACGCATCGGTTGACGTGGCACTCGTGAAGCAGGCGCTGCGCGTGATCGTGCAAAACGCCGCCAAGTATTCGGACGCAGGCACGACCGTCACGTTTGCCATAACACCCGATGCGGGCGCAGGCACGATCGACATAAGTGTTGAGGACGAGGGTATCGGCATGAACCAGGAATCCGCAGCTCACGCGTTTGAACGGTTCTACCGCGCCGACAACGCACGCGATGCCGGCGCGCAGGGCTCGGGTCTGGGGCTTGCCATTGCCAAGTGGATCGTCGATAGCCATGGTGGTGTCATTGGCGTGACCTCAGTCGAGGGCGTCGGCAGCCGCTTTACGATTCGCCTGCCGTGGTAGGGGCGTCTCTCACGAATCGAAGGTGAATGCTTTTCCGCGAAGTGAACGACCTATTTTGGACCCCCGAAGCATCCACACTTTTTGACGCCAAAACTGCAGGAAAAACCTTACGAAACCGCAGGAAACGGTGCCTCCAAAGTGTCGATGCTCCAGAGGTCCGATTTCACTCGTTCACTTCATGGGAAACCATTCACCTTCGTTTTACGGCAGCCCGTCAGTCACCCTCTCGGCATTAAAAATGGGGTAAGGCCACGTAGCCTTACCCCATTTTTCGTTAGCTATGGCAGCTTGTGCGCTACTCGCGGCACAGGTGCACGGCGAAACCGGCAAACTCGCGCTTAAAGTACACGAGCTTGGTGCCGCCGTCGGGCAGCAGCACGCGCGACTCCTCGTTGACCTCGAGCCCGCGCTCGGCAAACCACTTCTCGGCCGCATCGATGTCGTTGACAGCAAAGCCAATGTGGCCCTTGGCGCCACGACCGTTCTGCTTCATGATCTCGACCAGCGAATCGTTAAAGTACGAAACCGGGGTCTCGATAACGGGCAGGCCCATCATCGTCGAGAACAGCTCCGCGATCTCCAGGGCGTCTGCCGGGTCAGTGGCGTTAATGCCCACATGGGCAACGCGCATGCCAAAGAGCTCTACCGGGTTGGCGTTCTGCTCACTCATACAGTCAGCGCCTACTGAGCCATAACGTCGAGGACGGCCTTCTCGGCAGCGACGCGGTTCATGCCGGTCATGAAGGGCACGCCACTCACGTACGGGCAGGTGAGGCCCTCGGGGGCAACGGTGGTGGCGATCAGCAGGTCGGCGCCCTCGTCGCAGTAGTCCTTGGCCTCGGAGATGGCGCACTGCACGATCTCGTACTTGCCGGCGTAACCGTTGGCGTCGAGCAAGGTGGCGACCTTCTGGGCAACGAGCGTGGAAGTAGCAGCGCCAGCACCGCAAGCCAAAACGATCTTCTTCATAGGTAATGTCTCCCTTCATGGTTTACTTTAGGTAAGTGTACCGCAGCGAGCGATAGCACTCGGCCTCGATGAGCTTTTATGCCAGTTTGCTTGCGCGCTGCGTATAATACATCCAGTACGTGTTGTCATACCGCTCGCTTTATGAGTGACTAAGGACCCTAATATGCCCGATTCCCGCACACTCTGGACCGCCGTCGTTATCATCTGCATCGCCGTGTCGGTGTTCTTTAGCGTCAAAAAACGCACCACGTTTAAACGCCTGCAGCAGCTTATGGCCGCTAAGCAGTGGGACGAGTTCGATCGTTTGCTCGACGGCAAACTCACCAGCATGCTGTACCCGCGCTACAACCGCGACTACCTGCGCCTGAACTCCTATCTGCTGCGCGAGGACCACAAGCGCGCCGATGAGATGTTCGATTTGCTGCTGGGGCTCAATCTGCCCAAGATGCAGCGCGTCGACCTGGTCATTAAGGCCTTTAACTACTACGTTGGTCAGGAGGACCGCAAAAAGTCCAAGGAATTGCTGCGCGAGATCAAAGGCTTTGAGGGCGGCCAGGCCGAGGCAGTCGCGCACGAATGCCAGCTGATGTATGACACGATGATCCTCAAGCGTCACAACGACATTCCTGAGCTGGAGCGCATGCTCGAGGATGTCGGCGACGACCCGGTCAAGCGCTGCCGCTTGGAGTACCTGCTGGCCCTGCAGTACCAGAACAAGGGCGACGAAGCCAAGTTTGCCGAGTACTTGGAAAAGTCAGGCCAGCACTCGATGGCCGTCAACGCGTAACGGACGGCTTGTGCTAGACTTCTAGTCTCACGGGGGCGTGGCGGAATTGGCATACGCAGGAGACTTAAAATCTCTCGCCGCAAGGATTGTGGGTTCGAGTCCCACCGCCCCTACCATGTAGTGCTTACGAGCCCGTGTCCCCCAGGGATGCGGGCTCGTTTCTTTTGGATGCCGGTGGGACTCGAACCCGCGAGGGGGCGAGCGTTAAGCGGACGCGCAGCGTCCGTAGCGAGCCGGCGAGGGCGCCGACAGGCGGCCGAAGCCGGTGCGTATTTGCGCAGCAAATGCGCGGACGTCCCACCGCCCCTACCATTTGGCTTTTACGGGCCCGTGTCCCTTTGGGATGCGGGCTCGTTTCTTTCGGACGCCGTCAAGCCTCTAAGTTGCGGTGGAATAGGGACTGTTTGGGGCCCGAAAGGGCGATTTTAGTCCGTATTTCACCGCAACTTATTTAAAGGGTGCTGAGAGCGGGGGTCCAGGCGATGGTGGGAATGGCACCGTCGAGAGTCTCGTTGATAGTGGCAGCCATACCGGCGAGGAGGCTGTTCTCACTTACGGTGAGCGTCTTGTAGCCGCCGGCTCGCATGAGCTCGCGAATCACCACGGCGCCGGCCAGAATCACGCCCGCGCGTTTGGGCTGTACACCCGGTAGCGCGGCGATACCCTCCACATCCAGCGTAGACATACGATCGATGGCGGCCGAGATCTGCTCCATCGTAAGCTCGCGCAGGTGCACAAAGTTCGAGTCGTACGGCTCCAGTTCGTGGACCAGCGCCACGAGCGTGGTGACGGTACCGCCCACCGCAACGAGGCGCTCGGCGCGCTCAAAGTCGCTGGGCAGGCCCTCAAAATAGGCGGAGAACTGCTCGCCTGCCCACGCGGCAGCGGCAGTAAGCTCGCCGCGTGCGGGCGGCAGTGCCGAGAAAAATCGCTCCGTCACACGGCGACAACCGATGTCCAGCGAACGCGTGCCCTCCAGCGCAAAGACCCCACGCTCCAGCGCATAGACGCCCGTCGCGAGCTCCGTGGATCCGCCGCCCGAATCGGCAACGATGATGCGCTCGCCCGCAAAGTCGTGTGCCACGCCAAAAAACGTCAGGCGCGCCTCGACCTCGCCCGGAATCACCTGCGGCTCGAGCCCCAGCTCGCGCAGGCCGTCCAGCAGTAGCGCGGCATTGGACGCATCACGCGCGGCACTCGTGCACGTGGTGCAGATGCACGCGGCCCCAAAGGCACGGGCCTCGTCCACAAACATTCGGCACGCAGCGAGCACGCGCTCAACGGCCGCCTCGCAAAAGCGCCCCGTCGCGTCCACGCCCTCGCCCAAGTCGGTGATCTCGGTATGCTTGGACGATTCCACGATCGCCCCGGCCTCGACCTGCGCCAGCACCAGTCGCGACGACACCGTTCCCAGGTCGATCGCGGCTACCTTATAGCGTTTGCAATCTGCCATTGCGGGCTCCCCTCCGGGCGCTATTTGCCGTTGGACACGACCGTCTGGCCCTCGACGCCGTTAAACCCAAACAGCATGTCGAGCGCTTGGATGTACCACGGCGCGTCCTTACCGACTTCTTCGATTTCCTTGGCAACTTCGCTGGCCTTCTTGGCGTTCGACGACTTCTGGCTCGACGAGGCATCCGAATCGCCGTCCAGGCCCTGCACTTCAATCCTCTTCTCGCCGGGCATCACCAAGCCCAGGTCCTCGGATGCCGCATCCTTGATACCCTCCTCCGAGAGCAGCTTGTCGACGCTTTTTTGCAGCCCATCATTGTATTGCTGGCGAATCTCGACCTGCTTGGTCAAGATATCGCTCGAACGCTTTGCCACGTACAGGTCGCGCACGGGGAAATACAGGCTCACGAGCACCAGGGCAACGACAATGCCGATGAATAGCCCTCGCTGAGGACCGTGGGTAAAGTCGTAGATCGCCTTGACCACCGCGTTGTCGTTGGCGTAGTGCATAAAGTCCGAGCCCGAAAAACGGTTCGAAGGCCTGCTCGACCTATCGTGCGTTTGAGCCGACGAGCGCTGAGCATGCGACGAACGTGCCGGGCGCACTGGTCCATCTGTCGAAGTATTCACTTGAGCATTGGGGCGCGAGGTACTTGTCGGGCGCTGCGTGGAGCGGTCGGTGCCGGCGTAGGCGGACCCACCGAGCTGCACCGTGCGCGCACGGCGAGGCGACGGCTCACGCGAACCGGTGGAATAGTACCTGTTGTCGTAAATCTGATCCATGTGCGCCTTGTGCGGTTGAGGTTTGTTTGCGCTAAGTATTCTAGTTATAGCACGAGCGCCCGCACCGCCTTCGCCAGCCTTTGCTCGACATAAAAAAGGCGCTGAGCCATATGGCCCAGCGCCCAATGGCGGCCATCAGAAGTGGAGCGGAGCCGAGTCAGCCCCGCCCCCGCACACGCCGCTGCCTAGCGAATGTTGTAGAACGCAGACTTGCCGGCGTAGCGCGCGCTACCCTCGAGCTCGTCCTCGATGCGGATGAGCTGGTTGTATTTGGCAATACGGTCGCTGCGGCACGGAGCGCCCGACTTGATCTGGCCGGCGTTAACACCCACGACCAGGTCAGCAATGGTGGAGTCCTCGGTCTCGCCGGAACGGTGGCTCACGATGCAAGCGTAGCCGGCCTCCTTGGCAGTCTCGATAGCCTCGAGCGACTCGGTGAGCGTGCCAATCTGGTTGACCTTGACCAGGATCGCATTGGCGGCGCCCAGCTCGATGCCCTTCTTAAGGCGCTCGGTGTTGGTGACGAACAGGTCGTCGCCCACCAGCTGCACTTTGTTGCCAATGCGGCGGGTAAGCTCAACCCAGCCGTCCCAGTCCTCCTCGGCCATGCCGTCCTCGATGGAGATGATGGGATAGGTGTCGACGAGCTTCTCCCAGTAATCGACCATCTGAGCGCTCGTATACTCAACGCCCTCGCCCTTGAGCTCGTACATGCCGGTCTCGGCGTTGTAGAACTCGGTCGAGGCCGGGTCCATGGCGTACATGAAGTCGACGCCGGGCTTAAAGCCAGCCTTCTCGACGGCCTTGGTGATGTACTCGAACGGCTCGGCATTGGTCTTAAGGTTGGGGGCAAAGCCGCCCTCGTCGCCCACGCCGCCGCCCAGGCCGGCCTCGTGCAGCACGCCCTTGAGGGTGTGGTATACCTCGGCGCACCAACGCAGGCCCTCGGCAAAACTCGGGGCGCCCACCGGCATGATCATGAACTCCTGGAAGTCAACGTTGTTGTCGGCATGCACGCCGCCGTTGAGGATATTCATCATAGGCGTGGGCAGCAGGTGGGCGTTAACGCCGCCCAGGTACTGGTACAGCGACAGGCCCGCCGACTCTGCCGCAGCGCGGGCAACGGCCAGCGACACGCCCAGAATGGCGTTAGCGCCGAGCTTGGTCTTGTTGGGTGTACCGTCCGCGGCGATCAGCGCGGCGTCAATGGCACGCTGATCGAAGGCATCGAGGCCCACGACGGCGTTGGCGCACTCGTTGTTGACGTGCTCGACGGCCTGCGAAACGCCCTTGCCCAGGTAGCGACCCTTGTCGCCGTCGCGCAGCTCACATGCCTCAAAGGCGCCGGTCGAAGCGCCCGAAGGCACCATCGCGCGACCGAAGCTGCCGTCCTCGAGCACGACCTCGACCTCGACGGTGGGGTTGCCGCGGCTGTCGAGCACCTCACGACCGTAGACGTCCAAAATATCGCTCATGTTGTCTCCCTCTCACTTGGAAACGTAGTGGATGCAAGCGACCGGCTGACCGTGCACCGTCGGTGCGTCTCCGTAAGTTAGCCATGTCGCACTTTTTGCATTATGCCCTAAGTTAGCCGAGGGATACACTTGATTTTCGAAAAATTTAGCGGGAACGATGAGGCGTGTCAGCCCGTCGTTCCCGCAGTCTTACTCCTCCGCCTTTGCGGCATCCCACAGGTCGTTGAGGCCGTGGGTCGAAAGCTCGGCAAGATCCACGTGGGCGTCAGCCGCCATCCGCTCCATTGCAGCCCAACGGCGACGGAACTTTGCCGTGCTGGCGCGAAGGGCGCTCTCGGCGTCGATGCCCTCTTTGCGTGCAACGTTGACCAAGGCAAAGAGCAGGTCGCCAAACTCCATCTCGCGCTCGGGCGAGCCGGGAGCCTCGGCCTCAAACTCGGCACGCTCCTCGGCGACCTCGTCCCACACATCCTGGACCGTCTCCCACTCAAAGCCCACGGCAGCCGCCTTGCGCGACACCTTCTGAGCCTGCATCAGCGCCGGCAGATGCGTGGGCACGCCGTCGAGCAGGCCCTCGGGTGCAGCCTCGCCCGCCGCCACGGCCTTGTCCTTGGCAGCCTTCTCGGCAAGCTTGACCTCGTCCCAAATCTTGAGTACCTCGTCGGAGTTATCGGCATCCACATCACCAAACACATGCGGATGACGGCGAATGAGCTTGGCGTCGATATCGCGCGCCACGTCGGCCAGCGTAAACTCCCCGGCGTCCGCCGCGATCTGCGCATGCAGCACGACCTGCATGAGCACATCGCCCAGCTCCTCGCGCAGATGAGCCGCATCGTCCGCCTCGATGCAATCGAGCGCCTCGTAGGCCTCCTCGATCATGTTCTTGCCGATGCTCTGATGCGTCTGCTCGCGGTCCCACGGGCAGCCATCGGGCTGACGCAGACGCCAGATGGTCTGCACCAGATGCTGCAGCCCGGTCGACGCGTCTACCAGCGTGGACAGATCGCGCGAGCCCTCGGCATTTTGCTGAGCCATGTGCTGCGCCATGGCTACTCCTCCTCCATGACCACGTGGCGGAACGCGCCGCCATCGTAGATGCCGTAGCTGTGCGAGCCGTCCTTGGGGATGCTCACGCTACCGGGGTTGAAGAGCCACAGGCCCGGGTGCGCGGCGCTCTCCTCGTTGACCTTGACGTGCGTGTGACCGTAGACGAGCGCGGAACCCTCGGGCAGCGCGGGCACGTGGTCGACGCTGTTGTGCATACCGGCGCCAAAAACGTGGCCGTGCGTCAGGAACAGTTCACGGCCGGTCTCGTCGAACAGCGTGGCGTAGTCCGCCATGACGGGGAAGTCGAGGACCATCTGGTCGACCTCGGCGTCGCAGTTGCCGCGCACCGCGATGATGCGATCGGCCAGGGCGTTGAGCAGCGGAATCACGCGCTTGGGAGCATAGTCGCGCGGCAGGTCGTTGCGCGGACCATGGTAGAGCAGGTCGCCCAGCAGAACGATGCGGTCGGGCTGCTCGGACTCGATGGCGGTGACCAGGCGCTCGGTCCAGTATGCCGAGCCGTGGATGTCGGAGGCGATGAGGTATTTCATGGTGGTCCTTTCGGTGAGGTTGATGGGGCGGGTGAGGTTGATGGGGTGGGTGAGGCGCGTCGCCGACCGTGTCACTCAAATTGCAGAGCCGCGGCTTGTGCTGCCTGCATCACGCGCTGGAGCGGCACACCGTGCTCGCGGGCAAGGCGGGCGCAGTCCTCGTACTCGGGCGCCGCGCGCTCGCTGCCGTCGGGCAGGGTTGCCACCTTAACGGACACCTCGCCCCAGGGCGTTGCGACCTGCTCAAAGCGACGCGGCAGGCAAACGCGCTCCATGACCTGGCGCCGGATGCCATTGGTCGTGGTTTCCAAAAAGATAATCGTCTGCAGGCACTCGATATCCTCATGCGAGCAGATCACCTGCAGCTGCCAGCCGGGACGGCCCTTCTTGCAATAAACGGGCAGCCAGTGTACCTCGCGCGCACCCGCCTCGCGCAGGCGACCGGCGGCGTAGGCGAGTACCTCTGGCGACGCATCGTCGATGTCGCACTCCAGCTTGACGATGGTTTCGGGCGCATCGGTCTCGCGAGACAGCGGGGATTTGCTATCGCATTGCATACGGTCCGGATCCTTTCCGCACGGGCTCATTTTGTTCATCCAAACGCTAGCACATCGGACGTGGCGCAGACGTGACTTTCGTCCATCGCCGCCCTCGCCCCTATCCAAACGTGTACGTCAGCCTCCAAACATGTTATTTTTTGTCGGTTTTGGAGGCTGATGTACATGTTTTGAGAGCGCAAGCGAGGCCGCACCGCGCGCCGCGCAGCCTTTCCAATCGATTTCGACCCCCGGCGTGCCCGGCGTGTTGAGAGCTGCGCCATTACAATGAAGCGGATTCGCTTGACGCAAAGGAGTCACCATGCCCGCCTGCCCGCTGGTCGATTGCCATACTCATACCTCGTTCTCGGACGGGCACGCCTCGTTCGAGGACAACGTCCGTGCCGCTGCTGCCGCCGGCTGCCGCGTCATGGTCTCGACCGACCACCTTACCCTGCCCGCCAGTATGGATGCTAACTGCGAGGTGCAGGTCGTCGAGGGCGACTTGCCGGCACATCGTTTGGCCTTTGAGGACGCCCGCAAACTCGCCGCGCAGATTGCGCCGGAGCTCACCTTTATCTACGGTTTTGAATGCGATTGGTACGAGGGCTGCGAGCCCTTGGTAGAGCACTGGTCCCAGGGCGCCGTCGTACGTCTGGGCAGCGTGCACTGGATTGGCAACCCGGACGATATTGCGGCAGGCGCCGCGGGCACGGCAGGGACAGAGGACGTCGCGCGCCCCGATACACCCGATTCCCTTTGCGGTTGGATCGACGACGATACCAACTTGCATGTTTGGGAAAACTTAGGCGTGCGCGGCGTGTGGGAGTGCTACGTCGACGACTGGTGCCGTGCTTGCGAAAGCTCACTCAACTTTGACGCGATGGCCCATCCCGACCTGGTCATGCGCTTTTCGAAGGACGGCTTTGCACCCGACTTTGACCCCGCGCCGTTTTGGGAGCAGATGGCCGAATGCGCCCACGATACGGGTCGCCGCGTTGAGGTCTCGACCGCCGCACCGCGCAAGGGGCTCGACGATTACTACCCCGCGACCGGGCTGTTGCGCCGCTTCGCCCATGCCGAGGTGCCCATCACCTTTGGCTCGGACGCGCACCGCGCCTGCGACATCTGCTGGAACATCCGCGAGGCCCAGGCCCACGCCTACGACTGCGGCTACCGGGCCTTCGATATCCCCCACCCCACCGGCGAATGGGAATCCACGCCCCTCGCCTAACTAGTCGTTTAAGAACGTCCCCAATGACTAGTGGCGGCGGGCGTTGAGTTCGCCGGCCAGTTCGTCGAGGGTGATGCCGTAGCGCTCGAGCGTCACGAGCAGGTGGTAGATCAGGTCGCCGGCCTCGTAGCGGATATGATCGTGGTCGTTATCCTTGCAGGCCATGATCACCTCGCTCGCCTCCTCGGCAAGCTTCTTGAGAAGCTCGTCCTCGACGTCGGTCAGCAGACGCGCGGTATAGCTCTCCTGCGGCGATGCGTCGCGACGACCGTGAATCACCTCGGCCAGTCCCGTCAGCGTCTCACCGATGTTTCCCGGCTGCACGTTAGCTGTTCTGACTCCCATGGTTATTTCCTCTCGTTACTGCAGCGTAAAGTAGGTACCGGTCTCATCGAACCGAGGCTTTGCGCCCTTTTTCTCAAAGAACTCGACGATGACGGCATGGGCCTCATTGAGCCTTTCCTTCTCGGCCTCGAGCCAAAGCGACTGCGCCCCGCAGGCATCAGTCAGGTGCACGCGGCATGGCACGCCCGCGCGGAGGAGCTCGGTGTTGCATTCGGCGACCTCGAACGGCGTCACGACTTTCATCGCACTCCCCCTTCCACGCGCTTAAAGAAGCAGGTACGGTTGCCGGTATGGCAGGCCGGGCCCGGTGAGTCCACCTTGACCAGCAGCGTATCGCTATCGCAGTCGGCCCAGAGCTCCTTGACCTCCTGCATGTTGCCACTCGTCGCGCCCTTGTTCCAGAGCTCCTGACGGCTGCGACTCCAAAACCACGTGGTCCCGGTCTTGAGCGTCAGCCCCACCGATTCCTCGTTCATCCAAGCAACCATAAGCACCTCACCGGTGTCATATTGCTGAACCACACAAGGAATCAGCCCGTGGGCGTCGTATTTAAGCTCGGTAGCATTTATTACCTCAGTCATCATTTCTCCCAAGTAACAAACGAAATCCCACAGGTCGGCGAGGGTTGTCCAGGTGCCGCAGGTTGCCGCGAAAGAGGAGCGACGCGTACTTTGGTACGCGAGCGACGGTTTGAGCGGCAAGATGCGGTGCCTAAGCCGCAGCACTAGAAGTCCAGCCTCACAGGGATGCCTTGGCTGGCCATATACTCCTTCACCTGGCGAATGCTGAAGGTTCCAAAGTGAAAGACGCTGGCCGCCAGTACGGCGTCGGCTTCGCCCTCGATCACGCCCTCGGCAAAATGCTCGAGCGTGCCCACGCCGCCGCTTGCGATCACCGGGATCGGCACCGCGCGCGCCACGGCGCGGGTGAGCGCCAGGTCAAAGCCGGCCTTGGTGCCGTCGCGGTCCATGCTGGTCAGCAGAATCTCGCCGGCGCCGCGACGAGCCGCCTCCTCGGCCCATGCCACCGCATCGATACCCGCGGCGTTGCGGCCTCCTGCGGTAAAAACCTCCCACTTGTCGGCATCCGGCTGCCCAGGCAGGCCGACGCGCTTGGCATCGATCGCCACGACCACGGCCTGGCTGCCAAACGCCGCGGCAGCTTGGCTGATCAGCGACGGGTCGCGCACGGCGGCAGAGTTGAGCGATACCTTGTCGGCACCGGCCGCCACCATGGTTCGCATGCCCGCCAGGTCGCGAAAACCGCCGCCCACGGTATAGGGAATAGCGAGCTCCTCGGCCGCATGCGCCGCCATCTCGATGGTCGTCGCGCGGTTGTCGCTCGTGGCGGTAATGTCCAGGAAGACGACCTCGTCTGCACCTTCGCGGTCGTAGGCACGGGCCAGCTCCACCGGGTCGCCCGCATCGCGCAGGCTCACAAAGTTGACGCCCTTGACCACGCGGCCGTCCTTAACATCCAGACAGGGAATCACGCGCTTGGTAAGCATGGGCTACTCCTCCCCTCGGGCAGCGGCCAACGCCTGTACCAGCGTAAAGTTGCCCTCGTAGAGCGCACGGCCGGTGATGGCACCTTCAATCGCGCCCTCGCCCACCGCGGCCAGTGCGCGGATATCGTCGAGCGTCGAGATGCCGCCCGAAGCCACGACGGGAAAGCCCGCGACCTCGGCCACATGGCGATACGCCGCCACGTCGATGCCCGTCTGCATGCCATCGCGCGCGATGTCGGTATACACCAGATGCTTAAAGCCCAGCTCGGTGAGCTGCGCCACGGCGTCGTCGAGCGCCACACCCGCGCCGTCGCGCCAACCATTCACCTTGACCTGGCCGTCACGGGCGGCAATGTCTGCCACCAGTAACTCGCCAAAGCCTTGCGCCGCCACCTCGGCAAATCCCGGCTCGGTCACGAGCACCGTGCCTAGCGCGATGCGACGCGCGCCGTAGCCGGCCAG
Source organism: uncultured Collinsella sp. (assembly GCA_900544095.1). GTDB lineage: Bacteria > Actinomycetota > Coriobacteriia > Coriobacteriales > Coriobacteriaceae > Collinsella. Next base: position 952,064 of record UQTV01000001.1, read on the forward strand.
CTCGTCGATGCGCGCGAGCGAACGAACGCCGCCGCCCACGTCCGCGGACAGACCGTCGACGCCGCAGATGGCCTTAATCGCTGCCGAGTTGGCAGCGCACGCGTCCTCGTCCTCGCCAAAGGCAGCGGACAGGTCGACGACGTGCACCCAGCTCGCGCCCTGCTCGGCAAAGGAGCGGGCAACGGCCACGGGGTCGTCAGAATACACCTTACAGCGGCTCCGGTCGCCGCGCTCCAGGCGCACGACCTTGCCGCCGATCAAATCGATTGCGGGAAACAGAATCATCGGCCGGCCCCCTCGACGATGCTCACGAAGTTCTTAAGGATGCGCTGACCCAGCGCAGAGGATTTCTCGGGATGGAACTGGCAGCCCCACACGTTGCCGTGGCGCACGATGCACGGGAAGCTCCGTGTATAGTGCGTGCGCGCCAACACATCGGCGGCATCGACGTCGTCGGCCACCGCGTAGCTGTGAGTGAAATACATGTTGGCGCCCTCGGCAAAACCGGCAAGCAACGGATCGGCCGCACCGGCGGGCGTCATGCGCACCTGGTCCCAGCCCACGTGCGGGACCTTCAGACGGCTCGACTCCAGGTGCGTGCACGAGCCACGCATGATGCCCAGGCCATCGACCCAGGGACCACCGGCCTGCTCGGAGGCATCGTCGTCCGCGTCCGCGTCCTCGTTCGCAGGCACGCCCTCGTTGCCGCGCTCAAAAAACAGCTGAAGGCCCAGGCAGATGCCGAGCAGCGGAGTTCCGGCGGCAACGGCATCGAGCACGGCCACCTCCTCGCCGCTCTGACGCATAAAGGCGATCGCGTCATAGAACGCGCCCACGCCCGGGATGACCAGGCCGTCCGCGTTGCGGATCTGCTCCGGATCGTCCGACGTGCAGGCGGCGGCACCGGCGCGCGCAAGCCCGCGCACGACGCTCGACAAGTTACCCTTGTGGTAATCGACCACCACGATCTTCGGTTCGCCCACGCGACCCCTCCACTTCTCATCATCCAAAACCACCACGAAGGTGCCTGTCCCCTTTGTGGTGGTTTTTGCCCTTACGGCGGTTGCAGCGGTTACAGCGAGCCCTTAGTGCTGGGGATGCCCTGCACGCGGGGATCGAGCTCGCAGGCGTGACGCATCGTGCGGCCCACGGCCTTAAAGGCGGCCTCGATAATGTGATGCGAGTTACCGCCCGCCAGCTCGCGCACGTGCAGCGTGAGCTTGGCGTCACGCGCGAAGGCATAGAAGAACTCGACGGCTAGCTCAGTATCAAAGCTACCCACGCGCTCGGTCGGCACGGGCAGCTCGCAATAGGCCTGGCCGCGACCCGAAATGTCCACGGCGGCCATCACGAGCGTCTCGTCCATGGCAATCGCCGCGTCGGCAAAGCGCGTAATACCCGCCTTGTCGCCCAGCGCCTGGCAAAACGCCTCGCCCAGCACAATGCCCGTGTCCTCGACGGTATGGTGCGCGTCGACCTCAACGTCGCCCACCGCGTGCACCGTCAGATCGAACAGACCATGGCGGCCAAAGGCGTTGAGCATGTGGTCGAAAAACGGCACGCCGGTCGAGATATCGCACACGCCAGATCCGTCCAGGTCGAGCTTTACGACAATGTCGGTCTCGCCCGTCTTGCGGGTTACCTCGGCATAGCGGTCCATCTACATCTCCTCCTTCACCAGCGCGGCAAACGCGGCCAGCACCTCGTCGTTTTCTTGCGGGGTACCCACGGTAATGCGCAGGCAGTCCGCGAGCCCCGGCGCGTAGCTAAAGTCGCGCACCAAAATTGAATACTCGTCGCGCAGACGCTCGCGCACGCGCGTGGCATGCGGCGTGCGCACGAGCACAAAGTTCGCCGCGCTCGGCCATACCTCCACGGGCAGGCCCTCGGCAGCCATTGCGCGCAGGGCGCACAGCTCGCGTTCGCGCTCGGATGCGACCTGTGCCACCACGGGCGCGTACGCATCGCGGGCACGCACGCAGGCAAGTGCTGCCGCCTGGCTCAGCACGTTAACTGAATAGATCTGGCGAATCGCCGCGAACACGTCGATGACTTCGGGTGCCGCGATCACGTAACCCAGACGCGTACCGGCAGCGCCAAACGCCTTGGACAACGTATGCAGAATCACCAGGTTGGGATGCTCGGCGATAAGTCCCTGCGCCGTGGTGGCCGCGCCAAACGAATCGTCGGCAAACTCAACGTAGGCCTCGTCGACCATGACCATGCCGGGGCACGCATCGCACAGCGCCGCGACAAAGTCGAGCGGTGCCACGTCGCCCGTGGGGTTATTGGGCGAGGTCACGATGGCCAGGTTGCACTCGGGTGCCGCCGCAAGCACGGCTGCCTGGTCGAGCTCAAAGGTCGCCGGGTCGCGCCACACATCGCGCACCTCGGTCTGGCACAGAGACGCAAAGAAGGCATACTCGCTAAAGCACGGCGGGCAGTTGAGCAGGGTCCTCCCCGCGCCACCAAACGCCAGCAGATAGTTATAGAGCAGCTCGTCGCCGCCGTTTCCCACGCAGATGCTCTCGCGCGTCACGCCATGCCAGGCAGCAAGCTCGTCGCGCAGGTCGTTCGACATGGGATCGGGATAGCGGTTGAGCGGTGTGGCAGCCAGGGCCGCATCAACCGCCTCGCGCACGCCGACGGGCACGGGATAGGTGTTCTCGTTGGCCGAAAGATTGATGCGCGTGGGCGTAAAGTTAGGATCGTAGGGCTCAATGCCGGCCAGATAGGGCTGGACGAGCTCCTTCACGCGCGGCGTGAGTTCGGCCATATTAGACCTCCTCGCCGGTCACGCCGGCAACATCCGCGCTTGCAGCCGCCAGGTTCACTCCCTCGGCAACCGTCTCCACGGCGTCGCCCGGCCAGGCAACCTTGGTCAGGTCGGCCGCGGCGAGCGACTCGGCGCTCACGGCACCCTCGCCCTGCTCCAACACGCGGCGACGCAGGGCGGCCGAAAGCGCGTGCGCCCACAGGCCCTCGGCCTCGGACAGACGCTGCGTGGCGGGAGCGTCGGAGAGCAGGCCCTCGGGTGTATAGCAAATGACACTCGAGCGCTTGACGAACTCTTCGACCGAAAGCGGGTTGGAGAACATGGCCGTGCCGCCGGTCGGCAACGTGTGGTTGGGGCCGGCAACATAATCGCCGAGCGGCTCAGAGCTCCAAGCGCCCACAAAGATGGCACCGGCGTTGCGAATGCCGCCGAGCAGGCCCATCGCATCCTTGCAGTGCAGCTCAAGGTGCTCGGGCGCCACGGTGTTCACGGCCTCGACGGCGGCAGCCATGTCGGCGGCCACCACGATGGCGCCCTCGTTGTCGAGCGAGGCGCGCGTGATCTCGGCGCGTGGGGACTGCGCCACCAGGATGTCGATACCCGCCTCGACCTCGCGCGCAAACTGCTCGTCGCAGGTCACCAGGTAGCAAGCAGCCAGTGGATCGTGCTCGGCCTGCGCCATCAAGTCAGCCGCGACCACCATGGGTTTGGCCGTGGCATCGGCCAACACGCAGACCTCGGAGGGACCGGCGACCATGTCGATACCCACGTCACCCGAGACAATCTGCTTGGCAGCGGCAACAAAGGCGTTGCCCGGGCCGGTAATCTTGTCGACACGCGGAATGGTCTCGGTACCGTACGCCAGCGCGGCCACGGCCTGGGCGCCGCCCACCATATAGATTTCGTCCACGCCGCCGAGCTTGGCAGCGGCAAGCGTGTAGGGGCTGATCAGGCCATTCTTTTGCGGCGGGGTCACCATGACCACGCGCTTGACGCCGGCCACCTTGGCGGGAATGGCGTTCATGAGCACGGTGGAGGGGTACTGCGCGCGACCGCCCGGCACGTAGATACCGGCCGCAGCAAGCGGGGTCACCTTAACGCCGAGCATCGTGCCGTCCGGGCGCGTGGTAAACCAGCTCTGCTCGACCTCGCGCTGGTGGAACTCGCGAATCTGGCGTGCAGCCTTTTCGAGCGCCGCGACAAAAGCGGGATCGAGGCCTTCGAGCGCGGCATTGATCTGCTCTTGCGGCAGACGGAAGCTCTGCAGTTCAACGCCGTCAAAACGCTGACAGTAATCGCGCACCGCGGCATCGCCGTTGGCACGCACGTTGGCCACGATATCGCGAGCGGCGTCGATGATGTTTTGCGGCAGCACGCCCTTGCGGTTGAGCTGGTTGGTAACGAGGCGCTCACCGGGAGCAAGCTTGATGGTCTTCATTTCGGTATCCCCTATCGGTCGAGGTTGTGTTCGAAAAACGAGAGATCGGGCGGCGGCGCCAGTCGGCCCGCCGCCCGGACGTTGGGGCGCCCGTGCGTGCTCGCGCTATTGTGCCGAGCCCGCAACGGGCTCAAAATGCTTGTCCTTTACGGCCGCGGCCAAGCGATCTGCCAGGTTGCGCACGCGCGGATCCAGACGTGCGGCACCCGGATTGACAAAGAAGCGGGCCGTGCAGTCCATGATGCGGCCGGTGATGACCAGGTCGTTGTCGCGCAGCGTAGCGCCCGTGGCGGTAATATCCACGATGCGATCGGTCATGCCGACGATGGGGCCCAGCTCGATGTTGCCGTGCAGCGAAACGATGTCGGCGTTCACGCCGCGCTCGGCATACCAGGTGCTCGCGATGCGCGGATACTTGGTGGCCACGCGAAGCGACCCGCGACGGGCATAGTTGCGCTCGGCCTGACCAGCGCGCCACGCGGGCTCTGCCTCGATAAACGCGCACAGGCCGTAGCCCAGATCGACCAGCTGCAGCAGGTTGAGGTCTGCCTCGATAAGCGAGTCCCAACCGCAGATGCCGCAGTCGGCACCGCCACAGCCCACAAAAGCGGGCGCGTCGCTGGGACGCACGATGACAAACTCGATATCGCCGACCGTGCCCTCGCCGGCACGCGTGTCGCGGCCGCGCACGATCAGGTGACGGCCGGGGTCGCGCAACTCCGAGACATCCAAGCCCGCGGCCTCGAGCACGTCGAGCGTGTCGGCCTTGAGCGAGCCCTTGGGCACGGCGATGCGTAGCGGGCCCTCGGCGCCACGGCCCACGGCGTGGTCGCCATCGGGGGCGGCGTCCTCGGCCGAGGTGCGCGCGGCCTCCAGACGCTCGAGCGAAAAGGCGAAACCCGCCGCCGGCACCTCGATGCCGTCGCCAAATGCGCCGGTAAAGATGGAGTCGTAGCGGCCGCCCGAACCGACCGGATCGGGCAAGCCACCGGCATAGGCCTTAAAGACCAGGCCCGTGTAGTAATCAAACGAGTTCATGATGGAGAAGTCGAAGGACAGCACCTGGGCGTCCTCGGGAGCCAGGCCCTCGACCAGGGCACGCAGCTCGCGCGTGAGCGGCGCGACAATGCCCGCCGCCGCCAGCAGGGCATCCACGCGGTCGAGCACCTCGGCACCGCCGTGCAGGCGCGGCAGCCCGCTAATGGCAGCCTTGACGGCATCGGACTCGGCGCTTGCCGCCACGCGGGCATCAAGACCCACAAAGTCGTTGGCATGCACGCAGCGAAGGGCCTCGGCAGCCAGCTCGCGATCCTCGCACGCCGCGAGCAGTTCCTTAAAAGGACGAACGCTACCTGCGATAATGCGCGCATCGGGCAGCGCCAGCTTGCGCACGGCCTCGGCCACGAGCGAGACAATCTCGACATCACCCGCGGTATCGCCCGCGCCGATAAGCTCAAAGCCCAGCTGCGTAAACTGACGCGAACCGCCGGCATTGCGCTGGCACTCGCGAACCACCGGCGCCTCGTAGCGCAGGCGCAGGGGCAGGTCGGCCGCGCACATGCGGGTCGAAACCAAGCGCACGATCGGCAGCGTGTTGTCGGGACGGACCACCAGCAGGCGACCATCATCATCAAAGAGCTTAAACGGCGTGTCCGCAATGCGGCCGCCTTTCTCGAGCGAACCCTTGTCCTCGAGCAGCGGCGTCTCGACCGGCAGGTAATGATGCTCCCTGAAGCAGCCCTTCACCGTACATGCGATCTCCTCGCGCGCCTGAGCCTCCTCGGGCAATATGTCCCGGAATCCCCACGGTGTGGCCGTCATCTGGTGAGCCTCCTCATGCTGCGGTTCATATAGAACAGAAGACCGGCATAGCTCCGCCGGTCTTCTGGGTACTTTAGCATACTAGAGTGTTTGCGGGGAGAATCGTCTCCCTCGGCTCACAGCGTATTCATTTGGAAACATAGGGCAGATTGCCGCAGCCCAACCCCACCTAGGCGCCAATCGCACGACGATACTCTGCCATTACCTGCGCATCGGCAGCTGCGGGGTCGGCAAAATAGCGCCAGTCATAGGTCTCGGCCGAAACAACTCCGCGATAGCCGCGCGCCACCAGCCTATCCAGGTCGGCGCGCATATTGCGGTCGCCGTCACCCCAGGCAAGATGCGTCGTGCCATCTGCCGCAACATCGACAAAATGCACGTGGGCGACATCATCGCCAAGCAGATCGAAATAATCGTCGATGGTATCCCCCGCCACCGCCATAGCGCCCAAATCCAGACACGCCTTAAGTGCCGGATGATCAACTGCCCCGATCATGCGCTTCGTATCGGCCGCCGAGTTCACGATCATCGACTCAACCGGCTGTAGGGCCTCGAGCACCAGTCGCACGCCGCGCTCTCCCGCATGCTCGGCAATCGCACGCAGCATCGAGGCGCTGCGACCCCACGCGTCCTCGATCGGCTCGTTCAAAAATGCCCAGCCGCTCGAGACCATGACCTGCTCGGCTCCAAGTTCCGCCGCGATATCCACAACGTTCTTAAAGTACGCGAGCGTGCGAGCGCGCGCCTCATTCCCGCGCGCCGCGATATTCCACGGCTTGGGATTGTTCTGTTCGGGACAAAGCCCCACAATCCGAACCCCATACCGCTGTGATAGCTCCCGCACCTGCTCGAGCGAATCGTATCCATGGCAATCGACATACAGATGCATCGCCCCGGTCCAAAGCTCGCAACACGTGTAGCCCGAAGCCGACGCCGAAGAAAAGAACTCCTCAAGGTCAAAATAACGATGGCTGATATTCATGACGGCAAGCTGCGGATACTCCATCTTGTCCACCTTTCGGCAAAAGGGCGCCGCAGCACAGTGTGCGCGACGCCCCCTCTTACATTGTTCTCATTATGACGGATACTTTACTGGACACCAAGCACTCCAAAGAACGCGCCGGCGATACTCACGAGCAGGATCACGAGCATGATGAGCAGCGGATTCATCTTCTTCTTGAGCATGAGATAGACGATTCCAAACAGCCCCAACGTAACAAAGCCCGGGAAGATTCCGTTGAGCAGCTCGGCCAGCGTCTGAGCACCATCGCCCGCGCCGACCATGAGCGGAATGTCCACGGTGACCATCTCCATGGTCATAGCACCGATCACCATGGCACCCATGATAGAGGCCATCTTGACAATCGTGTCCATAATGCCCGATTCCTGGACCTTGCTGATCATGTCCGAGCCGAAGCGATATCCCACAAACGTCAGCAGGTAACGGATGATGTAGTGAGGGACGTTGAACACGAGCAGGAACAAAATCGGTCCAAGAATGGAGCCCTGCAGCGCCAGCGACGTGCCGACACCCGTTGCCAAAATTCGCAGCGTGCCCCAGTAGAAGGCATCGCCCACGCCGGACAGCGGTCCCATCAAAGCAAGCTTGACATTAGAGATCGCGCTCGTGTCAAAGCTATCGTCAGTAGCGTTGACCTCCTCCATTGCAGCGGCGATGGACATGGGGAGCGTCGAGATGTACGGCGTGACGTTATAGAGCTCCATATGGCGCTTGAGTGCGGCCTTAAAGTCTGCATCCTGCGGATACAGCTTGCGAAGGATCGGCATAAGGGCCCACATAAAGCCGATATGGCCCATACGCTCGTAGTTCCAGGAGTGCTCATAGGGAATCGAGCGCCAGAACAGCTTCTTAAGATCTGCGCGGGTAATCAACCCGTCGTAGGAAGACTCAAACTTAAAACTCATCGAACCCACTCCCAATCGCAGGATCCTCGGTTGCCACTGCGGGCTGCTCCGCCTTTTTCTTCTCGCCCAAAACCGTCATCGCGACGACGATGATCGCGGCAAAGATCGCCACGCCCGTCGTGCTAATGCCAAAGTAGGCGACGAGGAAGAAGCCAGCGAAGAAGAACGGAGCCACCGTTTTGTTCATAATCATCTGCGCCAGCATCGCAAAGCCGAGTGCGGGCAAGAAGGCAGCGGCAACATCCATGCCGGTCTGAACGAAATCGGGGATGATGTTGAGCAGGCTGGCGACGGCATCGGCGCCAAAGAAGAATGCCAGGGGAATAATCAGCAGGCCGCACCAGCTCTGCGCGTAACCGGCGATGAGCATGTTGCGCGTGATGGCCTTGGTGTCTCCGTCCTCGACGTTCTTGTCGATACGGTGCACCAGCAGCAGCATCACCGGCTGGCCCAGGGCGGTATCGAGCGCCAGGACGATCGTTGCGATGGGAATACCCAAGGTCAGGGCCGCCGAAGCGTCCGCGCCGGCCTGCATGGCAAGCGACACACCCAGAATGGTTCCGGAAATCGTATCGGGCGGGTTATACGCACCGACCGAGATGGCGCCGACCATGGCAAGCTCCATCGTGGCGCCCATGATCGTGCCGGTCACCATGTCGCCCATGACAAGGCCAACCAGAGGTCCGAGCACAATCGGGCGCTGGAGGTAGCTCGTACCGGTCAGCCACTCGGAATAGCCCAAAAGGGCGATCAGGAAAATCAGGATTGTCTTGATAACCATGATGGCCCCTAACCGATGACCTTCGCGGCGTCAGTCTTCGCATCTGCCGGAATCATCTGAATGAACAGCTCGTAGCCCTCGCCGAGCAGCTCTTTGACGTATGCCTCGTTTTCGGGCGTGAGGAACACGCTCGTCGAGACCTGGCGGGCATCCTCGCTAAAGGCAACATTGCCGAGGTTGATCTTCTTGACGCCCATCGCCTTGGCGACGGCACCGGCCTGCTGGATCGTCTCGCAAACCACGAAGAGCTTGTACTTGTCGGTCACACCGCTCTGAAGCGCCTTGACGGCGTCCTCGGTGTTTTTGACAACGACCTTGCAACCCTCCGGCTTTGCAAGGGACAGGGCCTGCAGACGAAGCTTGTCATTGAGGACCGTGTCGCTCACCAGCAGGATGCAGTCGGCACCCAGAGCCGAGGTCCAGCTAACGGCAACCTGGCCGTGAAGCAGTCGATAATCTACACGAATCATCTGAATCATGATGTGCTCCCTAGTGGTTAAAACTCATCGAGTTCGGCCTGCCCCAGCAGGTCGTTGACGTACTTGACCTTGGTGTCGTCCGCCTCGACGATCTGGCGGATGGCCTCATCGATCGGGGTGGATTCGGGCACGAACAGCAGCTGAATAAGGAGCGGCAGGTTCATATTGGTCACGAGGTGCGTGTTGGGACGCGTCTGGACGATCTTGGTGAACTCGTTGTTGACACTGCCGCCAAAGAGGTCGGTGCAAACAACGACCTCATCGTCCGCGGCAAAGCCGTCCAGAATCGCTGCGGTCTCTTTGGCCAGGTCCTCGTTTCCGTCGACATACATAGAGAGCGCATGGACGTTTTCGCGCTCGCCGGAAAGCAGTCCAATGCTCTCGACGATTCCAGACGCAAAATGGGCATGGGATGCAATGATAAACTGCCTCATTCGATTCCCCTTTCTTGCGAATTTCGGCATAAAAATGCCCGGACGCATGCGCCCGGGCAGGGTGCTTCTTGATCAGTAGCTTATTTGTCACCGATTAGTAGTCGAACTGGTGATAGTAACGACGGTAGTTGAGGTTGTGCTTGGTGACCGTCTCGTAGTAGCGAGCCAGGCGGTCGGTCACGAGCACCGTCAGAATCCACGGAGACACGATGACGCGGAACTCGTCGTCAAGGCCGGGGATCGCGAACTCGGCGGTGTCGATGATGTTGATGTCGGTGTCGCCGGTCACGCCGCGGGTCAGGAAGGCGCGGACGCGCTCGTCGAGCTTGCGGTTCTCGTCCTCGCCCATGAACAGGAAGACCGGGACGCCGGGCTCCACGAGCTCGAGGGTGCCGTGGA